>NZ_JBSXMZ010000007.1:287536-972602 GCF_054073265.1 Kribbella sp. CWNU-51
CCGGATGGGTGGCGGCGCTGTGGTGTCAGCTCAGTCGTTCGGTGACGGCGGGGTGGGGCCGCTGCCGTAGGTCGGCGGGCGCACTGCCTCGTCCGGGCCGACCGAACCGCCCGGCAGGACATCCGACAGCGAGCCGTTCTGCTCGGCGCGGGTCGGCACCGGCATCACCGGCGGCTGGTCCGACGGCACCCGCGTGGACGAACCGGTCCAGGCCGGCCGCCGCTCCCGCTTGACCACCGGCTGGAAGACCCGGGCGATCTCGTTCTTGTCCAGGGTCTCCTTCTCCAGCAGCTCCTCGACCAGGTGGTCCAGGACCGCGCGGTTCTCGACCAGGATGTCGAAGGCCTCCTGGTGCGCGTTCAGGATCAGCTTGCCGACCTCCTCGTCGACCGCGGCCGCGATCTCCTCGGAGTAGTTCCGCTGGCTGCCGAAGTCGCGGCCCAGGAACGGCTCACTGCCGTCCGAGCCGAACTTGATCGCGCCGAGCCGCTCGGTCATGCCGTACTGCGTGACCATCGCCCGGGCCAGCGCGCTCGCCTTCTCGATGTCGTTGCTGGCGCCGGTCGTCGGATCGTGGAAGACCATCTCCTCGGCCGCGCGGCCACCGAGCATGTAGGCCAGCTTGTCCAGCATCTCGGACCGGGTGGTCGAGTACTTGTCCTCGTCCGGCATCACCATCGTGTATCCGAGCGCCCGGCCCCGCGGCAGGATCGTCACCTTCTGCACCGGGTCGGAGTGCGGCAGCGCGGCGGCGACCAGAGCATGTCCACCCTCGTGGTACGCCGTCAGCACCTTCTCCTTGTCCGACATCAGCCGGCTGCGGCGCTGCGGACCGGCGATGACCCGGTCGATCGCCTCGTCCAGCCCGCGGTTGTCGATCACCTGCAGGTTGTTCCGTGCGGTGAGCAGGGCGGCCTCGTTCAGCACGTTGGCCAGGTCGGCACCGGTGAAGCCCGGCGTACGACGGGCGACGGCCCGCAGGTCCACGTCCGGCGCCATCGGCTTGCCCCGCGCGTGCACCTTGAGGATCTGCTCGCGACCGGGCAGGTCCGGCGCGTCGACGGCGATCTGCCGGTCGAACCGGCCGGGCCGCAGCAGCGCCGGGTCGAGCACGTCGGGCCGGTTGGTGGCCGCGATCAGGATCACACCGCCCCGGATGTCGAAGCCGTCCATCTCGACCAGCAGCTGGTTCAGCGTCTGCTCGCGCTCGTCGTGACCACCGCCGAGGCCCGCACCACGGTGCCGGCCGACGGCGTCGATCTCGTCGATGAACACGATCGCCGGGGCGTTCGTCTTGGCCTGCTCGAACAGGTCGCGCACCCGGGAGGCACCGACACCGACGAACATCTCGACGAAGTCCGAACCGGAGATCGAGTAGAACGGCACGCCCGCCTCACCGGCGACCGCGCGGGCCAGCAGCGTCTTACCGGTACCCGGCTGGCCGTAGAGCAGGACGCCCTTCGGGATCTTCGCCCCGACCGCCTGGAACTTCCCCGGTTCCTGCAGGAACTCCTTGATCTCGCCGAGCTCCTCGATCGCCTCGTCACAGCCGGCCACGTCCGCGAACGTGGTCTTCGGTGTGTCCTTGGTGATCAGCTTGGCCTTGGACTTGGCGAAGCTCATCACCCGCGATCCGCCGCCCTGCATGGAGTTCATCAAGAAGATGAAGACGACCGCGATCAGCAGGAACGGGATCAGCGTGGAGAACACCTGGCCGATGAAGCTCGGCTTCGGGTTCTCGACGTTGTACCGCTCGATCTTGCCGCTCTGGAACAGTGACTGCAGGTCGGCCCCGAGGGTGTCGGCCTGACCGTCGACCCAGTTCGCCTTGATCTTGGTGCCGTCGGTCTTCTCGACCCGGATCTCCTGGTCGGGGTCGATCAGCGTCACCGACTTGATCGTCTTGTCGCTCGACGACTTCGCCTGCTGGATCTGCTGCACGACCTGGCCGGTCGGCTCGGACTTGTACCCGGTCGAGCCGGTCAGGAGCTGTCCGATCACCAGTACGCCCAGGAAGGCGACGACGATCCAGAACAGGGGTCCGCGGAAGATGCGCTTCACGTCCATGATCGAGGCCTACGCCCCGTCCCTCCTAGCTCGGCAGGCCCGGGTATGCGGGCTTGAGACGGTAACACCAGTCCAAGTGTCTCGTGTCGCACAAGACAACACACCACGAGGGTCACCAAAGACGGTACGACCTGTTGTACAGGCCGTCACCAAGTCCGCCCCGAGGGACCAGTTTAGGACTTTCCCCGCCCCACCGCCCCGGCGTCGTCAGGAATAGACGTGCGGCGCGAGCGTCGCCACGCTGCGCAGGTTCCGGTATTTCTCCGCGTAGTCGAGCCCGTACCCGACCACGAACTCGTCCGGCAGCTCCAGCCCGACGTACTTGACCGGGACCCGCATCTTGGCCGCGCCCGGCTTCACGAACGCGGTGCACAGCTCCAGTGAGGCCGGCTTCCGTGACTCCAGGTTGCTGACCAGCCAGCTCAGCGTCAGCCCGGTGTCGATGATGTCCTCGACGATCAGCACGTGCCGGTTGGTGATGTCGGTGTCCAGGTCCTTCTGGATCCGGACCACACCGGACGACTTCGTCCCGGAGCCGTACGACGAGATGGCCATCCAGTCCATCTCCACGTGCCGGCTGAACGACCGGGCCAGGTCGGCCATCACCATCACCGCGCCCCGCAGGACGCCGACCATCAGGAGGTCCTTGCCCTCGTAGTCCTGCTCGATCCGCCCCGCCAGCTCCCGCAGCTTCGCCAGGATCTGGTCCTCGGTGTAATGGATCTTGGTCAGGTCCTTCTCGATGTCCGCCGCATCCACACGATCAGCCTGTCACATCCGGACCCAGGACGATGAACCCGCCCCGGCGGATTGCGCGGACCCCCTGGGGCAGATCGATCCATCGCTGTCCGCGCCAGTCCGTCACCAGTGCGTCGACGGCCGCGATGTGCCCGGCGGTGAGGTCGGTGGCCCGGCAACCGGCTTCGAGGGCCGCCTGGCGCAGCGCCCTGGTCCGCAGCGCGGCGGGCTCGTCCGCCAGCATTCCGACGTCGCACTGCACTTGATCGTCAGTACGCCGGACCGCCGTCTCCGCCAGGTCCGCGGCGAGCATGTCGAGTGCATCCGCATCCGCCCGGAGGAGTCCCGCCGTACGGGCCAGTGCCTCGACCACTCCAGGTCCGAGTGCCTCTTCCAGCACCGGAAGCACCTCGTGGCGAACTCTGACCCGGGTGTACTGCGGATCGTCATTGTGCGGGTCGTGCCACGGCCGGAGCCCGGACGCGATGCACGCGGCCGCCGTGGTGGCGCGTGGGAGCTCGAGAAACGGCCGCCGGAGCAGTCCGGCCACCGGAGCCATCCCGGCCAGCGAACGCGCACCCGACCCTCTGGCCAGCCCCAGCAGCACGGTCTCAGCCTGGTCGTCGCGAGTATGGGCCAGCAGTACGACGTCCGCCCCGAACTCGTCGGCCGCGTCGCGGAGCGCGTCATACCGGGCCGACCGGGCCGCCGCCTCCGGACCGCCATCGCTGCCGACCTCTACCGGGCGGACCAGGACGGGGTCGAGTCCGAGCCCCCGGCACTGCTCGGCGGCCGTCTCGGCGACATGGGCGGAGTCCGCCTGGAGACCGTGGTCGACGATGACAGCACCGGCGCGGAGCTTGAGCTTGGGCGCCTCGAAGGCGGTCGCCGCGGCCAGGGCGAGCGAGTCCGTGCCACCCGAGCACGCCACCAGGACCGTCGTACTGTGCGGCAGCTCGGACAGCATGCTCCGGATCGCCTCCCGGGTGCGCGCCACGGCGGGGTGCAGCTTCCCTCTCCGGTGCTGGACCAGCTCCTCGGCCGTGGACCGGCCCGGCGGCTCAGCCGTGGAGCCGGGCGACCCAGGCATCGGGGTTCGCGATCTCGTTCTTGGTCGGCAGCGTGTTGGGACCGGTCCACACCCGGTTGAACCCGTCCATGCCGACCTGGTCGACCACTCGGCGGACGAACGCGGCGCCGTCCTTGTACTGCCGCAGCTTGGCGTCCAGCCCGAGCAGCCGCTTCAGCAGCTGGTCCACCGGGTTGCCACTCTGGCGGCGCGACGTGAACTTGGACCGGATGGTCTCCACGGTCGGGATCACCGACGGCCCGACCCCGTCCATCACGAAGTCCGCGTGGCCCTCGAGCAGCGACATCACCGCGGTCAGCCGGTCCAGCACCGCCCGCTGCTCCGGCGACTGCATCAGATCCACCAGGCTCAGCTCGGTCTCACCCCGCATCGACCGGCCCAGCCGCTGCACAGCCTCCCGGAACATCGCCGCGTACGCCGATGCGTCCAGCTCGGCCTGGTCCAGGAACAGAGCGATCTCGGACCGCAGGTGGTCCCGCAGCCACGGGACCGCCGTGAACTGCACCCGGTGCGTCTCCTCGTGCAGGCACACCCACAGCCGGAAGTCCCGCGGTACGACGCCCAGCTCGGACTCCACGTGCATCACGTTGGGCGCCACCAGCAGGAGCCGGCCGGTCAGATCGGGCCGCTCCGGGTCTGGCTCGGCCGGGAAGAACGGGTCGAACTGGCCCAGCACCCTAGAAGAGAGGAAGGCGAGCAGCGCGCCGGCCTCGATGGCCGTCACCCGTGAGCCGACCGCCGAGGACAGCCCGCCGGTCCGCTCCGCCTTCTCCCGCAGCTTGTCGGCCAGCGGCTGCAGCACGGTCCGGAAACCGTCCGCGTTCGCCTGCACCCAGCCGGGCCGGTCCACGATCACGACCGGCGCCGTGGCCGACGTGGCCTGCAGTCCCGTGAACTCCCGGACGTGGTGCTCGGAGTCGGCCGCGAACTGCCGCAACTCGGCCACTACCTGGTCCGCCTCCGCGCGGCTGACCGCCGGTCCGGGGCGCAGCAGCTTGCGCGCCACTCCGGTCGCCAGCTGCCAGTCGACCATCTCGGCCGTGGTCCCGCCTTCCGCCGTACTCATGTTCCGACCCTAGTCGTATGTCCCAAGACACGCTTCCGATCAGACAGCGCAGCCGCAGTTGGCGAGGGCTGCGGCGGCCCGGTCGAGGGCGGCGCGAGCGTTGAGGGTCTGCGGGAGCGCGACGCTGTCCGTGGCGATCGCGAACACCAGAAGCGTGCCCGTGCGGTCACGGGCCAGCCCGGCCAGGCTGTGGACGTTGGTGAGCGTCCCGGTCTTCGCACGGACCAGTCCGGTGCCGGTGCTCGTACCGGGCGCGACGAAGCGGTCTTCCAGGCTGCCGGTGAAGCCTGCGACCGGCAGACCGGTCAGCAGATGCCGCAGCTCCGGGTGGTCCTCCGACGCCGCCACCCGGACCGCACCTGCCAGAAGCTCGAGCGGAACCTTGTTGGCCCGTGTCAGGCCGCTGCCGTCGAAGATCCGCGCCTTGCTGACGTCCAGCCCGAGCTTGGTGAGCGTCTCCCGGACGCCCTTGACACCGCCGACGTACGAACCGCCGTTCTTGGTCGCCAGGCCGACCTGGCGCAGCAGCACCTCCGCGCCGTCGTTGTCGCTGTGCAGGTTGATGTACTCGACGATCTGGCCCAGCGTGGGCGACGCCACCTGCGCGATGGGCTTCGCTGCGGCCGGAGCGACCGCGGCGCGGACAGCCGGCGCCACGGTGATCCCGTAACCGGCCAGGAGCCTCGCGAACGCGGCTGCGGCCGCCTGCGCCGGAGCGTCCGAGCGCTTGGCCATGCCCGGAGAGAGCCGCCCCTCGTTCACCCACAACGCCGAGGTGCGGGCCGCGATGCCTTCGGGCAGGTAGTTCGGCTCCCAGTTCGCGTTGGCGGCCGGACCGGTGAAGAGCGAGGCGTCATAGCCGAGAGTGACGCGCGTGACGCCCTGCGCCTTCAGTGCCTTCGCTGTACTCGCGGCCAACGTCTGCAGGGTGGCACGGGCCGGGAAGTCGGAGCTCGCCGCGGGCTTCGTGGCTAGCAACGGGTCACCACCACCGACCAGGACGATCGAGCCGTTGGCCGCGCTGACCACCTTCGTGGTGAAGGTGTGATCGGCTCCGAGGGTCTCCAGCGCCGAGACCGTCGTCAGCAGCTTCAGCGTGGACGCCGGGGTGAACGGAGTCGCCGTACCGGCGGAGAAGACCGCTTGGCCGCGTGAGGCGTCGTACACGTAGATGCCCCGGTGCTTGCCGAGGGATGGGTCCTTGAGGAACGCGGCGAGCGCCTTCTGGACGCCGGCCGCCGTCGGTGCGACGCCCTCGCCCTTGGCCGGCGCCAGTACGACGGGAGCCTGCTGGGCGGACTGCACTGATCCGGGTACGGCGCCTGCTCCGCTCACCAGGCCCACACAAAGGGCCGTGGCGAGCAGCGTGACGAACACCGCACGGGGAGGACGAGCCACCGGGCTGCTCCTGTCAGTCGGTCGGTCGGAACCGTGACAGTATCTGCCGTATGGAGTTCGACGTCTTCATCGAGATCCCCAAGGGCACTCGCAACAAGTACGAGCTGGACCACAAGACGAACCGGCTGCGCCTGGACCGCACCCTGTTCACGGCCACTCAGTACCCGTCCGACTACGGCTTCATCGAGGACACCCTGGGCCAGGACGGCGACCCGCTGGACGCGCTGGTGCTGCTGCCCGAGCCGACGTTCCCAGGCTGCCTGATCCGGGCCCGCGCCATCGGCATGTTCCGGATGACCGACGAGAAGGGGCCGGACGACAAGGTCCTCTGCGTCCCGGCCGGCGACCCGCGCCAGGAGCACCTGCGCGACATCCACCACGTGCCCGAGTTCGACCGGCTCGAGATCCAGCACTTCTTCGAGGTCTACAAGGACCTCGAGCCCGGCAAGTCCGTCGAAGGCGCCACCTGGGTGGGCCGCGCCGACGCCGAGGCCGAGATCACCGCCTCCTTCGCCCGCCTGAAGACCGAAGGCCACTGAACCGAAGGCCACTGAGCAGCGACGCCGCCGGCCCGCACTCGCGGCGCCGGCGGATTCACTCCGCGGTCAGCCGGCCCAGCAACTCCAGCAGAGTCTTGCGTTCACTCGCACTCAGGGGCTCGAGCAACTCCGCCTCGGCCGCGTAGATCAGCTGGTCCATCGCGACCAACTGCTTCTTCCCCGTCGCCGTGATCGCGACGATCTTCCGCCGGCGGTCGGCCGGGTCGACCCGGCGTACGACGTACTCCAGCGCCTCCAGCTCGTCGAGCACGGTGACCAGGTCGCTGCGGTTCAGCACGATCCGGTCGGCCAGCGTCGCCTGGACGGCTTCGCCGTCGTCGGCCAG
Organism: Kribbella sp. CWNU-51; assembly: GCF_054073265.1. Lineage (NCBI taxonomy): Bacteria > Bacillati > Actinomycetota > Actinomycetes > Propionibacteriales > Kribbellaceae > Kribbella > Kribbella sp. CWNU-51. The sequence continues at coordinate 294,781 of NZ_JBSXMZ010000007.1, forward strand.
GCTCGCCAGTACGTGGTAGTGCACTGTGCTGATCCAGTCCGCGGCCGGCACCGTCGGCCACCTGTCCGTCCAGCTGGCCCGTTTCTTCGACCCGAAGACAATCATCGGTACGGCGTCGTCGGCCAAGCGGCTCGACTTCATCCGGGAGCTCGGCGCCGAGGGCGTCGACCTGACCGACTCGGACTGGCCGGCCAAGGTCCGCGAGATCGCACCCGACGGCGTCGACACGGTCCTCGACGCGGTCGGCGGCAAGGTCTTCGACCAAGGCCTCGACCTGGTCGCACCCCTCGGCACCACGATCACGTACGGCGCCATCACCACCGAACTCCCGACCGTCTCGGCGATGGGCCTGTTCGGACTCAAGACCGTCTCCGGCGTGGGAATGCTCGGCTGGCGCCAGGCCCGCCCGGACGAGGCCCGCGCCGACATCGCCGAGGTCACCCGCCGCTGGCAGAACGGCGACCTGCGCCCGGTCGTCCACGCCACCTATCCGTTGACCGAGGTCGTCCGCATTCACGAAACCCTCGACGCCCGCACCAACCTCGGACGCCTCATCGCGACCACCTGACCCACCCACCACCCCTGACCGGGCAACCTTGTGCACGGATCAACCGCCGGCGGGCGCTTTCGATGGTTGATCCGTGCACAAGGTCGAGGAAGACGAGGGCGGATAAGGTCGCCTGGTGGAGCTGCGGCAGATGCGGTACTTCGTGGGTGTCGCGGAAGAACTGCATTTCGGCCGGGCCGCCGGGCGGCTGCACATCTCCACCCCGACCCTCAGCCAGCAGATCAAACAGCTCGAACGTGAGGTCGGCACTACCCTGCTGATCCGGCACAGCCGCGGCGTCGAGCTCACCCCGGCCGGGCAGATCTTCCTGGCCAGGGCCCGGGAGACGATCCAGGCGGCCGGCCTGGCGCTGAAGGACACGCGCCGGGTGGCCGGCCTGGACGAACCGGTGCTCCGGCTCGGCCTGCTGAACGGCATCCCGGGGTGGCTGCCCGCCGCCCTCGAACAGCTCGCCACCGAAGCCTTCCCGAACAGCACCGTGACCCTGGCGGCCGGCACCACCACCGACCAGCTCCGGATGCTCATCGCCGGCGAGATCGACCTGGGCCTGGTCCGCACCCCACTGACCTTGCCGCCGGCCATGACCTCGGAGCACCTGGGCGCCGAGGAGCTCGGCGTACTGCTGGCCGCGACCCATCCGCTGGCGGCGAGCAGCGAGCTCACCCTCGACGACCTCGCCGGGTACGAGCTGATGTGGATCCCGCGCGCCGCGGCACCGGAGTTCTACGACGACGCGCTCATCCGCCTCGGCAGCGGGATCCGGCTCAGCGGCATCAGCATGAGCCACTCCCAGCTCCGCTCCGCCCTCCTCGTCCGCCGCTCCGCGATCAGCCTCGGCTCCCGCCGCGCCGCGACCCCCGACGTCGTCTGGCGGCCTTTGAAGGGTCGCCCTCTGATCGCCAGGTACGCCGCCGTCTGGCGGACCGACTCGCGCAACCCGGTGCTCCAGGCGATGACCGTTAGCCCGGGCCTCACCGTCGTTAGGCAACAAGTCGTGGCGGACTGACACCCGCGGTGGTTGGCTCGAAACGCCAACAATCAAAGGGAGTCGTCAGTGCAAGAACACGTAGTGATCGTCGGCGGCAGCTCCGGCATGGGCCGCGCGCTCGCCGCCGAACTCGTTGCCCAAGGCAGCGAAGTGACGATCGCCGGCCGTTCCGCCGGCAAGCTCGACACGGTCCGCCGCGAGCTCGGCGTACGGGCCGTGGCCATGGACCTCGGGGTCGAGCGCGACATCGAGCGGCTGTTCGCGACCACCGGTACGGTGAGTCACATCGTCACCACCGCCGCCGATGTCGGTGGCGCCTACCAGCCGATCAGTGAGTACGACGTGAACGCTGCGCGGTCCGCGGTCGACTCCAAACTGTTGGGCCCGCTGCTGCTCGCCAAACACGGCGCGTCCGTCCTCGAACCCGGCGGCTCGATCGTGTTCACGTCCGGGATCGCGGCGTACCGGCCGGGGCCCCGGGCATCGTTGCTCGCGGCACTCAACGGCGCGCTCGCGTCGCTGGCCTCGGCGCTGGCGGTCGAGCTGGCGCCGTTGCGGGTCAACGTGGTGTCGCCGGGCTGGGTGGACACGCCGATCTGGCAGGACGTGGCCGGTGACGCGACCGCGGAGACCCTGGCGGCGATGGCGGCCCGCCTCCCGGTCGGCCGGATCGGACGGACCAAGGACATCGCGGACGCGATCATCGCCCTGCTACGCAACGGGTTCATCACTGGCACCGTCCTGCATGTCGAGGGCGGACATCGGCTGGTCTAGGGGCGATCAGGGCCGGCCGAAGAAGTTCGGCGGGATCCAGTAGAAGACGCTGGCGATCTGCACCGGCTGGCCGGTCCGGGGCGCGTGGATCATCCGCCCGTTGCCGAGGTACATCGCGACGTGGTGGATGGTCCCCGGGTCATCCGGGTTCACTGCCCAGAAGATCAGGTCGCCCGGCCGCAGCTCGTCCTCGTCGATGTGCCGGACCTGCTCGTACTGCGCGACGCTGTAGTGCGGCAACTGGACACCGGCCCGCTCCCACGCGCCCATCATCAGACCGGAGCAGTCCCAGCGGGACGGGCCGGTCCCGCCCCACAGGTACATGTCGCCGAGCTGGGACATCGCGAAGTCGATCGCCGCCTGCGCTCCCCGGCGCGTGCTGTGGCTGTTGCCGTTGTCGTTGCCGTTGTCGTTGCTGGGCCGGTCCGGCTTGTGCTGCTTCGGCGGCTTCTTGCCGTGGTTCTTCTTCGCCTGCTCGCGGGCCTCCTTCTCCTCCCGCGCCTGCTCGGCCCTCTCCCGCGCCTGCTCGGCCTTCTCCCGGGCCCGCTCGGCGGCCTCCCGGGCGGCGATCCGCCGCTTCAGCTCGGCGGCCTTCCGCGCGGCGAGTGCGGCGGCGCGTTGCCGCGCAAGCTCCTCGAGCCCCCGCTGCCGCTGGGCGGCCACCCGGACCGACGTGTTCTGCAGTACGGCGAGCTGCGCGATCGACTGGGTCCGCTGCACGCCCATCGCGGTCACCGCGGCGGCCTGGGCGGCCTCCGCGTCCTCGGCCGCCTGCTTCGCCTTGGCGGCCTCGTCGGTCGCCTGCTTCACCTTGACCACGGCCTGGTCGGCCTGCACCTTGAACAGGTTCGTGACCACCTGGGTCGCGGTGTACCGCAGGTAGGACCCCTGCATCGCGGTCGACACCGAGCGCGCCGCGCCGGCCGAGTCGAGCAGTTGCTGCGGACCGTCGGCGGTGAACAGCGGCGCGATCTTCGCCACGTCGCCACCACCCTGGTACGACGCCGCCGCGAACCGGCCGATCTGCTGCCGCTGGACGGCCAGGGTCTGCTGCGCCTTCGCCGCCCGGGCCGCCGCGGCGGCCGCCTCGGCCTTGGCCTGCTGCAGTTTGTACACCGCGCCGTTGTACGCCTCGTCCGCAATCCCGGACTGGATGCCGAGTTGCTCGAGCCGCGCGTTCGCCGCGGCCAGCTGCCGCTCGATCGCGGCCACCTGGCCGGCCTTCGAGGCGGCGGCCTGCTTGGCCCGCTCGACCGCGGCCTTGGACGGAATGACCGGCGGCTTCGGCTTGGTGGCCTCGGCCGGGACCGTTTGGATGGCCATCGAGCCGGCCAGGCAGATCGCGAGCACCCCGGAGAGCAGTGCCCTACCGGTCTTCCCAGTGCTCCCGACCCGCCCGCCGGACGTGGCCCTCGAGGGCGTCCGCATCGGAATCGTTCCTTCCGCCGGTCACGAACCCCTTCCCCAGGGTTCGTGAACTTTTGGTCCTCATGGACCACATACGTGACACTAGTTGCCCGCAGCCCCATTGGGAACACCATTCACACAAGTATCTTTGTTGCACCTGCGTGTCGGCTTGACAAACTACAAGCTTGTAATTCGCGACGGCATGACAACGGCGCCCATCCGGAGGCCGGATGGGCGCCGCGACGTGGGTTGTCAGTACAGAGTGAACGTGGCGACGACGGGCAGGTGGTCCGAGGCCGGCGTGACCGGGACCTCGGCCTTGACCGGGCTCAGCCCGGCGCTGTGCAACTGGAAGTCGATCCGTTTGGTCGGGTCGCCGGCCTCGATCGTGTAGCCCGGGCCGACACCGACCTCGGTCCAGGTGTCGTCGAGCACCGCGGTCAGGGTCTTGATCTCCGGCTTCTCCGGCGTCGCGTTCAGGTCACCCACGAGCAGCGTCGGGACGTTCGACGTACCCAGGAGCTCGATCACCTTCCGCGCCTGCTCCAGCCGCTCGGCGTTGTTGTTGCTGGTCAGGTGCGTGTTCGCGAACCGCAGGTCGGCGCCGCGAACCTTGATGCTCGCCACCGCGAGCCCACGCTGCTCCCCGGTCGGGTAGAGCGGCAGGAGGGTGTTGGTGAAGTCCTTGATCGGGTACTTCGACAGGATCGCCGTACCGTACTGGCGCCGCGGCTCGCCCGGGTTCACCGGCGGGAGGTCGAGGTTGGCGGCGTACGCGTAGTGCATCTTGAGCCGCTCGGCGAACCAGGCCGGCTGGTCGACCCAGTTGCTCCGGACGTCCCAGTGCCGGTCGACCTCCTGCAGCCCGACCACATCCGCACCGGACTTCTGGATCAATACGGCGATCCGCTCGAGATCGAGGACTCCGTCGATCCCGGCTCCGTGGTGGATGTTGTACGTCATCACCGTCAACGGCCGGCCTGGACGCCCGGCGTCCGGCTGAGCCGCGGCAACGGTTGGAATCACCATCAAGAACCCCACGAGAAGAACCGTTAGCAATTTACGCATGCGTCCATCGTTCCGGAAAACCGGCGACACCCGCACTACCACCGAGTGTCGCCGGTCTGAACGTCAGTGCACGAGTCGAGCGACGGCGCCCTTGGCACCCGAGGCCCAGCAGCCCGCGTGGGACCCGTGGCCGGCGCATTCGACGCTGTCGAAGCTGCCGTCGTAGAACTGCTTCCAGCTGCGTCCGCCGTCGTAGCTCACGTCGCTCCCGGACGGACCGACCGCGACTACCGTCGACAGCGACCACGGCACGAAGGACGACCCACTCCGGTACCCCTTCGGCGCCTTGTCCGCCGCGACCAGCTTCCAGGTGCGGCCGCCGTCGTACGTGACCGACGCGGCCTTCACGGCCTCGGTCGGCTTGAGGAAGTCGCCACCGACCGCGACCCCGAACAGTGGCCCGCGGAAGGCGAGGCTGAAGATCCCGGCCGCCTCACCACTGGCCATCGGCGAGTCGGCGACCGTCCAGTGCTTGCCGCCGTCAACGGTCCGGAACACCCGCGGCCGGTCGCCGCCGCCGGACGCGAACCACGCCGTCCGGCCGGGTCCGGCGACCAGGCAGGTCCCGCTCGCCGCGAACGCGAACTCACCGGTCAGCGCGGCCGGCATGCCGGCGTTCGACTGGACCTTCCACGACTTGCCGCCGTCCGAGGTCGCCGCGATCCGGAACTTCCCGTCCACCGGGTCGCTCAACGCCAGCCCGTGCTTGTGGTCGTTGAAGGCGAAGCAGTCGTAGAAAGCGTTCGCATCCGTGTTCCGGAACGTCTCCGTCCACGTCTTGCCGCCGTTCACGGTCCGGTAGATCCGCGAGTCCTCGCCGGTGCCGATCGACAGGACCAGCGCCCGCTGCGCATCGAACGCCTCGACATCGCGGAACTGCAGTGCGCCGGCACCGGGCGGGCTGACGTTCTGCCAGTGCTTCCCGCCGTCGACGGTCCGCAGCACCTGCCCTTCGGTCCCGCCCACCCAGGCGACGTCCTTGCTGACCGCCGACAACCCGCGGAACTGCGCCGTACTCCCGGTCGGCGTCTGCTTCCACTGGTACGACGGTCCGCCGCTCGCCTGGGCGGGGACGAGCTGGGACATCAACAGCAGACCTCCTGCCGCCACAGCGGCCACACGCAGGATTCTCATGCGCGTGAACCTAGTCCATGGTCAGGCAATCGTCAGCTGGAAAGACTGCGCCGCGGTGCCGTTGCAGGTGAGTTGGACGAGTTGCGTGCTGTCGGCGGTGGAGCCGTTGGGGACGGTCAGGCACTTGGTGCTGAGGCGGCTGACGAAGTGGAAGTACCCGCTGCCTTCGGAGACGGCCTGCCACTGCTGATTGTTGCCGTTGCTGTACGTCCACAACTGCAGGCCGGCGTTGTCGGCGGCGGACACCCCGGTCACGTCGATGACCTTGGTCGCGTCGTTGCGGTTGTTCACCCGGGTGAAGCCGCCGGACGTGGGCTGGAACTGGAACTGCTGTGCCTGCGTGGAGTTGCAGCTGTACTGCTGGATCACGGTCCCGTTGGCGGTCGCGGCCGCGCGGGCGTCGACGCACTTTCCGTTGGCCTTGTTGGCGATCGTGTACCAGGCGGTCGGCGACGGCTGGTCCGCCGGCGGCGTCGTACCGGCGCCACCCAGCCACTTGAGCGCGTCCATCATGAACTGGTTCTGGGCCGGGCTGTCGAAGGTCGACGAGAGCCGGGTGTTGGTCTCGTAGTTCATCGCGTTGTGGCCGAAGTTCGCGTAGATCATCTTGTAGTTCTTGTTGGTCCAGATGATCGGGTAGTAGCCGCTGTACCAGGTCTGGTTCGGGTCGGTGCCGACCGGGAAGCTGGACGGGTCGATCGACGCCAGGATCTGGATGTCGGGGTTGTTCCGCAGGTCGTTCTGCCAGCTGTACCACTCACTCACCGACGACTGGAACGTCGCGCCGGTGTTCACCAGCGCAGGGTGCGATCGGTTCTCCGCCTTCAGCGTGACCGCGGTCGGTCCCCAGGTGTTCGACTGGAAGCGCCCGGTCCCGAGCAGCGTGTTGTTGAACCACGGCCAGCCACCACTCGCGTCGTTGTACGCCGACACGTGGAAGCCGAAGAACGCGCCACCGTTGTCCATGTAGCGCTGGAACCCGGTGCGCTGCGCGTCGGTGTGCGGCGAGTCGTCGAGGAACATCACCACTTGGTACTGCGACGCCGTCAGGTTGTTGAGCTGGTCCCAGTTGTTCGTGGCGGTGTAGGTGAACCCGTTCTGCGCCCCGAACTGCGGGAACCGCTGGTTCGCCTCTTTCTCGAAGTCGATATGCGCGGCGTCCCAGGTGCCGCTGTAGAACGCGAGCACGTTGAAGTTCGCCTGGACCTGAGCAGTCGCGGGCGTGATGGAGAGGGTGCTGACCAGCAGCACGAAGGCGAGCAGGAACGTGGGCAGGCGGAAGCGATCGGAAAGCATGGGGGGCGGCCCTTTCCGGTGCGGAACATTACGAAATTTCAGGACTTAAATTAACTCCGGATCAAAGTCCTGTCCAGAGCTCATCGACTGACTGCCCAAGACACCCAGCAGCCCCAGTTTGTCGGCGCTAGCGCCCATGACGTCAACGTGCTGATCACGATGGCCGGCATCATGCAGGTCGAGGACCTCCGCGATCCCGGTCACCTCGCGACCGCCGAGCAGACGATCGAGATCAACCTGCTCGGCACGATCCGCACCGTCACCGCGTTCACGCCGTACCTGCTGAAGCAGCGCGATCCGGCGATCCTGGCGGTGTCCTCCGGTCTCGCGTCGGTCCCGCTGACGATCACGCCGGCCTACAGCGCCACCAAGGCCGCGATCCACAGCTACACCCAAAGCCTGCGGATCCAGCTCGCGGACGCCGGGGTCCAGGTCATCGAGGTGGTCCCACCTGCCGTCCGGACCGCATTGCTGAACCAGGAGGACGACGAGCGGGCGATGCCGCTGGAGGAGTACCTCACCGAGACGATGGACCTGCTCCGGCAGCACCCGGACGCCGACGAGATCCTCGTCGACCGGGTCCGCTTCCTGCGCGATGCGGAACGGGAGAACCGCTACGACCAGGTGATCGGGATCCTCAACTCAGTCGGCTAGGGCCTGCTCGATCCGTTCGACCTTCGCGGTGAGCTGGCCGGTGTAGCCGGGGCGGATGTCCGCCTTCAGCACGAGGCTCACCCGCGGCGAAGCGGCGGCGACGGCGTCGACGGCCTGCTTGACCACGGCCATCACCTCGTCCCACTCGCCCTCGATGTTGGTGAACATCGCGTTGGTCTCGTTCGGCAGACCGGAGGCGCGGACCACGCGAATGGCTTCGGCCACCGCCTGGCCCACGCCTCCGGTCTCGTCACCGCCGGAAGGGCTGATGCTGAATGCAACGATCATGCATCTAGCGTCCCACTGACGACGTCGTTTGCACGATGGCGGCGTGTGAAGGACGTCGTTAGTGGGGCGCTGAGATGTCAGGCTCTTCTGCGGCGCGGCGCTCGGCTCCGCTCGTGGTGAGGAGGGGCTTCTCCTTGATGAAGAGGACAGCGAGGAGCGCGAGCACCGCGAACGGCACCGACATCGTGAACAGGTCCGCGGTCGCCGCGCCGTACGCGTTCTCGACGACGGCTCGAGCCTGCTCGGGTAGCTCGGCGACGTTCGGCACCGCGCCGCTGCCGCCGGACGAGGCACCGCCCGGGTTCAGCGTCTCGGTGACCTTGTTCGCCAGGATCGCACCGAGCACACTGACGCCGATGGTGCCGCCCATGCTGCGGAAGAAGCTCACCGCCGAGGTGGCCGCGCCCAGCTCTCGCGCCGGTACGTCGTTCTGCGCGGCGAGCACCAGGTTCTGCATCACCAGGCCGATGCCGACACCGAGGACGATCATGAACGCCCACAGCATGTACTTCGAGGTGTGCGCGTCGATCGTGCCGAACAGCGCCAGCCCGATCGGCAGCAGCACGCTACCGACGACCAGGTAGACCTTCCACTTGCCGTACTTCGTGATCAGCCCACCGGCGATCGTGGACGCGACCATCATGCCCAGGATCATCGGCAGGCTCATCAGCCCGGCCTTGGTCGGGGTATAGCCCTGCGCGATCTGGAAGTACTGCGCCAGGAACACCGAGCCACCGAACATCGCCACGCCGACCAGCGCGCTGGCGACGATGGCCAGCGTCACCGTGCGGTTGCGGAACAGGTCCATCGGGATGATCGGCTCGGGGTGCCGGCGCTCGACCAGTACAGCGGCCACCAGCGCCACGAGCGCCACCGCAACCAGCACGAAGCTCCAGCCGGACACCCATTCGAACTTGTTGCCGGCGAACGACGACCAGACCAGCAGCGTGCTCACCCCGGCGGTGATCAGGAACGCGCCCCACCAGTCGATCTTCACCTCCCGGCGCACTGTCGGCAGCTTCAGCGTGCGCTGCAGCAGCACGATCGCGGCGAGCACGAACGGCACGCCGACCAGGAAGCACGCCCGCCAGCCGAGCGGCGAGTCGACCAGGAAACCGCCGAGCAGCGGACCGCCGACGGTGGCCGAGGCGAAGATCGCACCGAAGATCCCGGAGTACCGGCCGAGCTCGCGCGGCGGGATGATCGCCGCCATCACGATCTGCACCAATGCGGTCAGACCGCCGGCACCGAGGCCCTGCAGAACCCTGCTGCCCAGCAGTACTTCGATGTTCGGGGCGAAGCCGGCGACGAGCGAGCCGATCACGAAGAAGCCCAGCGACAGCTGGACCAGCAGCTTGTTGTTGTAGAGGTCGGCGAGCTTGCCCCACAACGGCACCGTGGCCGTCATCGTGAGCAGTTCGAGGGTGACGACCCAGGTGTAGGAGGACTGACTCGCCCCCAGGTCGTGAATGATCCGCGGCAGCGCGGTCGACACCACGGTGCCGGCCAGGATCGCCACGAACATGCCCATCATCAGGCCGGAGATAGCCTGGATGGTCTGCCGCGGGGTCAGGCCGGTGGCCGGGGTTTCGTCAGTGGCAGTGACCTCACCCGACACCGACTCGGGCGTGGGCGAAGAGGTCGTTGTCATGAGTGACCTTTCTGGTTGCTGTGGTCCGGCCCGAAGGCGGGATCGAGGCCTTGGGCAAGCAAGTGGAAGGCCTCGTCGACGAGCTCGCCGACGGACCGGTCCGGGGCGTTCTTGTGCAGTTCCATCGCCACCCGGCAGGCCGCGCCGGCGGCGGCGACGATCAGCGCCACCCGGACCGAACCGTCCGGTTCGCCCAGCCGCTCGGCCAGCGCGGCGGTCAGCTGCCGCTCGTCGTCGAAGCTGGACATCAAGAGCTGATAGACCAAGTTCGGCGACTGCCTGATCAGCTCTCCGCGCCGCGACAACTCGCCGTCGCTCTCGAGATCACGCAGCAGGTCGCGGATGACGAACCACATCGTGGTCAGCGGCGACTCTTCGGCGGGCGCGGTCCGCATCCGCTCCAGGGCATGCTCGAGGTGCTCGGGGTTGCGCCCGAGGATCGCGTGCTCCTTGTGCGGGAAGTAGTTGAAGAAGGTCCGGACCGAGACATCCGCCGCCTCGGCGATCTCCTCGACCGTGACATGGTCCGGCCCCTTCTCCAGCGCCAGCCGCAGCGCCGCGTCGGCCAGCGCCGCCCGCGTCTCCCGCTTCTTCCGCTCCCGCAACCCACCGTCTGCCTGCATCACCCGTCCAGGCTAGGCGGATTCTTGCACTCACTGCAAACTATTAACGATGCAACTTTGCAGCACTGCACATTCGGGCACGAAGAGGGCGCAGCACCCGGGGGTACTGCGCCCTGAGGTCGAGTGCTCCGGTCAGCTGGGGCGGCGGACGAACTGCGGGAGGCGCAGGATGTTGTGCGGATAGGGCAGCGGACCGTCGCCGGCCTCGGTCAGCCGGCGCAGCTGGTCGTCGTCGAGGCTCCATCCCGTCGCGCCCAGATTGTCGGCGAGCTGGTCCGGGGTCCGCGCCCCGATGATCGGCGCGGTCAGTCCCGGCCGCTGCATCACCCACCGCAGCGCGACCTGGGCAGGCGTCCGGTCGACCTCGGCCGCGACCGCGCGGAGGGCGTCGAGCACCCGCCAGGTCCGATCGTTGTCGTGGCTGTCCCAGTCGGCCTGGCTGCTGCGACTGCCGGCCGGCGGGCCACCCGCGTCCTTGGTGTACTTGCCGGACAGCCAGCCGCCGGCCAGTGGGCTCCAGGCGATCACGCCGGCGCCCTCGTTCTGACACACCGGGATCAGGTCGAGCTCGGCGTCGCGGTCGAGCAGGTTGTAGAGCGGCTGCAGGCAGACGTACGGCTCCAGGCCGTGGTGACGGGAGAGGTCGATCGCCTTCTGTAGCTGCCAGCCGGTCAGGTTGCTGGCGCCGATGAACCGGACCTTCCCGCTGGTGACCAGGGTGTCGAGCGTGGTCAGCGTCTCTTCCAGCGGAGTCGCGTCGTCGAAGACGTGGATCTGGTACAGGTCGATGAAGTCGGTCTGCAGCCGCCGCAGGCTCGCGTCGACGCCGGCGAGGATGTGCTTGCGACCGGCCCCGCGGACGGGCAGTCCGGGGCCGGCCTCGCCGTACACCTTGGTCGCGATCACCAGGTCGTCGCGGTTCCTGGTCTTGAGCCAGCTGCCGATGATCTCCTCGGAGACACCGGCGGAGTAGGTGTCGGCGGTGTCGATCATGGTGCCGCCCGCGGCGACGAAATCATCCAGGATCCGGTGGGCGGTCGACTGGTCGGTCTCGCTGCCGAACGTCATCGTGCCAAGGCACAGCTCACTGACTTCCAGCCCGGTCCGACCGAGAAAGCGCTTGTCCATTGCGTCAACCTACAACGCCGTCGATACACCTTTCACCCGATAAATGAGGGAAAGCCTCCGGAGTTCCGCCCGGCCCGATTCCACTCAGCCGCTTCGGTACCTAGGCAGCCACGCGGGCACGGTCCGGCAGTAGTCCTCGTACTGCCGGCCGTATCGCTCCCGCAGTACGGGCTCCTCGTAGAAGCGCACGAACGACGCCATCACGGCCCACGCGAGTACGCCGTACGCCAGCACCCATGGGTCGAGAAAGACCAGCGCCTGCCCGAGGATCGCGGTCACCACGCCCACGTACATGGGGTTACGGACGAAGCGATAGTCGCCGCCCACGACCAACTCCTCCGTCGGAGCCACCGGCGCCGGCGTGCCCCGTCCTTCCCGGACGAACCGCACGAACGCCCGCAGTACGACGAACGCACCGGCCGCCACCACCACGAAGCCCGGCCAGAACCGCGGCGCCGCCCACCCACTCACCCACCACGGCACCAGGCCGCCCACCACGCACGGCGCTGCGAAGAAGAACGCGGTGCTGCCCAGCGCGGCCTTAAGCATGGTTGACTCTGGCGATCACGCGGTCGGCGAGGTCGCAGAACGTCTCGAGCTCGGCCGGGCTCAGGTCCGCGAACCAGTCATCGATCGCGGCGATGTCCCCCGCGTCCCGCTCTCGCCAGTACGTGGCGCTGTTGTTAGTTGCCGACAGCAACTTGCGACGCCGGTCGGCCGGATCCGGCTCGACCTGCAGCAACTCCTTGCGCTGCAGGGCCGCGACGATCTGGGCGACGTTCTGATGTGTGCTCCCGAGCGTGGTCGCGGCCTCCGCGAGCGACGGCTTCCCCATCGCCTTGACGGCGGTGATCAGCGCGGCCTGCTGCGTGGTGAGCCCGTCCGCACGCAGTCGCTCGTCCATCTCGTAGCGCAGTTTCTGCGCAAGCATCAGAGCGGTCCGGAATGCCCGCACCGACGGCGCCAGCTCCGAGCCCGCGCCGATCCCGAACAGCTTCCGGCCCTTGTCCCCTGACGACATAGGCAATATATTACCTATCACTGTCGAAGGGGGCAACCGTGATCTGCCTGCTGACGCATTGCGCCTACCTGTCCGAGACCTCCCGCATGCTCGAGCTTCACCGCGCCCTGACCCAGCTCGGCATCGAGGTCCGCGTCGCCACCCACGGCGGCCCCCACGAACGCCTGCTGGCCGAGGCCGGCATCGGGTACGACGTTCTCGGCCCGGGACTCTCCGCCGCCCGCGCGGCCGCCTTCGTCGGCTCGGCCGTCGGCCTCGGCGATCCCCGGCAGAGCATGTACGACGACGCCGAGATCCGGATGTACGTCGCGGCCGAGGCCGAGTACTTCCGGACCCACGGGATCACGGTCGCCGTCACCGGATTCACCCTGACCACGTTGCTCTCGTCGCGATTGGCCGGCGTACAGGTGATCACGGAACACGCGGGCAGCTTCGTACCGCCGGTCTTCGAGCATCGCCTGCTACCGGCGCCGACCCGGCCGGTGGATCCACGGTTGAAGCATGCACCCGATTGGCTGGCCCGCTTCCTCGTCAATCGGACCCCCAACCGCATCACGGCGTACTGCGGCGGCTTCAACCGTGTCGCCGCGGAGCTCGGCGTGGAAGGCGTCCCCAGCCTGGCCGCCCTCCTGCTCGGCGACCTGTCCTTGGTCCCCGAGATCCCCGAAGTGCTCGGAATCTCCGCCACCGAACTGGCCGCCTGGACACCCGGCAAGGGCTATCGAGCCGGCGCGCGTCTCGCCGCGGTCGGCCCGCTGTTCGCGCAACTGGACCTCCCGATCCCAGCCAGGGTGCAGAAGTTCCTCGACCTCCCCGGCCCGACGATCTACCTCGCCATGACCTCGACCCCGCCCACCCAGGTCCGTACGGCGATCGCCGAGTTGAGCCGGCTCGACGTACGAATCCTGGTCGCCGGCACCATCCACGACCTCGGCGACCTGGCCACCGACCGAATCCTGATCGAGGGAGTCCTGCCCAGTCATCTGGTCATGCCACAGGTCAACCTCGCGATCACAACCGGCGGCCAGGGCAGCGTCCAAACCGCCATGGCCAGCGGCACCCCACTCCTCGGCATCCCGCTCCACATCGAACAGGACCTCAACGTCGCCCTGGTCGAACGGCGCCGCCCGCCGCGCCCGCCCCGGCACCCTGGCCGCCCTGACGACCCAGATGCTCGACACCCCAACCCACGCCGAGGCCGCCGAACAAATCCAGAAGCTGTACGCCGCCGCGAACGGGCCGGCGGAAGCCGCCGCAACCATCGCCCAACAGCTCTGATGGCACGCGGTCGGGCGGTCAGGCGGTCTTGTGGCGAGCGCCGCCTTCGAGGTGGATCGTTTCGCCAGAGATGAAGCCTGCGCGGAGGAGCCACATCACCGTGTCGACGACATCCTCGGTCTCGCCGTGCCGTCCCACCAGAGTCCCGGCGGCGCTCTTGCTCAGCAGGCCGGCCTTCTTGTCGGCGAGCCGGTCCCACGCGCCGGAGTCCACGACCCCGGGCGAGATCGCGTTGACCCGCACCGGAGCGAGGTCCGCGGCGAGGTGGCGAGCGAGGTACTCGACCGCGCCGTTCGTCACGCCCTTGACGAGCGAGCCCGGGCCCGGCCGCCACCCGACGACGCCGGAGAACAGCACGATCGACCCGGTGGGCCGCAGTACCTTCGCGAAGTGCTTCGCGACCAGCATCGGTCCGATCAGCTTTGCCGTGACCGCTCCCACCAGCTTGTCGCGATCCAGCTCGACGGCACGAACGTCGTGCGGCGCCGAACCGGTCGTCACGATGTGGTCGATTCCGTCGGCCAGTCGATCGGCCGCAGCCGCGATCGTCGTCTCGTCCTGCAGATCGATGTGGATCGCGGTCGCGCCGATCTCGCCTGCGAGCAGCTGAGCCGCAGCCAGATCACGCGCCCCGATCACCACCTCGTACCCGTCCTCCGCCGCCCGCCGCGCCACGGCCGCCCCGAGCGCCCGTGCGCCGCCGATGACCAGGATCCGTTCCATCTGTGTCACTCCCTCTCGTAGGATCAGGTGCAACGGTATGGATTTGATACCGGTATCTTCAACGGAACTGGGGGTCCCCATGGGCAAGGCGTACAACGTGATGGCCGCGACCTGTCCGAGCCGCACGGTGCTCCACCGCATCGGCGCCCGGTGGACCGTGTTCGTGGTCAATGCCCTCGCCGACGGCCCGCGCCGCTTCACCGAACTGAGAGCGCACATCCAGGGCATCACTCCGAAGGTCCTGACCGAGACCCTCCGTTCCCTGGAATGCGACGGATTGATCAGCCGGCACGAGTACGACGAGAACCCACCGCACGTCCAGTACGACCTGACGCCACTGGGACACTCGCTCCTCGTACCGCTCCGCGCCGTACGGCTCTGGGCCGAGGAACACGTCCCCGACATCGAAGCCGCCCGCGCCCGCCACAGCACGAATCTCGACAGTGATGTGGTCCACCGTTCCAACGATGGAGATGCATAGGTTTCCGACTGGAAGCCGCTGTCCCACCTGCGCGTCCCGGCGAACCACTCCGCGGTCGAGGCGCAGGCGCTCACCACCGCCGACGCCTGACCGATCGGTCGACCCGACCCGCCGGAGATCGATTTCTCCGGCGGGCGCGGCGATTAGGGTCGGATCACATGACGACCTGGCCCCAGCTTCGTACATACACCGGCCGCCAGCTCCGCCGGATCGCCCTCCCGCTCGGCGGTATCGGCACCGGGACGGTCTCCCTCGGCGGCCGCGGCAACCTCCGCGACTGGGAGATCGTGAACCGCCCGGCCAAGGGCTTCCACCCCGGTACGGCGTTCTTCGCGATCCGCACCGAATCCGGCGACGGCAGCGTGACCACCCGCGCCGTCGAAGGCCCGCTCGACCTGAGTGAGTACGAAGGCGCCCACGGCAGCGCCGCCCAGAACCACGGCCTCCCCCGCTTCCGCGAAGCCTCCTTCAGTACGGCGTACCCGTTCGGCCGGCTCGAACTCCGCGACGACGACGTACCGGTCGACGTGCAGCTGGAGGCGTTCAACCCACTCGTCCCCACCGACGTCGAGGCGAGCTCCTGGCCGGTCGCCGTACTCCGCTTCGTCGTGACGAACCGTGGAGCCGAGGCTCTGACCGTGTCGCTGGCTGGATCGCTGCAGAACTTCATCGGCCGGGACGGCACCACAGACGTTGCCGCGGGCAACTACAACACCACCGCCACCGCCACCGGCGGACCGGAAGTCCGCGCCGACGGTGTGCTGTTGCGCAGCCGCGAGGTCGATCCCGCCGCGGAGCAGTACGGCTCGATCGGGCTGGCAGTGCTGGACGGCCAGGATGTGAGCCGCCGGACCGGCTGGGCGGATCGCACCTGGGGCGACAGCCTGCTCGACTTCTGGGACGACTTCTGCGCTGATGGCCGGCTCGACGAGCGTACGAGCGAGTCCGCGACCCCGATCGCCTCGGTGGCCGATCGCCGTACCGTCGCCGCGGGCGCGACCGAACGCTTCACCTTCCTGCTCGGCTGGCACTTCCCGAACCGGCGTGCCTGGGAGAAGCCTGACATCGTCGGCAACTACTACACGACGCTGATCGCCGACGTCTGGACCATGCTCTGCCGCTTCGCAGCGCAGCTCGACGAGCTGGAACGTCGTACGGTCGCCTTCGTCACGGACTTCCTCGGCAGTGACCTGCCGGCGCAGGTTCACGAGGCGGCGCTGTTCAACCTGAGCACGTTGCGGACCCAGACGGTCTTCCGCACGCCGGATGGACGGTTCTTCGGCTGGGAGGGATGCTCCGACCACGAAGGCAGCTGCTTCGGCAGTTGCACGCATGTGTGGAACTACGAGCAGGCCACACCGTTCCTGTTCGGTCAGATCGCGCGCTCGATGCGTGAGGTCGAGTTCGCCCACGCAACCGATGATCAAGGGCTGATGAGCTTCCGGGTCGGCCTCCCCCTCGAGACCAGCGCGACCGAGTGGCGGGTCGCCGCCGCCGATGGTCAGCTCGGGTGCCTGGTCAAGCTGTATCGCGACTGGCGACTCAGCGGCGATGACGAGCTGCTGCGTTCGCTGTGGCCCGCGGCCCGGCGGGCGCTCGAGTTCTGCTGGATCCCCGGCGGATGGGACGCCGACCGTGATGGCGTGATGGAGGGCTGCCAGCACAACACGATGGACGTCGAGTACTACGGACCCAACCCGCAGATGCAGTCCTGGTACCTGGCGGCCTTGCGCGCGTGCGAGGAAATGGCGCACTACCTCGGCGTCGAGGATCTCGCAGCCCAGTGCCGCAAGCTCTTCGACAACGGCAGTGCGTGGATGGAGGAGCACCTGTTCAACGGCGAGTACTACCGGCACGAGATCCGCCCGCCGGCGTCCGCGGACGACATCGCACCCGGCCTCCGCGAACGGATGGGCGCCGCCGATCCGACCCATCCCGTGCTGCAACTGGGCGACGGCTGCCTCGTCGATCAACTGGTCGGGCAGCACCTCGCTCGGCTGACCCAACTCGGCACCCTGCTCGATCCGGACCGGGTCGTGACGACGTTGCGCAGCATCCTGAAGCACAACGGGCTCTCCGGGTTCTCCGGGCACTTCAACCACATGCGCAGTTACGTGCTGGGCGACGAGTCCGCCGTACTGATGTGCAGCTATCCGCGCGGCAACCGGCCCGAGCGGCCGTTCCCGTACTTCAGCGAGGTGATGACCGGGTTCGAGCACATCCTCGCGGTCGGCATGATCGCGGAGGGCCTGGTCGACGAGGGGCTGAAGGTGATCGCCGACATCCGGGCCCGGTACGACGGGGAGCGGCGCAACCCGTTCGACGAGGCGGAGTGCGGTCACCACTACGCGCGGGCGATGGCGAGCTGGGGTGCGGTGATCGCGCTGACCGGCTTTGACTACGACGGACGGACCGGGGTGATGCGGTTCGCGCCGCGGACTCCCGACGTGCGACGGATCTTCTGGTCGACGGGCGACGCGTTCGGCACCTTCGACACGGTCGAGCGAACGCTGCACGTCCGCGAAGGCGACCTGCACCTCACCTCGGTCGAGCTCTTCGGCGAGGCGGTCACGCAGGATTGACCATACCAAACGGTATGGTATGTTTTCGGCATGGTCACCCGGACGGAATGGCTGGACGCCGGCCTCGAGCTTCTGGCGGACGAAGGTGCGCCGGCGGTGACGATCGAGCGGCTGACCGGGAAGCTCGGTGTCACCAAAGGCTCGTACTACCACCACTTCAAGGGCGCCGCCGGCTACCGGACGGCACTCCTGGAGTACTTCGAGGCGCAGTTCACCACCCGGCTGATCGACGCGGTCGAGCGTCAGCCCGACGCGGAGCCCGCGGCGAAGCTGCAGCACCTCCTGCGCCTCGTGACATCCGACCCGGACAGTGCGGGGCTCGAGATCGCCGTACGGGCGTGGGCCCTCCAGGATCCCGAAGTACGGGCTGCGCAGGAGCGGGTGGACCGGGCGCGGACGGCGTACCTGAAGGAGCTGTGCCACGGACTGAAGGCCGACCTGGATCCGGACCGGTTCGCGCAACTGCTCTATCTGATCCTGATCGGCGCCGAGCAGGTGCTGCCGCCCATCGCCAAGGACGACCTGCGCGACATCTACGCACTGACCCTGCGTCTCGCGTCCATCGATTAGAGGAGTCGACATGCCGACCCGCATCGACTTGCCTGAGCTGGATGACCTACTGCCCATCGTCGACGTGGTCGATGTGAAGACCGCTCGCGGTGCCGTGTCACTGCGCGAGTTCACCGCCGGCGCACTCGGCCATGGGCCGCTGTGGATCAAGGCACTGTTCGGCGTCCGGATACTGCTGGCCTGGGCGCTCCGGCTGGAGACCGCCGTCCCCGACTCGTTTCGACTGCGGCCGGAGACGGTGAGTTTCACCCCGGGTGATCCCGCCTCGTTCTTCACCGTCGTGCGCGGCGAGGAGGATCACTACTTGTTGCTGAAGGTCTCCGACAACCATCTGATCGCCTGGCTGGCGATCATCACGGACAACGGGCAGCCCGCGGAGTTCAAGGTCGTCACGCTGGTCAAGTACTTGCGACCCGTCGGGCGCTTCTACTACAACCTGGTCCGGCCGTTCCACCACCTCGTCCTGCTCGGCATGTGCCGGGCCGGTGAGACCTCATTCGCGAGCCGATAGCAGCAGGTTGACGGTGCTGTGGTTGGCGAGACCACCAAGCGCGCCGAGAGCGCGGAAGGTCAGGGTCACGTCCACAACGGTGGGCGCGTCGAGCCGGACCCGGAAGGCCGTCTCCTGGCGATGCTCACCGGTCAGTTCGTGAGCCGGCAGGTCGAGCTGGAGCCCGCTGACCGGTTCGGCTTCGATCGCCAAGGGGCCGGTGACGAAGCCGTCGTTGACGACCGTCACGGCGAGGGTGTGCCATTCACCTGGCGTCAAGGTGTCGATCGGCGCGCCGCTGCGGGCGACGTTCACCCGCGCCTCCGGGTTGATGGTCACCGCGAGCGGCGCCTCCGTCTCGACCGGTCCGCAGCAGCCGATGGCAGGTGCGTGATGCATCAGTCGGCCTCGCATTCTTCTCGCCTCGACAGGTACCTGGCCTGCGCCTCGTCGTACGCCTGCCGCGCCGCATCCCGCTCGCTCTCCCGGATGAACCCCGACTTCACCTTCCACAGTTGGTCGACGGAGTCGTGCAGCCATTGAGCGCTGCGGCGTGAGGCCCGGATTGGCCGGCCGTCGACCTCGAGGAAGATCGGCTGGGTGTGCACGCTGCGCAGGATCCGCAGCGCCAGCCAGGACGAGCGCTCCAAGGTCACGTCGAACGCGACCTCCTGCTCGGTGCCATCGGCAACCAGTTCCTGCGACGCCACCACGACACCGTTCAGCACGACCTCGACCACGACGGCACGGGACGTGCCGATCCGGGACCGCTCGAGATGCCAACCCACCGGAGCGCTGTACACCGGACGACCCGCCGGCGGTGGAGGCGGCTGCTCGGGCAGCCAAGCTGCGACCGTCGCGCTGACTCGCACCGGGCCGGGAGCGTCGAGCGGATGCTCACGGCTGACGTCACCGTCTACGGCCAGGTCGAACACGTGACTGCGGCCGTCCCCGAAGTACGACGCACTCTCCCGCAGACCGGTAATCCATGCCTCGATCGCCTGCGGACCGGCCGGCGGTTCGGCCAGTCGGACGTACGTACGCCCGACTCCCGGGCCGTCGTCATAGATGCACGGATAGTCGGTCTCGCCGAGCATGAGAGTGCGGTAGCCGACGCTGAGCAGGTGGTACCAGATGTTCAACTCGGCCGCGGGCGCGAACTCGGCGCCGCACTGGAAGTCGGCGGCCCCGAGAGGTACGTCGACGATGATCTCGTTGGAGCCGATGCCCTGGAACGACGGCACGATGTAGTTGGGCAGGTCCTCGGTGCCGACCGACAGACCGACTCCACAGTGCGCGTACCCGACCAGTGCGTTCTGCTCCTTGGCCCAGCGCAGGACCGGCAGGTTCCACGACGGCCAGTCCTCGATCAGACTGGTTCCCGGGTAGTCCTGGTCGGTGAGCCCGAGCAGGATCAGGTGACCGGAATGGCTGGACGGGAACCCCGACACCTCGACGTCGTACCGCAACACACTCTCGGCATCGCGGTCGGTCGGCTGTGGAGTCCAGGTCATGCCCTGTGCGGCTTGCATCGCCGGATCTTCCAGGTTGGCCGGCGGACTGATCGCCGCACCGCTGAAGAACTGTTTCTGGTGGTAGTAACACGGCGCCCAGGTGAGCACGCTGCCGAGCCACAGGCCTTCCCCGCGGACATGCCGGATCATCGTTTCGGGCGTGACGCCTTCGCTCGGGACGTTGTAGTGCGAGCAGCCGCCGGCGTGGATGTGCGGGTCGCCCGAGTAGTAGCCGTGGCCGGCCGGATCGACCCAGGGGTCGAGGGTGATCGGGACCGTCTCGGTCTCCGCGTCGACGTCGGCCTCGAGCACAACCTGTCGATACTCGGGCCCGCGGATCGCCGAGACCTCGTACCGCCCCTCGGGCAGCCGGATCATTTCGCCGGTCGCGCGGTAGACGTGCTCGTGGAAGAACATGTCCGGCGCCAGCCGCATCGCCTTCGAGGGGTACGAGCGTCCCTGCGCGTCGCGAACCGTGATCGCGGCCATGCAGCTCCGCCCGTCGGGCTCACGGATGTCCAGTTGGATGTCGCGCGCCGGTGCACAGTCGAAGTCGAACGACGCGGCGTACTCGCGCAACTCGAAGTTCGTCCGGAAGCCGGCGAGCCCCAGCGGCGACCGGCTCAGGCTGTGGTGGTTGTGCTCGTCCGCGGCGAAGAGTGACACGCCACCCGGCCGGACGCCGCCTTCGCGGCTGTACAGGCTGATGACCTTGTACTCGACCTCCAGGCCAGACAGGTCTTTCGGTGCGGCGATGGCCGCGTCCAGCCAGGCGTCCTTGATCCGTGGAACGACGGTCAGCGTGTCGTGCAACGCGATGCGCGCGGAGTGGCTCTGGTAGTCGATCAAGCCGTACACGCCGCCGGGCGATGCGCTCAAGCTGGCGGCGATCCGGTGCGGGTTCGCCACCCGCACGAGGAAACTGCGCCAGCCGTGCTGGACCAGTCGCGGCGGCGCGGCGCCCGGTGCGCACACAGCGATCCCCTGCTCGTCGATCGACACGTCCACCAAGACGTACGGCCGCAGCAGGGTCTCGAGCTGGCTGCGCCGCTCCGCCTCGCTCAGCGAGCTGCCTTCCAGCTTGGACAGTTGGGTGATCACATCGGCGGGCAGTGGATCGCCGAGATCTTGCAGTTTTCGTACGGCGCGGACAGCGGACGCGAACAGTGGCTGAACTGCGGGGTCAGACACCCGGACCTCCCGATGGCGAGTTCCTTCGCGACCCTACCCGGCACCGCCTACCTCAGCACCTCCAATAACGCGGCGAGGTCCGCACGGTCCACCTGCCGGCTACCGATCAGTGCCTGCATCAGCAGGCCCTCCAGCGCCGCAACCAGCAGCCGCGCTTTCTGCGGATCGGCGGTGAAGGCCCGGGCGATCTCGGTCAACGGCTCCAACCAGGCCTGGGCGACGTCGCGGAGCTCCGGCCGGCGAGCGGCGTACAGATAGAGCTCGTACAACGCGAGCGTCCGGCCGCGCCGCCGTACGACGCTGTGCTCGATCAACCGCGCCAGCTCGTCCGCCGGCCGCGCGCCCAGCTCACTCCCCCAGCCGTGCAGCTCGGCGGCGAGATCCTCGGCCGCCCACCCCAGCGCCGCGACCAGCAGCTCGTCGAGCGTCGCGAAGTGATACGTGATCGACGCGACCGACACATCCGCCGTCGCGGCCACCGCGCGATGGCTCACACCTGCGACCCCGTCGCGCTCGATCACGGTGAGCGTGGCCCGCAGCAGCTCGCTCCGCCGCTGCTCACCACGCATCCGGCGACCGTCCGCCGCCCTTCTGACCTGCACGAACAGCAAACTATCAGGACGTCTGTACGGATTGTTTTTGGTCCCGGGAATCACGGGAACGGGCGGTTTCCGGCGCCTAGGCTCGGATGACGTGACAACCAACGACATCAGTACGGCGATGCGCCGCGCCCTGAAGCGTGCGGACGACGGCAAGACCCTCGACCCGGCGGAGGTGGAGGTGCTGCTCGGCGCGAGCGGCGACGCGCTGACCGCCTTGATGGCGACCGCGGCCCGCGTCCGCGACCAGGGCCTGGCCGACGCCGGCCGCCCCGGCATCGTGACGTACTCGAAGAAGGTCTTCATCCCACTGACCCGGTTGTGCCGGGACCGCTGTCACTACTGCACGTTCGCGACCACGCCGGGGCGGGTGCACTCGCCGTACCTCTCGCCGGACGAGGTGCTGGAGATCGCGCGGCAGGGCGCCGCACTCGGCTGCAAGGAGGCGCTGTTCACCCTCGGCGACGCCCCCGAGGACCGCTGGGAGGCGGCGCGGCAGTGGCTGGAGGAGGCCGGGTACGACAGCACGCTCGACTACGTGCGGGCGATGGCGATCCGGGTCCTGGAGGAGACCGGGCTGCTGCCGCACCTCAACCCAGGGGTGATGTCGTGGCAGGACCTGCAGCGGTTGAAGCCGGTCGCGCCGAGCATGGGGATGATGCTGGAGACCACGTCCCGGCGGCTGTTCGAGGAGAAGGGCCAGCCGCACTTCGGCTCACCCGACAAGGATCCGGCGATCCGGCTGCGGGTGCTCGAGGACGCCGGGCGGTCGAACGTGCCGTTCACGACCGGTCTGCTGATCGGGATCGGTGAGTCGTTGGAGGAGCGGGCGGACTCGATCTTCGCGCTGCGTCGCGTGGCGCGGCAGTACAACGGGATCCAGGAAGTGATCATCCAGGGGTTCCGGGTGAAGCCGGACACGGCGATGCGCAACGACGCCGACGTACCGCTGGACGAATGGCTGGCCGCGATCGCCGTCACCCGCGTCGTGCTCGGGCCGCGCGTCCGGGTGCAGGCGCCGCCGAACCTGGTCGACCTGGCCGAGTGCCGGGCTCTGCTCGACGCGGGCGTGGACGACTTCGGCGGGGTGTCGCCACTGACGCCCGACCACGTGAACCCGGAACGCCCATGGCCGCAGATCGACGACCTGGCGAAGGTCACGGCGGACGCGGGCTTTGTGCTGCGGGAGCGGCTGACCGCGCATCCGGAGTACCTGCGGGAGCCGTGGCTCGACCCGCGGCTGATCTCGCACGTCGAGGCGCTGGTCGATCCCGCGAGTGGGCTGGCCAACGAGTCCGCGCTGCCGGTTGGTTTGCCGTGGCAGGAGCCGGACGGCGGCTGGGACAGCGTCGGCCGCACCGACCTGCACACCGCGATCGACACCGAGGGACGGCGTACCGAGACCCGCTCGGACTTCGACGCGGCGTACGGCGACTGGGACGTCCTCCGCGAAGACGTCGCTCATCGGTCCGCACCAGAGCGTGTCGAAGGTGATGTGAAGGCGGCGCTCGCGGCTGCCGAGCGGGATCCGGCCGGGCTGTCGGATGCGCAGGCCCTGACGTTGATGACGGCAACGGGTCCGGCGCTGGACGCATTGGCCGCTCTTGCGGATGGGTTGCGCAAGGCAACGGTCGGGGACGACGTCACGTACGTGGTCAACCGCAACATCAACTTCACCAACGTCTGCTACACCGGCTGCCGGTTCTGCGCGTTCGCGCAGCGGCGAACCGACGCCGACGCCTACTCGCTGTCGATGGACGAGGTAGGCCAGCGCGCCGAGGAAGCCTGGGTGATCGGCGCGACCGAGGTGTGCATGCAAGGCGGTATCCACCCCGACCTGCCGGGTACGGCGTACGCCGATCTCGTCCGCGCGGTCAAGGACCGGGTCCCGGACATGCACGTGCACGCGTACTCACCGATGGAGATCGTCAACGGCTCGGTCCGCACCGGGCTGTCGATCGAGGATTTCCTGATCTCGGTGAAGGAGGCGGGCCTGGACAGCATCCCTGGCACCGCTGCGGAGATCCTCGACGACGACGTGCGCTGGATCCTCACCAAGGGAAAGTTGCCCACGGCAAGCTGGATCGAGGTCATCTCGACCGCGCACAAGGTGGGCCTGCCGTCGAGCTCGACGATGATGTACGGGCACGTCGACGCACCGCACCACTGGGTCCAGCACCTGCGGACGATCGCCGCCGTACAGGATCAGACCGGTGGGTTCACAGAGTTCGTGCTGCTGCCGTTCATCCACCAGAACTCGCCGATCTACCTGGCCGGCGTCGCCCGCCCGGGACCGACGTACGACGAGAACCGCGCGGTGCACGCGATGGCGCGGATCATGCTGCACGGGCGGATCGACAACATCCAGTGCTCGTGGGTCAAGCTCGGCGTCGACGGCTGCGTCGCGGTCCTGAACGGCGGCGTCAACGACATCGGCGGCACCCTGATGGAGGAGACCATCAGCCGGATGGCCGGCTCCAAGCATGGCTCCCGCAAGTCCATCGAGGAGTTGACCGCCATGGCCACCGCCGCCGGTCGCCCGGCCCGCCAGCGCACCACGACGTACGGCAAGGTCCCGGCCCGCCCGTCCTTGGAGCTCGCCTGATCAACGGGCCGCGTCGAGGTTGACGGCATTGGTGTGCGGCCGCGGCGTTTCGCGCCGCGAGCCGGTTGCGCAGGAAGAAGCGCGAGACCTGATGGACGCGGCGGGCTGGTGACCGGGGCTACTTGCATCGTGAAGCCGAGCGGGACGGCGGACAGTACGGTGATGGTGGCTGACCGGGTGACGTTCCCGGGTTGGTGTCTGGTCCCCAGCAGCACCAGACACCAACCCGGGAACGGAAACGCCGACCGTGCCGGGCGTCGGTCGCCACCTCACTGGCGACCGGCTGCCCTAGCGGCACGGCCGGCGTCCTGCTGTTGCCCCGAGAGGGCAATCGGCCCGAAGGCGGGCGGGCCCGATGCCTCATTCCGTGACCGGCAGGGGAGGTACAGTCCGGTCGCGGACGGGAGTACTTCGGGAACCACCTGGAGCCTGTGTCAGCGACCCGTCCGCCGCCGACAACAGAACGTTGTCATGGGCCGCGATCGCCGGGAATCCCCCCGATCAAACATTTGCATTGCCTTTGAACAAGACAACTCTCCGTAGACAAACCTTCACTTTCCGTAGAACGTTGCCTTCCGCAACAACAGCCCCCCACCTCCGGACCAGTCCAAAACCCCACCACCCGCAACCACCCCACACCCACGCGCCCCCGCACAAGACACACCCGCACGAACCGCACCCACGCAGCCCCCGGCAACACCCGCCCACGCCACGCCCGCGCAGCCCGCACCGGTACAGCCGCCCTCCTGACAAGCGCACCTGCCCAGCCCGCCCGCGAGCAGCAGCACCCACCCACGCCGTACTCGCGCAGCCTGCACCGGTACAGCCGCCCCCGCGATCAGCACCTGCGCAGCGCACACGCCGCGCAGCGGCACCCGCACAGGCCCGTACGCGCGCACCCGCGCGGGCCGCGTCTCGTCAGCCTGAGCCCTTCCTTCCGCACACAAGCCGAGCGCCTACTGTCAGCTGCTGGGCTGACGGCAGGCGCTCGGAGGTTCGTGGTGATTGGTGGCTAGTACGGGTAGGTGTCGTCGCGGCGGGTCGGGTCGAGGTCCCACAGGGAGAACTCGACGATCCGGTGGGACTCCTCCCCGCCGGCCGGGATCAGCCCGAACGAGTCGTACTCCTTCGACCCCATCCCGTCGAGGTAACACAGCAGCTCGAACGCCGACTGTGCGTCCTCGATGTCGTCGATCACCTCGTCGTTCTGCGCCTCGTCGGCCCGGCTCCGGACGTACTGCACGAACGCGTCCGGATCCGTCACCACATAGTCGTACCGCGCCTGGTAGCTGACCCGGACCCCGTCCGCCGGCAGCAGCGGCTCCTCCAGCTCCTCGAGATCGTCCACACCCTCCACGATCTCCCGGTAGTCCGCGGGGTCGTCGAAGTCGTCCGGCCCGAGCGGGAGGTCGTCCAGCTCGTCGGGGTCGTACGAGTCGATCCCGAGGAAGATGTCACCCCAGCCCCGTTCATGGACGGCGTCCGCGAGCGCCCGGGCCTGGACCCGGACGTTCTCAATCGCGCCGGTGGCCCGCAGGTCGTGCAGGTCCAGAGCGTCGGCCTGCTCCAGCAACACCCGGGCGAGTTCGCGGGCGGCCTCGGCGGCCGACGCGGGTTCGATCGGCTCACTCATGCTGCGACGGTACAACCATCGGCACCTCCACCGCCCCGCCCGGTATGCCGAACGCGTCGACGAGCTCGACGGCGGCCGGCCGGACGGCGGCGCACAGCTCGTTCACGAGCGCCGTGATCGCCTTCGACCGCCCCGGTGACAGCCGCCCGTGCTCCAGGTACCAGGCCCGCTCAGCCTCTATCGTCGCCAGCGCGTGCAGGTCGTAGACGTCCTTCAGCAGCGCACGACTCTCCTCCGGCGCGTCCAGTACGGCGCCCTGGAACGCCTCGAGCACAATCCTGTCCACGTGCGCCCGCCCGGCGGCGATCACGTGGTCCTGGCACCGGTTGAACACCTCGAACGGCTCATCGCCTGCATCGATGCCCGCCTTCAGCCGCCGCGCGACCCCGGACAACATGTGCTCCTCCCGGAACCGCAGCAGCCCCGAGTGATACGCGTCGTCCCGCAACCCAGCATCCGGATCGGCCGCATCACTCCGATTCGGTACGACGTCTCGCAGCCGCTCGATCAGCGGTCGCAGGGCCGCCTTCTCGACCGCGATCTCCACCGCCTGCGCGGTGATGAACCGGGCCGTGCCGAGCGGGTCCAGCTTGCCGAACGACTCCCGGTAGTCCGTCAGCAGACCCTTCGCCACCAACTGCAACAGGATGGTGTTGTCCCCCTCGAAGGTGGTGAACACATCGGTGTCCGCCTTCAGCGTCGCCAACCGGTTCTCCGCCAGGTAACCGGCACCGCCACACGCCTCGCGGCACATCTGGATCGTCTCGGTCGCATGCCACGTCCCGAGCGCCTTCGTCCCGGCCGCCTGCGCCTCCAACGCCCGCCGGTCGTGCTCGGTGCCGTCTTCCCCGAACACCCGCACGAACTCGTCGACCAACTCACCCTGCGCGAAGTGCAAGGCATAGGTCCGCGCAAGCAACGGCAACAACCGTCGCTGGTGCATCCGGTAATCCAGTAGCAACGCCTCCTCCGCGCTCCCCGGCGCACCGAACTGCCGACGCTGAGCGCCGTACTTGATCGCGATCGTCAACGCGACCTTGCTCGCGTTGATCGCCGCACCGCCGACCGACACCCGCCCCTGCACGAGCGTCCCGAGCATCGTGAAGAATCGGCGGTCCGGATTCTCGATCCCGCTCTGATAGTTGCCGTCAGCATCGACCTGGGCATAGCGGTCCAGTAGCGCCTCCCGCGGCACCCGGACCTGGTCGAACACGATCCGCCCGTTGTCCACCCCGTTCAGCCCCAGCTTCGGGCCGCAGTCGGACAGCGTCACCCCGGGCATCACCGTACCGTCGTCCGTTCGGATCGGGACCAGCAGGCAATGCACCCCATGACTCTCACCGCCGACCACGAGTTGCGCGAACACCGCCGCCATCCGCCCGTGCCGCGCCGCGTTGCCGATGTAGTCCTTCCGCGCCGCCGCGGTCGGTGTGTGGACGACGAACTCCCCGGTCGAGGCGTCGTACGTCGCCGTCGTGCCGAGCGCCTGGACGTTCGATCCGTGGCCGGTCTCGGTCATCGCGAAGCAGCCGAGCAATCGGCCACCGACCGCGTCGGCGAGATACCGCTCATGGTGCTTCTCGGTCCCCAGATGCAGGATCGCGCCGGCGAACAGGCCGAACTGCACCCCCGCCTTCACCATCAGCGAGAGGTCCCCGAAGGCCAGCATCTCGAATCCGGCGATGAACCCGCCGAGATCGCCCTCACCGCCGTACTCCTTCGGGAAGCCGCGTGCCGGGTGCCCGTCGGCCGTGATCCGCTGCAACAGGTCGAGCACCTTGTCGCGGTACTCGTCCCGCGGCAGGCGCACGGCCAGGTCGAACAGCTCCGCGTCCGCCAGCCCTGCGCGCACCACGTCGCGCGCCGCCTTGTGCGGCCCGTCCAGGTAGTCCCGCAACCCCGATGTCCTCATGCCTTCAACTTATGCGGATTGGCAGACACTTTCCGTCACCGGTCGGTGGCTGTGGAAAAGTCCAGGCCAGAATGCGCATCTGCGGCAGTATGCTGTCTGCCGTGCCGAACTTGCGGATCAGTGAGGCGGCAGCGCTCCTGGGAGTCAGTGACGACACGGTCCGTCGCTGGGTCGACCAGGGCCGGCTGCCGTCAGTCCAGGACAGCGGCCGGATGGCGATCGACGGGCGAGCGCTCGCCGCGTTCGCCAAGGAGCAGGCCGAGTCGCCGGAGCCGGGGAACACCGCCGCGGCATCGGCGCGCAACCGGATGCGGGGGATCGTCACCCGCGTCCTCAAGGACGGTGTGATGGCCCAGGTCGAGATGCAGGCCGGGCCGTTCCGCGTCGTGTCGCTGATGAGTCGCGAGGCCGCCGACGAGCTCGGTCTGGAGCCCGGTGTGGTCGCCGTCGCGTCGATCAAGTCCACCCATGTCGTCGTCGAAATCCCGGAGGCCTGATGTTCCGTCGTACCGCGCTCGCTGCCCTCGCCGCCGTTGCCGCGCTCACCCTCGCCGGCTGCGGTGACGACACTCCGGCGGCGTCCTCGCCGTCGGGCAGCAGCAGTACGCCGGCTCTGTCCGGGACCGTCAACGTCTTCGCGGCGGCCTCCCTGACCGGGACGTTCACCCAGCTGGGCAAGGACTTCGAGGCGGCCCACCCCGGCGTGAAGGTGACCTTCAACTTCGCCGGCAGCTCGGCGCTGGCGCAGCAGATCAATCAGGGTGCGCCCGCGGACGTGTTCGCGTCGGCCTCGCCGAAGAACATGGACCAGGTGACGGACAAGAACCCTCCGACGGTGTTCGTGACGAACACGCTGGAAATCGCCGTACCGAAGGGGAATCCGGGCAAGATCACCGGGCTGGAGGACTTCGGCAACAAGGACAAGAAGATCGCGATCTGCGCGGTACAGGTGCCGTGTGGCGCGGCGGCCGACACGGTGTTCAAGGCGGCCGGGATCACGCCGCAGCCGGACAGCCTCGAGCAGGACGTGAAGGCCGTGCTGACCAAGGTCGGCCTCGGCGAGGTCGACGCCGGCCTCGTCTACAAGACCGACGTACTGTCGGCCAAGGACAAGGTCGACGGCATCGAGTTCCCCGAAGCGGGCAAGGCGATCAACGAGTACCCGATCGCGACGCTGACGAAGGCTCCGAACCCGGACGGCGCCAAGGCGTTCGTCGACTACGTACTGTCCGACCAGGGCAAGGCGGTCATGACGGCTGCCGGTTTCACCGCGCCGTAGGGCGTAGTAGTTTCGACGCACCGTGAGTCGTCGCAGCAGGAGCACCAGTGGGCGGTTGCCCCTCGTGCTCCTGCTGCCTGCCCTGCTCGGACTGGCGTTCCTGGTCGTCCCTCTGATCGGTCTGCTGGCCAAAGCGCCTTGGTCGACGTTGCCGAGCCGTCTGTCCAGTCCGGACGTCTGGCAGGCGCTGAGGCTGTCCCTGATTTGCGCCACCTCCGCTACTGCGGTGTGCCTTGTCCTGGGCATCCCGCTCGCCTGGTTGCTGGCCCGCGGCGAGTTGCCCGGTCGCGGCGTCATC
Organism: Kribbella sp. CWNU-51; assembly: GCF_054073265.1. Lineage (NCBI taxonomy): Bacteria > Bacillati > Actinomycetota > Actinomycetes > Propionibacteriales > Kribbellaceae > Kribbella > Kribbella sp. CWNU-51. The sequence continues at coordinate 324,536 of NZ_JBSXMZ010000007.1, forward strand.
CGGGCGCTGGTGACAGTCCCACTGGTCCTGCCACCGGTAGTGGGCGGTGTTGCACTGCTGCTGGTTCTGGGGCGACGCGGACTGATCGGTGAGCGTCTGGATCTGTGGTTCGGCATCACCCTGCCGTTCACGACGGCCGGTGTGATCGTGGCGGAGGCCTTTGTTGCCATGCCGTTCCTGGTGATCTCTGTCGAGGGCGCACTGCGGGCTGCTGACCCTCGCTACGAGGAGGCAGCCGCGACACTCGGCGCAGGCCGCTGGCTGACCTTTCGACGCGTGACACTTCCGTCGATCGCGCCAGGTGTCGTGGCAGGCGCCGTACTGTGCTGGGCTCGCGCACTGGGCGAGTTCGGCGCCACCATCAACTTTGCCGGCAACCTCCCCGGCCGTACGACGACCATGCCGCTGGCGGTGTACCTCGCGTTGGAGACCGACCCGGACGTGGCCGTCGTACTGAGCATCGTGCTTCTGATCGTGTCTGTCGTCGTACTGGCGTCTCTGCGCGAGCGCTGGATCAGTGGGTTGCGATGACTCTGTACGCCGACGTGCGAGTGACCCGTGACTCCTTCGACCTCGCGTTGGACCTGGTTGTCGAACCAGGTGAGGTGGTCGCGTTGCTGGGCCCCAACGGCGCCGGCAAGACCACCGCACTCCGCGCGATTGCCGGCCTCTTGCCGCTGGGCGGTGGCCGCATCGCTTTAGGTTCTGAGGTGTGGGACGAACCCCCGCGTACATTCCGTCCGCCGGACCGCCGGCCGATCGGCGTGGTCTTCCAGGACTACCTGCTCTTCGACCACCTCAGCTGCCTCGAGAACGTTGCCTTCGGCCTCCGCGCCCGCGGACTCGACAAACACGCCGCCCGGTCGGAGGCCTCGCGCTGGCTCGACATCGTCGGCTTGTCGTCGTACGCGCGTACCCGCCCGCGCTCGTTGTCCGGCGGCCAAGCCCAGCGAGTCGCCCTGGCCCGAGCCCTGGCCACCGACCCCGAACTGTTGTTGCTGGACGAGCCTCTGGCCGCGTTGGACGCCGGTACGACGCTCCACGTCCGGGCCGAGCTCGGCCAGCACCTCAGTCGCTACGAAGGCCGCACTCTGCTCATCACCCACGACCCACTCGACGCCATGGTCCTCGCGGATCGCCTGGTCATCGTTGAGAACGGTCGTATGGTCCAAGCAGGCCGCCCCACCGAGATAGCCCGCCGCCCCCGCACCGACTACGTAGCCCAACTAGTAGGCCTCAACCTCTACCGAGGCACCGCTTCCGGCACAACAGTCGATCTGGTGGAAGGCGGCACCATGACCCTCGCCGAACCAGCCACCGGCCCGGTCCACGTCGCCTTCCCACCGACCGCGGTCAGCCTCTACCCCTCACCACCCTCAGGCAGCCCCCGCAACACCTGGCCCGCCGTGGTCACCGGCATAGAACAACACGCCCACACAGTCAGAGTCCGCCTCAACGCCACCCCCACCGGCCCAGCCACCCTCCTGGCCGACATCACCCCCGCAGCTGTAGCCGACCTCCACCTATCCCCCGGCCAACCCCTCCACGCCACCCTAAAAGCCACCGAAATCCACACCTACCCAGTCTGACCTCCCCCGCGTGCTACAGCGGTCACCCTTCCGTCGCGCGCGGTTAGACCAGTTGGTGTTGCCAGGCGAGTTGGAGGATGGCTGCGCCGGCGGCTTGTAATGGTTTGTGGTGGACGAAGTCGTTGATTGAGTCGGCGGTGAAGGGTTGGGGTGTGAGGACGCGGCCTTCGTCGTTTCTGGTGGTGAGGTCGGTGAAGAGGGTGTCGAAGATGTCGGCGTCGATTGCCAGGACTGTTAGTAGGTCTGTGGCGAAGGTGAGCGGATCTACGCCTAGGCCTACGCAGTACGCCCGGGCTGAGCCGGCCGTGAGAGCAGCTGAGAGTTCGGTGGCGAAGGGCCAGGTTTCGTAGTTGATGGGGGCGGAGTCGCTGCCGTGGTCTTCTGACGTGCCCAGGAGTTCTTCCGAGAGTTCGCGGATCAGATTTCGCCAGAGGGAGAAGTCGTGGCGTTCGTTCCAGGATGCGTCGGCGCTTGGTTGGAAGACGCCCGACGGGACGACCTGGTAGAGGCCGCCGGCGTGACCCACCTTGGCGGGATCACGCCAGTGGATCAGGAAGGTGGAGTCGCTGGTCGTCTTGTCGTGGCGGATGGTGAGGGTGCTGATCGCCAGGTTGGTGGGGCGGCGGGTTGGGTCCCAGGGTTCCCCGATCGCGGTGCGCAGCGGGCTCGATCCACTCAGGCCAAGGCGGCGGGCGGCGTACTCGTGGGCGGAGGCTTCTCCGGTGTTGATGCTGTCGAAGTAGGTGCCTCGACCCAGGCGCAGCAGGGGTTGTGCGGCGGTCAGGTCCGCCGAGAGGAGTCTGTACGTCGGGCGGTTCTCAAAGACAGCCGGGGACGCCAGGTCGGCGATGGCCGCGGCGTACGACGAATAGCGCGCACCGTCCGGTCGCAGGGGCAGCGTGTCCGTGGGTTCCAGCCCTGTCACCCCGCGGAACTCCGCGTTGGGCTCGAACTCCAACCGGATCGAGGTCAACGGGATCGGCTGCGCCGGGATCCACGTCGATGCCGCCAGCAACGGCGTCCCGGCCACTCGACGGCCCACGGGATAGTCAGCGGCGGCCTCGACACCCCACCGAAAGCGGTTCTGCTGCAGTTGGCGGCGCACCTCTAGCCATTGCTCAGTCATCGGCGCGGGAAACGCTAGGACGGCGTTCGGCGGTCACGGGATGACAGTAGTCGTGGCTGTTGGGCGTGTACGAGGCACTGGGAGTGAAGTTACGGGCCGTGATGGCACCGGGATGGATTGACATGTTGTTACGGGGGGATTCGCGCTCAGGGGGCGCGGTTCGGTAACGAAGAGTGTTTAGTTACTCACTCGTAGTGTGTGGGTTCTTCACGTGAGAGTGATGACATCGTGCACTACGCCGGCCCTGGTCGGGGTGTCCAAGATGTGGCGGGGCACCACGAGAAATGGGGTCGGACAGTCATGCATGAGAGCTACGAGTTCTACTGCCTTGCGGATCGGCGGTTCTACGAGACGCCGGCCAACCGTGGTGCGCAGTATCCGGATCTCGCGATCACCGCGCGGGCTGTTCCGGACGGTTGGCGGCATGTGCCCGGGGAGACCTGGATGCACTACGCACCGGAAGGGATCAAGCTTCCGCAGCAGGGCTGGAAGATCCACGTGTCGGCGCGACTCGCGGATGTCGAGCGGACGCTCGAAGCCGTGTGGGATTACTGCGTGCCCCGCGGGATCGCGTTCAAGTTCCTGCGCAACGAGGCCGTGCTGGTGATGGTCAACTCGAAGGCCGCTCCCCGTGGGTCGAGCGGCAAGCTGGTGACGATCTACCCGGCCGACGAGGCCCAGTGCGAGCTGATCCTCAAGGAGCTCGACGGGGTCCTCGACGGTGTGCAAGGGCCTTACATCCTGAGCGATCTCCGCTACGGCCACGGTCCGCTCTTCGTCCGGTACGGCGCCTTTGTCAGCAGGCACTGCCTGTCCCCGACCGGCGAACGAGTGCTGGCGCTCGAGGACGACCACGGCAGGCTCGTGCCCGACCATCGCGGCCCGACCTTCGCGCTGCCGGCCTGGGTGCCGTTGCCCGACTTCCTGCAACCCCACCTCGACGCCCGCAACGCGGTCACCACCAACGACCTCGCGTACACGATCGACGGCGTCATCCAGTTCTCCAACGGCGGCGGTGTGTACCTCGGACACCACAACGAGACCGGTGACCGCGTCGTCCTCAAGGAAGGACGCCCGTACGCCGGTCTCGACATGGCCGGCCGTGATGCGGTCGCCCGGATCGCGCACGAGCGGGACATCCTCGAGCAGCTCGACGGACTGAGCGTCGTACCGAAGACGCATGACTACCTCCAGCTGGGTGAGCATCACTTCCTGGTCCAGGAGCACATCGACTCGGTGTCGCTGCAGCGCGAGCTGGTACGGCGCTATCCGTTGACGCATCCGGATGCGACCGAGGCCGACAAGGCGGAGTACTCCGAGTGGGCCACGCAGATGGTCGAGCGAGTCGGAGAGGCCGTCGGGCAGCTGCACGAGCGCGGTGTCGTGTTCTGCGACCTGCACCCGGACAACGTCCTGCTCGACGTGAACGGCCGCCTGACCTTGATCGACTTCGAGGTCGCGACCAAGGCCGAGGAGAAGGCCCGCTCGACGCTCGCGCATCCTGGGTACACCGCGCCGCAGGACCGTCAGGGCGTCGACGTCGACCGTTACGCGCTGGCATGTATCGCGCTGAGTGTCTACGCCCCGCAGGCGACGATCCTGCTGAACATGCATCCCGGCAAGGCGTTCCAGCTCGCCGAAATGATCACCGAGACCTTCCCGGTGCCCAGGGCAACGATCGAGGACGCCGTCCGGACCATCGTCGGCCCCAAGGTGACTCACGACCCGCAGATGGTCGATCTCGCGTTGCCGGGCGAGGCTGGATGGACCGAGGTCCGCGAGGCACTCACCAAGGCCATCGTCGCCAGTGCGACACCGGAGCGCACCGATCGGCTGTTCCCCGGCGACATCGCGCAGTTCCGCGACGGCGGCGGCATCGACCTCGCCACCGGCGCTGCGGGCGTCCTCTACGCCCTCGCGAAGACCGGCGCGGGGCGCTTCCCGCAGTACGACGAATGGTTGCGCAAACGCGCCGTGGACACCGAGACAGGGCCGGGCCTGTACGACGGCCTGCACGGGGTCGCACACGTGCTGGACGAGCTGGGATACCGGCAGGACGCGTTGGACCTGGTCGACCGCACACTCGCCGACGACTGGAGGTCCCGCGAACTGGGACTGCACTCCGGTCTCGCCGGCATCGGACTGAATCTGCTGCACTTCGACACGGAGCCGAGCCTTCGCGCGAAGGCGGTCCGCGTCCTGGATCTGGTCGCTGACCGGCTCGGCGACCTCAACGCCGTACCGGAGCTGAGTGGCGGTCAGCATGCGCGGGCCGGGCTGATGTACGGGTCGTCGGGGCCGGCACTCTTCTTCCTGGAAGCGTTCGAGCGGCTCGGGGACACCGGGCTGCTGGATCTGGCCGAGATCGCGATCAGGCAAGACCTCAAGCGCTCCGTCCTCACCGAGGACGGGATGCGGCAGGTGAACCAGGGCTGGCGGACGCTGCCGTACCTCGAAGAGGGTTCGGCCGGGGTCGCGCTGGTTCTCGAGCGGTACTTGCGGCATCGGCCGTCCGACGAGCTCGTGGCCACGCTCGCCGAACTCAAGCGCGTGACGCACTGCTCCTACTACGTCCAGCCCGGCCTGTTCATGGGTCGCGCCGGTCTGCTCCTCACCGCCGCGGCACTCGGCGAGGAGCAGGCGACGGTCGACGATCTCGTCGACGGACTCGGCTGGCACGCGATGCCGTTCGAAGGCGGCCTCGCGTACCCGGGCAACCAGTTGCTCCGTCTCTCGATGGACCTGGCGACCGGATCGGCCGGCGTGCTGCTGGCTCTGGGTACGGCGCTGCACGACGCGCCGGTGTCCCTCCCGTTCCTCGGACCTCCCCAGTGGTCCGAGTCCCTGTCCCGACAATCCACACCGAAGGAGGTGTAAACACATGGCACTTCTCGACCTCCAGGGTCTCGAGACCCCGGGTTACGGCCACGGCGGCCACCACCACGGCGGCTCCACGCTGACCGTGCTGGGCTGCGCTTCGCAGACCCCGAGCAACCTCAGCCTGCTGCTCTGCCACTGATCGGCACCTGGATAGACAGGTTCTGCGGCCCTGGGTGGGCGGCATACCCACCCGGGGCCGTCCTGCGTTCAGGCCCTCCGGTGACCGACTCGCCTCGGTCGCCGGGCGGTCCCTACCAGGACGACCTCAGGATTCCGGGGTAGCTCGGAGCCCCGGCGGTCGTTGATTGGTCAGGACGGAATGAGAGGGGTGAGGGATTCCGTGCAGTCTTATCCATGCGCCGAGCGGCTACCGCTCGTGGAGCAGGTGCACGGTAGTGCCGTGGGGGATCCGTACCGGTGGCTCGAGGATGCCTCGGGTGACGACACCGTGCGGTGGCTGGCGGGCCAGCAGAACGTGTGGCTGGAGTACGCCGGCTCGTTGTCCAACCGGTTCCGCCTGCGCAACCGAGTGCGAGAGCTGTCGAACGTCGGCAGTGTGTCGACCCCGGTGTGGCGCGGTGAGCGGTGCTTCACGGTGCGGCGGGAGGCGGGGCGGCAGCATGCGGTGTTGTACGTCGACTCGCGGCCATTGCTCGATCCGCTGGAGCTCGACCCGACCGGCCTGAGCACGCTCGACGGCTGGCAGCCTTCCCCGGACGGCAGCCGGCTCGCGTACCAGGTCTCGCGGGGTGGAGACGACCAGTCCGTCCTCCATATCCTCGACGTAGCCACGGGTCAGCTCATCGACGGCCCGATCGACGGCTGCCGCTACTCCCCGATCGCGTGGCTTCCCGACGGGGACTCCTTCTATTACGTGCGTTTCCGTCAGGTACGACGCCACCGGCTGGGCGTGCCTGACGACACCACGATCCTGGGCGCCGAGGCGTCGTACGGACTCGCGATCAGCGGCGATGGTCGGTGGCTGACGATCTCGGCGGTGCGCGGTGCGGCGAACGACCTGTGGCTGGCGGATCTGTCCACAGCTGAGCCGCCGACACCGGTCCAGCAAGGCGTCGACGCGACCACGGTCATGACGGTCGGTTTGGACGGCCGCCTGTACGTCGTCACCACGCAGGGCGCGCCTAGCGGGCGGATCTGTATCGGCGATCCCGCAGATCCGACGGTCTGGCACGACTACCTCACACCTGATGCACCACTGACGGGGCTGGCGGTCCTCGACGACGTCGTCCTCGTCGGCATAGTGGGTGGGATCACCGTGCACGAGCGCGAGACCGGCCGACAACTGGGGACCGTTGACGTGCCAGGGAGCGGCTCGATCGGCTCGCTGAGCACCGATGGTGGCGCGCGAGCCTGGTTCACCTATACCGACAGCGTCACGCCGCCGACGGTCTACTGCTACGACGCAACCACCGGACGTACTGCGCCTTGGCAGCAAGAGCCCGCGGCAGCGACAGCAGCCGAGACGCGCACCCTCACCTACACCTCGCCCGACGGCACCGAGCTCGAGCTGCGCGTGATCAAAGAGCCCGGCATCGAAGGGCCTCGCCCCACGATGCTTTATGGGTACGGCGGATTCGGGCAGACGCTGACCCCGACGTACTCCGCCTTCGCGCTGGCGTGGATCGAGGCCGGCGGCACCTTCGTCACCGCCTCTGTCCGTGGTGGTGGCGAGCGTGGCGAGGCGTCGCATCGAGCCGGGATCCGGCAGCACAAACAGAAGGTCTTCGACGACTTTATCGCCGCTGCCGAGCACCTCATCGCCGAGGGCTGGACCACGCCGGATCAACTGGCGCTGTGCGGCGAGTCGAACGGCGGTCTGCTCGTCGCGGCCGCCATCACGCAACGTCCGGAGTTGTTCGCGGCCGCGGTCTGCTCGGCGCCGTTGACAGACATGGTCCGCTACGAGCTGTCCGGTCTGGGCGAGCGCTGGGTCCCGGAGTTCGGGTCGGCGCAGGATCCCGACGACTTCCAGAACCTGTTGTCCTACTCGCCGTACCACCGGGTCGTCGACGGGGTGAAGTATCCGGCCGTGCTGTTCACGGTCTTCGGGAATGACACGCGCGTGGATCCCTTGCACGCAAGGAAGATGTGCGCCGCCCTGCAGCACGCGACCGAGAGTGGGCGGCCGATCCTGCTGCGCCTGGAAGCAGACGCCGGGCACGCCACCGGAGGTGTCGGCCTGGCAGCCGACATGCTGGCCTTCCTGTCCGACCAAACCGGCCTCGCCGATCTCACCGGGGCGGCGTCATGATCGGCTTCGGGGATGTTGCCAAGCGCGGGCGGGGGTGGCTGCCGCTGATCGGGGTCAATGCCTTGATCGGCAGTGGCGTGACGCTGGCGCTCCCGGCGATCCTCGGTCGTTCGGTCGACGCGATCGTGGCGGGTGCCGGCTCCACGCAGTGGCTGATCGCGGCGGCCGCACTGATCGGGCTAGGGATCGCCGCGAGCATCGTCGACGCGTTCGCCGGCGCTGCTTGCGTCGCCGAGACCACAGCGTGGCTCAGGCATCGCCTGGTCAAGCACGTCGTGCACGGCGGTCCGGAAGGCACCCGTGACTTCGAGACCGGCGACCTCGTCACCCGGGTCTCCGCCAACGCCACCGACGCCGCCCAAGCTGGCCCGGCAGCCGTGACCGCGGTCGCCGCGATCGCTCCGCCGGTCGGCAGCCTCGTCCTGCTGGCGTTGATCGATCCCTGGCTCGCCGCAGCGTTCTTCGGCGGCGTGCTGCTCGTGATCCTGGTCCTGTGGACGTTCGCGAAGCGGACCGCCAACGTCAGCCTCGCCTACCAGGAGACCCAGGGCCGGATCGCCGCCCTGCTGTCCGAATCGCTGACCGGCATCCGCACGATCTCCGCCGCCGGTACGACGGAACGCGAGGAGCGCCGCATCCTCGGATTCCTGCCCGAGCTGCACAAGCACGGTGTCGTCACCTGGCGCATCCTGGCCCGCTCCGGCGCGCAGGCCGCGGTCGTCGGCCCGCTCGTGCTGGTCGCCGTCCTGGCCGTCGGTGGACTGCAACTCGTCGCCGGACGCATCACCGCAGGCGAACTGTTCGCCGCCTCGCAGTACGCCGCACTCGGGGCCGGCCTCGGCAACCTGACCGGCGTACTCGGGGAGATCGCCCGCGCCAAGGCCGGGGTGCACCGGGCCGCCGAGGTGCTGTCGATCGAGTCGATCGCCCACGGCACGCTCCCGATTCCGGCCGGCCCTGGGCAGTTGACGTTCGACGGAGTCAGCGTGGTCGCGGGCGGGAATGTCCTGCTGGACAACGTGAATCTCGACCTGCCCGGTGGTGTGACGGTCGCGGTCGTGGGTCCGAGCGGCGCCGGCAAGTCGGTACTCGCGGCGATCGCGGCGCGACTGCGCGATCCGTCGACCGGGCAGGTGTCGCTGGACGGCATCCCCCTCCAGGCCGTCAGCCGGCGTGCGCTGCGCAGTGCCGTTGGATGCGCGTTCGAACGGCCGCAGCTTGTCGGCCGGACGATCGGCGAGGCGATCGCCCCCGACGCGATCAGTCCGATCCGCACGCTGGCCGCCGCTCGCGCCACGCATGCGCACGACTTCGTCAGCCGCCTCCCGGACGGGTACTTCACTTCGTTGCGCAGGGCACCGATGTCCGGTGGCGAACGGCAACGGCTCGGCCTCGCCCGAGCCTGGTCGGCGAACCGTCTGCTGGTACTGGACGACGCGACCTCGAGCCTCGACACCGCCACGGAGCGGCAGATCAGCCGCACGCTCACCGAAGACCGGCACCACCGCACCCGTCTGATCGTCACCCACCGCCCAGCCACCGCGGCCCGCGCCGACCTGGTCGTCTGGCTCGACCACGGCCAGGTCCGCGCCGTAGCCCCCCACGCCGACCTCTGGCACAACACGTCGTACCGCGAAGTCTTCGGGTGAGGGGAGAACTGGCGTACGGCGCCGCAGCGCTGAGGAAACGGGCCACGGTCGGGTTGATCGGGTGGTCCGTTCCGGAGATCTTGCCGACGGCGATCTACGGTGTGGCGGTTGCGAGGGCGACAGACAGCTTTCTCGGCGGGCATGCGTGGCAGGGGATCGCGTGGCTTGGGGGCTTGGTCGCGACTGCGTGTCTGGGGGCGGCGGGTGCTCGTCAGGCGTACGGGCGGTTGGGTGATCTGGTCGAGCCGCTGCGGGATGACCTGGTACGGCGGGTTGTCGCTGGCGCACTGCGGTCCGGGGACGACGGTGCGGTGGCGCGGTTGAATCGACAGGTGGAGATCGTCCGGGACACGTTCGCCGGGCTGGTGCTGGTGCTGCGGAGCTTCGCGGTGACGTTGTTCGGTGTGCTGACCGGGTTGTTGTCACTGGCTCCGCTGGTTGCGGCGTTCGTCGTACCGCCTTTTCTGGTTGGGTTCGCGTTGTCGCTGGCGGTGCTGGGGATGGCGGCGGATCGGGTCCGGGCATCGCTGAAGGCGGACGAGGAGCTGGCGGCGTCGGCGGGGATGGTGTTCGGCGGAGTGCGGGACATCACCGCGGCCGGGACGGAGGAGTTCGCCGAGCATCTGGTCGGGGAGCCGATCGAGGCCCACGCGTCGGCGGAACGCGCCTTGGCCAAGGTCGCGGCGCTGCGGACGTTGTGCTTCGCGGTCGGTGGGTGGTTGCCGCTGCTGATCCTGCTGGCGGCCGGGCCGTGGCTGGTCGGGCGCGGGGTCAGCACGGGCACGCTGCTCGGTGGATTGACGTATGTGTTGATCGGGTTGCAGCCGGCGTTGAACACGGTGATGAGCGCGCTCGGGGACAGCGGTCTGCGATACGTGATCACACTTGGGCGGATCCTGGATGCGTCGACGGCCGCACCGGAGGCCAAGCGCGGCGAGGCTCCGGGCGGGTTTGCGGTCCGGATCCGTGGGTTGACGTTCGCGTACGGGCCGAATGCCGAGCCGGTGCTGGACAGGCTCGAGCTGACCATTCCCGAAGGCGAGCATCTCGCAGTGGTCGGGCCGAGCGGGATCGGGAAGTCGACGCTGGCGGGGCTGGTGTGCGGGATGCTGGCGCCGACCGGCGGGAAGTTGCTGCTGGGTGGTGTCTCGCCGGCCGAGGTGACGTCCGAGCGGTTGGCCGAGACGCGGGTGCTGATCCCCCAGGAGGCGTACGTCTTCAGCGGGACCGTACTCGACAACCTGACCTACTTGTTGCCTGCCGCAACAAGTGGGCCGATCCTCCCCGCGATCGAGGTCCGTGTCGGCGCCGCGGTTGAGGCAGTAGGTGCAGAGCGCCTGATCGAGAAGATCGGCGGGCTTACGGGTGAGGTCAAGCCGGGTGAGTTGTCGGCTGGAGAGAAGCAGTTGATCGCGTTGGTGCGTGCGTACCTGTCACCGGCGCCGCTCGTCGTACTGGATGAAGCGACCTGCTTCCTGGATCCGGAGGCCGAACGGCTGACGGAGGAGGCGTTTGCCAAGCGGGAGGGGACGCTCATCGTCATCGCGCACCGGATCAGCTCGGCGCTGCGTGCGCGGCGCATTTTGGTGCTCGACGGCAACCAAGCGACTCTCGGCACCCACGTCAGCCTGATGCGCACGTCCCGCATGTACCGCGACCTGCACGGCAACTGGACGCCGACGATCAGCCGGAGTCAGATCCAGCCGGCGTCCTGAGCCTTCCGGATCGCCTCGATCCGGCTGCGGGCTCCGGTCTTGGCGAGGATACGGGACAGGTAGTTGCGCACCGTCCCGGTGCTCAGGCTCAAGGTGCGCGCGACCTCGTGCGCCGTAGCGCCCGTGGTGACCTGTCGCAGGACTTCACACTCGCGATCGGTCAGCGGATTGTCGCCCGCCTTCAACGCGGCGACGGCGAGGCGTACGTCGACCACCGGCAGGCCCTTCGCGACGTCGCGCACCGCCTGCACCAACTGGTCGGTGGTGGCGTCGGTCGCGATCAGCCCGATCCGGGGCGCCTGCTTCACCAGCGCGAGACTGGTCGCGGCGATCGCCTCGTGGTCGATCAGCATCAGAACGCCGCGACCGGTCAGCTTCCGGCACAGCTCCTCGATCCGGATCCGACCGGGCAGCTGTGGATCGAGCAGCACGACATGCGGCCGCCGGCCGGCCACCTGCAGGACGTCCTCCGAGCGGTCCAGCTCGGCCACCACGTCCAGATCGTTCTCCCTTGACAGCACCGCGGCAAGTGCACCACGCACCAACGTGCCACGATGGCCGAGAGCCACTCGGATCACCGCTCTGCCCCCATCACATCCGTCGCTCGTCCCGCAGTCACCGCGCCGCCGCGGTGAAAACCAGCTGCCGGACGGCGGTGCCCGTGCTTCGATCAACGAGTGAACTCCCCGGATGACACGCACGAATCCTCTGACCGGGGCGGTGGGGTGGGGAAAGAATCAGCCTGCCCCGGGTGCGGCGCCGTACTCCCGCGCTCGGACTGGCCGGGCGAGTCGAAGAACACCGCCTCCCCGGCGTGCCTGGAGGTCGCCGGTGAGCTGCTCGGTTACGAGCTCGAGCACGCGGCTCGGCTCGGGCACCTGCACCAGTTGCGGATCGACGCGTACGGCGCCCAGCACGTCAGCACGGACGCCCCACGCATCGGGCCGGTGTTCGCACTGAACGGCCTCTATATGTACCTCGAGCGCGGCTCCGGCGCTATCGACGTCCGCACCGCCCACGGGATCATGGCCAATTCGTACGACGACTGGCCCGCGCTGACCCCACCCGCGACGGTCGGGCGGCTCACGGCGTACGACGTACTCACCGCAGGTGACGTCGGGGACGTGGAGGCCGCGCTGATCGCGTGGGCGAAAGAGGTGTGGGAGTCGTGGCCGGCCGCGGATCAGGACGTGATCCGGAAGCTCACCACCAACCTGGTCCCGCCGCGCTACTTCCGGCGCTGAGACAGGGCAGGTCCAGCAGGTGGGAAAACGGCCTGTTCCCGACCGCTGCACGGGCGGGAAACCGGGCGGTTGCGCAGCGTTGCATACCCCCGCCAACCGCGCTCAAACCTTCGGCGCGTCGCACTGGAAACCGTTCTGTTGTTGGGCTTTCGCTACGTCAAGCGACGGAAAAAACCGGGGCAGATTCCCCGATTGGCCTTGCGCTTCGGGCCAAGGTCGCACAGGATGACTCAGGTCGCGACGTTACCGTGGCGTGACCATTCGGACGCTGTCCTGTGACCTGCCCGGATGCCCCCATCCCCTGACACGGGGGGCCTGGTGAGTTTCACCATGCCCAGCTCACGAGGAGCGCGTTCCTGATGTCCAAAGCCCGACATGCGCGCCCCCGGCGAAGTACTCGCCGGGTGGCCCGGACGATCACGATCGCCGGTCTCGGGGCCGGCATCACCGCCGCCGGCGCCGGCGCGGCCTTCGCGAACGACTACACGGTCAAGGCCGGCGACACCCTCTCAGAAATCGCCCAGGCGAACGGTGCCGACTGGCATCAGCTGGCGAAGATCAACAACCTCGAGGACCCGGACCTGATCCTGATCGGGCAGACCCTGTCGCTGGACGGCGCGAACAAGGCCGCCGCTCCCGGGCCGAGGAAGGTCTCCGCAAAGAAGGCCGAGACGAAGAAGACCCACAAGGTCGAGACGAAGAAGGTCCGCAAGGCCGAGCGCAAGGTGCGGGAAAGCCGGTCCCAGGATCGCTCCACGTCCAGCGGCAAGGCCAACCTGAGCGGCGCCTGGGCCAAGGTCGCCAACTGTGAGTCCGGTGGGAACCCGCGGGCCGTCAACTCGGCCGGGTACTACGGGCTGTTCCAGTTCGACATGCAGACGTGGCGCAGCGTGGGCGGCTCCGGCAGCCCGGCGAAAGCGTCCGCGGGCGAGCAGCTGATCCGCGCGAAGAAGCTCTACGCCCAGCGCGGCGCCTCCCCATGGCCCGTCTGCGGCAGGTACCTCCGCTGAACCAGCCGGCCATCCAACCGATCGAGTGGTGGAACGTCCTCCGCCACTCGATCGGCCCGGCAGGCATGCGGTAGCTGCCGTTTGGCGCTTCCCACCCCTCGTGGCGGGTCAGTGCGCAACTCATCCGGGATGGCGACCGGGTGGGAAGCACCAAACGTCAGGTGCGAGTGATGACCAGCATCTCGTCGGCCCCGGCCTGGAACTCGTAGGGCACCTTGCGGATCTCCCAGGTGACGCCGTCGAGCCCCTGCAGCATGTCCTGCAGATACGGCACCGACTCACCGGCGCCCTGCATGACCAGCGGAAAGATGCGGACCTCGGAGTTGGCCACCCGGATCAGCTCCCGCAGCGCCGCCTCGTGCCAGTCCCGGTCGTACTTGTCGGCCCATGTGAACAACAGGTGTGAGCACAGCACCAGCTCGAAGCGCCGGTCGCCGAAAGGCAGCTCCGGGAGGCCGGCCGCGACGTACCGCTCAGGCGCGGCCGCGACGTCCTGCAGGAACGCGTCGGCGGCCTCGATGCGGTACTGGTCCTTGCGCTCGGGCGACCCGTACCAGTGCCAGACGAAGCTCCCCTGGTGCTCGTCCACGATCCCGGCCGTGGCCGGCAGGCTCCGCCGGACCGTGTCGACCAGCTCGGGGTGATCGAGCTCGTACGCCGGATCCGCGGCGATCGCGTCGACGCCACGGGCGGCGGCTTCGGCGGTGAACCCGGCACCGCCCGCACAGCAGTCGAGCACGGAGTCGGGGAGGTCCTTCAGGTCGAACATCGCTTCGTACTCGGCGTACGAGCGCGAGGTCACCAGCACGGGTCTACCTTTCGACGGTTGTCTTCCGGTGCAAACGGCGGTCGAGGTAGGTCGCCCCGGCCGCCAGAGCCAGGAAGAGTACCGCGACCAGCAGACAGTTCAGCAGCACCCGTGCGTACCCGTGCTCGTCGACGTTCACGAACGGATACGGGTAGAACCCGACGAACTCACCGCGGATCAGTGTGAACACCAGCCACAGCAGCGGGTAAACGATCGACCACGAGACGATCCGCGCATCGGTCTGCCCGCGCGGACCGAACAGCAGCCAGCCCAGCACCCCGACCACGGGGGCCAGCGTGTGCAGCAGGAAGTTTGCCACCGCCGCCCACCCGTGCAGATCGTCCGAGCCGGCCAGCACGAGGTGGTAGACGATCCCGGTCACGGCGATGCAGAGCACGCCGTTCAACCGCAGCGTCTTGAACAGCGTGCTCTCCGGCCGATCCGGCTGCAGGGCCAGCATCAGCACGGTCCCGCCGAGCAACAGGTTCGACTGGATGGTGAAGTACGCGAACACGTTGAACACGCGGTCCGGGTTGTCCGGGAAGAACCCCTCGGTCCCGTTCGCCGTCACGATCAACTGGATCACGATCCCGGCCGCCACCACCAGAGCGGTCATCCCGGCCCAGCTACGCCCCGTCGTCGTCATGTCCGAAATGTACGACGCCGGAGCGCCCGGCGAGGGGATCTCAGACCGACTCCTTCTCCCGGACCTCGTCGTCGGCGCGGTTGAAGCTGTAGCTGAACGAGACGATGGCGTCGATCACCAGCACGATCGTCCAGGTCCAGGCCGGCGCGAGCGCGGCGTCGTACCCGCGACCGGACAGCAGGCCGAGGCCGATCATGATGCCGACACCGACGACGTACGCGAGCAGGTGGCGGAACCATCCGGCGCGCTCGCGACGAGCACGTTCCGGACCGCGCTTCGGCGGCTTGACCGGGCGCGGCGCACCGCCCAGGAAGTGCGCGGCCCACTTGTCCGCCCACTTCAGCGTCTGATGACCGAAGCCGACGCTGACCCCGATGAAGATCGCGGCCAGTGAGTGCTTGAACGCCGGCACCCCGCCACGGTGGATGTCGATCACGCTGGCTGCGAGCATCACCACGTCGACCAGCGGTACGGCGGCCAGCAGCACCAGGCCCGCCCTGGGCAGCTTGAGCAGGTAGCGCGTCACCATCCCGGCGGCGAGCAGAACCCAGAAGCCGATCTCACACCCGGCGATCACAGCGAGCAGCACAGCGGTTCACCCTCCCGAGTTTTATTAAGTACGACTGTGTTGAGACAAGACTCTAACACGACTGTGCTAAAAAGGACCCATGCCGAAGATCGTCGACCACGAGACCCGCCGCGAGGAGATCGCCGAGGCGCTCTGGCGGGTGGTCCGCCGCGACGGCATCCGCGCCGCCTCGGTCCGCACCATCGCCGCCGAGGCCGGCTGGTCCCCGGGTGCCGTCCGGTACTACTTCCCGGACCAGGACGGTCTGCTGAGTTTCGCGATGGACCTGGTCACCCGACGGGTGACGCAGCGGATCGAGGCTCTGGACGCCGAGGGCAGCCCGACCACGGTCGTGCTGCGCTACCTCGAGGAAGCCCTCCCCCTCGACGCCGAACGCCGTGCCGAGTTCGACGTCTGGATCGCGTTCATGGCCCAGGCCCAGGCCGAGTCCGGCGCCGGCACCCTGCACGAACACGTCGACACCGTGCACAACGGACTGGGCCAACTCTGCGAATCGCTCCTGCAGGCACTCGCCCAGGCCGGCGCCCTGAAAGAGGGCCTCGATCTACGCCGCGAGGTCGAGCGTTTGCACGCGGTGATCGACGGCCTGGCCCTGCACGCGGCGATCCAGCCCGACCGCACCACACCGACCCGGGTCCGGCAACTTCTCCGGCTCCACATCGAATCGCTGCTGGCCTGAAAAGCCTTGCAAACCAAGGTTTTCTGTCCGGTTACAGACAAGATTCCGGGAGACCTGACTAAAACCTTGCGCCGCGTGGCAACATCACCGCATGGAGTCCGAGGGGGTGATCGTCGTCAGCGGGATCATGGCGGCGGGGAAGTCGACAGTTTCCCAATTACTGGCCGAGAGATTCCAGTACGGCGTACACCTCCGCGGCGATGTCTTCCGCCGGATGATCGTCAGCGGACAGGCCTCGATGCGCGACGACAGCGCCGCGGCCCAGAAGCAGCTCCAGCTCCGCTACCGGCTCGCCTGCCAGGTCGCGGACGGGTACGCGGACGCCGGCTTCACCGTGGTCCTGGAGGACGTGGTGATCGGCGAACTGCTCCGCGAGTTCCTCGACGGGATCCGGACCCGCCCGCGATATCTCGTCGTACTGACGCCGCGGCCCGAGGTCATCTCCAGCCGGATCGGCGGTGCGTACCACCTGGTCGACGAGCTCGACTACGAGCTGCACGCGTTCAGCCCGCGCCGCGGACTCTGGCTCGACAACTCCGACCTCTCC
Source organism: Kribbella sp. CWNU-51 (assembly GCF_054073265.1). Classification (NCBI taxonomy): domain Bacteria; kingdom Bacillati; phylum Actinomycetota; class Actinomycetes; order Propionibacteriales; family Kribbellaceae; genus Kribbella; species Kribbella sp. CWNU-51. The sequence continues at coordinate 341,290 of NZ_JBSXMZ010000007.1, forward strand.
GCCGGTGAGACCGTCGACGCCATCCTCGGGCGACTCGACGAGGCGCGCTTCGAGTAATGGCCGGACAGGCTACCCGGGGGTAGTTTGGCTGAATGGCGACCACGGTACGGCGGACCTCATGCAACCTGTGTGAAGCGATCTGCGGTGTGCTCGTGACGGTCGAGGACGGCCGGGTGACCGACATCCGCGGCGACGAGTCGGATCCGCTGTCCCGCGGCCACATCTGCCCGAAGGCGGTCGCGCTGCGCGATCTCCAGGAGGACCCCGACCGGCTGACCACGCCGGTCCGGCGGACTCCCGACGGATGGCAGGAGCTCGGGTGGGAGGCGGCGTACGAACTGGTGGTCGGGAGGCTGACCGAGATCCAGCGCGAGCACGGCCGGAACGCGGTGGGCGTCTACCTCGGCAACCCGAACGTACACAGTCTCGGCGCGCTCACCCACCTGTCGACGATGATCCGGCAACTCCGGACCCGGAATCGGTTCAGCGCCACCTCCATTGACCAGCTCCCCCATATGCTCGCGTCGTACTTGCTGTACGGGCACCAGCTGATGGTGGCCGTGCCGGACATCGACCGGACGTCGTACCTGCTCATGCTCGGCGCCAATCCGCTCGCCTCGAACGGGAGCATGATGACCGCGCCCGGGTTCGGGCGGCGGCTCAAGGAACTGCGCAAGCGCGGTGGCAAGGTCGTCGTGATCGACCCGCGCCGGACCGAGACCGCGGCGGTCGCCGACGAGCACCACTTCGTCCGGCCGGGCACGGACGCCGCCTTCCTGCTCGCGCTGATCCATCAGGTGATCGAGGACGGTCACGCTCGGCCGGCGTCGTACGTCGATGGTTTCGAGGCGGTCGAGGCCGCGGTCGAGCCGTGGACGCCCGAGCGCGCGGCGGGCATGACCGGGATCGACGCGGAGGTGATCCGGCGGATCGCTCGCGAGTTCGGGACGGCCGACCGGGCTGCGTGCTACGGACGCGTCGGGGTGTCGACGCAGCAGTTCGGCGCGATCTGCCAGTGGGCGATCCAGGTGCTCAACATCATCACGGGGAACCTGGACCGGCCCGGCGGGACGATGTTCCCGCGGCCGGCGGTGAACGCGCTGCTCGGTCTCGGGCGTGGTCACCTCGGGTTGTGGAAGAGCCGGGTCCGCGGGTTGCCCGAGTTCGGCGGTGAGCTGCCGGTGTCGACGATGGCCGAGGAGATCCTGACGCCGGGTGACGGCCGGATCCGGGCGATGGTGACGGTGGCCGGCAACCCGGTGCTGTCCACGCCGAACGGCCGCAGGCTCGACGAGGCGTTCGGCACGCTGGACTTCATGGTCGCGGTCGATCCGTACATCAACGAGACCACCCGGCACGCGGACGTGATCCTGCCGCCGGCGCCGCCGCTCGAGCGCGACCACTACGACGTGATCTTCCACCAGCTCGCGGTCCGCAACACCTCCCGCTGGAACGACGCCGTTCTGCCGAAGCCCCCGCAGGCCCGGCACGACTGGGAGATCTTCCGCGACCTCGGTCTGGGCCTGGTACGCCGTACGCCGATGAGCCGGCGCAAGGTCGAGATGATGGCACGACTGCGGTTGTCGCCGCGACGGATCGTCGACCTCGGACTGCGGATCGGACCGTACCGGCTGTCGCTGCGGAAGCTGCGCAGGTCGCCGGGCGGGGTCGACCTCGGGCCGCTGCAGCCGGCGTTGCCCGGGGCGCTGCACCACAAGACCAAGCGGATCGACCTCGCCCAGCGGATGATCCTGGACGACCTGCCCCGGCTGGAGGCGCTCGCGACCGGGAGTGACGGCGAGTTGCTGCTGATCGGGCGGCGGCACCTGCGCAGCAACAACTCGTGGATGCACAACTCGGCCCGGCTGGTGAAGGGCAAGCCGCGGCATCAGCTGCTGATGAACCCGGAGGACCTGGCCAAGCGCGACCTGGCCGACGGCCAGCTGGTCACGGTGACGTCCGCGGCCGGGTCGGTCGCGGTGGAAGTTGCTGCGAGCAACGACATGATGCCCGGCGTGGTCAGCCTCCCGCACGGCTTCGGCCACGGCCGCCCCGGCGCCCACCTCTCCGTCGCCAACCAGGTCCCCGGCCCCAGCGCCAACGACGTGACGGACGCGGACTTCACCGACCCAGTCGCCGGCACCGCCGCAGTGAACGGCGTACCAGTCACGGTGACGGCCTGCTAGCCCCGCCCTACTCCCGCACCCCATCGCTACGCTCCCGCACCGCCGCACCGCCGCACCGCCGCACCGCCGGGCTCCCGCACCGCGGCACCGCCGCGCATTCCATGGGATATCCCCTGGAATGCACCCTTCTCTCCTCGGGATATGAGGGGAGAAGCGGCAAGACCAAGGGTTATCCGCTCGAATGCGCGCCAGATGGTGGGCCTGAGCTGTCGCGGATGGTCAGGAGTGGGGTGGAGTAGAGGTGGGACTGTGGGGCGGCTCCGTTGAGTAGGTCGAAGAGGCGGTGGGTGACCTCGGCGCCGTAGCCGACGATGTTGTGGCTCATCGCGGTCAGGGCCGGGTGCGTGATCCGGCACAGCGTCGAGTCGTCCCAGGCGACCAGCGTGACGTCGTCCGGCGTACGCAGACCGAGCGCTTGGACGACGGCCAGGCCGGCCACCGCCATCAGGTCGTTGTCGTAGATGATCGCGGTCGGCCGCGAACCGGCCGTCAGCAGCTCGCGGGTCGCTGAGGCGCCTTCGGCGGCGGAGAAGTCCGTGTGCCGGATCCGGCCGTCCAGGTCGAGCCTCCGGCCGGCCACTGCGAACGCCTGGTCCCTGATCCACACATCGCCGAACTCCGGCGGTCCGGCCACCCGGGCGACCGTACGGTGGCCGAGCGACGCGAGGTGATCGAGGGCCGCGTTCATCGCCGCCGTGCTGTCGGTCCAGACGCACGGCATCCCATCGGCGAGCGCCGGATCGCCGACCAGGACGGCCGGCAGCCCGAGCTTCCGCAGCAGCGGGATGCGCGGATCGGCGACCCGCAGGTCGACCACGATCACGCCGTCGACCCGGCGCTCCGCGGTCCATTTCCGGTACGTCGCCTGCTCCTCGGCCAGGTCCGCCACGACCTGCAGGGCCAGCGCGTACGACTTCTCGCCCAGCACGGACTCCACGCCACCGACGAAGCCCATGAAATACGGTTCCTCGATCAAGGTCTGCACGGTCCTGGCGAGGACGAGCCCGAACGTCTCGCTGCGCGCCGCCGACAACTGCCGCGCGGCCCGGTTGGGCATCCACTCCAGTTCGGCGGCCACTCTCAGGACCCGAGCCCGGGTGGCCGCGGAGACCCCCGGCTGGTTGTTCAGCGCGTACGACACCGCGCCCTGGGAGACGCCGCAGCGTCTGGCGATCTCCTTGATGGTCACTCGAGCCACGACGAACACCCCTCACGGCGGCCGGACCGCTGACGAGTCGGTCCGGAATCCTCCAGTGTGCGCGGATTTCCACACCATGTCATCGCTCAGGCGCGGAGCGTGATCATTTGATCAAATCCCCTCCACACCGCAAACCCTCCACCTGAAGGGATGCCCCCTCGGGTGGAAGGTTGCCCCCTCGGATGGAGGGTTGCCCGCTCAGAGGGAGGGTTGCCCGCTCGGAATCTGAAGGGGCAACCCCCTAGCTCGGGGGATCTCCACTCAGTTGGAGGGTTTGCGGGATGGTGACCGACCAGTGGTTGGGCGGAGGGTGGTGTCGGCGGGGTCGGGTGGGATAGCGTTGCCGTCGTTACTTAACCGGTTCGGCTTATCAGTCGGTGTGAACCCCAGGGCAGCGGGCGAGGCGCCGGCGACGAGGAGAAACCATGGTCGCAGTGGACAACCTGTCCCTCCAGTTGTACACGGTCCGGGGCAAGCTCGAAGAGGACTTCGACGCCACCCTGGCCCGGATCGCGGAGATCGGCTACACGAAGGTCGAACCCTTCGGTGTCACCGCCTTCGCGGACCGGCTGGCCGAGGCGCTGCCCAAGCACGGACTCTCGGCACCCACCACCCACGCCGGCCTGCTCCGGGACGACAGCGCCCCGATCTACGCCGCGGCGAAGCGGCTCGGCATCACCACCGTGATCGACCCGCACACCGACCCCGCGCGCTGGCAGTCCGCCGACGACATCAAGGTCATCGCCGACGGGCTGAACAAGGCCGCGATCGAGGCCGCCGACCACGGCATCACGGTCGGCTACCACAACCACCAGTTCGAGCTCGAGTCGAAGATCGGCGGCGCGCACGGGCTGGAGATCCTGGTCGACAACCTGTCCGACGACGTGATCCTCGAGGTGGACACCTACTGGGCCGCCGTCGGCGGCGCCGACGTACCGGCGCTGCTCGGCAAGTTCGGCGACCGGGTGAAGGCGATCCACGTCAAGGACGGCGACGGCACCCTGGACAACAAGGCCCAGGTCGCGGTCGGCGACGGCGTCATCGCGGTCCGGGACATCCTGGCCGCCGCGCCGAACGCGCTGCGCGTGGTCGAGCTGGACGACTTCACCGGCGAGATCTTCGACGCGGTCGAGGGCAGCTACACCTTCCTCACCGGAGAGGGCGCACCGGCATGACCGCTGTCGGCGTAGGGGTGATCGGCGCCGGGGTGATCTCCGACGCCTACATCAAGAGCATGCAGAGCTTCCCCGACCTGAAGGTCGTCGCGATCGGCGACCTCCGGCCGGAGGCGGCGAAGGAGAAGGCCGACCAGTACGGGATCGAGACCCACGGCGGTCCCGACGCGGTCCTGAACCACCCGGACGTCGAGATCGTGGTCAACCTGACCATCCCGGTCGCACACGTCGAGGTGGCCCTGGCAGCGGTTGCCGCAGGCAAGCATGTGTGGAGTGAGAAGCCGTTCTCGCTGGACCAGGACAGCGGCCTGAAGCTGCTGTCGGCGGCCCAGGACGCGGGCGTGCGGCTGGGCTGTGCACCCGACACCATCCTGGGTCCGGGCCTGCAGGAGTCCCGCCGCATCATCGAGCGCGGTGACATCGGTCAGCCGCTGACGGCGCTGACCCTGATGCAGTCGCCCGGCCCGGAGTCCTGGCACCCGAACCCGGCGTTCCTGTTCCAGGAGGGCGCGGGACCGCTGTGGGACATCGGCCCGTACTACCTGACCACGCTGGTGCAGCTGTTCGGTCCGGTCGGCGCGGTGGCGGGGCTCGGTTCGAAGTCGCGGGAGAAGCGCACGATCGGATCCGGTCCGCTGGCGGGGACCGACTTCGACGTGACCGTGCCGACCCACGTCAGCGCGATCGCGCGGTTCGAGTCGGGGCAGTCGTCGCAGAGCATCTTCAGCTTCGACTCGCCGCTGTCGCGGGCCGGGTTCGTCGAGATCACCGGCTCCGAGGCGACCCTCGCCGTACCGGACCCGAACGGGTTCGCCGGGGACGTCAAGATCCGCCGCCGGGGCGCGGACGAGTGGGAGACGCTCGCCAGCACCACGGCGGTGGCCGAGCGGGGCACCGGCGTGCTGGAGATGGCGCGGGCGATCCGGGCCGGCCGGCCGCACCGGGCGACCGGGGCGCTGGCGTTCCACATCGTCGACGTGATGGCGTCCATCACCGAGTCGATCGACACCGGCGCGTTCGTCGACGTGCAGAGCACCGTCGAGGTCGCGCCGATCCTGCCGGACGACTGGGACGTCACCGCGGCCACCCTGTGACCACGATCCTCCTCGATCCCCGGCGGACCCTCGTGTTCGCCGGGGACTCGGTCACCGACTGCGGCCGTCGTATCGACCCGGACGGGCTCGGCGACGGCTATGTGCGCACCCTGTACGACGATCTCGGTCAGCGCCGGCCGCGGATCGTCAACGCCGGCATCAGCGGCAACCGACCTGGCTGCCCGGTGGTCCGCCGATGTGCTGGCCCACGAGCCGTCGCTGGTGTCGATCCTGGTCGGGATCAACGACACCTGGCGGCGGTACGACGAGGACGACGCGACGACGGCCGAGTCGTTCGAGGAGTCGTACCGGGCGATGCTCGACCCGCTCACCTGCCCCGTCGTCGTGATGGAGCCCTTCCTGCTCCCGGTGAAGGACGGGCAGGAGGCATGGCGGGAGGACCTCGATCCGAAGCTGGACGTGGTCCGCAAACTCGCCGTCGAGTACGGCGCCATCCTGGTGCCGGCCGATGTCGAGCTGAACCGGCAGGCCGCGGCCGTCGGTGCGGCCACACTCGCGAACGACGGCGTGCACCCGACCGCCGCCGGACACCGCGCGATCGCCGACCTGTGGCGACGCGTCGTGCTGCAAGACTGAAACTCACCGCTCCCCTCGATCGGGGAGTGGTTCGCACCGACTAAACCGGTTCACCTGGGAGAACGCCTGTGACAACCCTCAATGTCGTGCCGTTGACCACCGACGGCGGTGCTGTCTGGACCGTGAGTGCGCTGGAGGGTTCCGCGCCGGAGGGCCTGATCGGGCGGCCGATCACCGCCACGGTGCCCGGCGAGGTGCACACCGATCTGCTCGCGGCGGGCGAGATCCCGGATCCGTTCGACGGTGACAACGAGTCGAAGCTGGCCTGGATCGGCCGGACGTCGTGGCGCTACCGGACCGAGTTCACCTGGACTGCGGACGGCAACAACCGGCAGGAGCTGGTCGCCGAGGGCCTCGACACGGTGGCGACGGTGACGCTGAACGGCCGGGAGCTCGGCCGCACCGCGAACCAGCACCGGTTGTACCGGTTCGACGTCACCGAGGCGTTGATTGCCGGTGACAACGAGTTGGTCATCGAGTTCGCGGGTCCGGTGTCGGCGACCGAGGAGATCCGGGCGACCGTCGGCGACTGGCCGCACACGAACCTGCACCCGTACAACGAGCTGCGGAAGATGGCGTCGAACTTCGGCTGGGACTGGGGTCCGGACGTCGCGACCGTGGGTGTCTGGCGGCCGATCCGGATCGAGTCGTGGTCCGGCGTGCGGATCGACATGGTCCGTCCGTTGGCCGGTGTCGACGGCGACCAGGGCGTCCTGACTACTCACGTCGCGCTCGCGTGGGCCGACGGCGAGGGCGGCGAGGCGTCGATCACCGTCGAGGTCGGCGGCACGACGCAGACGGTGACAGTTGCCGCCGGCACCGAGACCGTCGAGCTCACCTCGACGATCGACGCGGTGGACCTGTGGTGGCCGCGCGGGCACGGCGAGCAGCCGCTGTACGACGTGACCGTCACGGTGGACGACCGGGATGAGTGGAACGGGCGGGTCGGGTTCCGGACCGTGTCGCTGAATGTTGCTCCGGACAACGATGGGACGCCGTTCGTGCTGTCGGTGAACGACAAGCCGATCTACATCCGGGGCGCGAACTGGATCCCCGACGAAGCGTTCGTGACCCGGCTGACCCCGGAGACCTACCGCACCAGCATCCAGGACGCGGTCGGCGCCGGCATGAACCTGCTGCGTGTCTGGGGAGGTGGCATCTACGAGAGCGAAGCCTTCTACGACGTCTGCGACGAGCTGGGAATCCTTGTCTGGCAGGATTTCCTGTTCGCGTGTGCGGCGTACTCGGAGGACGAACCGCTGTGGAGCGAGGTGGAGGCCGAGGCACGGGAGGCGGTCGGCCGGCTGAGCAAGCACGCCAGCCTCGCGGTGTGGAACGGCAACAACGAGAACATCTGGGGGTACGTCGAGTGGGGCTGGCGGGTGCCGCTGGCCGGGCGCGCCTGGGGTGAGGGGTACTACTTCGACCTGCTGCCGAAGATAGTGGCCGAGCTCGACCCGCGGACGCCGTACTCGCCGGGCAGCCCATACTCGTACGACCGCTTCATCCACCCGAACGACGAGCGGCACGGGACGATGCACATCTGGGACGTCTGGAACCAGGTGGACTACACGACGTACCGGAAGTACAAGCCGCGGTTCGTGTCGGAGTTCGGGTTCCAGGGGCCGCCGGCGTGGTCGACGCTGACCTCGGTCGTGCACGACGCGCCGCTGGATCCGTACGGTGCGCAGATGCTCGTGCACCAGAAGGCCTTCGAGGGCAACCTCAAGCTGGATCGCGGGCTCGGGGATCACCTGCCGGGGTGGAAGGACATCGACGACTGGCACTGGACGACCCAGCTGAACCAGGCGCGAGCGGTTGCCTATGGCATCGAGCACTTCCGTAGCCTGTTCCCGTTGAACACCGGCGCGGTGGTCTGGCAGCTGAACGACAACTGGCCGGTGGTGTCGTGGGCGGCGGTCGACGGGCACGGGATCCGGAAGCCGCTGTGGTTCGCCTTGAAGCGCGTGTACGCCGACCGCCTGCTGACCGTGCAGCCGCGGGAAGACGGGCTAGTAGTTGCCGCGCACAACGACACGGATGCGCGGTGGACGGGCGAGATCACGGTCCGCCGGCGATCGACCGGCGCCGACAGCACCGTCCTCGCGCAGGAGACGTTCGCGCTCGAGGTCGAACCACGCTCGGCGGTCCTCAGCTCGGTTCCCGAATCGGTCGCCACGCCGGGCGACCCCCACCGCGAGTACCTCGAGGTCCGCAGCGGCGAGTCGACGGCGTACTGGTACTTCGTCGAGGACACCGCGCTGCGGCTGGCCGGCGACGCCTACACCGCGTCGGTCGCTCCGACCACCGACGGGTACGACGTGACCGTCACCGCGACCGCACTGGCGAAGGACCTGGCGCTGTTCCCGGACCGGCTGGACGCGGCGGCGCGGGTGGACTCGTGTCTGATCACCCTGTCCGCGGGCGAGCGCCACACCTTCCACGTGACGGGCGGGACGGCTCCGGCGCAGGTCGGCGTACCGGTGCTGCGCTCGGCGAACGATCTGGTGAACTGAATTACGTCGAGACCTTGACTAAGTGGGGTGCGGGACCGCTACTTGAGGGTGAAACCTCATGGTCCCGCCCCACCTTGGAGGTCTTGCCGTCATGCCTCGATCGCGTGCTCTGAGCGTCGTTCTCGTCAGCCTTGCCGCCCTTGTCGTCGCACCATCCACCGCGTCGGCGGCGCTGCCGGCCTGTCAGCATTTTTACACCGGCCCGATTCCCGACCGGCCGATCTCCGGTGGTCACGGCGACGGGACGACCGCACCGCCGTACGACGTCAGCGGGCGACTGCCCGCGCCGACGGGGATCGACGGCGGGCTCGGCGCGGACGGGAAGGTGACGTTCACGTTCAGCCGGGTGGCCGGGGCGAAGGCGTATCGCGCGTTCAAGAACGGTCAGGCGCTGCAGTGGATCAGTGACTGGGGTCAACCGACCTTGCAGGTGACTGATGCGAGCCCGTGCGACGGTGCGCACTACCAGGTCTATGCGATGTCGTCGGAGGACACCGCGGCGGCATCGATCGGGCAGATCACCACGTCGTACCGGCTGAACTCGTCCAACCGGCTGGCCGCGTTCGCCCTGGCGCCGGGGACCACGCTGAACTACCGGGTCTCGGCGTACAACGATGTCGCTCAGACCGCGCTCGGCTACAACGCCGGCACCGGGATCTGCGCGGTCGATGCCCGGATCATCCCGTGGGGGACCCGCCTATGGGTGCCCGGCTACGGCCACTGCTACGCGGCCGACATCGGCAGCTGGATCAAGGACGACATCGTCGACGTCTGGTTCCCGCCCGGCCCAGCCGCCGGCAACTGGGGCATCCAGCGCCTGACCCTGACCGTCGAATAGATCAGTCCACGTTGATCGCGACGTACTTGATCTCCAGGTATTCGTCGATGCCGACGGTGCCGCCCTCGCGGCCGAGGCCGGATTGCTTGACGCCGCCGAACGGTGCGGCCGGGTTGGAGACGATGCCCTGGTTGAGGCCGATCATCCCGGTCTCGAGCTTCTCGGAGACACGCAGCGCGCGGGTGAGGTCGTTGGTGAACAGGTAGGAGACCAGGCCGTACTCCGTGTCGTTGGCCATCCGGACCGCTTCCTCCTCGGTCTCGAAGGCGGTCAGTGGTGCGACCGGGCCGAAGATCTCCTCCTTCTGCAGCCGGGCGCTCTGCGGGACGTCGGCCAGCACGGTCGGCGGGTAGAAGTACCCGTTGCCCGAGGCAACCGATCCGCCGGTCAGCGCCCGCGCGCCCTGGTCCACCGCGTCGTCGACGAGCTCGCGCACCTTGTCCCGCTGGGTCCCGTCGATCAACGGGCCGACGTCGACCCCGTCCTCGGTGCCACGGCCGACCTTCAGCGCGGCCATCCGCTCGGTCAGCCGGGCCGCGAACGCGTCCATCACCGGCGTCTGTACGTAGATCCGGTTGGCCGCCGTACAGGCCTCGCCGCCGTTGCGCATCTTGGCCAGCATCGCGCCGTCGACCGCCTTGTCCAGGTCGGCGTCGGCGAACACGAGCAAAGGTGCGTTGCCGCCCAGCTCCATGCTGGTCCGCAGCACCTGCTCGGCGGCCTGCTCGATCAGCTTCCGGCCGATCTGGGTCGAGCCGGTGAAGGACAGCTTGCGCGCGCGGCCGTCCCGGATCAGCGGCTCCATCACACCGCCGGCGTTGTGCGTGGTGATCACGTTCAGCACCCCGGCCGGCAGTCCGGCCTCGGTCATCAGCTCGGCCAGCTTGAGCATCGACAGCGGGGTCTGGGAGGCCGGCTTGATCACCATCGTGCAGCCCGCGGCGACGGCCGGACCGATCTTGCGGGCGCCCATCGCGGCCGGGAAGTTCCACGGAGTGATCAGCAGGCAGGGCCCGACCGGCTGCCGCATCACCAGGAAGCGGCCCTTGCCGTTCGGCGCGATCTGGTAGCCGCCGTCGATCCGGACGGCCTCCTCGGCGAACCAGCGGAAGAACTCGGCCGCATAGGCGATCTCGCCCTTGGACTCCGCGACCGGCTTGCCCATCTCGAGCGTCATCAGCAGCGCGAGGTCGTCGGCCCGCTCGGTCATCAGCTCATAGGTACGGCGCAGGATCTCGCCACGCTCTCGCGGCGGGGTGGCGGCCCAGTCCGCCTGCGCGGCGACCGCTGCGTCCAGTGCGGCCTTGCCGTCGGCCGGACTGGCATCGGCCACGTCGCAGAGCGTCGTACCGGTGGCTGGGTCCTCGACGGCGAGCGTCTTCCCACCCTCGGCCGCTACCCACTTCCCCCCGATGTACAGCTCGGTCGGACACGCCTCGACGACTTCCCGCTCCCGTGACATGAGCCCGCCTCTCACTAGTCGGCAGTACCCACATTAGGCGGTGGCGATGAGTGGTGGGGCGTGCCTCGGGATCGTGCGGACCATGCGGGTCAGGCCGGCGGCGATGGTGCGGAGGATCGCCGACCGGACCAGGCCGTCGAAGGCGAGTGGGACCAGCATGATCTCGTCGGCGGTCGTATTGGCGACCAGTCCACCGAGCTCGGCCACCACGGACGCTCGCGAGCCGACGATGGTGCTCGGGTCGTCCAGCATCCGCTCGGCCCGGCCGCGCTCGCGTCCGGTCAGTGGTTGCTCGAGGACCGCCATCAGTTCGGCCGGTGTCGCTCGCGGTCCCGTCGTACCGAGGCGGGTCTTCACCCGCACGTACTCCGCGAACCGGATGATCGCCTCCTCCTCCGAGTCGGCCGCGACCACACCGACGGTGACAGCGAGGTACGGCTTCACCGTGGGCCCGGTCGGCTCGAAGTGATCCCGGTACGCCGCCACCGCCGCCGGCGTCCCGGCAGCCGCGCAGTGATGCGCCAGGAACAGAGGCAGCCCACGGACGGCAGCAGTCGCCGCAGCACCCGGATGGTCGGCCAGTACGAACACCGGTGGCGGCAAGCCGGCCAGTGTCAGCCGTACGTCGCCCACAGGTGCTCGCCCGGGCAAGCCGTCCCGGAGGAAGCCGCACAGCTCGTCCAACCGCTGCGGGAACGCGTCCCGGGCTCCACCGCCGAGCGCGGCCGCCGTACTCGGGATCAGGCTGTGCTGCTGGCCCACGCCGAGATCGATCCGGCTCGGGTACGCCGCTGCCAGTGCAGCGAACTGCTCTGCGACGACCAGCGGTTGATGGTTGGCCAGCTGCACACCGCCGGCGCCCAACCGGATCCGGTCCGTCCGTGCGGCCAGGACCGCCGCGAGCACAGCCGGTGCCGCGCTGCCGACGCCTCGGACGCCGTGCTGCTCCCCCACCCAGAACCGGCGGTAGCCGAGGTCGTCGGCAGCCTGTGCCACCTCCGCGGTCTCCCGGAGCGCGGCCGCAGCCGACTGACCGGGCAGCTGCGGTACGACGTCCAGCACGGAGTGAGCCGAGACGGGCAGTCCAGGAGCGACAGGGGTGAGCACCTGTTCACCGTTGCAGTGTCCGCGGCATCACACATGGGTGTTCGCCCCCCATGTTCCGGCCGTTCCACACCCATCTGTCCGGGCCTGCCGGGCGGCCGGAAATTGGGGGTTCGGAGCCCTTGCCCGGTGCCGGATCGTCGCGGCATCGTTCCCGGCGATCGTTGCGGATTCGCGGACAGAGGAGGCCAACCAGGAGTGCAGACATCGAGCTGGGAACCGTAGCGTTCCCGACCTGAGCCGGCCGGCCTTCCACCAGAGGCCGCTCGGCCGGGCGCTGCTGCCGCGGGGTGGTCAACCCCCAGTCGTCGCCCCGCGGCAGGCATCGCCGCCAAGGCTCGAACCCGACGCCGCCACGAGCCCCCACCTAAATATGGGGGCTGGTTACCCATGCCCCGACCCCGTCGCCGATGGCAGCCTGTGCGCGTGCTCAACTCAGTGACCACCGGGCGGGCCCGGACCGACCAGCGTGACACCTGGTGGTCCGCGGGGATGCGCCCGCACGAGCTGACCCAGACCGCTCCGGCCTGGGTCGAGTACGTGGAGCGCAGTACCGCTCTCCCACCGAGCGCGCCTGCCGCCGGTCGGGGCCCTGCAGGGACCGGTGTCATCGGCGGCCACACGTCAGGTGGGGCGGCCGAGGCAACGGGTGGGCCCGGCACGGACTGGCGGCAGGCGCTTATGCGCTGCCTGGAACCCCTCCTGACCGCGGCACGCCGCGATCTGGTCGCCGCCGGGCACACCGGCGTCCTGACCGAGCAGTTCCTGCACCGGCTCGGGCTGCGGCTGGTGAAGCTGGCGTCGCGGACGCTGGTGCTGGAGCTCGCCCGCGCCCGCGACCGCGGTGAGCTGGCCGGCGACACCTCGGCCGAACGGTTCCTGGACTTCACCCACCGGCTCGTCGGAGGGAGCGAGCTGGCGGAGTTCCTGGCCGCCTACCCGGTGCTGGCGCGGGTCCTGGGCGAGTCGTGCCGGCAGGCGGTCGAGGGTCATCTCGAGTTGCTGGCACGGCTCGCCGACGACCGTGAGTCGCTGGTCACCGGACTGCTGGGCGGCCGTGACCCCGGCGGGCTGACCGCCATCGAGCCCGGTGGCGATCCCCACCGCGGCGGGCGGTGCACAGCGACCCTCACCTTCGCGGACGGGCGGCGGCTGGTCTACAAGCCCCGGCCGCTCGGCCTGCATCGGCATTTCAACGAGCTCGTCGACTGGCTGAACGACAAGACCGGTCTGGACATCCGCACGGTCGACCTGCTGACCCGTCACGGCTATGGCTGGCTGGAGTACGTCGTACACGAGCCGTGTGACGATCTGGCCGGCGTACGGCGCTTCTATCACCGGCAGGGCGCGTTACTGGCGCTGCTATACGTGCTGGACGGCACCGACATGCACTACGAGAACCTGATCGCCGTCGGCGACCAGCCTGTCCTCGTCGACGTGGAGACCCTGTTCCATCCGAGCAACACACCAGTGGGCTCGCTCAGCCGCGACCCGGCGTACCGCGCGCTTCTCAGTTCGGTCTACCGCACCGCGCTGTTGCCGCTGCTGGTCACCGGCGAGCACGGAGTGGCTGACCTGTCCGGGCTGGGCGGTGACGCGGACGCGGCGGCGCCCATGGGGGTGGTCGACTGGGCCGACGCCGGTCTGGACTCGATGCACCTGGTCCGGCGTCCTGGCCGGACGCACAGCGCCGCCAACCGGCCGCTGCTCGACGGTGCGATGATCGAGCCGCGGGACCACGAGATCGCTGTGCTGACAGGGTTCCGGGCCGCGTACGAGGCGATCGCCTGGCATCGCGACGAGCTGATCGGGCCCGACGGTCTGCTGGCTCGCTGCGCTTCGGACCAGATCAGGTTCGTCCCGAGGAGCACCAGTCTCTACACGGGCCTGCTGGACGAGTCGACGCATCCGGACGCACTGCGGGACGCGGCCGGTCGCAGCCGGCTACTGGATCTGCTGTGGGACGCCGACGAGTCCCTGCGCGACCTGGTGCCTTACGAGCTGGCCGACCTGTGGGCCGGCGACGTACCGCTCTTCACTGCACGTCCGGACAGCCGTGACGTCTGGTCGTCCGACGGCACCCGCATCGCCAACGTCCTCGCCACCGAAGGCCTGGCCGCGGTCGAGGCGAAGATCGCGAGTCTCGGCGACATCGACGAGCACCGGCAGAAGTGGCTGATCTCGGCATCGCTCGCCACCCGGCCGGAGCCGATCGTGCACGCGACGACGGCCAGCAGGCCGTGGCTCGGCGCCACCGAGGCGGACCCCGAGTGCATGCTGGCAGCGGCCACCGACATCGCCGACGAGATCGTCGCGCAGGTGATCAGCGAGCGCGGCGGCGCGGCCAACTGGCTCGGTCTCGAACTGCTCGACGACCACCACTGGGCCATCAGGCCAATGGGTGCAGGGCTTTCCAACGGCTACACCGGTACGGCGCTCTTCCTTGCTCAGGTCGGCGTCCTCACCGGAGCCGGTAAGTACTGCGATCTCGCGCGCGACGCGATCCGCCCGCTCCCCCACTTGCTCGAGGCCTTGGCCGCGGACCCGGAGTCGGCGCAACTCGTGGGACCCGGCTTCCACGGACTCGGCGGCATCAGCTACGGCCTCAACCGCCTCTGCGAACTCCTCGGCGACTCCGAGCTCACCACCTGGTTGGCAGGGGCGCTGGAACTCACCGAGCGGCTCGTCCCCGATCCCACCGAGTTCCCGACGTACGCCGAGGGCGCAGCCGGCGGACTCGCCGCCATGCAAGCGATCGACGGCCTCCCGGCGGCACACAGACTGGCCACGCGGTACGCCGACGAACTGGTAACCACCGTAGAGAGCGGCCTCCGTGGCCGAGTAGCAGCGGATCACGGTTTCGCTCGCGGTTACCAGGGAATCGCGTGGTCTCTCGGTCAGTACGGCGTGCCTGGTGACAGGTACCTGGATGCCGCGCGCGCGGCTGCCGATCTGGATCGAGGGGACCGGCCTGCCGGCCACGGCTGGTGCTCGGGTGACGCCGGCACCGCACTGGCCCGGCTGGCGGCCGGAGTACCCGCGGACCTCGATGCGTATCTGAGGGCCGCAACAGAACGTCCGGTGCTCGCCGACATGAGTCTGTGCCACGGCGAGCTCGGCGCGGTCGAGCCACTGATGTGGCTGGCCGAACGCGATCACCCAGCCGTCGAGGCGGTACGGCGACGCCGTGCCGGGCTGGTGCTCGCCGCAGTACAGCAGTACGGGCCGCAGTGCGGGACACCGCGGGCGGTTCCATCTCCAGGCCTGCTGACCGGTCTGGCGGGAATCGGCTACGGCCTGCTCCGGCTGGCGTTCCCCGAACGCGTTCCGTCCGTGCTGCTGCTCGAACCAACCACCGGGTCGAGGCGCCCATCACAGCGCCGGAACCCACACAGCGACAGGGGAAGCGCATGACCGCCCAGCACCAGCCCGAATCCCAGCCCGACGCCCAGTCCACCGCTCCGGACGCTACCGACCCGCTCGGTCCGATCACACTGCCGAAGCGCACCAAAGTCGGCGCCCGCGCGATGGCCCTGGTCGGCACCGTCGGCCTGAGCACCTTCGCGATCGCAGCCGTCGGCAACGAACTCGCCAGCACCTGGCCGACCATCAGCCTGAACTGACTCGCAGCGAACGTTTGAACGGTGAAGCCGGCCGGCCCTGGGGGGTGACCGGCTTCGCCGATTCACTGCGGGGTCAGCGATACGTCGTTAGAGTTGGCAAGCATGCAGACCCGTTCGCCCAGAGTGGTCGGCAGGGACCGGGAGATCGATCATCTCGACCACCTGCTGGCTGCGGCCCGTGGGGGCCACGGCGGTGCGGTCTTCCTGGTCGGTGAGCCCGGCATCGGCAAGAGCCGGCTGGCCGGACTGGCCACCACCAAAGCACTGGATGACGCAATGGCGACCCTGCGTGGAAGGGTCGGAGCCATCGGCGCCATGGTTGCGTTCCGCCCGTTCACCGAGGCTTTGCTGTCGCTCGTCCGCCGGGGCGAGATGCCCGCCACCGACGGGCTCGGCCCCTACCGTCAGGTGCTCAGCCGGCTGATCCCGGACTGGGACGACGGTACTGCGCACGACACCGCGACCTCGACCGTCGTCCTGGGCGAGGCTGTCCTGCGGCTCCTCGCCCTGGTCGCCAAGGACCGCGGTTGCCTGCTGGTACTGGAGGATCTGCACGGCTCCGATCCCGAGACCCTGGCAGTGATCGAGTACCTGCTCGACAACCTGGAGGACCAGCCGATCGCGCTGGTCGCAACTCTGCGCTCCGAGACCTGCGCGGCGCTCGAGCTGGCCAGATTGTCAGCACAACGCGGAACGGCCGCCCTGATCGAGCTGCCGCCGCTGGACCGGGCCGAGGTCGGCGAGTTGGCCGCCGGCTGTCTCGAGGTGCCCGCGAGCGGCGTACCCGACACCCTGGTCGATCGGCTGTGGCATGACAGCGCCGGAATCCCTTTCATCGTTGAGGAACTGCTGCAGGAGGCGAGCCGGACCGGGCAACTACTGTCCAGGGCCGACGGGAGTGTGCAGGTCGTCGACGGTCTGCAGACGAACGTGCCCGCGGCCGTTGTCCGGAGCATCGGTAGCCGCACCGATCAGCTCGGGCCGCAGTCGCGCGACCTGCTCGTGCTGGCGGCCGTGATCGGTCACCGCTTTCCGCTGAGCGTCGTACGCAAAGCCACTGGGACCGACGAACGGTTGCTGTTGGCCACGCTGCGTGCCGGCTTGGCTGCGCAACTGGTCGGGCCGGACGAGCCGGTGCCTGACTGGTACGCGTTCCGGCATCCACTGACGGCCGATGCGTTGCTAGCCGGGCTGACACCGACCGAGCGTTCCACTCTCGCGCGACGGTGTGCGGACGCGATCGAGGAGCTGCACCCCGGACTGCCGGGCGAGTGGTGCCCGATGGTCGCGGAGCTCGCCGAAACCGGCGGCGACAAAGCCCGGGCCGGCCGGCTGTTCGCCACGGCCGGGAGGCGGTCCTTCGACGAAGGGTCGATGGCGTCGGCGGTGAAGCTGCTGGAGCGCTCGAATGCCTTGCTGGCCGGCGATCCGGACACCACCTGCCGCGCCGAGGTGCTGGGCTCGTTGCTGATCGCCTTGAGTGAGACCGGCCAGTTCGAGACCAGCGGGGACCACGCCGCGACGATCGAGGAG
The DNA here is from genome assembly GCF_054073265.1 of Kribbella sp. CWNU-51. Taxonomy (NCBI): domain Bacteria; kingdom Bacillati; phylum Actinomycetota; class Actinomycetes; order Propionibacteriales; family Kribbellaceae; genus Kribbella; species Kribbella sp. CWNU-51. The sequence goes on from NZ_JBSXMZ010000007.1 coordinate 358,616, forward strand.
ATGGCCGACCGCAACCTGGACAGCCGCAAGGTCGCCGCCCTGCACGTGCAGCTGGCCAACCTCGAACACATGGCCGGTCGCTGGTCGGCCGCACTGACCCAGGTCGCGACCGCGCGGTCGCTGCTCGGTATCGACGCCGCCGACGCCGACATCGCGCCGGTCGACGCGATCGCCGCCAACCTCGAGCTGGCCCGATCGAGTCCCGGCCGGCTGAAGGCGGCCACCGAGCTGGCCACCCGCGCCGCGGCGGCGGCCGAACGGGCCAAGCTGCCCGCGGTGGCCTGCGACTCCCTTCAATTGCTGGGGATTCTGGCCCGTGAGCACGACCTCGATCAGTCGATCGACTACTTCCATCGGGCCCGGCAGGTCGCCGAAGAGCATGCGATGACGTTCCAGCGGGTTTGTTCGCACATCTTCCAGGCGGGGACGATCTGCCTCGCGAACGGGAGCATTCTCGAGCTGGAGCGGGCCCGGCAGCAGGCGCTGCGGATCGGCGCGATCCCGTTGGTCTACGAGGTGGACGGGATCCTCGGTCAGCAGGCGATCCTGCGATCCGAGTACGACAAGGCGGCCGCGATCATCGACGAGTGCCTGGCGGTCACCCGGCGACTCCGGATGGGCCGGTCGGCGACGTACTTCCTGTCCACCAAAGCGATTCTCGAGGCACACCGGGGCCGGCGGGCGGCGATGGAGGCGACACTCGCCGAGGTGGCCAGCTGGGGTGGCGAGCGCGCGTCGTACGAGCTGCCGTACTCCTACGGCCTGGCTCGTGCGTTCTGCGCACTCCTGGAGGAGAACCGCGAACTGGCCGACTCCGACCTGGCCCAAGCCCTCGCGTACGACGCTCAGAACCCGACCACCTTCCACACCTCGGGCAAGAACGGGCTGGGCCTGCTACTCGGCGTCTTGTCCGGCAGGAACGGCTGGGCGCACTTCGAGGCGGTCACTGCGACGGCCGCCAGTGGGATGCGGTGGAACAAACAGTTTGTCCAGCTGGCGCACGCCGTACTGCTCGGGCGGGACGGGCGGTACGACGCGGCCAACGCCAAAGTGGTGGAGGCGCTGGAGACCGCGTCGATCTATCCGCTGGCGCGCTACCTCGGGCTGCGGATGGTGGCCGAGCCGGCGCACGCGGACGGGTGGGGCGAGCCTGTCGCGTGGTTGCGGCAGGCTGAGGACTACTTCCACAACGCGGAGATCCCGGCGGTGGCGAGTGCGTGCCGGAGTCTGTTGCGGCAGCTTGGTGCGACCGTCTCGCAGCGGCGGAGCGGGACCGAGCAGGTGCCCGCGCATCTGCGCCAGCTCGGCGTCACCACCCGCGAGTACGAGGTCTGTCAGCTCCTGGTCGACCGGATCGGGAACAAGTCGATCGCCTCCCGGCTGCACATCTCGCCCCGGACCGTGGAGAAGCATGTGGCCAGCCTGATGACCAAGACACAGCAACCGGATCGGGAGGCACTGAGCAGTTTCGCCCGGACAGTCCTCCAAGACTGACAGCGGCAGGGCCTATTTCGGCACTGGTGCGTGTGCTGGGACATCGGGCCCCTGCAGGGTGATAGTTGTCGACTCACGCATCGGCGTCCGCCAGCCGACGCGAAACACACGTCACGGTAATTTATGAACGCTCGCTTTCTATTAAGATAGGCGGGTGGCAAGCAAGGGGTCGGACATGAGCAAGGGAACGGTCGGCGGCGGCGGTACGACGATGCTGCGGCGGATCAACGTCGCCGCGGTCCTGGATGCGGTCCGCCGATCCGCGCCGGCACCACTCCGCGTGGCCGAACTGGTCGAACGGACCGGTCTGGCCAGACCGACCGTGGCCCAGGCCGTGGACGAGCTGCTGGAGGCCGGCTGGCTGCAGCAGCACGGCCCGGATTCGGCCGACCGTTCACTCGGGCGGCCGGCGATCCGCGTCTCGCTCCGCGGCCGTGCGGCCCCCGTCCTCGGTCTGGACGTCGGCCCGCACCGGGTGACCGTCGGGGTCTCCGACCTGGCCGGCCGCAAGCTCTCCCTGGTACGGCGCTCCGGACCTGGATGGACCGCACAAGAGCTACTCGGGGTCATCGGCGAGGTGATCAACGAGGCGCTCGCGGAGGCCGAGGTGCCGGCCGAGGACATCGCGGCCGTGGTCGCCGCCAGCCCTGGCATCGTGGACGAGCACACCGGCCGGGTCCAGCTGGTCCCGAGTGTGCCGGGCTGGTCCGCGATCGACCTGATCAAGCACGTCCGCGGTCTGCTCGACTGCCCGGTCATGCTCGACAATGACGCCAACCTGGCCGCACTGGCCATCGCGGCGGCTCGTGGCGGGACCGGCACGCTGCTGGCCGTCCAGTGGGGAGAGCGGCTCGGTGCCGGCATCGTGATCGACGGCCGGCTGCACCGCGGTACTGGCGCGGCCGGTGAGATCGGCTTCATCGCCACCGCTCCGGATGACGTCATCAACCCCGAGGACAGCCGGGGTCCGCTGGAGCGTGCGGTCGGCTCGGAGGCGATCGCCGCACTCGGCCGTCAGGCCGCTCTGGACAACCCACAGTCCCGCCTCGCCGAGCTGGGCGGAGAGCAGCTCGACACGGCCGATGTGTTCGCGGCCGCGGCAGAGCGCGACCCGGTGGCTCAGGCGGTCGTGCAACGGGTCGCCCGGGACTTCGCCCGCGCTCTGGCCCCCGCCGTACTGGTGCTGGACCCGACCGCCGTGGTCATCGGTGGCGGTGTCGCTCGCGCCGGCGCCGTACTGCTCGACGCCATCTCGGACCAACTGCGGCTGCTGACCCTCAACCACCCGAAGCTGGAGCTGTCCGCCCTGGCCGAGGACGCCGTGGTCACCGGTGCCATGCGGATGGCCCTCGACGAGGTCTGGCAACGCAAACTCCCCACCCCCGCCCTCACCAGCACCACCTGACGCTCATCACTCATCGGTACTGCCACGACTGTTTCGGTCGACAACCGCTGCGGCGATGGCGTCGTACCTGACGGTTGCCTTCGACAACAGATCGTGGTTCGACCGGCGCCATCGAGGTGCACCCCGGCAGGCACGCCGGCCCGGTATGTCGACCAAAGGATTGACTGTGGCGTCAGCTATACCGTCCAGGTAGACCTAGGGCGACCGAACTCTCAGCGAGCAAGTGGGATGATCGCTTGGTGCGGCCCGAACAGCAGGAAGTGATCCCCGCGTGGAAGCAGCGCTCCGCGGTCTGGGTGGGCCGCGTCGTCGTGTTCGCGGCGGTGTGGTCGTTCCTGGCGATCCCGCTGCACATTTTCGCCCCGGCGTACGTGAAACGCGTCGACATGGCGTTCGACTTCTTCGGCATCCCGGCCGGGCACACCTTCTTCTCGGCCGTCTACCTGGCCGTCGTCGGCAGCGCGCTGCTGCGGGGCAAACGGGCGGCGCTGCTCTGGGTCCTGTGGGTCTTCCAGGCCCTCTGGCTGATCGCGCAGATCGCGGCCGTCGCGTTCACCAGCGTCCGGCTGGCCAACCCGAACGATGCCGAACTGCTCCGCGACTTCGGCCCCGCCAGTGTCCAGGATCTGGAATGGGGCATCGTCCAGGTGTTCGTGGTGGCCGCGATCATCGTGCTGCTGTGGAACATCCGCGCCGCGTTCCCGGCCCGGCTGGCGCCCGGCACCCGGCGGCTCGCGATCGGCGCGCTGGTGCTCGGCCTGCTGATCTCGATCGCGGTGAGCATCACCCTGACCCAGATCTTCCCGCGGACGCTGACCGGTCAGCGGCAGAAGATTGGCTGGGCCGTCATCGCCGCGCTCGGTCAGTCCCGCAACAAGATGGGCGGGCACGAGGGGCACGGCTGGATCGGCCTGACGGTCGGCGCGATCTCGGCCGCCTCGCTGGTGATCGCGTTCTGGATCTTCCTCCGCTCCGTCCGCCGGGTCCGCTACCTCACCCAGGCCGAGGAACTCGAGGTCCGGCGGCTGCTCCTGCTGCACGGCGAGCGCGACTCCCTCGGGTACTTCGCCACCCGGCGGGACAAGGCGGTCATCTTCGCCCCCGGCAACGACGCCGCGATCGCCTACCGGGTGGTCAACGGGGTCAGCCTGGCCAGCGGCGATCCCCTGGGTGATCCGGCCGCCTGGCCCGCCGCGATCCAGCGCTGGCTCGCCGAGGCGCGCACGTACGGCTGGTCGCCCGCGGTCTTGTCGGCGAGCGAGGAGGCGGCCCACGCGTACGTCGATGCCGGCCTGCGGGCGCTGACGCTGGGCGACGAGGCGATCATCGACGTCGCCGACTTCACACTGGAAGGCCGGACGATGCGGCCGGTCCGGCAGGCGGTCACCCGGGTCCAGCGGGCCGGCTATCACGCCGAGGTGGTTCGGCACGGCGACGTGTCACCTGAGGCGATGGCGGAGTACGTCCATCTCGCCGAGAAGTGGCGGGGAGCGCGGACCGAGCGCGGGTTCTCGATGGCGCTCGGGCGGCTGGGCGATCCGGCCGACGCGCGCTGCGTGATGGTGATCGCGCGCGACGCGGACGGCGCCGTACGCGGAGTGCTGTCGTTCGCGCCGTGGGGTGTGCGGGGCGTCTCGCTGGATGTGATGCGGCGGGATCCGGAGTCCGCGAACGGGCTGATGGAGTTCATGGTGACGTCGCTGGTGGACGCCTGCGGCGATCTCGGGCTGCACCGGATCTCGCTGAACTTCGCCATGTTCCGGGAGATCTTCAGCGACGCCGAGCGGGTCGGCGCCGGGCCGGTGCTGCGGCTGACCAGCGCGCTGCTGACGGCGGCCTCTCGGTTCTGGCAGCTGGAGAGTCTCTACCAGTCGAACGAGAAGTACCTGCCGCGCTGGTCGCCGCGACTGATCTGCTACTCGCGCGGTGCGTCGCTCGCCCAGGTGCTGCTGGCGGCCGGGACCGCGGAGGGCTTCCTGCCCGCACCCCGGCCCTGGACGCGTGTCGACAGTGCCCAGACCGCCGAACGGCACGCGATCATGGCGTCGGACGGTGGCCGGTTCGCGAACGCCGTACGGCAGCAGGAAGAGGAGTTGCTGCGGCCGGCGCTGCCCGATCGCAAGCTGACCGAGCAGGAGCTGATCCGCCGGACCAAGCTCGCCGAACTCGTTGCCGCTGGCATCGATCCGTACCCGGTGAACGTGCCGCGGACGGAGACGCTGGAGCGGATCCGCGAGCTGCATCAGAACCTCCCGCCCGATCACCACACCGGCCAGACGGTGTCCGTGACCGGCCGGGTGATGCGGATGCGGAACCACGGCGGCCTGGCGTTCGCCCAACTGCAGGACGGTCTGGCCCAGCTGCAGGTGATGCTGACGGCCGAGGCGTGCGGCGAGGTGCCGCTGGACCAGTGGCGGCGCCTGGTCGACATCGGCGACCATGTCAGCGTCACCGGCGAGGTGGTGACGAGCCGCCGTGGCGAGCTCTCGATCGCGGCGACGGCCTGGCTGATGGCGGCCAAGTGCCTGCATCCCTTGCCGGACAAGCGGAAGGGATTCACCGATCCGGAGGCGCGGGTCCGGCAGCGGCACCTCGACCTGGTGATGAACCCGGACTCGCTGCAGATGATGCGGCACCGCAGCGCGGCGGTCCGGGCCCTGCGCAACGGTTTCGAGTCGCGCGGCTTCATCGAGGTGGAGACGCCGATGCTGCAGGCGGTGCACGGCGGGGCGAACGCGCGACCGTTCGTCACCCACATCAACGCCTACGACACCGAGCTGTTTCTGCGGATCGCGCCCGAGCTGTTCCTGAAGCGGCTCAGCGTCGGCGGGATGGGCAAGATCTTCGAGCTGAACCGGAACTTCCGCAACGAGGGCGCCGACGCGACCCACAACCCGGAGTTCACCTCGGTCGAGGCCTACCAGCCGTACGCCGACTACCACGTGATGCGCGAGCTCACCCGCGAACTGCTGATCGAGACCGCGACCGCGGTGTTCGGCAAGCCGATCGTCCGCCGGCCGGACGGCGACATCGACATCTCCGGTGAGTGGCCGGTCATCACCGTGCACGACGCGGTCAGCCGGGCCACCGGGGTGACGATCGACGCCGGCACGTCGGCCGAGCGACTCCGGGAGCTCTGCGCGGAGCACGGCGTACACACGACCTTCGAGATGACGGCCGGTGAGCTCGTCCTGGAGTTGTACGACGAACTCGTCGAGCCGGCCACCACGCTGCCGACGTTCTACACCGACTTCCCGCTCGAGACGTCGCCGCTGACCCGGACCCACCGATCCGAACCACGCCTCGCCGAACGCTGGGACCTGGTCGCGTTCGGCGCCGAGATCGGTACGGCGTACTCCGAACTGGTCGACCCGGTCGAGCAACGCCGTCGCCTCACCGAGCAGTCGCTGAAGGCCGCCGCGGGCGACCCCGAGGCCATGTCCCTCGACGAGGACTTCCTCCACGCGCTGGAGTACGCGATGCCTCCCAGCGGCGGCCTGGGAATCGGCGTGGACCGCGTTCTGATGATGCTGACGGGCCAGAACATCCGCGCGACCCTCGCGTTCCCCTTCGTGCGGCCGGCTCCGCGGGACTGAGGCCACTCGCTTCCGAGGCAGGTGTGCGCATACCCTGTGCGGCACAGGGTTTTGGGGCGACCTGGGGGGAAGTACATGAAGCGCTGTGCTGCGCTCTGCGCAGGGGTGGGGATGCTAGCCGTGCTCGCCGGCTGTAGCGGCATGCCGGAGGAGACTCCGGTCGCGTCGTCACAATCCACGATCGGTACGACGCCCGCACCGGCGCCGGCCGCGTCAGTACCACCGGGCGGTCCGCTCGGGTCGGCGGCGTACCAAGCGGAGCTGACCAAGCTCGAGCAGAGCCTGGCCGGTCCGTTGCGCACGCTGACCCGGGTGCGCACCGCCGAGGGTCTGACCGAGGCGATGACCACGCTCGCCGACTCACTCGACGCGGCATCGTCACAGCTGGCCGACCTCACGGTGACCGCGCGGCTGACCGCCGTACACGAGGTGCTGCAGGACAGTCTCGGGTCGGCGGCCGAGACCCTGTCGAACTCCGACCGGACGGAGGCGAACGCGCGCTGCGGTGGTGTCGCCTACACCTCGCAGAAAGTGCAGCGGCAGCTGCGGGCGGACCTGAGCGGCGCGACCGTGCCGTTGGACCGGTTGGGGCTGAAGTTCGGCGGCACGCTGCCCGATCCCGGACCGGGACCCAAGACCGTGCGCCCGTCGAACGGTGCCATCGTGATCCGCAGCGGCCCGACCGGCACCGGCCGGCTGAAGGTCACCAACGGTACGGCGAACGACGTCGCGGTCTCGATCGTCACCGACGGTAAGCCGCCGGCCAAGCCGCACGTGATGATGTACATCCAGGCGGGCAAGGCCGCCACAATCAGCCGGATCGGCGGCGCGTACCACATCTACTTCAAGAGCGGCACGGACTGGAGTCCCACCCGTCGCCAGTTCGGCGAGGACTGCTCGTTCCAGAAGTTCGAGCAGGCCTTCGGCCGGAGCGAGAGCTGGCAGGTGAACCTGGAGCCCACCCTCGGCGGCAACGCGAAAACCACCGAGGTGGAAGCCTACTGAGCGTCTCTGTCCCATTGGCGGGCCACCACGATCCGCCGGGCCGCCTAAAGGCCGAGCTTGTTGAGCAGGGCGCCGAGGAGGCCGCCTAGGGAAGGCGAGTCCGGCGGGTCTGGGTTTTCGGGGGTTGTCGGCGGGGTGCTCGGGGTGGTGCTGGTCGGGGGTGGGGCAGTCGGATTACTGGTGGTCGGCTGCGTGGTGGGCTCGGTGCGGGGCGGATCGGCGGGGCGCGTGGGTGGGGTCTTGGTGGCGCCCGGGATGGTCGGCTCGAAGCGGTCGACGATCTGCGTGGTCGGCCGACCCGGGGCCGGCGTCGGGTACGGGGTGTTTTCGCCGGGGACGCGGGCGGTGGTCGCACCGATTCCAGGAGTCGTTGCTGTTGGCAACGGCGCGGGCGGGGTGGTGCCGGGGGAGGTCGGCGTGGCCGTGGTGCCGCGTGGGATCGCCGGGACGTTCTGGCTGGGCTGACCGGGTTCGAGGCCGGCGACCGGGTTGGCCGGGTCGGGGCCACCACCCGGGAGCGGCAGGAACGAGGCCCCGATCCGCGGGCCGCCCGCCAGCGCCGTGAGGAACAGCACGACGTACAGCAGCAGCAGTACGCCGGCGCCGGCGGCGACCTGTCGAAGTCGCTGCGGGTTCTGCCAGGGCGGGCGGCCGGATGCCGTGGCAGGGAACGGTCTCACGGTTCCGCAGAGTAGCGGTTGAACCAGCGCTTCAAACAGACCGTGGAAGAAATTCCACACTGGATCGCAACCTTTTGGCAGCTGGATAACCAGTCCGTACTCGTAGCATCTCTGTCCGTTATTAGGACTGACGCGTTCAGAATTCAGCCGAGGGTTTGCAGGCCGATGACCGACAGCAGACGCAGCTTCTCGGCGGCCTCGCTGTTCGGCGCGGCCGTGTAGACGACGATGCGCAGATCACTGCCCGGCACGGTGAGGACGTCGCAGTCGATGACGAGGGTGCCGAGGCCGGGATGGCGGATGGTCTTCTGCTCGGTCTGATGGAAACCGACGACGGGCTGATCCCAGAGCTGGGCGAACTCGTCGTACCCGGCGCGCAGTTCGTCGATCAGCGCCCTGAGTTCCGGGTCGTGCGGATAGCGGGCCAGGGAGGCGCGCAGGTCCGTCACCATCGCGATCTGGAAGCTGCGGCGCTGCTCGGGTGTCTGGAGCACGCGTTCGCCCGGTGCCGCGTAGTGCCGCCAGATGATGTTGCGCCGGCGACCCCGCCACTCCGACGGGTCCCCGATCAGGGCCGCGAAGAGCGGATTCCAGGTGATCAGCCCCCAGGCCGCGTCGCACACGCAGAGCGGCGCACCCTCCAGCTGATCGACCATCCGGTGCACCCCAGGCGGGATGTACGCCGAGATCCGGCCGGGGGACGGTTCCACCTGGCCCGCGAGGACGAACAAATGGTTGCGCTCGGCATCGGACAGCCGGAGTGCCCGGGACAGCGCGGTCAGCACCTGCACCGACGGCGAGTCCGAGCGTCCCTGCTCGAGCCTGACGATGTAGTCCACCGACAGTCCGGCGAGCTGCGCCAACTCCTCCCGACGCAGCCCCGGTGCGCGCCGCCGTTCGCCAGCGGGCAGCCCGGCCTCGTCCGGGGTCACTCGATCGCGCCACGCGTGCAGTGTCCGGCCGAGCTCACCCATACGCCCAGTATTCCGCGCACCCCCCGAACCAGCCTGGTACTGCCATTCCCTAGGACATCGCGGGCACTACCTGACCGACCGCCGCAGCGCGAGGGTGGAGTCATGACCACGACACTCATCACCGGGGGCAACAAGGGCCTCGGTTTCGAAACCGCCCGTCGCCTCGTCGCGGCGGGACACACCGTGTACCTCGGCGCCCGGGATCCCGAGCGCGGCAAGCAGGCCGCGACCGACCTCGGCGCGCACTACCTCCCGTTGGATGTCACCAGCGACGACTCCGTCGCAGCGGCGGCCCGGCAACTCGAGTCCGAAGCCGGCCGGCTCGACGTACTCATCAACAACGCCGGCATCCCCGGTCCGCGGCACACCGCCCGGGAGCTGACGGCGGAGGACCTGCGGATCACGTACGACGTCAACGTGTTCGGCCCGGTCCGGATGGTGCACCACTTCCTGCCGCTGCTCGATCACAGCGACAACCCGGTTGTCGTGAACGTGTCCAGCGGACTCGGCTCGATCGCCACCGCTGTCGATCCGGAGATCTGGCCTCCCGCCGTACCGGTCTGGGTGTACGCGGCGGGTTACGGATCGTCCAAGGCGGCCCTCAACATGCTCACGGTCCAGTACGCGCGGCAACTACCGGAGCTCCGGATCAACACCGTCGATCCCGGGTTCACCGCGACCGATTTCAACAATCACCGGGGCGTACAGAGCGTCGAGAAGGGCGCGGAGATCATCGTCCGCCTGGCCACGATCGGCCCGAACGGCCCGACCGGCCAGTACCTCAGCCTGGACGGCAACGTGCCCTGGTGATCAGCACTCGATGACGTTGACGGCGAGGCCGCCGCGGGAGGTCTCCTTGTACTTGATCTTCATGTCGGCGCCGGTCTCGCGCATCGTCTTGATCACCTTGTCGAGGGTGACGACGTGCACGCCGTCGCCGTGCATCGCCATCCGGGCCGCGTTGATCGCCTTCACCGACGCCATCGCGTTCCGCTCGATGCAGGGGATCTGCACCAGCCCGCCGACCGGGTCGCAGGTCAGGCCGAGGTTGTGTTCCATCGCGATCTCGGCCGCGTTCTCGACCTGCCCCGGCGTACCGCCGAGGACCTCGCACAAGCCGGCCGCCGCCATCGAGCAGGCCGAGCCGACCTCGCCCTGGCAGCCGACCTCGGCGCCGGAGATCGACGCGTTCTCCTTGTACAGCACGCCGATCGCACCGGCGGTCAGCAGGAATCTGACCGCGCCGTCGTCGGTCGCCCCCGGCACGAACCGCCGGTAGTAGTGCAGTACGGCGGGAATGATGCCGGCGGCACCGTTCGTCGGCGCGGTGACGATCCGGCCGCCGGACGCGTTCTGCTCGTTCACCGCGAGGGCGAACAGGTTGACCCAGTCCATCACCTTCAGCGGATCCACCGACCACGGGTCAGCGCTCAGTCGACGGTGCAGTGAGTGCGCCCGGCGCGGCACCTTCAGGCCGCCGGGCAGAATGCCCTCGGTCTCACAACCCTCGCGGACACAGTCCTGCATCACCTGCCAGATGTGCAGCAGCCCGGCCCGGATCTCCTCCTCGGTCCGCCAGGCGAGCTCGTTCGCGAGCATCACCTCGCTGATCGACAACTGCGACTCGCGACAGCGGTCGAGCAGCTCGGCACCGGTGGTGAACGGGTACTTCAACGGGGTCGTGTCCAGCACGATCCGGTCGCCGGCCGCCGCGTTCTCGTCGACCACGAATCCGCCGCCGACCGAGTAGTACGTGCGCTCCCGCAGTACGGCGCCGTCCGCCGAGCGGGCCACGAAACTCATCCCGTTCGGGTGGTAGGGCAGCGCTTTGCGCCGGTGCATGATCAGGTCGGTGTTCTCGTCGAACGCGATCTCGTGCGTACCGGCCAGCAGCACCCTGCCGCGCTCGCGGATCGTCTCGACCCGCGCGTCGACGGAATGAGTGACGACGGTCTCGGGGTCCTCGCCCTCGAGCCCGAGCAGGACCGCCTTGTTGCTGCCGTGGCCGTGCCCGGTCGCGCCGAGCGAACCGAAGAGTTGCGCTTCGACCCTCGCCGTCGCGGCCAGCAGGCCGGCGTCGGCCAGGCCGAGTGCGAAGGTGCGGGCTGCGCGCATCGGCCCCACCGTGTGGGAGCTCGACGGGCCGATCCCGATGCTGAACAGATCGAAGACGCTGATCGCCATCGTGTGGAGGTTCCTTCCGGTCGCCGTTGACCGTTTGGTGTCCTCCCCACTCTGTTGGACCGGAAGTCCTCCAGAGGTGCCTCGCCCGCGCGGTGAAGGTGCCTGAGAGATTCTTGGGGAGAGTTGCTCCTACGGCGCCCAGGTCACGCCCGGGTCTCTCCCGCACGGGTTCATGCGGCTGTTGAATTGACTGACGGTGTGGACGGTACGGCGCTCCCACCGGCAACGTCAATCCGGCCGATCCGCACCATCAGCGACCGACCCCAACGAGTCCCCCAAGCACCGGCCGGGGTCTGGCGGGGGCTTGTCCCGGATGTGGTGAGGCAAACGGTTGCTGAGGATCGAGGGAGTCCCCAGACAGGAGATTCCGCTGATGAAGTCCCGACGAGTTCTCAGGACCACCGCGTGGGGTGTGGTCCTCGGATTCGGTGCGGCCGGCCTCACCGCGTTGCCGGCGCCGGCCGCCGTACCCAGGCAAGTGACCGTGCAGTGGTCCGACTGCAAGCCCGAGGGCAGGGATGATCCGGAGGAGGTGAAGGGATCGCAGTGCGCGACCCTGCAGGTACCGGTCGACTGGCACGATCCCGACGGACCCACCTTCGGCCTGGCGATCGCCCGTCGTACGGCGAAGTCGCCGGCCGACCGCGTCGGCGTGCTGATGTGGGGCCCTGGCGGTCCCGGTGACTCGGGCGTCGACCGGGTCAAGACCGGGATGTCCCGGTTCAGTCAGAACCTGCAGGATCGGTTCGACGTCGTGAGCTTCGACCCGCGGGGTGTCGCCCGCAGCAACCCGGTGAAGTGCACGGCCGCGCTGCTGGTCAATCAGCCGTCACCGATCATCAAGAGTGCGGCCGAGTTCCGCGCGACCATCCGCTACAACCAGCAGCTCGCGACCGACTGCCGCGACCACACCGGACCGGTGTACGACCACCTCGACAGCTGGCAGACGGTCCATGACGTCGACGCGATCCGCAGGGCGATCGGCGAGTCGACGATCTCCTTCCACGGCAGCTCGTACGGAACGGTGCTCGGCGGCCAGTACGCCGAGACGTATCCGGGCCGGGTGCGCGCGATGGTGCTCGAGAGCGTGAGCGACCACAGTGCCGCGCCGGCGAAGGAGTTCCTCGACGCCCAGGCGGCTGCGGCCCAGGACTCGTTCTCCGAGTTCGTGAAATGGTGCGACGCGGCAACGACCTGCGCAGTGCACGGTCGCGACATCCACACCTTGTGGGCGGATCTGCTCGCCCGGGCCGACCGCGGCGAGGTGCCGGATCCGCAGCACCCGACCGTCGCGATCACACCGTTCAACCTGAGCTTCTTCGTGTTCCGCAAGCTCTATGACCCGGAGTGGGTCGCTCTCGCCGACACGTTGAAGCATCTCGACGCGAGTACGCCGCCGACCGGGCAGGCGCCAGTACCACCCGGACTGGCGTCGTACCCGCTGGCGGTGTTCTGCCAGGACTGGAACCTCGGCGTCCGCGACTATCGGGAGTACGCCGGCCATCTCGACCGGCTGGCCAGGAACAACCCCGACATGCGCTACCCCGGTCAGCTGATGGCGGTGTCGATCTGCCTCGGGCAGCCGCCTGCCGCCAACCCGCAGCACCGGCTGAAGGTCCACGGCCTGAAGACTCCGGTCCTGCTCGCGAACGCGATCCACGACCCGGCCACCGGCTACGACTGGGCCTGGAGCGTCGAACGCCAGCTCGGCAGGTACGGCGTACTGCTCACCTACGAGGGCTGGGGTCACGGCAGCTACAACTCGAGCCCCTGCATGCAGACGACCATCGACGCGTATCTGGTCTCGCGTCAGGTGCCCGAACGCGGCACCAGCTGCGCCGCCGTACCGCCGAAGGGCTGAGAGATCCGGGGCCGGCGCCTCCCAACCAGCACCGGCCCCGGTGCCTGTGTGACCCTCAGACCGGGACGCCGGCCACGTCGAAAACGCGGTCGAGATGGTCGCCGCGGACCAGGCGGCCCGCCAGCAGACGGAGTTCGGCGCAGGCGGTCTCGAGTGCCTGCATCTGCGATCGGCAGTGGTCGACGTACCAGAACGGGTCGTCGGGCTGCGGATCGTCGGCATCGTCGATGTCGGCGTACCAGTGCTGATCTCCGTAGTGGACTACTCGCACTCGCAGATTCATGGTGACTACTCCCCGTGCCCAGGGATCCTGGGTCCCCCCTGGCCCCAGTCGGGGCCGGCTCGGCTGGGCGCGTGGTACGCGGCCCCCCACTGCCACGCGCCCTGCCGAGTTCGACCCTCCCCCGCTCGATACATCGTCGGCGGCGGGGCGAATGTTACTGCTTGTGACGATTAATTTTGCGTAGACGGCCTGTCACCGAGCGTTGAGCTGCGACTGGGTCCATTGCTCCAGTTCGTCGGTCGTGATCGGCAGGTCCTTGGTGAGGATCTCGAGCCGGTCGGCATGCACGACGACGTTGTCCTCGATCCGGATGCCGATCCCGCGCAGCTCCGGCGGTACGGTCTCGTCGTTCGGGTGGAAGTACAGCCCCGGCTCGACGGCGAGCGCCATCCCGGCCTCGATGTCGCCGGCGAAGTACGCCTCCGGCCGGGACGCGTCGCAGTCGTGCACGTCGAGGCCGATGTAGTGCCCGGTCCCGCAGACGATGTACCGCCGGTGCTGCTGCCCGTCCGGGCCGAGCAGCTCGTCCATCGACACGTCGAGCAGACCCCAGTCCCGCAGACCCTGGGCCAGCACCCGCAGCGCCTCGTACTGGAAGGCCCGGTACGGCGCTCCCACCTTGACGGCATCGAGGGACGCCAACTGCGCCTTGTGCACCAGGTCGTGGACCTGCCGCTGGGCCGCGGTGTACTCACCAGTGGCCGGGAAGGTCCGGGTCACGTCGGCGGTGTAGAGCGTACGGGTCTCGACCCCGGCGTCAAGCAGGATCACGTCGCCCTCGTTCACCGGGCCGTCGTTGCGGACCCAGTGCAGCACCGGCGCGTGGTGGCCGGCAGCAACGATCGAGGCGTACCCGACGCCGTTGCCCGCGGTCCGCGCGCGCCGGTCGAAGGTGCCCTGCAGCCACCGTTCGCCGCCACCCCGGATGGCCTCGGGCAGCTCCCGGGCCACGTCGCCGAACGCGAGCACGCTGGCCGCGACCGCCTCGCGCAGCTGGTCCAGCTCCCAGTCGTCCTTGATCCGGCGCAGCTCGGCCAGCGTCTGGCGCAGCGAGTTGCCGTCCGTCGGAGAGGTCCGGACCAGCGCGTCCAGCATCGGCTCGACACCGGGCGTCGACAGCATGAACGGCACGGCACCGCGCACGGCCGCCGGCAGTTCCTCGATCGGGCGGCAGGCGATCTGGAGTGCGTCCGACCAGTCCTTCAGCCCCGGCACCGGGCCGATCCACAGCTCGCCGTCGCGCGCGTTGGCGAAGAAGTCCGCCTCGTCCGGACCGGCGGTCTCCCGCAGGTACAGCGTCGCCTCACCATCCGCCGACAGCACCAGTACGGCGCCCTCCGCCTGGCAACCGGTCAGCCAGACGAAGTCGCTGTCGGCGCGGAACTGGTAGTCGGTGTCGTTCGACCGCACCGGCGCCAGGCCGGCCGCGAGCGCGATCCGGCGGCCCGGCAACGCGGCGGAGAGCTTCCGCCGGTGCGCGGCGGCGGCCTCGGCCAGGCCCTCCGGCACCGTCACCGACCGGTCCACCGGACCCCAGCCCCGCGAGACGAAGTCCCGGAATCCCTTGGCGTCGATCGGGCGGTAGGACTTCGGGGTCGGATCGGTCCGGTCGTCTTCGGTCATGAGCTGAGCTCCCCTTTGCAGCTGACGGTCAGAGTTCATCAACTCAGGTCTGCGCGGGGGCGCGCAAGCCCTTATGAGATCTGTCCCAGATCAGCGCGAACGGAACGCCGCGAGGATCCCCTGCTCGGAGTCCAGCAGATACTGATGCAGGTCGGCCGCGGCCTCGTCGTACTTGCGGGCCTCGAGCAGTTCGAGCAATCCACGGTTGCGCGCGATGTACGGCTCGTGCAGCTCGCGCGGCGCCGCGATCACGTGGAAAAGGAGCCGCTGCTCGGCCAGCAGCCGGCCCGTCACCGCGTCCATCCGGGCGCTGTCGGCCAGGCCGATCAGGTGTTCGTGGAACCGCATGTTCGCCGTACCGACCGCCGGCCAGCGATCCGCGAGCGCGGCCGCCTCGGCGGCTTCGACATCGTCCTGCAGCGGCTCGAGCCGGCTCGACGGCAGCTCCGGATCGCGGTCCACCAGGCCGCGGACGACGTCGACCTCGAGCACCCGGCGGAGACGGTACAGGTCGACCACGTCCCGCTCGCCCAGCTCGGGAACGAACACGCCGCGATGCAGCTTGTAGACCAGCAGCCCTTCGTGGGTGAGCAGCCGGAACGCTTCACGGAGGGTGTTGCGGCTGACCTCCAGCACCTCGGTCAGCTCGATCTCGGACAGCTGCGCGCCGGGCGGCAAGGCACCCTCGGTGATGCTGCGGCGCAGGATGTCGGCGGCCCGCTCGGCCGAGCTGCTGCGGTCCAGCCGCGCGACGTCGGCGGCGACTGTCCGCAACCACGCTTGCCGGCCGGTGTCCTGCCCACCCGTGCTCATCCCGGCATCATCGTCCACCCAAGCCGCCCAGGGGAAGTTTCGTGGAACAAGCCTCTTGCCGGATTGTTGAACAATCTCTACTGTCGGGTGATATCTCGCTGTCGCTACGGTGATCTGTCTGGCTGTTCTGCTCACCGTCAGCCGGTCTTTACCTTGTAGGAGTGCTCATGGACCTCAACGCGGATCTCGGCGAAGGCTTCGGATCCTGGCCGATGGGTGACGACAGCGCCTTGCTGGACGTCGTCACCAGTGCCAACGTGGCGTGCGGTTTCCACGCCGGCGATCCGTCGATCATGCGCCGAGTGACCGGGGAGGCGGTCGAGCGCGGGGTGGCGATCGGGGCGCATGTCGGGTACGCCGACAAGGCCGGCTTCGGACGGCGGTTCGTCGACATCGAGCCCGCTGCGTTGCGCGACGAGGTGGTGTACCAGATCGGGGCGCTGGACGCGTTCGCGCGGATCGCAGGTGACCGGGTGCGGTACGTGAAGCCGCATGGGGCGCTCTACAACACGATCGGCTCTCACGAGGAGCAGGCGGCGGCCGTGGTCGGTGCGGTCGCGGACTACGACAAGACACTGCCCGTCCTTGGCCTGCCCGGCTCCGCCTGGCTCCGGCTCGCGGCCGACGCCGGGCTGACCGTCGTACACGAGGCCTTTGCCGACCGGGCCTACACGGCCGAGGGCACGCTGGTGTCGCGGCGGCTGGACGGATCGGTACTGCACGATGCGGACGAGATCGCCGCTCGGTGTAGGGCGATGGCGACCGGTCGGCCGATCCAGGACAACGCCGGTGGCTCGCTGACCCTGAGCCCCGCGTCGATCTGCGTGCACGGCGACACCCCCGGCGCCGTCGACATCGCCCGCCGGGTGCGAGCCGCGGTGGAGGGAGCGGGCGTGACGTTGCGCCCGTTCGCGCACTGATGCGGATCCTGCCTTCTGGTGACCGCGGGGTACTGATCGAACTCGACGACCTCGACCAGGTGCTCGGCTACTACACCGCCCTCGCCGCGGACCCGCCCGCGGACGTGGTGGACATCGTCCCGGCCGCACGCACCGTGCTCGTCACCACGGCGGGCAGCCTGGATGCCCTGTCCAGCACGCTTCGCTCGGTCACGCCGACTCCCGGGACTCGCGCCGCTGGTGACCTCATCGAGATCCCGGTCACGTACGACGGGGAAGACCTGCAGGACGTCGCCGACCTGCTCGGATGCGCTGCGTCCGAGGTGGTTACTCGCCACGCAGGCGAAGAGTGGACCGTCGCCTTCTGTGGCTTCGCTCCCGGCTTCGGCTATCTGACCGGCTCGTCGTCGTGGGACATTCCGCGACGGCAGTCTCCGCGGACGAAGGTGCCTCGGGGCGCCGTCGCTCTCGCCGGTGAGTTCAGCGGTGTGTACCCCCGCGAGTCGCCGGGCGGCTGGCAGTTGATCGGCCGGACCGACGTGAAAATCTTCGACCAGGAGCGCGACCCGGCCGCGCTGTTCCATCCGGGCCGCCGGGTCCGGTTCGTCGACGCGGGTCGTGGATGAGCAGCCTCACTATCCTCGAATCGGGGCCTTTAGCAACAATCCAGGATTGCGGCCGGGCCGGTCAGGCCGCGCTCGGCATCCCCCTCTCCGGCGCCTGCGACCGTACGTCGTACGCGTTATCCAACCGGTTGGTTGGAAACCGGCCCGGCGCCGGCGTCATCGAGGTCACCTTCGGCGGACTCGTCCTGCACGCCGACACCGACCTTGTCCTGGCCATCACCGGCGCTCCGTGCCCCGGCGTTCCCCTCAATGCTCCCGCCCTGGTGAAGGCCGGCCATGTCCTCCGCTTCGGCCCGCCGCGCACCGGTTTGCGGACGTACGTCGCCGTCCGAGGAGGGATCGACGTACCTCCGGTCCTCGGCTCCCGCTCCACCGATCTCCTCTCCGGGCTGGGCCCGGCGCCGCTGGAGTCCGGTCAGACGTTGCCCGTCGGCCGCTCGTACGGGCCGATGCCGGGGGTCGACATCGCTCCGGTTGCCGATCCGCTGGGTGGCAAGGCCTTTGTCCGGGTGACGCCCGGTCCTCGACGTGACTGGTTCACCGAGGCGGGCTGGCAGTCGCTGGTCACTCAGACCTATCAGGTGAGCAGCAATAGCAACCGCGTCGGCGTGCGGCTGGACGGCGGACCTCTCGACCGCGCCCGGACCGGCGAACTCGCCAGCGAGGGCATGACTCTCGGCGCGATCCAGATCCCGCCGTCCGGCACCCCCGTCATCTTCCTCGCCGACCACCCGGTCACCGGCGGCTACCCGGTCATCGCCTACGTCACCGAGCCCGACCTGGACACCTGCGCCCAACTCCGCCCCGGCCAACCGCTCCGGCTGATCCCGGCCTAAAGGAAGTCCGGCCGACGGCGGGCATCGGCCGGCAGGGGTCGGCTACTTGATCCGGCTCCACATCTCGGTCGCGAAGGACTCCTGCGCCTCGCGCATCACCGCCGACTCGGCCGGGTCCGCGAACAGCTCACCCAGCGTCGACGGATCGACATCCTCCAGATGCGTCTGCAGCCACCAGATATTCCCCACCGGATCCTTCACCCGGCACCCGCGATCACCAGTGATCCGCGAGTACATCAAGCCAGTGACGACCGTCGCCCCGGACTCCAACGCCCGCGCATACACCTTGTCGACATCATCGACGTGCACACTCAAGAAGCTCGGCGTATCAAGGCCAATCCGCCGCCGCGTCGAACACCATCACGACCGACTGCCCGACCGTTCCATCCTCATTCGGCACTCGCAACGCCGTACGCACCCGAAGGTCCCCTCGACAAACTCCAGGAACCGATCCGCTCCCTTCACCACCACGTCGGGCGTAACCGTCGACTTACCACCCGGAATCTGCGTCATACCCATCAGCCTGCCCCAGGTAGAGGACAGCTACTGTCCTCCACCTGGAAAGCTGCCAACCTGTTGCCAAATGCAACTACGTCGCCGCTTCACGCCTATCAGTTTCGCGACGGAACTGCACAGCCTCCCGTCGAATGTGGATAAGTTGGCAGGAACGTGCCAATGTCGGAATCCCTTACAAATAAGGCCTTCTCGGCTCGCAAACTGTCCGTGGACATGCCTAGAGTCATTGGCATGGAACTCCTGGACGAGCGACCGGTCTGGTCGATGAGCGGCGCCGAGATGCTCGCCGCTCTCGACCGACTCCAGGCCGACCTCACCCGCCGCCAGGTACGTCGCCTCGAACTCCTGGCCGCCCTCGACGCGAACGGCCACGCCAAAGACATCGGCGCCGGAGACACCGTGCGACTGCTGTCCGTCCGCCATCGCCTCGACCCACGCGACGTACGCCGTGATCTCCGCCTGGCCACCGCGCTCCCGAAGTACCCGACCGTCTCCGCAGCCCTCAACCACAGCACGAACTCCGCCGCCGACAGCTCCACCGACGTCCCGCAGCCCCCAACCGACGTGCCGCTGAACCCGGCCTGAGCCCAGGCGATCGTGTCCGCGCTCGAAAAGGTGCCGGTCACCGCGATGGTGCCGATCGAGGACCTGCAAGTCGCCGAGGAACAGATGGTGAAGGCCGCCCGCTTCCTCTCCTCCGACGAGCTCCGCAAACTCGGTGTCGAGGTCCGCAAACGCCTCGACACCGACGGCCCCGAACCCGCAGACGACCAGGCCCGCGAGCGCGAAGACCTCTGGCTCAAGAAGGCCGACCACGGCGTCACCTTCGGCGGCTACCTCGCCGGCGAGAACGCCGAACTCCTGCAAACCTTGATCTTCGCCGGCGCCAAACCACACAAGACCCCCGACGGCCACCGCGACCCCCGGCTCCGCGGCAAACGTCAGGCCGACGCCTTGACCGCCATCCTGCACAACGCCGCCGGCACCGGCACGGCGGTCCCCGGCCACGGCGACATCAAGCCGCACATCACCGTCACCATCGACCTGGACGACCTCCGATCCGGCATCGGCACCGGCGACCTGATCCACGGCGACACCCTGCCCGCATCCGCCGTCCGCCGCCTGGCCTGCGACGCCGGCGTCATCCCGCTGGTCCTCGGCTCGAACTCCGAACCCCTCGACGTCGGCACCGAACACCGCTTCGTCACCAAGGCCCTCCGCCACGCCCTGAACGCCCGCGACAAAGGCTGCATCATCTGCGGCGCACCCGCAGCCATGTGCGAAGCCCACCACATCGTCCACTGGGCCGACGGCGGCACCACGTCCCTCGACAACCTCACCCTCCTCTGCAAACGCGACCACACCGCCGTCCACAAGTCCCACTGGCCCATCCACTTGGTCAACGGCCACGCCCAAGCCACCCACCCCACCTGGGCGACCCCAACCGCACCACCCCACCAATCACCCCAACCGCCACCACCCACCAACCCCCCAAATCAAACCCACCACCCCGCCACCCCAGGCGTCACCCCAGCACGCCCAAACTCCTCACCACCAACCACCCCACCCCTCGACCGGTCGCGCGCAAAACCCCCACCAACCCGATCCCGCCCTACCTGACGCCCATCACCATCCCGCCCCACTCACCAGCAGTCCCGGCCCAACGCAGGCCACAGCCGGGACCACTTCCCCCACCCCGCACTCCAACTGAACACAGCCACCACCAACCCACCACCTGACTGGCCAACGCCCATCACCTCCCCGTCACCAAACCGCACCTCGCCCCTCCCAACCCGAGCCCTAGCCCCCAGCAGCCCGCCGCCGAGCCCACCCACCACCAGAACCCCCGACCCAGCCATCCCCCGACCCGCCGACACCCACCCCATCCCAAGACCACACCCGAGCCCGCTTCCAGCCACACACAGGCCCGGACGCCGCAGCTAGCCACAGCCGAGCTCCACCCACCACCTCCACCACACCGGACCGCCCGCCCGCCAAGAGCCCAGGCCAGAACACGTCCACCTGCCCGCACACGGCCGACGCGCCCTCCCCCGAACCGCAGCGGCGCCGCTGCCCGCACCAGAACCGGCACAGCCCAACGCCGAGCTCCACCCACCACCTCCGCCGCGCTGGACGCGCCGCCCGGCGAGAGCCCCGGGCACAACACCCCTCACCTGCCTGCACGCGCCGACGCGCCCCGCCTCCCAACCCACCGACAGCGGCGCCGTGGCCCGCACCAGAACCGGCACAGCCCACCGCCGAACCCCACCCACCACCCCCGCCGCGCTGGACGCGCCGCCCGGCGATAGCCCCGGGCACAACACCCCTCACCTGCCTGCACGCGGCCGACGCGTCCTACCTCCCGCCCCATCGGCAGCGGCGGCGTGGTCTGCAAGAGAACCGGCACAGTCCACTGCACACCGACGGCCCGCGGACGAGGGCGGCCGCCCGAGAGCCCGGGCGCCACACCTCCACCTGCCCGCACGCGGCCGACGCGCCCTGCCTCCCGACCCACCGGCAGCGGCGCCGCTGCCACACCAAAACCGGCACAGCCCACCGACCACCCCACCGCACACGGGCGAGGGCGGCCGCCCGAGAGCGAGGCGCCACACCCGCACCAGCCCGTTAGCGGTAGCGGGTTGCGTTTCCGGAAGGCCGGGTGATGGGACGTGGACTGCACCTCGCCCGGTGGTCCAACACCCTCGCCTGCCGGATCGCGGACGGTGGGGTGCTCCTTGTCCGGGAGGCTGGGGCGCGCAAGGATGGCCGCTATGACGGATATTCCGGGGATCGATGCGACGGTCCCACCGAGCGGGACCGGCTGTGCGGACTGTCTGCAGGTCGACGGCTGGTGGTTCCACCTCCGCCGTTGTGCCCAGTGCGGTCACATCGGCTGCTGTGACTCGTCCCCGGCCCAGCACGCCTCCGCCCACGCGGCCTCGAGCGGTCACCCGATCGTCCGCAGCTTCGAGCCTGGCGAGGACTGGTTCTGGCACTACGGCGAGTCCCAGTACTACGACGGCCCGGAGCTCGCGCCGCCGGAGTCCCGCCCGGAGAACCAGCCCGTCCCCGGCGGCAATGTCCCCGACGACTGGCGCACCAAACTCAACCACTGACACCCCCGCGCCGAGGAGCCCGCTGACGAGCCCCCCGCCGGAGTCAACGCGGACCGTCTGAACGCTCCATCGGCCTCAACCACAACGCGTTCCGACCTGCCCCTCCTCGTCAACCGGGTTGCCGGCGGAGGCCGAGTGGCGGGTCCCCGAGCTCGCCCCGCCGGAGTCCCCCGGAGGACCAGCCGGACCCCCGGCGGCAACGTCCCCGACGGCTGGCGCACCAACTCAACCACTGAGACCCCCCGCGCCGAGGAGCCCGCTGACGAGCCCCCCGCCGGAGTCAACGCGGACCGTCTGAACGCAGCGTCGGCCTCAATCACAGCGCGTCCCGACCTGCCGCTCCACGCTAACCAGGGTTGCCGACGGAAGCAGAGTGGCGGCCTCGCGCCCGCAGCCGTGCCGGCCAGCCTCGACGCCAACCGCGCCTGCGGCCGTGCGGCCGGTCTCGACGTCTGCTGCGCGCCCGTGCCGTGCGGCCGGTCTCCACACCTACTGCGCCCGCGGCCATGCGGCCGGTCTCCACACCTACTGCGCCCGCGGCCATGCGGCCGGTCTGCACGCCTACCGCGCAAACCGCGCCTGGGGCCGTGCGGGCGGTTTCACGCCTGGCGCGCCTGAGGCCGGTTCAGGTGGGCTAGAGGATGAAGCCGGCTGGGAATGGGTCGTCGGGGTCGAGTAGGTAGTTGGCGGTGCCGGTGATCCAGGCACGGCCGGTGACGGTGGGCACGACGGCCGGGCGGTCGCCGAGCGTGGTCTCCTCGATGAGGCGGCCGGTGAAGCGGGTGCCGATGAAGGACTCATTCACGAAGTCGGTGTCCAGCGCCAGTTCGCCGCGGGCATGCAGTTGCGCCATCCGCGCCGACGTACCGGTGCCACACGGCGACCGGTCGAACCAGCCCGGGTGGATCGCCATCGCGTTCCGCGAGTCCGCGCCGTCGAGACCCGGTGCGGTGAACTGCACGTGCTTGCACCCGTTGATCCCCGGATCGACCGGATGCACCGGCCGATCGGTCGCGTTGATCGCGTCCATGATGTCCAGCCCGGCCTTCAGGATCCGGTCCTTCTCGGCGCGGTCGAACGGGATCCCCAGCTGCTCCAACGGCAGGATCGCGTAGAAGTTGCCGCCGTACGCGAGGTCGTAGGTCACCTTCCCGAGCCCCGGCACGTCCACGGCCGCACTCAGGGCGTGGCTGTACGACGGGACATTGCGCAAGGTCACGTGTTCCGCCCGACCGTTGCTCACGGCAACGTCAACGACGACCAGGCCGGCCGGGGTGTCGAGACGGACCTTGGTGATCGGCTCGGTCACCTCGACCATGCCGGACTCGACCAGGACCGTGGCGACGCCGATCGTGCCGTGGCCGCACATCGGCAGGCAGCCGGAGACCTCGATGTACAGCACGCCCCAGTCCGCGTCGGACCGGGTCGGCGGCTGCAGGATCGCGCCGCTCATGGCCGAGTGACCCCGCGGCTCGTTCATCAGGAACAACCGCAGGTCGTCCAGGTGCTTGACGAAGTACTCGCGCCGCTCGGCCATCGTCGTACCGGGGACGACGCCGACGCCGCCGGTCACGACGCGCGTCGGCATCCCCTCGGTGTGCGAATCGATCGCGGTGATCGTCCGGACAGACCTCATCCGAGGGACTCCACGGCTTTCTTCATGTCCTGCTCCAGCTGTGCGACGTGCTCGGGGACCAGCGGCCCACGCGGCGGGCGGCACGGACCGCCGTACCGGCCGACGTAGTCCATGCCGTACTTGATCGCCTGGACGAATTCGGTCCGCGAGTCCCACCGGAACGCGGCGACCAGCGGCTCGTACAACGCCCGGGCCTCGTCCAGCTTGCCTTGTACGGCGAGGTCGAACAAGCGGACCGATTCCTTCGGGAACACGTTCGGGAACCCGGCGAACCAGCCGGTCGCACCCATCAGCAGCGCCTCGAGCGTCAGGTCGTCGGCGCCGGCGATGACGGCCAGATCCGGCGCCTGCTCGCGGATCTCCAGGATCCGGCGGACGTCGCCGGAGAACTCCTTGACCGCGACGACGTTCTCGATCTGCGCGATCTCGGCCAGCAGGTCCGGCGTCAGGTCGACCTTCGTGTCGTGCGGGTTGTTGTAGACCATCACCGGCAGGCCGGCCTTCGCGACCTCGGTGAAGTGGTGGAGCACCTCGCCGCGGTTCGCCCGGTACATGGTCGGCGGCAGGCACAGTACGCCGTCCGCGCCGTCCTCGGCCGCCTTCTCCGCCCAGGCCCGCGCCTGGTGCGCGCCGACGCCGTGCACGCCGACGACCACGACGCCGTCGTCGCCGACGGCCTCGATCGCGGTCCGCGCGACGGCCCGGCGTTCGTCGTCGGTGAGTGACGAGTACTCACCGAGTGAGCCGTTCGGCCCGACGCCGCGGCAGCCGTTGTCGACCAGCCAGCGGCAGTGCTCGGCGAACTTGTCCAGATCCGGGCGCAAACCCGCCGGCGCCGACGCATCCTCGGCGTACGGCAGTGCGGTGGCGACGATCACGCCGTCCAACTTCTCGCTCACAGCTCCTCCTGAGCCTCAGCCAAATCCCGCAACCTGACAGGCACGGCGATCGGTCGTTTCATGCTTGGTTTCGGTACGTTGCCTGGTCCGGCGACCAACTCGGCGACGGTGCGCGAACACACCCGCCCCTGACACAGCCCGAGCCCCGCGCGAGTACTGAGCTTCAACCCCCGCCCATCCCCCACGCCCCGCTCGGTAACCGCCGCTTCAATCTCCCCCCGCGTAACTTCCTCACACCGGCAAACCACCGTCTCCGCCTGACTCCACCCGCGCCACCCCTCCCGCACCGGATAAGCCTTCCCCAAAGCCACCGCAAACCGCCGCCCCTTAACCACAGCCTTCCGCGCTTCCTCAACCACCGCCGGGCTTGCGGCCGCGGCAGCATGCGGCGTGCTCTCTGGGCTTCGGGCGTGGTGGGCTGCGGCGGTGCCGGCCACGTGGCCTTCGGCTGTGGAGAGGTCGGCTCCGCCTATGCCGGTTAGTTCGCCGGCGGCGTAGATGCCGGGGGTGGTGGTTTGCTGGTTGGGGTCGACGGTTACGGCTGGGCCGCCGTCGGGGCCGGTGGTGAGGTCGCAGTGGGCGGAGACTGCTAGTTCTAGTTGGGCGGTGAAGCCGAAGCCTAGACAGACGGCGTCTACTTCGACGCGGCGTTCGGTGCCTGGGGTCGGGTGCCAGTTGTCGTCGAGGCGGGCGATGGTGACGGCCTCGACGTGGTCGGTGCCGTGAGCGGCGGTGACGGTCCAGCCGTGGCGGAGGGGGATGCGGTGGCGGGCCAACAGGGCGCCGTACCCAAGGCCTTCACGAAACTTGCTGGAGGCAACTAGTGGATCTGTGGCCCAGCCCTGGCGGACTGTCTTCAGGGAGTTGGCCTCGAGTAGGCCGATGACTTGGGCGCCGACCTCGACGAGGGATTCCGCGACCGGGAGGAGGAACGGGCCGGCGCCTGCGACGATCACGCGTTTCCCGACCGAGATGCGTTGTCCCTTCGCGAGCGCCTGGGCGGCACCTGCGCTGTAGACCCCCGGTAGATCCCAACCAGGGAAGGGAAGTACGCGGTCATAGGCACCGGTCGCGAGCACGACGGCCTTGGCGTCGACGGCGAAGACCTCCCGGCCCACGGCATCCGCCGGCCCGCGCTGCACCCACAGGCGGAGACCTTCGATCGCCCACACAGAACTGTCCGCCAGGTGGGTGATCCGCGGGTGTGCACCCACGCGATCCCGCCGCTCCGCGAACCCCTTCCACCCGTGCTGCAACTTCCCTGGGCGCTGGGCGTTGAACTCCACCGGTAGCTGCCTGTTGAACTGCCCACCCACAGCCCGCCCGCTGTCAATCAGCACCACGTCGACACCGGCATCCGCAGCAGCCAGAGCCGCCGCGATCCCCGCAGGACCAGCCCCCACCACCACAACATCAGCCACCTTCGGCGGGCGATCCATCGCTGGACCCCGCGCCGCCTGCGGCGGCTCATTCAGGGCAGTGCGCTGCGGGTGATCGGGGGTGGACTGCGGGGGCTCGTTGAGGGCGAGGTGCTGCGCCTGGGCGGGAGTTGCGTGCTCCGCGACGGGTGGCTGGTTAGGGGTGGTGGGCTCGGGGTTTGGGGCGGAGGGGTGGGGGAGAACGGCGCCGGGTTGGGCGGTTATTGCGTCGCCTTCGTGGACCGTGCGTTGGCAGGCTCGAGTGTCGGGGGTGCCGTTGACGACGACCAGGCAGTCGTAGCACGCGCCGATGGCGCAGAACACGCCTCGGGGGCGCGCGGTGCTCCGGGTGGTGCGCCACGAGGTGCGGCCCTGGGCGAGGAGGACCGCGGCGATGGTTTGGCCGGCTCGGGCGGTGACCGGTTCGCCGTCGATGGTGACTTGTACGGCGGGCGGCGTACCGATCTCGGCCGGGTCGTCCGAGTGCGGACGGAGGTAGGCGGTCATGCGGCTACCACCGCCGGGCGGTCGACCCGGAAGGGAGAAGGGTCGACATGGGGGGTGAGGCCTAGGAAGAGCTCGGTGATCAGGCGGCCGGTCGAGGGGGCCAGGCCGATGCCGGCGCCTTCGTGGCCGGTCGCGTGCCAGAGGCCGAGGAGGCGGGGATCAGGACCGATCACTGGCAGATGATCCGGTGCGTACGGGCGGAAACCGCCGTACGCGCGCATGACTGGAACGTCGCCCAGGAACGGGAACAACCCAACCGCCTTCCGGGCCAGCTCGCGCAGTACGTGCACCCGGACCGAGTCGTCGAAGCCGACGCGTTCGCGACTCGAGCCGATGAGGACGGTCCCGGCTCGCGTTGACTCGATCACCGTCGATGTCTGCAGGTCCGCGACACCGCTCCCGACCGCGCCGACGTAGTCCGCGTCGTACACCTTGTGCCGCACGCACTCCGGCAGCGGCGCCGTCACCAGGATCATCCCGCGTCGCGGCAACACCTGGATCGGCGCATCCGCCGCGGCTCCGAACGCCCCAGCCCACGGACCACAGGCATTAAGTACGGCGCCACACGCGATGTCACCCTCCGAGGTGTCCACGCCCACGACTCGCCCACCGGACTGCCGCACTCCCAGCGCAGTCACCCCCGACCGCACCTCGCCACCCCGGTCGCGAACCGCGGCCAGCACAGCCGTTGCCGCGAGCACCGGCTGCACCTGCGCGTCGTCCGGGTAGTGCACGCCAACTGTCACCCGAGGCGTGAGCAACGGCTCGAGCTCGAACGCCTCAGCAGGCGTGATCACCCGAGCATCGACCCCGGCCGCCGACTGCTTGGCCGCGAACTCCCGCAGCGGCCCGGGCTCACCGGTAGCCACCACGACCCCGCCCTTGGACTCCCACTCGACGTCGGCGACCCGCGCCGGCAGCCGATCGAGTACTACGTCCCACTCGGCCCGCGACGCGATCGCCAGCTCGAGCTCAGGCCCGGGCTCCTTGTCCGAGACGAGCACATTGCCTTCGCCGGACGCCGTCGTCCCGGCGGCAGGCCCGTCGCGGTCGATCACCAGCACCCGGACCCCGGCCGCGGACAGCGCCTCGGCACAGGCCGCCCCGACCATGCCCGCACCGACGATCACCACATCGGGCGTCGCGGATCCGGGCATCGCACACTCCTCCGTCAGAACCGTTCACTAAAATGAACGATTCCGAGCGTACGCGCCGCCGAGCCGCACGGTCAATGCACTCTCCGCGCACTCTCCAGGAACTATCCCGGCAGATGCGGCCCGCCAGGCGTGATCGGATACGCGTCCGGCGGGTACTCGAGCAGCAGCACCGACCGCACCAGCCCGTCCACCGCCTCGTACCCGTGCGGCCCGCCGGCCCGGAACGCCAGGTAGTCCCCCGGCCCCAACTCCTCGGTCCGCCCGCGCGAGGTGATCCGCAACCGCCCACTCAGGACGATGTGATGCTCGGTCCCCGGATGACCATCCGAATGCTGGATCGCGTCCGGCCGGACCTCCTGGTTGTAGATCTCGAACAACCCACCCGGGTTCTCCAGCCGCCGCAGCATCCGCAGGTCGATCGCGTCGCCGGACAGTACGTCGATGTCCGCGGACCGCACCAGCACCAGGTCCGCGGTCGGCGACTCGCTCAGCAGGGCCGATACCGGGACTCCCAGAGCGTTCGACAGACTGAACACTGTCTCGATCGTCGGGTTCCCCGCCCCGGACTCCAGCTGCGACAGGGTCCCCTTCGCGATCCCGGACCGGCGCGCCAGCTCGGACAGCGAGATGCCCTGCTCGTCCCGCCGCGCCCGCAGATTCGTTCCGAGCAACCTACCCGCACCCATCGCCGCCACAGCCCGGAGCATGCCATATCAATTGCCGCGCCTTCGGCGCGGCGCGGTCACGGGGCCTTGGCTCCCGTCCTTCCTTCGTCGCTCCGGTCGCTGTGCTTTCGGCCGCGCCTCCGGCACGGCGGGTCATGGGGCTTTCACTCCCGCCCTTCCCTCGTCGCTCTGGTCGCTTCGCTCCCTCCGCTCCTCAGTCCAGGACGGGAGGCCCCGTGACCGGAGTGGATCACCTGGTCACGGGATGATGTGCCGGCGCCGGAGGTCGGTGAAGATGTCGTAGAACATCTGCTCGGTGTCGACGTACTCGTGGAAGCCGACGCGGCGTGCCTTGGACGAGTCGGCGAAGAAGTCGTAGTCCCAGCCGAAGACGAAGTCGGCGAACGGCCAGGACGAGACCTCGGCGAAGGAGGTCGCGGCCAGGCCGTGCCTCGCCTGCATCTCCTTCCACAAGGGCTCTTTGTCGGCCATCACGTCTGTCAACGACAGCTGCAGAGGCGGAGCGACTTCCAGCCCGAACCAGGCGCCCAGCTTCGGCCACAGCTCGTTCCAGCGGAACAGGTCGCCGTTCGTGATGTTGAACGCCTGGTTCGCCGCGGCCGGCGCGGTGGCCGCCCAGACCGTTGCCTTGGCCAACAATCCGGCATCGGTCAGCTCCAGCAGAGCGTCGTACGCGCCAGGCTTGCCCGGGAACCGCAGGGGTACGCCGAGCTCCTTCGACATCGACGCATAGACGGCGATCCCGACCGCCAGGTTCATCGGGTTGCCGAGGGCGACACCACCGACGACCGAGGGGCGCAGCGCCGACCAGGTCCAGGACCTGCCCTGCTGCCGGTCCTCGAGGAACTGCTGCTGGTCGACGTTGAACTCCGGCGGCAGGTGCGGCGGATCGTCCTCGCGGGCCGGCGTCTTGAACGGTCCGAGGTGCGCGCCGTACACCTTGTAGCCCTGCATCAGGCTGACGTGCTGGAGACCGCGCGCGACCGGCTCGATCGCGTCCACCACGTTGACCAGCATCGCGAGGTTCGGCGCCACCAGCTCGGCCCAGGTCGGACGGTCCTGGTACGCGACGTAGAACACATGGGTGACCTCGGACAGCCCGGCCAACTGCGCCCGGGTGTCGTCCGGATCGAGCAGGTCGACGGCGACATGCCGGACCCGGCCGGGCACGTCGACCCCGCGGCGGCGGGACAGCCCGATCACCCGCCAGTCCGGCAACGACGACAGATGCTCGACCAGATTCGTCCCGATCACCCCACGGGCACCGACTACCAATGCGACCTTTTCCATGCCTGACAGCCTGCCTGACCTGCGCGGATAAGACAAAGACATAGTTTTCACTGATGTCATAAGCTCAGATCATGACAACGCTGCGGCAGCTCGAATACCTCGTGACCGTGGTCGACCAGGGGTCGTTCACCAAGGCCGCCGAGCTGCTGCATGTGACGCAGCCGGCACTGTCACACCAGATCCGCACCCTGGAGCGCTCGGCCGGTGGGCCGCTACTCGAGCGGCTCCCCCGCAACGTCCGGCTCACCCCGACCGGCCGCGCCATGCTCCCCCACGCCCGCGCAGCGCTCGCCGACGCGGACCGGGCCCGCTGCGCCGCGCGGCAAGCGGCGGGGCTGGAGGTCGGCGAGCTCCAGATCGCGACCCTGTATTCGATCACGTTGGGCGTGCTCCCGAAGGCACTGCGAAGCTGGCGACAGGCCTACCCGGACGTCGGTATCCGGCTGTTCGAGCACCGGCACACCGACGAGCTCGTCGAGGCCATGAACGCCGGCCAGGCCGATCTCGCCGTCGGCCCCGAGCCGGCCGGCTGGACGGGCGTCAGCCGCACGCTCGGGACCGAGGAGCTCGTCGTGGTGGTCGCGGCCGACGATCCCGCGGCCGTCGGCGACACCGTCAGCATGAAGGATCTGGCCGACCGCGCCTGGGTCCATTACACCCCGGGCCACGGACTGGCCGACGTACTCGATCTCGCTTGTGCACAAGCAGGTTTCGAACCGCGGGTCGCCGTACGGACCGAGCAGACGGCCGCCGCACCGGCCCTCGCCGCCGCGGGCCTCGGCCCTGCGCTCGTCCCCGACAACATCCTGCCCAAGGACTTCGACGGTCACGTCCTGCACCCGGAACCACGCGTCTGCCGCACGCTCACGGCGTACACCCGGGGTGAGCCCGACCCGCTCGCCGCGGCGTTCATCGACGTTCTGGTTTGGAGCAGCGGGGCCGCGGGCACGCGGAGTTGATGGCAGAAGAGTCCGAGAGCACAGTCCTCCTGGCCGGCGCGGCCAACCTCGCGATCGCGATCGCGAAGGTCGTCGCCGGCCTGCTGTCGGGGTCGACCGCACTCCTGGCCGAGGCGGCACACTCGGTCGCCGACACGGTCCAGCAGCAGATCCGCGGCATCATCAGCGGCACGCCAGGTATCGAAGGTGTCCTGGAGCTGCTCAGTCTGCGACTGGCGCCGGACCGGGTCCTGGTGGTGGCGACGGTCGACCTCGCCGACATGCGGACCACCGGCTCCGCGATCGAGCAACTGGCCGAGCAGGTCGACACTGACGTCCGCCGGGAGTTCCCGATGGTCCGGCACCTCTACTTGGATCCCACCCCGGGGCTCAGTCCTGACCCCAGTTGGCCACGATGACCGCGATCGGCGGCAGCACGGCCGCGACCGCGCTCATCCCGATCGCCACCGGCACCGAGAAGAAGCGCACGACGAACCAGGCCAGGCCGATCAGCACCAGGCAACTGCCCATCAACCAGATGTAGAGCTTCCGATTGTCGTACCGGCGGGCCATCTCAGACCTTCATCGTCAGCCTGTCCAGCGCACCGACCAGCGGAGCCAGCTCGGGCAGCTCCGCGGCCTTCTCCAGGGCGGCCGTGAGTACGGCGTCATGCGTGGGCTGGGCCTGGTCGAGCAGGTCGCGACCGGCCTTGGTGACCTCGGTGTAGATGCCGCGGCGGTCGGTCGGGCACAGGTATCGCTGCAGGAGCTTGCGGTCCTCCAGCCGGTTGACCAGCCGGGTGGTAGCGGACTGGCTCAGCACGACCGCGTTGGACAGCTGGTTCATCCGCAGGTGGTAGTCGTCCTGCCGCGCCAGTACGTCGAGCACGCTGTACTCACTCACGGACAGGCCGTGCTGCTTCTGCAGCGCGCGCTCCAGCTCGTCCTCGATCCGGGCATGCAGAGCGGCCAGGGTCCGCCACCCCTGCGCCCGCGCCTCGGCGGCGTCATCCGGTAGGCCCACGAGTCCTCCACTTGAACTTCACGATTGCATGCGCAATCATAGCGCTTGTGCAATAGCCCGCGTGTGCAACTATCGCACACGCCGGTAACAGTCATAAGACTACATTCGAAGGAGACGACCAGCTATGCCTGCGGCTCTGCTCGCGCTAGCTATCGGCGCTTTCGGGATCGGGACCACCGAGTTCGTCATCATGGGCCTGCTGCCCGAGGTCGCGACGGACTTCGGGGTCAGCATCCCGTCCGCCGGCCTGCTCATCTCCGGCTACGCACTCGGCGTCGTGGTCGGCGCTCCACTGCTCACCGCGATCGGGTCCAGGGTGTCCCGCAAGACCGTGCTGATCGCGCTGATGGGCGTCTTCATCGCCGGCAACCTGGTCGCCGCGGTCGCTCCGTCGTACGGCGTTCTGATGGCCGGACGGATCGTGGCTGCGCTGTCCCACGGAGCCTTCTTCGGCGTCGGCTCGGTGGTCGCGGCATCGCTGGTGCCGAAGGCCAAACAGGCGAGTGCGATCGCGCTCATGTTCACCGGCCTGACCGTGGCGAACGTGCTCGGCGTTCCGGGCGGGACCGCACTCGGCGAGCAGTTCGGCTGGCGGTCGACGTTCTGGGCCGTGACCGCGCTCGGTGTCATCGGGCTGCTCGGCATCGTGTTCCTCGTCCCTCGGCAGGACACGTCCGAGGGTCCTGGGCTGCGGAGCGAGTTGGCCGTGTTCAAGAGTGTGCAGGTGTGGTTGGCGTTGGCGATGACGGCGCTCGGGTTCGCCGGGGTGTTCGCGTCGTTCACCTACATCGCGCCGATGATGACCGAGGTCGCGGGCTTCTCGGCCGGCGCCGTGACCTGGTTGCTGGTGCTCTTCGGTGTCGGTCTGGTCGTCGGCAACCTGCTCGGCGGCAAGGCGGCGGACCGGTCGCTGATGCCGAGTCTCTCCGTGATCCTGGCGCTGCTGGCCGCCGTACTGGTCGTGTTCGTCTTCACCGCGCACGGCAAGGTGCCGTCCGCGGTCACGATCGCCGTGTTCGGCGCGGCCGGGTTCGCCACCGTCGCGCCGCTGCAGAAGCGGGTGATGGACAAGGCGAAAGGCGCTCCGGCGCTGGCGTCCGCGGCCAACATCGCCGCCTTCAACCTGGGCAACGCGATCGGCGCGTACCTCGGCGGGCTGACGATCCAGCACGGCCTCGGCTACACCGCGCCCAACTGGGTCGGCGCCGCGCTGGCCGTTTCCGGCCTGATGGTCGCCCTGATCAGCGGCCTGCTGGACCGACGCCGGACCGCCGCTCCGCTTTCAACTCTGTTGCCTGAAGCAATCAGAACTTGATCTCGACACGTGTCCCGGCGGGAACGCCGGGATGCCGCAGCCACAGCACACCGACCTCGGCGTCGTACCGCAGGTCGGTGACGTCGGCGCCGTCAGCCCGGACGGCCGCCGGCTCGGCCGGAACGCGCAGCGCGGTAGTCACCTGCACCCCGCGCGGAGCCTCACAGCCGTAGCGGATCCCGGCCTGGTCGGCCTGCCAGTCCACGACCCGGCCGGCGGAGGCCAGCACCGGTTCCTCGTCGAAGGTCAGATCGCGGAACCAGGTCAGCTGACCCGGGCCTAGTTCCCGCTTCCGCACGATGCCCAGTTGCGCGTCGAGCAGATCGAGGTAGCTGCCCTCGACGACATGCGAGCCGCCGGCCTCCTCCAGCACGGCTCCGACGAGGTACGGACCACGCTGCACCGACAGCCAGTTGGTGGACTCCCAGGTGTGACCGCCCGCTTCGGCCAACTCGCGGATCGCCGCGACCAGCTCGGCGGCGCGTTCCGGTGATTCAGTGAAGCCGGCCGGCCGGGACGGAAGGAATCGAACCCGGCCCTTACCGATCGGCTGAACGCCGTCGCTGTCGCGGTCCGCGCCCAGCGCCTCGGCCAGGTGGTCGGCGCAGGTGTGGTAGCGACCGGTCCACCAGGAGCGGATCTCGTGATACGGATCGGCGCCGCCGCCGACGTACAGGAGACTGCCACCGCGGCTGACCCACCCGGCGAGCGCGTAATGGATGCTGGGCGCCAGCGGCTTCTGGAATTCGTAACTCAGGACGAGTACGTCGACATCGTCCAGTGCGTCGGGAGTGTCGATCACGTTCTCCAGCTGGACTGGGCTGACCCGCTGCCCGTCGTACAGCGGTGGCAGAGCCAGACCGTAGAAGTCGGAGAAGTGCAACTGCTCGCGGCCTTCCAGCGCCAGCGCGTCCTGCAGGCCGTCGTAATGTCCACTCTCGCCACCGGGTGCCCAGCGCTGGAACATGGCGGTGTCCGAGAGCGCGATCCCGATTCGCGGGCCTTCGCTGGCCCAGCGCACGTCAGGCTGGTCCAGGTCGCGCAGGCTGTTCATGGCGATCAGGTAGCTGGTGGCGGTGTCCGGCGGGATGGGCTGCCGTTCCGTGGATCCCTCGCGCAGGTAGGGGCGGTTGAAGATCCGGTTCGGCCACGGCGCGACCTCGTACCGCGAGACGCCCGGGTGCAGCAGCGAGGCGACGAGGGTGCGCTGGTAGTTGGCCAGGTAGTCCTCCCAGGTGCGGTCCGGGTGGTCCTCGATCGGGTCGTGCAGGAACCAGATCCGACGGTCGGTGCCGCGGGTGAGGTCCTGGGCGATGCCGTACTCCAGGTACGCCGTCTCGAACGTGCGCTCGGCGACCTTTCCGGCGTACACGTTCGGCGTGCGGGAGGTTCCGGTCCACACCTGCGCGATGGCGCCGTCGATGGAGGGCAGCGTCCGGAGCCGTGATTCGGGGCTGATGATCTGCCACTGGGTGTAGTTCAGGAGGCTGTGCGTGGGGACGTAGAAGCGCACCTGGCGGCTCTGCTGGAGGGCTGCGTCCTGCAGCACGGAGGTGACCCGGTCGAGACTGCGGGAGAGCAGGTGCTGCTTGAGCTGCCCGGAGCGGAAATGCGCTTCGGCGGTGCTGTGCGGGGGCTGCCACGGCTCACCGAAGAAGGCCTGCCACTCCCGCTTGAACGACTTCGAATAGCCGGCGCGGGCCCAGAACTCCGGCTCTTCGAGGTGGATGCCTTCGACACCGAGTTCGATGATCGGGCGAAGTTTCTGCACCAGGTACTCGGTGAAGCTGAACGTCGGGACCATGTACGGGATGTCGGTGCTCTGACCGTGCAGGATCGGCGATCCGTCGCCCGCGGTCTGCGCGTCGGCCCAGTGGTCGGAGCCGTCCCACCGTCCATCCAGATAGTCCTGATAGGTGCCCCACGAGATGCCGGTCATCAGATGGACGCGATACCCGGCCTCGCGCCAGCGGGCGATCCGCTCCGGCGTTGTGTCGTTGAGGCCGTAGACCATCACGAAATCGGTGCGCAGGTCGATCGATTCGTCGTACGGCGCCTGCTCCTGGAAGCCGGTCGACTCGGTGTGTTTGCCGGCGTTGCTGTTCGTCATACGCCCTTCCCGTTCCCTCGACTGCCATCAACCCTGGCCGGTCCGGTACGCCGAGCGCCAGTGTGACGTCAGGAACCGGCCACCAGCCCGCTCTCTCCGGGCAGCCTCACAAGGACTCACGCAACCAGGTGAACGCCGCGTCCTGCATCGCGAGGTCGAACTTGTGCGGGCCGTCGAAGAACTGACCGGTGTACGACGCCGCGGCGCCGGCGGCCGCATAATGCGCCGCGATCCGGTCGTGTGCGGCGGTGGCTCCGTCCAGCGGAAAGAGCTCGTCCTGCCGGTTGTACTGCACCAGCAGCGACGCCGGTGCCTGACAGGCCGCGACATCCGGCCAGTCGACCTCGGCGGGCAACAGCCGCGGCATCAGCATCCAGGTGTGGCTGACGACGTTCCGGTCGAGCAGCGAGTTGTACGTGCCCATCATCCCGACCACCACGGCGGCGGTCAGCTCACTGCTCGTTGCCCGCAGCAACGCGGACCGGCACCCGCCGCCGGACAGGCCGATGCTCGCGGTCCGGTCGGTGGTGTCGTCGCGGCCGAGCAGGCAGGCGAGTGCGATCCGGTCCTCCCGGGTGACGACGGCGGCGAACGTCGTACCGAGGAGGGTGCAGTACTTCTCGACGAGGTGTTCGTGATGGCCTGCGGCGGCGTTGTACGCGGCGGTTGCCCGCAGATCGTTGCCGACCTCCGTTACATCGAGATCCACACCCGCCGTGATCTGCGGCGGCATGTCTTCCAGCGGGAACCGGCGGCTGCCCCAGGCGAGGACGTCCGGCACCAGAACGACGTACCCCTGCGCGGCCAGGTCATTGGCGAAGGCCCGGCCCTCGTACAGGCTGTCTCGCAGTGCCCTGACCGCGGCGGACGGTGGTTGATCGGTGTCGGCGATCTTCTCCTTGCCGTAGTACTTGAAGCCGTCGTGGCCGTGCAGCGCGAGTACTCCCGGAAGCGGTCCAGTGGCGTCGGCCGGCTTCAGCACATAGGCGTGCGTCCGTGGGCCGAATCCGACCGAGTAGGAGATCTCCTCACCAATCAGGCCGCCGGCCGTCCAGCGTCGCTCGACCTCGACGTCAGACGGGCCGTCCGCGGTGCCGGCGGTCGAGACCATCCGCCGGACGACGTCGCGGACCTGCTGACTCGCCGGCAAGCTCGCCGCGCGGGCAGCCGGCGCACTCGCGTGCTCGATCCAGTCGCTGTAGACACCCAGGTGTTCAGACATCCCCGAAGACTGTCACGAGCGCCCATAGAAGGCACTGACAGCGTGGAACGACTTCTTCGGTTGCCAGCGGTACGGCGAGGCCGAATCCGCATCGTGGTCGCGCAGGACCTTGCAGAGGCTGAAGGCGACGACGTCCTCGTCATGGGGCCGGTCATGCGGGCGGTGGGGCGTCGGGTGAGATGAAGGTGTACGGCGACGCGCCGAGGAACCCCTCGGCAGTGAAGACGCCAAGCATGTTCGCAAGGTGGTCGGCCTGCTCGTGCTCGTCGCGGACGTACTGCGGCGGGATCACCGGTACATCGCCGCTGTAGTCGACGATGTCCCACCCCATCCCGCCCAGCTCGGCCGCGCCGGTGAAGGTGCAGCACCCGAACTCCAGGATCACGATCGGCTTGCCCCAGCGACGGAACGGCGCCAGCTCTTGGGTGTGACCGGCGCGGTCGGCGTGGTACGAGTAGTAGTCCAGCCCGACCAGGTCGAACAGGGACCAGTCCACCCGCTCCAGGTCGGACGCGGCGCCGTACGTGATCCGGCCCTTGAAGTTGCTGCGGGCAACCTTCACCATCCGGGCGGTGAAGGCGCGGAACTTCCGCTGCAGCTCGGCCAGGTCGAACTCGCCCTTGGTCAGGTACTCGACCCGCTCGAAGAAGGTCGCACCAGGCACGATGCCCGGCGTGAACAGCATGAACTCGCACCCGATCACCAGGATCACCTCCTGGTCGTAGCGGCGCCGCAACCGCTCGGCCTCGACCGCGACCTTGCGCAGCTTCTCCAGTTCGTCGGCCTGCGGTTCGTCGAAAGACCGCGGCTGGATCGACACCGTCAGCCCCTGTTCCAGTGCGGCGGTCGCGGTGTCGGTGAGGCGGCGTACGTCGCTGCCGTAGATGCTGACCCAGTTCGCGTGCAGCCGGTGGCGGACCGCGTGGATCTCGCCGCGCATGATGCTGCTCCGCCACAGCATCCGGCTGTCGTCGCCGAGGAACCCGGTCCCGGTGTCGTAGGCGACCCCCTTGAGCTCGAGCTTGCGTCGTACGGCGGCGGAGGCGGTCGCGGCCGTGGTGATGCCGGTCGTCGTGATGCCGGTCGTGGTCGCGAACAGGCCGAGGGCGGCCGCGCGTCGGAGGAACTGGGCCCGGTCGATACGCGATGCGGTCATAGCTTCGAGTGTTCGCCGGTACGCCGGTCAGGTCGTCGTACCGAGGTCCACGGCGTCATGACTTTGGTCGCGTGACACAGCCATGACCCGTCACCGATGTGCCCCTGTCAAGCGCTTGCACCAGTCGCCGCGGCAGGACGACTCTTCTCACTCATGGTGGCCGGTCCACGGGGACCGGCCACCTACTTCTTGGGGGTCGCGATCACTACGGCGTTGCTGAGGTACGCCGTACCGTCCCAGTCCTCGCAGGTGACGAGGACGAGCCGGCCAGGGACGGTCTGGTCGAAGAGGCGGGCAGCCTGCTTGGCCAGCGCCTTCTTGCGGTAGACGGTCACCGACGCGACCAGATACTTGATGGTGCTTCGACCGGTGGTCACTGTGACCGCGTCGCCCGCGGTCAGCCGGTCCAGGTCGTCGAAGGCACCACCACCGGTATGCACCGTGTGCCCTGTGATGATCGCTGAGCCTTTAGCTGCGCCGGGCCGGGCGCCGTCGGACCACCAGCCGACGAGCAGTGGGTTCGACGGTGGTATCAGCGTGCCGCCGCGGGCGCGGATCCCGAGCACGCGGGCAGAGACACCGAGACTGGGCACAGACACCTTGATCGGGTCCACAGGCTTGAGCCGTGCGGTACTCCGGACCTCCGGCGGTGGCGTGCTCTGCCGTGGACTCTCAGTTTGCGTCGACGGCTTCCCGGGCACGGCGGACGCCGTACCCGGAGAGTGGCTTGACGCGGAGGGCCGGCCGACGGCCGCCGGTTGGCGGCCGTCGTCAGCTTTGCCGCCGGTGAACTGCAGGAATCCACCAACCAGCAGAAGTGCGGCGCCGGCCGCCAGAGCCGCGATCGTCAACCATGACGACCGAGCGCGACCCGGGCGGCGACGCTCTTCGGACATGTCAGGCCGCGTGCTGACCGCGGGTCTGCCGTGACTTCAGGATGCCGGCGGCCACGAGCACCCCACCAAGCAGGAGCAGGGCGATACCCCAGCTGCTCTGGTGAGCGGTGATCGCGGAGGTGAGCTTGAACCCACCAGACTGACCGGCGTCGACCTCGGTCGGCACCACAACCGGCGAACTCGACGAACTGGTCGGACTGTCCGACGGCGTAACCGACGGGGTCTCCGACGGCGAGCTGGACGGCGTCGCGCTCGGCGACTCGGACGGCGACTGGCTCGGCGACTCCGACGGCGACTCCGACGGCGACTGGCTTGGAGACTCCGACGGCGACTCGCTCGGCGACTCCGACGGCGACTCGCTCGGGGACTCCGACGGCGTTTCCGAAGGCGACTCGGACGGCGTTTCCGAAGGCGTCTCGGACGGCGTCTCCGAAGGCGTCTCGCTTGGCGTCTCCGACGGGGACTCGGTCGGCGTCATCGTCGGCGTCGGCGTCGGCGTCGGCGTGACGACCGGCTTGGCGACGCAGAATCGGAGGTTGCCGATCACGTAGTACTTCCCGGTGGACGATTGCACCGGTGCGTGCAGGCCGTTATACGAGGTGACTCCGGCCGGCTGGAAGTTGAAGTAGTTCGCCGCGTGCCCACCGCCGTCGATCGCGGAGTTGACCAGCGCGCCCCGCACGGTGCCGCCCGTCGCGGTGAAGTCGACCTGCTGGCCGCCGGTCTGATCGCCGTTGTGGTCCGGGTCGTCCTCGCCGAGTGTGCGCGTGGTCCAGCTCACTGTCACGCCGTCCACGGTCTTCTCGCCCGGCGCCGGCGGGTTGTCGCCCTCCCCGTCGAACGCGATCTCGATCGAGCCCGGGATCACGTCGGCGCAGGTCGGGTTGCCCTCGATGATGTCCCCGCTGGCCGATGCCGACGGAGCCAGCGCCAACGTGACACCGCCCAGGACCAGCGCCAGCGCGCCGGCTCCACCCAGCAATGCGACCGCTCGCGAGCGCGGCGATTTCACGCGCCCGTCGACAGATTCGTCGTTCACAAGTCTTCCCCACGCGTTGTCGGAGGCCGGTCGGATGACCGGCTGCGTCGTCGGTGGTCCCCCCGGACCACGCCCCCTCGACCCCGGCATTCTTAGGCGCTGAGGTGTCATGCGCAAGCTGTGCAGGCCCGACACGCCGCTGAAACAGTGTTCCTTAACGAAGAACAGTGGTTTCGCTATGCTCTCGCGGGTGACGCGCGAGGCGGATCAGAAGACGGTGCTCGGGTCGGTGTGGTTGCGGGACGAGCCGGAGCCGACGCGCGCGCGGCTGAGTCGGGGCGACATCGTCCGTACGGCGATCAAGGTGCTGGACCGCGTTGGTCTGGACACGTTCTCGATGCGGGTGATGGCATCCGAGCTCGGGACCGCCGCGACCTCGGCCCTGTACTGGCGGATCGCGAACAAGAACGATCTGCTCGAGCTCGCCGTTGACGAAGTACTCGCGGATGCACAGGTGCCGGAGGGCGCGGGCGACTGGCGTGACCAGGTGACCGTGGTCGTCGAGGCGGCGTACCACGCGTTGTGGATGCACCCGTGGGCGTCGCAGTTGCTTCCGTCGCATGCCGGGCTCGGGCCGAACTACCAGGCGCTGACCGACCGGGTGCAGGCGATCCTGAAGTCGGCCGGGTTCAAGGGCGCGTACCTGGACTCGGCCGTGTCGGCGATCTTCCACTACCTGGTCGGGTCCGCGGTCACCGACTCGGCCTGGGCCGCGGTTATCCGGCGCAGTGGCATGGACGAGTTCCGGTGGGCACGGGAGGCCGGCGGTGCGCTCGGAGTCGACGCGGCCAGCCTCGCGTCCTACCTGAACCGCGAGAGCCTGGCCGGACCCGAGGCCCGCTTCAGCTCGGGCCTCCGCGTCATCCTGATCGGCCTCCGCCCGCGCGAGCTCTCCTAACCCGCCGGCTTCTTCCGGGTCGTGGGTTTCTTGCCGGCCGTGGCCTTCTTGCGGGTCGTTGGCTTCGGCCGGAGCGATCGGGCGTACGCGACGCTCACCGCGAAGTGCTCGCGCAACTCATCGGTGTTCGCCAGGAGCGCGTCGGGCACGACCACGTATTCCTTCTGCACCACGCCATAGGCGACGTTGAGTGTCGTGTCGTACCTGGTCAGGAACGCGTCACGCTCAGCCGCGGGAAGTCGCAGCGCGAGCGTGCCGTTCTCGTTCAGGATCGAGAACATGTTGCCGTTGGCCGAGGTGTACGGGAACCCGGCGCCCTTCCGCTCGACGTCCGGGAACAGTTCGACGAGCACGTCGAACAGGGCAACCTTGTCGGCCGGAGCTTTGGCCATACCGCCACGCTAGCGGCAATCGCGGACAACTTTTAGAGGTCCGCGAAGGCCGAGGCCGGGTTCTCGAAGGCGTCCGCGACGAAGCGGAGGAAGGCGGCTGCCGTGCCGCCGTCGCACACGCGGTGGTCGAAGACGAGGGACAGCTGGGTGAGTTTGCGAATCGCGAGTTCACCGTTGACCACCCACGGCCGGTCGATGATCCGGCCGACACCGAGGATCGCGACCTGCGGGTGGTTGATGATCGCCGCGCTGCCATCCACTCCGAAGCTGCCGTAGTTGTTCAGCGTGAACGTCCCGCAGGCGAGTTCGTACGGCGTGAGCCGGCCGGCGCGCGCGGATTCGGTCAGCCGCCGGATCTCCGCGTCCAGAGCCCGCGTTGTCAATCGGTGCGCGTTGGCCACCGCCGGTACGACGAGCCCGCGGTCGGTCTGGGCGGCCAGGCCGAGGTTGACGCCGTCGTACTGCACCAGCTCTTCCCGCTCGGTGTCGACGTACCCGTTCAACTCCGGATACTTCAGCAGCCCCGCCACCACGAACCGCCCCATCAACGCCAGCAGCCCCGGCCCGCCATCGGTTGCCGAGCGCAACGACTCGCGCAGCTCGACCAGCGCGGTCGCATCCACGTCCACCCAGGTGGTCGCCTCCGGAATCTCCGCCCGGCTACGACTCAACGTGGCCACGACAGCCTTCCGGAACCCACTCATAGGCTCTCGCCGCAACTCCGCCAACCCGGTCCGGGAGCTCTGCGCGATGGTCACCGGCCGCACCTCGGCCTGGACCTCCTCGGTGCCCAGCCGGCGAGCGATCGCCAACTCCACGTCCCGCCGCACGATGAGACCGCCCTCACCCGACCCGGTCAGACCTTTCAGATCCACGCCGGCATCCCGCGCGAGCCGACGTACCAACGGCGAGATCACCAACGGCACCCGCGGCGCGTCTCCGCTTTCCGGAACATTGTTTGCGCTGGGTGGCAGTGATGTTCCGGAAACCGTCGCCGCGGGGCGGGGCTTGCGCCGGCGACCCGATGCGGCCCCGGCTCCGGTGCCGTAGCCGATCAGGACGTTGCCAGAGCCGGCACGTTCCTCCTGACGGTAGGCCTCGCCCGCGTTGGGCTGGGCCGTCCGGCTCGCCTCGGCGATGGTGATGAGGGGTTTGCCGACCGGGATGGTCGTGCCTGGGTCGCCGTGGAGTTCTTCGACGGTGCCGGCGTAGGGCGAGGGGAGCTCGACTATGGACTTGGCGGTTTCGACCTCGGCGATGGGGGTGTCGACGGTGATCACGTCGCCGACCTTCACCAGCCAGCGGACGATTTCGGCCTCGGTGAGACCTTCGCCGAGGTCCGGGAGGAGGAACGTGTTCACGAAT
Organism: Kribbella sp. CWNU-51; assembly: GCF_054073265.1. Taxonomy (NCBI): domain Bacteria; kingdom Bacillati; phylum Actinomycetota; class Actinomycetes; order Propionibacteriales; family Kribbellaceae; genus Kribbella; species Kribbella sp. CWNU-51. Next base: position 400,475 of record NZ_JBSXMZ010000007.1, read on the forward strand.
CCTCCCACTGCAGGTCGTCGACCGCGTCGAGGATCCGGTCCACGCCGGGCAACTGGTACTTCTCCAGCTTCGGCGGCGGATACGGGATGTCGAACCCGGTCACCCGCCGGATCGGCGCGGCCAGCGAGTGGAAGCACCGTTCGGTGACCCGGGCAACGATCTCCGACGACACGCTCGCGAACCCGCTCGCCTCCGCGACCACGACCGCCCGGCCGGTACGGCGTACTGCCGCGCAGACCGTCTCGTCGTCGAACGGGACGATCGACCGCAGATCCACCACGCTCAGCTGCCGTCCCTCGGCCGCCGCGACCTCGGCCGCCTCCAGCGCGACCGGCACCGTCGGACCGTACGCGATCAACGTCGCGTCGGCGCCCTCCCGCCGTACGACGGCGGTCCCGATGCCCGGCTGGTCCTCGGTCAGGTCGACCTCTTCCTTGGCCCAGTAGAGCTTCTTCGGCTCCATGAACACGACCGGGTCGGGGAACTCGATTGCCTTGCGCAACAACGTGTACGCGTCCGCGACTGTAGCCGGGGCGACCACGGTCAGACCGGGCGTGTGCGCGTAGTAGCTCTCGGACGAGTCGCAGTGGTGCTCGACGCCGCCGATCCCGCCGGCGTACGGCATCCGGATCACCATCGGCAGCGTGATCCGGCCGCGGGTCCGGTTCCGCATCTTGGCGACGTGCGACACGATCTGCTCGAACGCCGGGTACCCGAACGCGTCGAACTGCATCTCGACCACCGGCCGCATCCCGTTCATCGCCAGTCCGACCGCCATCCCGACGATCCCGGACTCGGCCAACGGGGTGTCGAAGCAACGATCCTCGCCGAACTCCGCGGTCAGCCCGTCGGTGATCCGGAAGACACCGCCGAGCGCGCCGACGTCCTCACCGAACATCAGCACGGTGTCGTCGGCCTTCATCGCGTCCCGCAGCGCCTGGTTGAGCGCCTGGGCCATCGAGATCTTCATGTGCGTCATGACCTCAGGCCTCCTCTCGCGCCAGCTCGTCGCGCAGGAACGCGGCCTGCTCCCGCAGCTGCTGCGTCTGCTCCGTGTAGAGATGCGCGAACAGGTCCGCCGGGTCCACCTCAGGCTCCGGCATCAGCCCGTCGCGAAGCTGATCCGCGACCTCAGCCGCCGCACCTTCCGCCCGCTCCCGGACTGCATCGTCGAGCAGCCCTTGCGCCGCGAGGTAAGTCTCGAGCCGCTTGATCGGATCGCGGTCCAGCCACGGCGTGACCTCGGCGTCCTCGCGGTAGCGGGTCGCGTCGTCGGCGTTCGTATGCGCCTGCACGCGGTAGGTGTGTGCCTCCACGAGCTGTGGGCCTTCCCCCGCCCGCGCCTTCGCCACGGCCTCTCCGAGTACGGCGAGCAGCCCGGCCAAATCGTTGCCATCGGCCCGTTCGCCGGGGACGCCGTACCCGATGCCCTTGTGAGCCAGCGACGGCGCGACGCTCTGCTTGGCGAGCGGCACCGAGATCGCGTACTCGTTGTTCTGGATGAAGAAGACGACCGGCGCGTGGAAGACGGCAGCGAAGTTCAGCGCCTCGTGGAAGTCGCCCTCGCTGGTCCCGCCGTCGCCGCAGAGCGCCATCACCACGGTGTCCTCACCCTTCAGCCGCGCCGCGTGCGCGACACCGACCGCGTGGGTGAGCTGAGTCGCGAGCGGAGTGGACTGCGGCGCGACGTTGCGCGCGTACGGGTCGTACCCGGAGTGCCAGTCGCCGCGGAGCAGCGTCAGCGTCTCGATCGGGTCGACGCCGCGGCTCACGATCGAGACGGTGTCGCGGTACGTCGGGAACAGCCAGTCGCCGTCGCGCAGCACCATCGTGGCCGCGACCTGGCAGGCCTCCTGACCGTGCGACGACGGGTAGACGGCGAGCCGGCCCTGCCGGACCAGCGCACTGGCCTGGTCGTTGATCCGGCGCCCCTTGATCAACTGAACGTAACCGTCGACCAGCGCGTCCTTGGTGGGGAGCGGGTACGACGGATTGGCGTGCGGCACGCCGTCCTGGTCGATCAACCGGACGGGTTCCGCAGACGGGAGCAATCGCTCCTCGACGGTGGTCATGGACCCTCCTGCGCAGGAGACGGACGGTGCCCTCATCGTCGTCCCTCTGGCCAATCGGATCCAGACCTGGAAGAATCACGAGACGTTTGGCTCGATCCACTCCTGATGAGGGGGCACGATGTCCGACGAGGTGATGGTCCACCGGGCCGGTCCTGGACAGATGGTCGTCGCCCCCGCGCTGGACGAGGTCGACCGGCAGATCGTCGAGGCGCTCGGGCGGGACGGACGGCTCTCGATCAGGGCCCTGGCAGACCAGGTGCACATCTCCCGCGCCAACGCGTACGCCCGCGTCGAGCGGCTCACCACGACCGGGGTGATCACCGGTTTCACCGTCACGGTCGACCCGCTCAAGCTGGGCCTCGCGACGTCGGCGTACGTCACACTCAGCCTCCGCCAGAGCTCCTGGCGATCTCTTCGGGAACAACTCCAGGCAATCCCCGAGATCAAGCACATGGCACTGGTCGGCGGCGACTTCGACGCGATCCTGCTGGTCCGCGCCACCGACAACGAAGGCCTCCGCCGCGTAGTCCTCGAGAAACTCCAAGCGATCCCCGAGGTCCTCGCCACCCGCACCGCCCTCATCTTCGAAGACCTCGGCACGCTCTAGCAGCCGCAGGATCTTCGCAGGATGAGGTCGGTGGGGTAGGTCACCGCTTCTACTGCGTCCTGGCCGTCGATCAGGCGACTGACGGCTTCGCGGGCCATCTGCTCCAGCGGTTGCCGTACGACGCTGAGCGGCGGCCAGCTGTATTCCGTTTCGGCTGTGCCGTCGAAGGCGAGGACCGCGACGTCGTCGGGGATGCGCAGGCCGGCCTCGTGGATCGCGCGGAGGACGCCGACGGCCTGAAGGTCGGAGCTGGCGAAGACGGCCGTCGGCCGATTAGTTGCCGCGAGCAACTCACGGCCGGCGTCATACCCGCCCCGCCGGCTGAAGGTGGTGCGAGCGATCGGTCCGTCCTCGAGCCCGGCCGCCCGCAGCGCATCCCGCCAGCCCAACTCGCGTTCCCCCGATCGGCCACCACCGATCACCAGACCGATGCGCCGGTGGCCGTGCTCCAGTAGGTGCTCCACGCCGCGACGGGCTCCCTCGCGGTACTGCGGTCGGACTGAGCTCACCGTGGGCAGCACGCGGTTGATCGCGATCACCGGGACGTCCGTTTCGCTCAGGTCGGAGTCCTCGGTGGGCGCGACCAGGAGGAGGCCGCTGACTCGGCGGACCAGGAGTTCGGCGATCTTCGACTGTTCGGTGGCCGGGTCGCCGTCGGCTCCGGTCTGAAGGACGACGTACCCGCGGGCCGCGGCCTCCTTGTCGATCGCCTTGGCAAGCTCGGCGAACAGCGGGTTCCCGCCGTCGGGAGTGATCAGCCCGAAGGTCCGGGTGGTGCCCATCCGGAGCGCACGGGCGGTCGCGTTCGGCCGGTAGCCGAGCACGCGGATCGCCTCCAGCACCCGGTCCCGGGTCTCCGGCGCGACCGGCCGCGGGCCTTCGTTCACCACGTAGCTGACCACCGCCGTGCTGACCCCGGCGTACTGCGCCACGTCGTTCCGGGTGACTGGGGTGGCCTTCGGCATGTGCCGATAGTACGACCCTTGACCGCCTGGAAAGCGATTGCTAGCGTGCGTGTTCTACACGAGTAGAAGGAGTCGTCGTGCCCAGACGCTATGCAGTCGCCGGGACCGGTTCACGAGCGCGGGCCTACGTCCGCGCGATCCTCGAGGATCACCCGCAGGAGGCCCAGCTGGTCGCTCTCCTCGACCCGAACCCGGGCCGCCTGGCGTATCACGACCGGTACGTCCAGGAACTCGGCGGTCCGGAGCTCCCGCAGTACGGCGCCGACGACCTGGAGCGGATGGTCAAGGAGCAGTCCGTCGACCGCGTGGTCGTGACGAGCCCCGACTACACGCACGCCGCGGTCGTCTCCCGGCTGCTGCGCGCCGGCGCGGACGTGATCGTGGAGAAGCCGCTGACGATCGATGCCGACGGCACCCGGCAGATCGTCGACGCGATGACCGAGTCCGGCAAGTCCGTGGTGGTGACCTTCAACTACCGCTACTCGCCGCGGAACAGCGCGCTGCGGCAACTGATCGCGGACGGCGAGATCGGCACCGTCACCAGCGTCGAGTTCCAGTGGGTGCTCGACACCCGGCACGGTGCGGACTACTTCCGCCGCTGGCACCGCGAGAAGAAGAACTCCGGTGGTCTGATGGTGCACAAGGCGTCCCACCACTTCGACCTGGTGAACTGGTGGATCGCCTCGACGCCGGCCCGGGTGTTCGCGTCCGGCGGCCTGTTCTTCTACGGCGACGGCAATGCGGCCACCCGTGGTCTTGGGCAACGACCAGAGCGCGGCACGATCGATGACTCGGGCAACGATCCGTGGTTGCTGGATCTGCGGACCGACGAGGTCAACCGGCAGCTGTACTGGGAGAGCGAGAAGTACGACGGCTACCGTCGCGACCAGGACGTGTTCGGTCCGGGGATCACGATCGAGGACAACATGTCCGTGATCGCGGAGTACGCGAACGGCGCCCGGCTGAGCTACTCGCTCAACGCCCACTCCCCCTGGGAGGGGTACCGCGTCTCGGTCAACGGCACCGAGGGACGCGCGGAGCTGGAGGTCGTCGAGCGGGCCGCGGTGATCGACGACCAGATCGACCCGAGCTACCCATCCGAGCGCGTGGTCGCCGGCGACGTACGGTCCGACGGCGAGCGGCTGGTCCTGCAGAAGCACTGGGCCCCCGCGGTCGAGGTCGAGATCCCCCGAGGCGTCGGCGGTCACGGCGGCGGTGACCGCCTGATCTACGCCGACCTGTTCCAGGGTCCTGGCAACGACCCGCTCGGTCGCGCCGCCGACGTCCACGACGGCGTCCGTGCGGTCGCGGTCGGCATCGCCGCCAACCAGTCGCTAGCCACTGGCCAGCCCATCGTCATCGCCGACCTGAACCTGGGCGGCTGGGCCGAGTAGACGCTGCGTCCGAAGATCTGAGGGTCATAGCCCTCAGATCTTCGGACGCAAGAGACCGGTGTCGGTGAGCGAGCCGGGGTCAGGTTGACTGGCGGGCGGTTCGCTGGCGGCGGAACCAGATGGCCAGGGCCAGGCACGGCACCAGCAGGCCGCCGACGCCGAGCACGAGGAAGTCCCACTCGGCGCCGATGTGCTCGTTCAGCCAGCCGAAGTTCTGGCCGAAGAACCCGGTGACGAAGGTCAGCGGCAGGAACACCGTGGCCAGGATGGTCAGCTGCTCGATCGTCGCGTTCTGCCGGACGCTGACCTTGGTCTGCTCGACGCCGATCACCGCCATGTTCGCCTCCAGCACGGTGGCGAGCAGGTCGCGTTGCGCGGCGACCTCCTCGTTCACCAGCACCAGGTGGTCGTGCACGTCGCGGAAGTACGGCAGCAGTGCGGTGTCCCGCGCGCCGCGTTCGATGGTCGCGAGTACGGCGAGCAGCGGGTGGACGGCCCGGTAGAAGTCGGTCACCTCGCGGCGGAGGAAGTAGATCCGCTCGGTCGGCGCGACCGAGCCGGCGAACACGGTCTGCTCGACCTGCTCGATGTCGCGTTCCAGCTCGGCGACGACCGGGCCGTAACCGTCGACCACCTGGTCGAGGATCGCCCAGAGCACCGCGCTCGTCCCGGCCTCCAGAAGCTCGGGGCGCTGCTCGAGCCGGATCCGGGCGCCGTGCAGATCACTGGCCACGCCCTGGCGGACGGTGATCACGAACGCCGGTCCGACGAACACGCTCACCTCGCCGAAGTCGACTTCCTCGCGCTCGTCGTCGTACCGGGCGGTGCGCAGGATGGCCAGGCTGATGTCGCCCTCGTACGGCTCGACCTTGGGCCGGAGATGGAACGTCTGCGCATCCTCGACGGCCAGCTCGTGCAGGCCGAAGCTCTCTCTGACCTGGGTCAGCTCGTCGTCCGTCGGTTCGAACATGCCGAGCCAGACGAATCCGCCGGCCTTGCAGCTGGCGGCGGCGTCCTCGACCGACATCGCCTCGACGTGCTGTCGGCGACCGTCCCGGTAGTAAGCGCAGTCGATGATCATGGTGACCTCCTCCCCCGATCGTCGTACCGACCGGCGACAGGAAATAGGGTTGAGCGGGAAGTGGCGGTGAACATCGGTGAGGAGAACCCCGTGGGACTACCAGTGGTGCTGATGCCAGGACCGATGTATCCGGCGGTCGCGCAGGGTCTGGAGGGCCACTGTGAGTTGATCAGGCTCTGGGAGGAGAGCGACCCGGACGCCGTTCTCGCGGCCCGCCGGGACGAGATCGTTGCCGTCGCCACCGGCGGCGGCCGGATCGACGGCCCGTTCCTCGACCGGCTGCCCGCGGTGCGGATCGTGGCGAGCTTCGGCGTCGGCTACGACCGGATCGACGCGAACGCCGCGGCCGAGCGCGGCGTCGTGGTGACCAACACCCCGGGCGTGCTCGACGACGAGGTCGCCGACACCGCCCTCGGGCTGCTGCTGATGGCCGTCCGTGAGCTGCCCCAGGCCGAGCGGTACCTGCGGGAGGGCAAGTGGCAGGACGGCCCCTATCCGTTGACCCGGGCAACCATGCACGGGCGCCGGATGGGCATCCTCGGCCTCGGCCGGATCGGCCAGGCGATCGCGGACCGGGTCACGCCGTTCGGCATCTCCGTTGCCTACCACAACCGCCGCCGCAAGGACGTCGGCTACCGGTACTACCCGTCGCTGGTCGAGATGGCCCGTGACGTCGACATCCTGATGATCGTCATCCCCGGCGGCGACGGCACCCGGCACCTCGTCGACGCCGAGATCCTGCGGGCGCTCGGCCCGGACGGCATCCTGATCAACGTCTCCCGCGGCTCGGTCGTCGACGAGCAGGCGCTGGTCGACGCCCTACGCACCAACACGATCCTGTCCGCCGGCCTGGACGTCTTCGAGCACGAGCCGAAGGTCCACCCCGACCTCCTGACCCTCCCGAACGCCGTCCTGCTCCCGCACGTCGGCTCGGCCACCATGCCCACCCGCACCGCGATGGGCAACCTGGTCGTCGACAATCTCCGCAACTGGCTGGCCCACGGCACTCCGCTGACCCCGGTCCCGGAGTCGGCGGAGCTGGTCCGGCGGCTCAGCGGCTCAGAGTGATCTCCCGCTCCAGGCGGGAGAGCTTCTCAGGGTTGCGTACGGCGTAGAGGCCGGTGATCAGGCCGTCCTCGAGCCGGATGGCCGTCACGGTGTCGATCTCCCCGTCGAAGCGGAGGATCAGGGCCGGCTGCCCGTTGATCTGGGTCAGCTCCACCGACGCCTGACCCAGCCGGCGCAGCCCGAGCGCCAGCAGGCCGGCGACCTTGTCAGCGCCGACAATCGGCTTGGGCAGGGCCTGGACGACGCCACCGCCGTCGCCGAGGAAGACGACGTCCGGCGCGAGGATGTCGACCAGGCCTTGCAGGTCGCCGGTGTTGATGGCGCGCTGGAACGCCTCGAGCGCGTCCCGGGTCTCGTCGGCGGAGACGATCCCGCGCGGCCGGCGGGCCGCGACGTGGGCGCGGGCGCGGTGGGCGATCTGCCGGACCGCGTCCGGCTTCTTGTCGACGGCTTCCGCGATCTCGTCGTACTCCAGGTCGAACACCTCCCGGAGCACGAACACGGCCCGCTCGGTCGGCTTGAGGGTCTCCAGGACGAGCAGCATCGCCATCGAGACGCTGTCGGCGAGCTCGACGTCCTCGGCGACGTCCGGCGCGGTGAGCAGGGGTTCGGGCAGCCACGGACCGACGTACGACTCCTTGCGGCGGCCGAGCGTCCGTAGCCGCATCAGCGCCTGGCGGCTCGCGATCCGGACCAGGTACGCGCGCTGATCCTGGATGGTGTCGAGGTCGACGCCGACCCAGCGCAGCCACGTCTCCTGCAGGACGTCCTCCGCGTCGGCGGCCGAGCCGAGCAGCTCGTAGGCGACCGTGAACAGCAGGTTGCGATGCGCAACGAACGCCTCGGTGGCCCGGTCCGTACCGGTCATGGCTGGCTCCTTCGCGCCGTCGGCTGTCACCCACCAGATGCCGGCCGCCGGGATTCTGTGACAGCTCGATCGGTATGGCGCTCGTCACGTCACAGCAGCCGGGCCGGCGGCATCTCGTGTTCGTCCAGTAGATCTCACAAGTGAGGACATCATGACGGAACCCCGTATCGACCTGATGAGCAACGAGCTCGGCGCCAGGCTCGGCAAGCGGATGTTCGGCGTTCACCAGGCCGTCCAGGAGTCAGGCCTGCCGGAGACCACCCAGGCGCTGGTGATGCTGCGCGCCAGCCAGATCAACGGCTGCGGTCACTGCATCGACCTGCACGTCAAGGAGGCCGCGGCAGCCGGCGAGACCGCGACCCGCCTCAGCCTGGTCGCCGCCTGGCACCACTCGACGGTCTTCACCGAGGCCGAGCAGGCGGCCCTGGCTCTCACCGAGGAAGCCACCCGCCTGGCCGACACCCACGGCGTCTCCGACGACACCTGGGCGTGGGCGAGCAAGCACTACGAGGAGGACCAACTCATCGCGCTCGTCACCGTGATCGCGATGATCAACGCCACCAACCGGCTGGCCGTCACCCTCAACCAGCTCGGCGGCTCCTACGAAGCCGGTCTCATCGCCAAGACCCTCGACTGACCCGGCGTCCCCGTTTGAGGGGTCAACCCCGAAATCGGCGGGTTCGGCCGCCAAGTTTCGGCGGGCCAACCCGCAATTCGAGGGGTCGGCCCCTCAAACGGGGAGACAGGTGCCGGCGGGTCAGCTGGTGGGCTGTTCGGCGGCGGGGAGGTCCCAGATGCGGTTGGTCTGCCAGGCGTACTCCCAGGCCTGGATGTCGGGGGGCTCGATGCCGAAGCCGGTGAGGATCGCGCAGACCTGTTCGCGGTGGTGGTTGGCGTGGTTGATCGCCTGTGCGATGAAGATGCCGACCCGCGTCCCGCGGGTGTCGTTGTCGACGATCATCACCCGCTCGACGTCGATCGGCTTCGCCAGGAACTCCTCCCACACCGCGCCGGCCTCGTCGTTCCACCGCTCGAGCGTGTCGAAGTCCTGCGCGTGCTCGCCGTCGACGAAGTCGAGCCGGCTGTCGGCGATCCGCCGTACGTAGCTGGCGTCGCAGCGGACGATGTGATCGAGCGTCGCCAGGATCCCACCGAACGTGCCGACGCCGGTGACCTCGAGCTGCTCGGGCGTGAGGTCCTGCGCTCGACAGAACTGGATCAGGCTCTTCGTCGCCCAGTTGTTGTGCCGGATCGGGTCGTACAGCAGGTCGTTGAGTCCCATGCGATTCACGCTAGCCGCAAAGCCTCGAGGATCTCGTCCCAATATTCGTGCAGTACGGCGAGATGCGTGGTCTGCTCGCGGATCACCAGAGTCGCCCGCGGGATCCGCTCGGCGAGCCAGTGCCCGTTGCGTGGCGAGGCGTTCGCGTCCGAGTCGCCGTACCAGAGGAGGACCGGGCACGTGATCCGCTCGGGGCGGAAAGGCCAGGATCTGAAGGAGATCGCGGCATCGCGGAGATAGCCGGCCGGGTTCGTCAGCGCTTCGCGGACCGCGGCCGCGACCGCGGCGTCGGAGCCGAGCGCGCGGCCGTCGACGACCGGTCCGGGCCGGCTGATCACCTCGGCGTCGCGCGCGTCCAGCTCTGTGAGAAAGCGTCCGGCCAAGGCTGTGTCGTCCGTGTCGGCGGGATCGAGCTGGTCGACGTACGTCTGGAAGCCGGAGCGCATCGCCTCGACCGCGTCGTCCGGTGGCAGCGTGGCGAGCCGGGCGAAGAACGCCAGCTCCTCGGGGCCGAGATCATCCCGGTGGATCGGCGGGTCCAACTCGGGGACACTGCCCGGACTCGCCGCCACTCCCGCGGCCGTCACGCGGTCCGGATGACGCGCTGCGCAAGCCAAGGCGTACGGGCCGCCGATCGACATCCCGAGCACGGCGAAGCTGTCGATCCCGAGCTGATCCGCGACGGCCACGACGTCGTCGGCCACGGACAGCTGCGTCGAGGCATAGGCATCCGACGTCCCGTAGCCAGGGCGGTTCACCGCGATCAGTCGCACGCCGCTACGCCGGGCCGCCGCGCCACCGGCGTACGCGGCATGTCGTGTGTCCGGGCAGCCGTGCAGGAAGAAGATCGGGACGCCGTCGGGCGCCCCGCCCTCCCACCACTGCATCCGCCGCCCGTCCGCCGGCCGCATCACCCCACCGACCGCAGGCGAGCGCACCGGCGCCGGGTGCGCGTCAGCCGGCCGCGGCGATGTTGACCATCCAGTTGATGCCGAACTTGTCGGTGACCATGCCGAACTCGTCGCCCCACATCTGCTTCTCCAGCGGGACGGTGACCTTGCCGCCGTCGGACAGCTTCTCGTAGTACCCGCGGAGCTCGTCGCCGTCGCCGCTGAGGCTGATCGCGATGTTCTCACCCGGGTTGTACGGCATGCCCTGCGGCGTGTCGGCCGCCATCAGCGTGAAGCCGCTCGGCGTCTCGAGCTGACTGTGCATCAGCTTGTCGTCGTCCTCCGGGCCGTGGCTCGCACCGAACTCCTTGAAGGTGTTCGAGGCCACTTCACCGCCGAAGACGCTCTGGTAGAACTCCATCGCCGCTCGCGCGCTGCTTTCGAACTGGATGTACGGATTGAGCCGAGCCGCCATCAGAAACTCACTTCCCCCAACCGGCCGCACCCGGTGGTGGGGCCTCTTGCCCGCACAGTAAACCCGCCCGCCGACAGTTCGCGACCCCCAGCCGATCCTCAGGCCGGGCTCGAGGGCTGGTCGATTTCTGGCATGGGTGGAACCTATCCGGGGTTTCCGGACAATGACTAAGTGAGGGATGCGCGGCGGCTACTGTCCGGCGGGATGCGGGTACGGTCCGCGGTCGGTCAGGGTGTGACAACCATTCCGGGCCTGTCCGCATCTGATATATGGAGAAGGTTTGCAACGGATACCACGGTTCAGCGCGTTAAGAAGTTATGAGGATGAATGTCGAAACTGGGGGGAGTGGAGGGTATGCGGAGCAGACTCCATGAGTCCGTGATCGCTCCGGCCATGGCGATCGTCGTGACGCTGGCCGTGTTCACCGCGATCGGTGGCCTGCTGGTGCTGCTCGAGCCCCGCTCGCCGAGCGCCGCGGGCCCGGACACCGGCCTCATTGCGGCACCCCCCGGCCCCACCACGGTGCCACCGGGCCGCTACGGTTCGGGCACGCTCGGCCCGTGGCAGAACCTGCTCCGGCGGATCACACCCGACGACCAGATCCGGGACGTCCTGACGTTCAACGGGGTCTTCATGTTCGGCGACAGCATCGCCGTCCAGGACAGCCCGGCACTGGAACAACTGCTCGCGACGCGGACCGGCGACTCGATCGCCGTCCACGACTGGTCCGGTCAGCCGACGTCCGCGGCGGTCGACGCGCTGGCGGACTGGGCGCGCGACTACGGCCTGCCCAGCCGGATCGTGATGGCGCTCGGCACCAACGACATCTTCGACCCGCCGGCCTTCGGGGCGCAGGTGGAGCGGGCGATGGCGATCGCAGGTCCGAAGCGGACCGTGTACTGGGTGAACGTCGAGGTGAGCCGGTTCCGCCAGAGCGCCGACGTCCAGGCCGCCGACCGGGGCAACAGCGCGTGGATCAACCAGCAACTGGAGGAAGCCGCGGCGCGCCACCCCAACCTGAAGATCATCCACTGGTCCGAGTTCCTCAACTCGCAGCCGGCCGGACTGGGGAAGTATCTGCGCGACGGTGTCCACACCAGTGAGCCGGTCGGCCGGGCCGCGCGCAACGAGCTGATCGCCGACGCGCTGCAAGGCAGTCCCTGAGGATGGCAACCCCTGCGGGGCCTTCCGCGTTATCAGGATGGGTACGGCGTCACAGGGAGGTCCACGCATGCTCCGGCATCATGCGCTCGCCACCGCTCGGGGCGGGGCGACGTCCGCGGTCATCGTCGCGGTCCTGACCGCAACGCTGCTTGTGCTCATCCATCTCGAATCCCCCACTGCCCACGCGAAAGCCGCCGCGCCGGCCACGAGCACTGGTGGCTACGGGTCGGGCACGATCGGTTCCTGGCGGTCCAACGCCAAGGTGATCTCCAGTGGTGCGCACGTCCGCCACGTCGTCGCGACCGACGGGGTCCTGCTGTTCGGCGACAGCATCGCCGTACAGGATGGGGAGGCGCTCGGGCGACTCCTGGCTCAGCGGACAGGTGCGTCGTTCGCCGAGTACAGCTGGGCCGGTCAGCCGACCTCGGCAGCCGTCGACGCCATGGCTGCGTGGGCCCGCGCGTACGGGCTGCCGCATCGGATCGTGATGGCGGTCGGCTCGAACGACATCTTCGACCCGCCGGCGTTCGCCGCGCAGGTCGATCGGGCGCTGCGGATCGCGGGGCCGAGCCGGACCGTGTACTGGGTGAACGTCCAGGTGTCGCGGACCGACGAGCCAGCCTCTGTGCAAGTCGCCGATCAGCGCAACAGTGAGTGGGTCGATCTCCAGTTGATCCAGGCCCAGGAGCGCTACCGGAACCTGCGGATCGTGCATTGGGCCGAGTTCCTCGCGGCACGTCCCGAGCGGATGCGGACCGACCTGCGGGACGGCCGGCACACGACAGTCCCGGCCGGGCAGTCGGCCCGCAACGCCTTGATTCTGCAGGCGATCCAGCACCCCTGAACCGGAGTCGGCGATCCGCACAACCTTTCCCAGAGTCACGGCATCTAGACAGACAGAGGAAACAGTCTGACCTCGGGGGACCAATGGCGACGTACGTGGATGTGGAGTGACGGCACCATGATCGATGCCGGATGCAACCTTCTCCGGACCGCTTGACGTCTACCGAGTAACACCCGCCCACGCCGCGGAATCGAGGCGTGTCACGCAAACCACCTGACCGGAATCCAGGGACCCGCTCGGCTCGGATTCAGGTCTAGGCCAGAACAGGCATGCCCGGGGCATGCGGTGAGGACGAGCAATGCCCGCGAGACATCCCCGCAGAGCTGGAACGACGGTCCGGCTCGCCATCGCACTGGCGGCGAGCGTCGCCGTCCTGGCGACCGCGCTGATGATCCCGTGGGGCGGCTCGAAGCCGGAGGCCGCCCCGGACCCGACCGTTGTCCGAACGCACGAACCTCCGACCGCCCCGCCGACGCCGGCGAAGCGCACCACCTACACGTGCCCGGCGTACAGCGGGATCGACCACGCGAACCCGTTGGCCAACCTCTATCGCGACACGTTCACGTGGGGTACGACGGCGCCGTACCAGGTGGGCGACGGCAAGGGAAACATCAACTGGCGGGTGAACCCGGACAAGAACCCCAGCTGGTACATGTGGCTGCACTCGCTCCGCTGGCTGGGCCAGGGAATCGTTGCGGCCGGCAATGGCGATCGGCGTGCGCTGCAGCGGGTCAGCGCGATCGCGCGTGACTGGGTGATGGACAACCCGTACTCGTGGAAGTCGGACGTCGGCGCGTACGAGTCGACGATGCACCGGACCAATGTCCTGATTTGTTTGCGTCAGGCAACGTTGTCCGGGCTGCACGTGTCGCGGCTGCCGCTGGAGTACGCGTGGCTGGACAAGGCGCTGCTGGACCACGCGTGGTTCCTGCAGAAGAACTGGAGCGGTGACTGGAACCACGGCACCGACGAGAGCCTTGCCCTCTTCGGAGTTGGCTGCACGCTCGGGCGGAGCGATCTGAAGAAGGTCGCCGCGGATCGGTTGACCAGCGCGATCAAGACGTCGATCGACACCCAGGGCTCGACCAACGAGCAGTCGACGGCGTACGCCCAGTTCAACTACTCGCTCTGGGGCCGGGCGATCGACGTACTGGAGAAGTGCGGCGTCGACCCCGGTACGACGATCAAGGCACGCCGGCGCGAACTCGCGAAGTGGCTCGCGCTCGCCACCAACTCGCTCGGCAACCTGCACCAGATCGGCGACTCCGAGGTGGTCCGCACAGCGTCCGTCCCCGGGACGGTTCTCGAGTACGCCGGGACCCTCGGCGCGCAAGGGATCCGGCCGACCCAGCGGATCGGGATCTTCGACGCCGGGTACATCTTCGGCCGGACCGGGTGGGGTGAGACGCGGCCGTTCACCCAGGAATCGACGTACAGCATCAGGTTCGGGCCGGCGCGCAAGCTGCACGGGCACGAGGACCACACGTCGATCACCTACACCTCGCACGGCCGGGACATCCTGATCGACGGCGGGCATGCCGGCTACAAGATGGACGACTGGCGGAGCTGGGCGAAGAGCCAGTTCTCGCACAACGAGATGACGGTGCTGTCCACCGCCGCGGAGCACCCGGACACCAAGCTGACGCGGTCGTCGATCGCGCCGACGTCGGAGTTCTACGAGCTGCATGACTTGCTGGGCAAGGGGATCGACCGGACCCGGGGCGTGCTGGTACTGAAGGATCCGGACTTGATGGTCGTGCTGGACCGCGGGACGTCACCGTCGTCCCAGGACTACCAGACGTTGTGGCATCTGCCGGAGGACCAGATGGTGGTTGTCAACGGCAACTCTGCCGTGGCCGCGCGGCCGGGTGATCGGGTCAAGACGACGTTGCTGCAGATCCCGTTCCAGCAGCAGACCACGCCGATCCAGGTCGCAACCGGCAACACCGACCCGATCCAGGGCTGGCACTACACCACCATCGACAAGCGCCACCCAGCCCCGGTCGTGAAGTTCACCCGCTCCGGCCGCACCGCGTCGATCCTGTCCGTCGTCGTCCCGACCCGCAGCAAGGGGGCTGTCAGCTACACCACGTCCCAGCAGGGGTCTGGCGTACTCATCACCCTGAAGGTCGACGGCGTGAGCACCACCATTTCCGTAGCGGCTGACGGCACGCTCGCACGGGTCAAGTGAGTCCTTCGTACGGCGGCCCGGCGGGTGGTCGGCACCGGGCCGCCGTACGAGGTCAGGAGGTTTGATGCGGCGGACCGCCGTACTGGGTCACGCGGTTTGATCCCGGCGGGCCGTCGTACGGGTCAGGCAGTTTGGGGAGTGCGGGCGCCTACGGGGTGCCAGCCGGGGGGCGGGTCCTCGCCGACGCGGCCGTCGACGGCTTCGCGGAGGAGGTCGGCGTGGCCGGTGTGGCGCCCGTACTCCTCGACCAGGTCGAAAACGAGCCGGCGCAGGCTCGCGTGCCGCCCGTCCGGCCAGGAGATGTGCGCGGGCTGGTCGAGTCCGCCGTCGGCGATGGCCGCGCTCAGGCGCTCGCGGGAGCGGGCGACCGCGCCGTCCCACAGCGCGTAGAGCTCTTCAGGGCTGTTGTCGACCGCGGAGTTGAACTCCCAGTCGTTGTCGTCTCGCCACCCGTTGTCGTCCCAGTGCGGATCCATCGGTTCGCCGCGGAACTTCACGGTGAACATGTAGTCCTCGTTCGCCGCCAGATGCTTCAGCAGACCGCCGATCGTGATCGTCGACGCCCCGATCCGCACCTGCATCCCGGCCGCATCAAGCTCATCGACCTTCCAGCGGAACGTCGTACGCAACCGATCAAGCGCCCCCACCAGGTGCTCAGCCTCGGTACCAGCCAGCGGAGGTTCCCACCATGTCTCAGTCATACCGGCACCGTAAACCCCATTCCGGACACTCCCCTTCCGGAACTAGGAAGGCACCCAAACCTGCCCGACCACCCCGATGGGTCGGTGATGGATGCGCAGTGGTCCTCGCGTGCGGACGCCGTACGGCTGTTGCAGCACCACGACCCCGATCCCAACCGACCCGACAATCACCACCTCGCCGTACTTCCCCCACCGCTCCAGCAGCTCCAGCTCCCGAACAATCCCGTACGCCGCCCGCAGCCGCCCCTCCGCCCGAGCCGCCCGCTCATCAGCCGACACATCCACCTCCTCGCCAGGTGAGCGATCGTAGGCGCGATGATGGGTCTATGAGGTCGGCCGTTCGCCCGTTGTCCGCCAAGAAGGTAGCGCGCGACTTCTATCTGCGTCCGGCGGCGGACTGCGCGACCGACTTCCTGGGCAAGGTCCTCGTCCGCCAGACCTGCGCCGGCCGCGTCGCCGGTGTGATCCGCGACGTCGAGGCCTACCCGGCCTTCACCGACGCGGTCCACCACGGGAACAAGAAGACGCCACGGACCTCCGTGATGTGGGAGGCCGGCGGTGTCGCGTACGTGTACCTGATCTACGGCCAGTGGCATCAGTTCGCCGCCGTCGTGAACCAGGCCGACGTACCCGACTTGATCTTCATCCGCGGCGCGACACCGGTCGAGGGCGTCGAAGCCATGACCGCCGGGTGGGACAAGCCACGCGGCGCCGATCAGCTCGCCAACTCGCCCGGGAAGCTCTGCCGATCCTTCCAGATCACCAAGGACCTGTACGGCGCGGACCTCACCGGCGACGACCTGTTCCTGGAGGACTGGGGTGTCTCCGTCGATCCAACCCAAATTCAGACCAGCCGACGAGTCGGCATCGACGCACGGCATGACGGTCACGACACACCACTGAGGTACTACGTGCCTGGGACGTGACCCAGTGGTTGGGTGGCAGCGTGCCCGACGATGCTCACTTCACCGCCAGGCTCCCCACCAAACGGATGGCGGCCGACTGCTTGTTCACGGACCGAGCCGGCCGGCTGCTGGTGCTCGAGCCGCCGTACAAGCCGACCTGGGATCTTCCCGGCGGGATGGTCGAGCGGGACGAGTCGCCACTACTGGACGCCAACAGTTCGCACGCGTCGCGGCCGCTCTCACGTCCCGACGGGCGGCGACGTACCTGGAGAACGGCTCTCCCCCTCGCTCGGTCTGATCGGCAGAAAATCGTTTTGCACGCGCAGGTACCGGGCGACATCATCGGTCGGGTGCAAGCGCCACCTGCTCTCGTGCTCTCCGGCCCTCCGGGGGTCGGCAAGACGTCCGTCGGCTGGCGGGTGTTCGATCGCTGCACCGACCTCGGACTGGCGCCCGCGTTCGCGGACCTCGACTTTCTCGGAGCTGCCTGGCCGGCTCCGGACGACGACCCGCATCAGTCGCGGTTGAAGGCGGCCAACCTAGCGGCAGTGTGGTCGAACTCCCGCCAGACCGGCAGCCGCCGCCTCATCGTCGCAGGCGTCGTCGAGAACCTGAACGACCGCCGGCAACTCGAGACCGCGACGGGCGGGCCGGTGGTGATCTGCCGTCTCGACGCGCCGGACGCCGACCTCGCACAGCGCATCCACGGTCGCGCCCGCGAGAGCGGCGCCAGTCTGACCAAACTCGTTGCCCGCGCCGCCGAACTGTCCGCTCTACTGACCGTCGACGATGTCAGCGACTTCGCGATCAACACAGCCGCCCGCACCATCGCCGACATCGCCGACGACGTCCTCACCCACTGGCAGGCGGAGTGAACTTCTGTACGACGGGGTGCTGCGGGTCGGTGTTGTCGACAACGACGTGCGCGACGGCCGCCGGGTCGTGCAGCTGCTGATAACGCCGATACCCAGGGAGGAAGTTCGTCGTCAGTGCACGCAAGGCGGCCTCCTCACCCCCGAACCACTCACTGTCCCTGGCAACCCCGCGCCGCAGGATCTCGCCCTCGTCGGCGTGGAGGTAGATCCCCACCTCCCAACACGCCACCAGCGCGGGCTGAAGCACGAAGACCCCGTCGAACACCAGCACAGCATCAGACGCCGCGACCTGAGCCGGCGCAACCACCCGCAGGTCCGCACGATCATCGAACGTCATAGTGGTGTACTGACGATCCCCGACCGGCCCGAGAGGTAACAGCAAACCTTCCACGATGGCCTCGTTGTCGAACCAGTCATCGAAGTACCCACCCGGGAACGTCTCCCCCGGCCGCGGCCTGGCATCCCGCGGCCGCCGAAACCCATCGATCCCAGCTCTGATCACCGGCCGATGCCCCTGCAGCCGATCCGCCAACTCATCGGCAAGCGTGGTCTTCCCGGCCGCATCCGACCCATCAATCCCTAACCGGATCGGATGCCCCACCCTCATCCCGAGCACCATCGCGACGATCCGCGCGAGAAGGCTCTCCCTGCATCCCTCCGCTTCCGCGGAGTCAGCGGTCATTGCGGCTTGGAGTTTTGGGCCCACCGTTGGAAGAGGTCGACCTGCTCTTGGGGCCACGCGCCGTCGCAGGGCATGGTGCCATCTCGGAGACGCGCGAGGATCGCGTCGGCATACCGGCTGACGTCGTCGTACGACCAGAGGTCGAAGTGCCTCAGCATCGATTGGCGGTCGATTTCGCGGAACAAGGGCTTGATGTCCGCCTCAAAGCCAGTCGCATCGTTGGCCATGACTCCTCCTGGCGTCGAACGGCGACCAGAGCCACCCCGGCGTACCGCATTGCCTTAGTTAGCCCGCATCCGCACGTGAACGTCAACAGCGCGAGGACAGTTCTTGTCACATCTCGCCGAGCTGTTCGGTCGTAGAGGTGAAGCTCACCAGACCGACTACCGCCGGAAGGGCGGCCCCTCATGAAGACCATCGTTCTCGTCCACGGCTTCTGGGTGACCCCGCGCAGCTGGGAACACTGGATCGACCGCTACCAACAGGCCGGCTACCACGTCATCGCGCCCGCCTACCCGGGGTTCGAGGTGGAGGTCGAGGCACTCAACGCCGACCCGACGCCGATCGAGGCGTTGACGGCCCCGGCGATCATCTCGCACCTGGAGTCGGTGGTCGGCGCCCTCGACGAGCCGCCGATCATCATCGGCCACTCCGCGGGCGGTGCGTTCACGCAGGTCCTGCTGGACCACGGATTCGGTGTCGCGGGCGTGGCGATCAACTCCGCCCCGACCGAGGGCGTGCGCGTCATCCCGCTGTCCCAGCTCAAGGCGACGTTCCCGGTACTGAAGAACCCGGCGAACCGGCACAAGGCCGTCGGCCTGACGCCCGAGCAGTGGAAGTACACGTTCGCCAACACCTTCACCGAGGAAGAGTCCCTCGAGCTCTACCACCGGTACCACGTCCCGGCATCCGGACGGATCTTCTGGAACAGCGTGCTGGCGAACTTCGAGCCCGGCCCGCAGGACGTCCACGTCGACTACCACAACGACAACCGGCCCCCACTGCTGTTCGTCTCGGGCAGCGAGGACCACCTCATGCCGCCCAGCGTGCAGCGCTCCAACGCCAAGCACTACAAGTCCCCGAAGACCATCACCGAGATCAAGGAATACGAAGGCATGCCCCACCTGCTACCCGCCCAGAAGGGCTGGGAGCAGGTCGCCGACGACGCCCTGGCCTGGGCCGCAGACCGCGCCGGCTGGCCAACCCAAACCTGAAGGCCGCCGCACAACACACACCCCGCGCCGTCAGTGCGTCGAAGACCCGACGTCTCTGTACGGATCAATCGCCGCCGAGGGCTCGGCTTGTGCGAGAGGCTGCGGTGCGCACTCGGGCAGACGGGTCACTCCAGAGCTCATCGACTTCCTCGGACGCTGCCTGCAGACCATGGCGGGCAACCACCTTCAGAGCCATCTCCCGCACCCGCCACGCGTCATCGTGAAGCGCCTTCAAAACCGCTGGGCAGGCCGAGTCGTCCCAGGCGTACAACAGTCCCCGAGCGGCCCACACACGCAGCCAGTACGGCGGGCCGGACGGTTCGCCGGTACGGACCCAGTCCGCGGGGGGTCCGCCGAGTGCCAGGACCAGGTCGTCGTCTGCCGGCTTTCCGTTCAGCAGGTCGACGCAACCGGCGACGACCGACGCCACGCCGCGCCGACTGCATTCCTCTTGGACACTCTGCTGCGGCGTCTTGGCCCAATGAGACGACCTACCCACCTCACCAATCTACGGCGAAGTGACTGACCCGGCACGGCACATCAGTGCGAGTGGACCGCGGCTACTTGCCGAATTACTTGTAGGCAATGACGGCTAGGGCGCGTCGCAAGTCCGGGCTCGTGGCCGTAGTGAGCAGATGAAGAGGGTTTGGGTCAGCCTGGGGCGAGGAGGCAGAACTCGTTGCCTTCCGGGTCGGCGAGGACCGTCCACGGGACATCGCTCTGGCCTAGGTCGATGGCGGTGGCGCCGAGAGTCCGCAGTCTGGCCGCCTCTGCCTCCAGGTCGTCACCTGGGTACGGGCGGAGGTCGAGATGGACTCGGTTCCACACGGTCTTCACGTCGGGTGTGCGGAGGAACTGCAGATATGGGCCGACGCCCGTGGCGGAGCGCAGTACCGCGTTGTGGTCGGTCACCTTGTGCAGGGTCCAGTCCGTGGCCTTGCCCCAGAAGCGGGCCATGGCTCGCGGATCCGCGCAGTCGACCACTACCGTGGCGATCGGTCCGGTGTCTCGGTACAGCGAGTCCAGCACGCAGAACTCGTTGCCCTCTGGGTCGGCCATGACCGTCCATGGGACGTCGCCCTGGCCTACGTCGGCGGGTGTTGCGCCGAGATCCTCCAGGCGCGTGACCACCTCCGCCTGATGGGCCGCCGAGGTAGTAGCGAGGTCGACATGCACGCGGTTCTTCACCGTCTTGGGTTCCGGGGAGGCGATGAGGTCGAGGCAGACGGCGACGGGGTCGGGGTAGACGAAGCCCTCGGGTTCGAGGTTGGTCACGCCGGGTCCCTCGCTCGAGATTCCCCAGCCGAGCGCCTTCGCCCAGAAACCGCCCAGCACGGAATCGTCCTGAGCCTTCATGTTGATTTGAACAAGCCGCGTTGCCATGCCGACGATGCTAGTGGCAGCAGCACATCAAGATCAGCCGTACTGATCTCGGCATCCCATGGTGATCATCCACAGATCAACACTGCTGTGGAAGCGTAGGAGGACGGGCTCATCGGCTGAGCCGGACTGCGGCATGACCGCACGATGAGCGGTATGAGCGACCGTTTCGGATCAAATCCAGGGCTGGTCCGTATCGCCTGGCGCTACCGTCGCTGCATCTCCCAGGCAAGCTCGATGGCGGTCCGTATGGCAGTCGGCTCGGCTCGGTCGAGATACGCCTCGACTTTGTGATGAGCCTCGAATCGAGGTGGCACACCGAAGCTACTCGGGTAGGTGGCGAGTAGGGAGTCTCGTTTGCTCAGCGGTACCCGAATGAGCAGTGTGGTTGGGTCGAGAAGACGAGCGACGAGGCGGTCGTGGACGTACCACGCTGGATGCGCCACAGTGCCCTTACGCTTCACCTGCGGCAGAGACTCCGCGAGTACGCCAACCTCTTCGGGGGTCACGTTCGAACAGTACGTGGTCCCATTGGGCGGGTCGCCCCCCTGACACGGCATATGCGCTCTACCTCCGGCGCTGCGCTCGATCGACGGCATGAGAGTGCGTTCGCGTCTAGTGTGTCGCCATGGTCGCCCAGATTCCGATCTCAGTCGCCGTACTTGTGCGCGACGGTCTGGTGCTCCTGGTGCATCGCCATCCATCGCGTCGGTGGTATCCCGACTGCTGGGGCTTCTCCGCCGGCGGACATGTCGAGTCGGGCGAGTTGCCTCACCAGGCCGTACGTCGGGAATGCCTCGAAGAACTCGGTGTCCACGTTTACAACCCCCTGCCCATTCCTATGACGATCAGCGACCCCGCCCTTGACATGCACGGGTTCCTCGTCACGCGCTGGGAGGGGGAACCTGTCAACGCTGCACCCGAGGAGCACGACGATCTTCGTTGGTTCCGGCCCGGCGATCTCGCAGACTTGAAGATGGCCCACCCGGAGAGCCTGTCGAGCATCCTGAGCGCCGTCCAGGTCGCAACCGATCAGCCGCTACGGCGGTGAGGTCGAGGCCGGGCCCGGTGGGGGTCATCATGGTCAGACGGTTGTCATCGATGGTGTAGCTGGCCTCGGCCCTGAGGGTGGTCAGAATCGCAGTCTCTACCTCGGCAGTTCCCCTGCGCATGCGTGGTCGGTGGTGACGACGCCGGTGAAGGTCAGCTCTATTCTGGTGCGGCCGAGCTGGTTACTCCGCCCACGTTCGGCTCCTGTCCACATCGTGCCGCTCGGGTGCCGGCCGATCCATAAGAGGTTGGTCCGGCAGATGCGCAGACCCGGCGCACTCTCCTGCTCAGCGTGATTGTGCCGGGGTGGTGGTACTGACAGAGTCAGTGGATGCTGAATCAGGTGGCTGACGGCGTCTGGGTCCGTCAAAGCGAGTGGGTCTGGAGCAATGCCATCGTGGTGCGCGGGGAGGGTGGGTTGATCCTGGTCGATCCAGGCATCGACGGTTCCGATCTGAACGAGCTCGCCGATGACGTGGACCGGCTCGGCATTCCGGTGGTCGCCGGGTTCTCCACCCATCCCCACTGGGACCACCTGCTCTGGCATCCCCGGTTCGGTGACGTGCCGCGCTACGCCACTCCCGGCGGCGCCCAGGTTGCCAGTGAAGCCCGAGAGCGGGCACAGAAGATGGCAGCGGAGAGCGCGTCAGGCATCCCTCTCGAGCTGATCGGGCTCCTCATCCCGCTGCCCGCGGACGGCGGAGCCGTGCCTGGCGAGATCGTCGAGCATCAGGCGCACGCCATCGGTCACGCCGCGATCCTCCTCGCGGACCGTGGCGTCCTAATTGGTGGCGACATGCTCTCCGACGTCTTGATCCCGCTCCTCGACGCTCGCCGCCCCAATCAGGTGAGCGCCTACGAGACAGCACTCGACCGGCTGGATGAGGCTGCCAGGTACGTCGATGTCGTGGTGCCCGGCCACGGCACCGTTGCCGAGGGTCCCGAGGTGGCCGCCCGCCTGGCCGCCGATCGTGCCTACATCGACGCGCTGCGGCGAGGAGAGGAACCGGTCGACGCGCGTCTGGATCAAGACTGGCTCTCCGGCCCCCACCAGTCGAACCTGGAGCAGGCCCGACACGCATCCGGATGAACTTCGGCGTCATCGAACACGGGATACATGGCGCCTACGCGGAGGCCGTACGGCGGAGATCCCGTGAAAACTGTTGCCGAAAGCCTGTCGTATCCACCGGACGCCGTTCGTAGCGTAGGTGGAGGCGGACAGCGGGTCCGCTCGAGTCGAAGGAGCAGACATGCCCGAGTACCTCATCTACTTCAACCAACAGTGGGTGGGTGACCACACCGAGGAGTGGTTCGGCGGGCGCGGTCCACTCGCCAGGGCGGTCGTGGACGAGATGAAGGCTGCCGGCGTTTACGTCTTCGCCGGGGGGCTGGAGGAGGAGGACGGCCCGATCTACAGCGCCGACCCCACCAGTGGCGAGGTGTTGCTCACCGACGGACCATACGTCGAGACCAAGGAGTTTCTGGGTGGGTTCGCTCTGGTGAGCGTGGCCGATGACGAGACCGCCAAGATGTGGGCGGCCAAGGTCGCGGAGGCATGCGGTTGGCCACACGAAGTTCGCCGCTTCAAGCCGCAACGCCGGGCCAACTGACTCCATCGCCGTACTCGACCGCGCCCTCATCGTGGACCGACTGCCGGTCCACGATGAGATCGCGGAATACCCAGAACTCGATCGCACCTGGACGGTTCGATCGGCAGCCAATGCCTCGCCCGGATCCCGTCCGCGCTGGGACCGCGTTTAGCACGACCCCTAGCAACACAGGCCCTCTGATGGGATCGAGAGATGAAAGATCCCCAGGTCATGTGCCTCTGACCTGGGGTTTCGTGGTGCTCCGAGTGGAGCCGCCTGTCGGAATCGAACCGACGACCTTCTCATTACGAGTGCCGCGATGACCGTCCACAGAGCGTCAAGGTCGAAGGTGCAGAGCGGCAACGGAGCATAGATCGTCCTTCTCCGTCCATCTTCGTCCACGCCCTTGTTAGCGGGGCTGTTAGCAGCTGCTCCAAATCGCTGCCTTACGGCGGGAGCATCACCAGGCTGTTACTCGTGGCGGACTTGCCGTTCCCGAGTTGAGCGACACCGTGGATGCTGGCCGCGGCCCGGCCGGGCTCCCCGTAGTTCCAGGCCTTGAACAATGCAGGCGCTGGGAGAGTCACGTGCTTCGCCTCCCCTGGCTGCAAGGTCCAAGGGAGCCCTTCTTGAAGAGAGCGATCGCGATCGCGGTAGGTGGCTCCAGATGGGAATTGGACACTCACATCCAGGATCGACATCTGCAGGCGGCTGCTCGAGCTCCTGCGGATGCTCGAGCGCGCCCGGCGCCGTTCAGCGAAACCGGCACCGAGTCCCGCGATCTCCCCATTTCTCATCAATGAGTAATGGGGTTTTATCAATGAGTAACGGGGTTTTTCCGTAGCGTGATGAAGTCCATAACAAATGGTACGTGGTTGCATCTTTTCGCTTCTTTTTCGGTTGACAGAGAGCGACTTGGGCTACGGTTTGCCGCAAGCAGAGAGTCACAATCCGGGGGGCCGGCATGCCGAAACGTTTCGCGACCGCATTTTTCGTTCTCACCACTGCGGTCGTGATGGTGCTAGGCCTCACCGCCTCGCCCGCGCGGGCAGCCGAGGGTGATCCTGCGTCCTCCGTTGTGGCGACGTGGTCCTGCACCAGCAGCCCGTGCCCGTGGGGCCCGTCGGACACCAGCAACACGGCGGTCTGGCCGGCCGCGGCCGAGCCGGTCCGGGCCCGCTACGGCTATACCGTCTCCCACGACGTGTACGCCCCGGCGCCCAAGGTGGCGGGCTGGAAGATCACCGTCACGTCCGGCAGCGCGACTGTTTACGCGGGTCCGGCCGATGACTCGCACTCGTCGCTGGCCGCGCTGTCGACCGGCGACAGCTACACCGTGCCCAGCACGCTGAGCGCCAGCAGCATCGTGAGCGTGCAGGACGGTGGGTCGTTCGAGTACACGATCACCCCCGGCGCCCCGACCGACCCGCCGCCGGCTGCCGGTGACGGCTCGGTGCTGGCCACCTGGAACTGCACCAGCAGCCCCTGCCCGTCGGGCCAGAGCTACACCAGCAACGCGGGCGTCTGGCCGGCCGCGGCCGAGCCGGTCCGGGCACGTTACGGCTACACCGTCTCCGCCGACGTCTACGCGCCGGTGTCCAAGGTGGCCGGCTGGAAGATCACCGTCGTCTCCGGCAGCGCCACGGTGTACGCGGGCCCGGCCAACGACTCGCACTCGGCGCTGGCCACGCTGTCGGCCGGCGAGAGCTACACCGTGTCCAGCACGCTCAGCAACAGCAGCATCGTGAGCGTGCAGAACGATGGCGCGTTCCGGGTCACCTTCACGCCGGGCGATCCGACCACGCCGCCGGCGTCCGGCTACGGTTCGGTGCTGGCCACCTGGAACTGCACCGGCACGCCCTGCCCATCGGGTACGAGCTACACCAGCGACGCGGCGGTCTGGCCCGCGGCGGCCGAGCCCACCCGGGCCCGCTACGGCTACACGGTCTCCCACGACGTGTACGCCCCGGCGGCGAAGGTGGCCGGCTGGAAGATCACCGTCACCTCCGGCAGCGCCGCCGTGTACGCGGGCCCGGTCGGGGACTCGCACTCGTCGCTGGCCGCGCTGTCGGCCGGCGAGAGCTACACCGTGTCGAGCACCCTGAGCAGCAGCAGCATCGTCAGCGTGCAGGGCGGCTCCGCGTTCGAGTACACGTTCACCCCGGGTGGGCCGGTCACGCCCCCGCCGGCCGGCGACGGCGAGTCGGCCCGGGTGACCTGGACCTGCACCAGCAGCCCGTGCCCGTGGGGTCCATCGGACAGCGGGTACGCCGCCGTCTGGCCGGCCGAGACCAACCCCAGCCGGGCCCGCTACGGCTACACCGCCTCGCACGACGTCTACGCGCCGGCCCCGCAGGTGGCGAACTGGAAGATCACCGTCACCTCGGGCAGCGCTACCGTGTTCTCCGGCCCGGTCGGGGACTCGCACGCGTCGCTGGCCAACCTGTCGGCCGGCCAGAGCTACACCGTGCCGACCACTCTGAGCGGCAGCAGCATCGTCAGCGTGCAGAGCGGTTCGCCGTTCGAGTACGCCTTCGTGCCCGGCCCGCCGGTCCCGCCGACGCCGCTCGCCTGTACCGACCCCACCACCTGCGACCCGGTCTCCTGGGTCAACGCCCGCTGGCGCTACGCCGGCACCGGCGAGAACCCCGGTGACTGGTACGGCGGCGTGATCACCTGGCCGGTCGGCACGGCCTACCACGACAACGGCCGCTCCGGCGACAACGCGCGCACCGTCTACTCGGATTCGGGCGTTCCGCTCTACCCGTACATGGGTGCCTGGGCCGACGGGTGCACCGTCCGCGTGGTCACCGGCCGGGTCCTGATCATCGAGTGGGAGCGCGGTACGGACGAGTGGCGGGAGACCCGCGTGAACGCCGGCCAGGCGTACACCATCTCGCTCAGCGGCTCCGAGGACGGCGCCATGATCGAGACGGACAACGACGTCCAGCCCTTCACGCTCTCGGTGAGCAACTGCACCCCGCGGCCGCTCTCGGAGTCGAACAACCGCCTCCCGGTGGCGAACGCCGGTGCGCCGCAGTCGGTCGTGGCTGGTACGACCGTGACCCTGGACGGGTCCGGCACCGACGCCGACGGCGACGACCTCACCTACGCGTGGACCCAGACCGGTGGACCGGCGGTGACGCTGTCCAGTACGACGGCGGCGAAGCCGACCTTCACCGCCCCGTCCTCGGCGTCCACGCTGACCTTCAGCCTGGTCGTGCGGGACGGCAAGGCGGACAGCGCGGTGTCGACCACCACGGTGACCACCACCCCGGTCAACCAGGTGCCGGTGGCGAACGCCGGTACGGCGCAGACAGTCAACACGGGTACCACGGTGACGCTGGACGGCTCCGGCAGCCGCGACGCCGACAACGACCCGCTCACCTACACCTGGACCCAGACCGGTGGACCGGCGGTGACGCTGTCCAGTACGACGGCGGCGAAGCCGACCTTCACCGCCCCGGCCACACCGGCCACGCTGACCTTCAGCCTGGTCGTGCGCGACGGCAAGGCGGACAGCGCGGCGGCGACCACCACGGTGACCACCACCCCGGTCAACCAGGTGCCGGTGGCGAACGCCGGTACGGCGCAGACGGTCAACACGGGTACCACGGTGACGCTGGACGGCTCCGGCAGCCGCGACGCCGACAACGACCCGCTCACCTACACCTGGACCCAGACCGGTGGGCCGGCGGTGACGCTGTCCAGCCGGACGGTGCAGAAGCCGACCTTCACCGCCCCGGCCACACCGGCCACGCTGACCTTCAGCCTGGTCGTGCGGGACGGCAAGGTGGACAGCGCGGCGGCGACCACCACGGTGACCGTCACCGCTCCGAACCTGGCCCGGGGCAAGACCGCCACCCAGTCGAGCACCAGCGGTACCGCGGTGGCGGCCCGGGCGGTGGACGGCAACACCAACGGCGTCTTCGCGAGCGGCTCGGTGACCCAGACCAACACCTCCACCCAGCCGTGGTGGCAGGTCGACCTCGGTTCCGCGGCGGCCGTCTCGACGGTCACGGTGTGGAGCCGGACCGACTCGAACCGGATGGGCAGCGGCTCGGTGTTCATCTCCTCGACCGACATGACCGGCCGGTCGATGTCCTCGCTGCAGGCCGACGACTCGGTGAAGGAGATGTCGTTCTCGGCGTTCTCGTCCACCACCAACAGCCTGACCCTGAACGCGGGCAACGCCACCGGCCGGTACGTGCGGGTGCAGCTGTCGAGCATCTTCACCACCCTGAACCTGGCCGAGGTGCAGGTCGGCGGCACCACCGGCGCCGTGAACCTGTCCACCAACCGGCCGGCCACGCAGTCGTCGACCGACGTCGGCACCGCCGCCCGGGCCGTGGACGGGAACACCAACGGCGTCTTCGCCGCCGGGTCGGTGAGCCGGACGGCGTCCAGCTCGCAGCCGTGGTGGCAGGTCGACCTGCTGACCAATTCCCGGGTCGGCAACGTCACGGTGCACAACCGGACCGACGCCTCGGCCAACAAGCTGAACAACGCGGTGGTGTTCCTCTCCACCGCCAGCATGTCGGGCCGGACCTACGCCCAGCTGATGGCCGACTCCACGGTGACCAAGCTGAACCTCGGGGCGACGCCGGGGGCGGTCACCAGTCTGCCGACCAACACCGTGGCCCGCTACGTCAAGGTGCAGTCGCCGGCCACCAGCGCCGGTGTGATCAGCCTGGCCGAGGTCACGGTGACGGGCACCCAGCCCAACTGACGCACGACCAGGGATCCGTCTCCCATGCCGCCGGGGTGGCCGGCATCTTCGCCGCTGCGGCTGCCAGGTCGGAGCCTGCTAACACCGAGGAGGCTGAGAACGAGGAGGGTGACGATGACGAGGGGCCGGCGGCGTCGCCCCTGGTGCCCAGTTAGCAAAGGTGTTAGCAAACCGGCCGCATGAGACGCACCACGAGGCAGCCGAGACATACGGAACCCCAGGTCATGTGTTGTCTGACCTGGGGTTTCTTGGTGCTCGCTGTGGAGCCGCCTGTCGGAATCGAACCGACGACCTTCTCATTACGAGTGAGACGCTCTGCCGACTGAGCTAAGGCGGCGGGTGGCGCGGACGCCGAGGCAAGAGTGTAGCGGGAGGGTGGGGGTGATTCCGAATCGGATACCCCGCCCGGCCGGATCTGTCGGGATCGTAGCTGAGTGGTGGCGGTCCGTGGAGGGGCGTGGGAGCCGGGGTGGCGGGCGGAATCGGAGCGGTGGGGGGCGGAGTGGGGCGCAGAGCTTGAGGGTGCCCGGGAGCCGGGTGAGGCGCAGAGCCTGAGGGGCCGGCAGGTCGGAGTGGGCGCGGAATTGACGGCCCGGGCGTTCGGGGTGTGTGGGAGCCTGAGGGGCGGCGTACGTCGGAGAGGGCAGTTAATAGGTTCGGGAACAATTGAAGCGGGAAATGCGTTGACTTGGATGTGTGGGATGGGTGAGACTAATTCCCGCAGGGACTACGACATCGAGGAGACATCGTGTACGGCACGCGGAACCCGAGAAAGGCATGGCGGCCTGGCCCCATGGTTTTGTCGGCATGCCTGCGATCTGTGTGCGAAGACGCCTTCTACCACCAGCTCGACAGCGAGCTGAGCCCGCTTGCGGGCGGCCCACCTGGGTGATCTCCGAGCGGGAGATTCTCCCAGGAGCCGTCTGAGCCGGGTGTCCGGCAGCAGGCGGCTCCTTTTTCTTTGCCCGTTTCACCCCACGTCGGTGCGCAATGGTTGCGGACCGGATTCCAAACCCGTGTCACGAGGGTTCGATTCCTTCCACCGATGCTTTTCGGTATTCACGAATACCGGCCCGAACAATTGACAACTGGACATTCATCGCATTTTCTCCCGGGCCGCGGACCGGTCCAGGAGACCTTCCCTGCGGCGCCGCCCGTGCGCCGGGGAAGACGCCCGGGCGCGACCCGGGCAACCGTCCCCGGGGCCGCAACGCCCTGGGGACGTCACCAGCTGTCAGCCAGCGGCAGGCTGTGTCGTCTGGCCCCCTGCAGTCGCGAGCAGGTGCTCGGTGCGGTGCATCGGCGTGCTGGAGCGAAGGTCTCGATGCGGAGCATCGTGGCCTTTGCGCCAGTGCGGCGAGGTGCCGTGCTGAGTGCCGCGCAGCACGCAGGGGGCCAGACGACACAGCCTTGGGCCACCTCATTTGGGATGAGGACGTCGGGGGTTCGAGTCCCTCCAGCTGGACCAGGCGCCCGCAGGATGCTTGCTACCGGCCGAGCGGGCGCCACAGACGTGCCCTGCGACGGAACTCCGCACGACATCCGGCGCAGGGCACTGGACGCCCGTGGCTCAATCGGAGAGAGCGCCTGCATACGAAGCAGGAGGGTGCAGGTTCGAGTCCTGCCGGGCGTGCTGTGTCCGAAGCGGAAGCGGGCGATGCGCCGGGACGTGACCCCGGAGGAAGCGGGTTCGAGCCCCGCCGGACACCCCCACCACGACGATCGCTCCGTACGACGGAGTGCGTCGTACCCGCTCCGTACGACGGCCGGCCCGGGCGGGCGCCGTACGTCACAAACGCAGTACCTGCGGCTCTGGCCCAACTGGGAGAGGCGCCTGGCTTAGGACCAGGAGGTTCAGGGTTCGAATCCCTGGGGCCGCACCGACTGACCGACACCGAGATCACCGACCTGAAGGCGCGCGGTCGGGCACACTGGAGGGGAGGAGGAACCACATGAGCGGTGTGATCGTGCTGAACGCCTCGTACGAGCAGCTCCATGTCGTGTCGATCCCGCACGCCATCCGCATGCTCGTCCGGGAGGTCGCCGTCGTCGAGGAAGCGCACGACGGCGCCAGCATCGGACCGTTCCCTCTTCCTCGAGTGCTGCGCCTGGTCCGGTACGTGGTGACGAAGTGGCGGTACGCGTCGGGACGGCTGCAGTACACGCGAGTCGGCGTACTGAAGCGGGACAAGTACATCTGCGCGTACTGCGGCAAGCCGGGCGCGACCACCATGGACCACGTGGTCCCGCGCTCACGTGGCGGACGCGGCGAGTGGCTGAACGCCGTCGCCGCCCACGCAGCGTGCAACGAGAAGAAGGGCTCGCGTACGCCGGAAAAGGCCGGGATGCCGCTGTTGTGGCAGCCATGGATCCCTTCCCGTGCCGAGTTGGCGCTCTGACGCGACACCCATCCGGCGTCGCGGCGGAGTGCGATGCCAGGTGGGCGACGGTGACCCACCCTCGGTTCTGACCCGAGGCCCCGCAGGTTCGACCCCTGCCCTGGCAGCTGTACGCCGTACTCATCGTTCAAGCGGGCCATCGGGCGTGGGTGAGTGGGTGGTCTTGGACCACTCGTAGATGGCCCAGGCCCCGCCTGGCGCGACGCTGCAGCAACCAAGGCAGGATCTGCGGCAGGACACGCCGGAGGTTGTCGCGACCACGAACCGCCAGGATCGTCGTAGGCTTCCAGTTCCACTTCCGGGCCGCCTGGCGGTACAGATCGCCGCCAGTCAAGTCGTGGACACGCTCGACGATGTCCGCGTCCGTGGACTCGAGGTTGATCCGGCCACCGTGCCGCCTCGTCAAGCTGAAGCAGCCCTCGCCTTCGAGCACACCCGCGACCCAGGCTGCGGCGGGACCCGCCAGGTCCGTCGGAGGTGGAGCAACCGCCGCCCAGGACACCTGCTTGAGTGTCTTGCAACACGCCATCTGCTCTCTCCGACGGAGACCCATCAGCGGCCACAACAACAGGGCGAGTGGCTCGAGGTGTTCTCGCCGTTTGACCTGCCACCCATAGGCCTGCTTGTGATGCGGTTGTCTGCTGGAAACCGCGCGGACGGATCCAACGCCGGTGATCCGCTCGATTCTCTCGAGTACGTCGAGGTCGGTCATCACGACGCGAAGCGTGGACGAGGAGCCCGAGTTGGTGAAGGTGCCTTCGCCCTCGACCACTCCCGCGAGCCACGCGAGGGCGGATGCAGACATCTGTCGGAGAGGCGGCTGCGGGCCACCGTTGGCGCAGGAGCGGCAGCGGGTCGCGCCGCGGGACTTCCGACCGCCGCAGTCGGGACATGGTGGGAGGTTGAGGACCAGCTCATGGCATCGAGGACAGACCCGGCCAGACCAGCTCGTCACGAACACGGTTTGGCACAACCGGCAGATACGCGGTTCCGGGGCGGACAGTCGAGGACTCATGGTCGACTTCTACCCTGCGCAACCGACAGTTCCCATGAGCCCAGACCTCTGCAAAACAAGGCGGAATAAGCCGAGCTTCGGCCTAACGGCAGCCGTTTCGAAAACGGTCAGCCCTCAGCGGGCGTGCAGGTTCGAGACCTGCTTCCGCCGCATGTCAACCATCGAGGAGAGTGGGGAGATGAACGTGGAGTTTCCGGTGGAGCTGAGTGGGGCCAAGAGCTCTACGCTCATGTGGGCGGTCGAGCACGAGGTCGGGGCTCAGGCGCTGCAGCAGCTGCGGAACATCGCGGCGCTGCCGTGGGTGCACGGGGTCCGGGTGATGCCGGACGTGCACCTCGGCAAGGGTGCGACCGTGGGATCCGTGATCGCCATGAAGCAGGCGGTGTCGCCGGCCGCGGTCGGGGTCGACATCGGGTGCGGGATGGAAGGCGTCCTGACGTCGCTGACGGCCACGGACCTGCCGGACGACCTGGCCGCGATCCGGTCGCGGATCGAGGCCGCCGTATCGGTCGGTTTCCGGGCACACGTGGACCCGGTCGGGGTCCGCCGGGTCGGGCTCGACCCGCGGCCGTGGGATCGGCTGTGGGGTGGGTTCACCAGCTTGCACGACGGGGTGCAGGACCGGGAGCGGAAGGCCAAGCAGCAGATGGGTTCGCTTGGTGGTGGCAACCACTTCATCGAGGTCTGCCTCGACGACGAGGACCGGGTCTGGCTGATGCTGCACTCGGGCAGCCGCAACATCGGCAAGGAACTCGCCGAGCGGCACATGCGCATCGCCCGGGACCTGCCGCACAACGCGGATCTGCCCGACCGTGATCTCGCGGTATTCCTGTCCGGTACGCCGCAGATGGACGCGTACCGGCGGGATCTCACGTGGGCGCAGGAGTACGCGTCGCGGAATCGCGCGGTGATGCTGGCGCTGGTGATGCAGGCGGTGCGGGAGTCGTTCCCGCAGGAGGTGCGGTTCGAGCAGCCGATCTCATGCCACCACAACTACGTGGCCGAGGAGCACATCGACGGACTCGACCTGCTCGTCACCCGCAAGGGCGCGATCCGAGCCGGGTTCGGGGACCTCGGGCTGATCCCGGGGTCGATGGGCACCGGGTCGTACGTCGTCCGCGGGCTGGGCTCGCAGCGGTCCTTCTACTCGGCCTCACACGGGGCAGGCCGGCGGATGAGCCGCAACGAGGCGAAGCGCCGGTACACGGTCGACGACCTGGTTGCGCAGACCGCGGGCGTCGAGTCCCGCAAGGACGCCGGGGTGATCGACGAGATTCCCGCGGCCTACAAGGACATCGAGTCGGTCATCGCAGCCCAGTCCGACCTGGTCGAGGTCGTCGCCCACCTCAAGCAGCTCATCTGCGTCAAGGGCTGAACGGGCTGTGAGTGTCCGGCGTGCGCCTGCCCGTCGTGCGCCTCTTCCTATGCACTAAGCGTACAAGTGCGAGGACTACTGGCCTGGAAGTTATCCACAGTGAGCGCCGCCCGCCGTCGTCAGGGGAGACGGCGGGCGGCGGTTGGTGAGGTCCGCCTGTAGGCAGGGGCAGCTCAGTGAGCGCCGCCCGCCGTCGTCAGGGGAGACGGCGGGCGGCGGTTGGTGAGGTCCGCCTGTAGGCAGGGGCAGCGGTTTGCTAAACCGTCGGCCGGGGTCACCCGGCCCGCGAGTTCGAATCTCGCTCTCACCGCTGACACCGAGAGCTCTCCCAGCTGATACCGAGAGCCCTCACCGCTGATACCGGAGCTGTCACCGCCGATACCGAGAGGTAGGGCGTGGGCACGCTCCGAGGTTGTCGGGGCTGCCCGCAACTTTTCCTGCCGACTGACCATCGTGGCGGGTGACGGGGTTGTCACCGCCGCCTGGGGGCCGCGGATTAGTGGTGGGGAACGTACATGGTTCGATGGATTCTGGTGCTTGGGCTGCTGGTCGCGGGCGCGGCTGGTACCGGCGGGACAGCCGCCGCGGGACCGGCGGCGGGGCCGGGGATCGCGGTCGCGGCGGATCTGCCGGAGCCGCCGGGGGCGCAGTTCGTGCCGGGGGCAACAAATGTGATCGCGGCGACTGCCGCGCCGGCGAAGGACATCACGACGCGGCGCGACGCCAAGACGACGGCGGGGGCGGCAGCTGCCGGCACGTACACGTGTCCCGGGTTCAGCACCGTCGACGATGCGACACCGTTGTCGTCCGTCCTGCAGGACGTCTATATCTGGGGCGGGTTCAAGCCGTACAAGGTCGGCAACGGCAGCGGCAACATCAACTGGAAACTCAACCCCTACAACAATCCCAGCTGGTACATGTGGTTCCACTCACTTCGCTGGCTGGGGCAGGGAATCACCGCGGCCGCCCAGGGTGACACGAACGCCCTGGCGCATGTGACGACGATCGTGCACGACTGGGTGCTCGACAATCCGTACTCCTGGAAGGCGGACGTCGGCGCCTGGGAGTCGACGATGCACCGCACCAACGTGCTCATCTGCACCCGGCAAGCGGTCCTGGCCGGCTTGAACGTCACGACGCTCCCGGCGCAGTATTCCTGGCTCGACAGCGCCCTGCTCGACCACGCCACGTTCCTGGTCAACAACTGGAGCGGTGCGTGGAATCACGGCACCGACGAGAGCATCGCTCTCTTCGGCGTCGGCTGCACACTCGGTCGCGCGGACTACAAGACGCTCGCCCAGAACCGTCTCGCTGCCGCCATCACCACCTCGATCGACGCGCAAGGTTCGACCAACGAGCAGTCGACCGCGTACGCACAGTTCAACTACTCCCTCTGGGGCCGTGCGGTCGACGTACTGCGGGCGTGCGGCGCCGACCCCGGTACGACGATCACCACGCGGCGCGCCCTGATGGCGGACTGGCTTGCCCTGGCGACGAACTCATTGGGCAATCTCCACCAGATTGGCGACTCCGAGGTCGTGCGTACGACGCCCATCGCCGGGACTCCACTCGAGTATGCCGGGTCCCAGGGCGCATCCGGGATCGCACCCACCCAGCGAGTCGGGGTGTACTCCGCGGGCTACGTCTTCGGCCGCTCCGGTTGGGGTACGAACGCTACGTTCGCCGACCAGTCGTCGTACAGCATCAGGTACGGGCCGGCGCGACAGCTGCACGGGCACAGCGACCACACGTCGCTCACGTACACCGCTCGCGGCCGCGACATCGTGATCGACGGCGGACACGCCGGCTACCAGAACGACGTCTGGCGGACGTGGGCGAAGAGTCCGTTCGCGCAGAGCTCGATGACGACGCCGCTGTCGGCTGACCTGCTCCCGGCCACCAAGCTGACGCGGTACGCGCTGAACCCGACGTCGGACTTCTACGAGCTCTCAGACGTCCCCGGGACCGGGATCAGTCGCGTCCGGGCCACGCTGGTGCTCAGGAGTCCGGATCTGGTCGTCACGCTCGACCGCGCGTCGGCCAAGAAGGCGCAACAGTTCCAGACACTGTGGCATCTGCCGTCGGATCAGAAGGCGTCGGTGTACTCGCGGACGACCGCACTGGCGATGCGGCCGGGCGACAACACCCGGACGATCCTGTTCCAGGTGCCGTACCGGCAGCCGCTGCCGCCCGGGGCGATCCTGCTCAAGCAGGCGCAGACGAACCCGATCCAGGGCTGGACCTATCCGAACATCACCACGCGGCTGGCAGCGCCCACTCTGATGTTCGCGCGGTCCGGGACGACGGCGTCGATCCTGTCGTTCATCGCCCCGGTGCCGGCGACCGGTTCGGTCACGTATCGCACCCGCTGGTCCGGTACGACGTACGTCGTCGACCTGACCGTCGCCGGCGTACAGACCTCGATCGGCATCACCGCCGGCGGTTCCCTGGTCCGCCTGGCCTGAACCGTCGGCCCGGTCACCCGCTGGATACGTGGTTTCTCGCAGCCCGAGGTGTCCTCGGGTTGCGAGGTTCTTCGGAAGCGAAGGACCGCGGCTGGTGCCTAGGGTCGGGGTGAGGTGAGCCATGGAGCACAATGCGCGGGCGCGGCTGCTGCGGGGCCTCGCCGTCGAGGAGCGGCGGATCGAGGTCAACGGCATCGGTACGACGGTGCTCGAGAGCGGGGACGGTCCGCCGTTGCTCTTGCTGCACGGAGGAATCGAGTGCGGGGGAATCTACTGGGCGCCAGTGATCTCCCGCCTCGCGCAGGACCACCGGCTCATCGTCCCCGACGCGCCGGGCCTTGGAGAGTCTGAGCCCGGCCGGCTGGACCTCGAGGGCTTCACCAACTGGATGACCGCCCTGCTCCGGCTCACGTGCGAGGAACCTCCGACCCTGGTCGCGCATTCGTTGCTCGGCACCTTGGCTGCACGGTTCGCGGCGAGCCATGGTGAGCGGCTGCGACGACTGGTGATCTATGCGGCGCCCGGTGTCGGGCCGTACCGGATGCCGATCGGGCTCCGCGCCGTGGCGATCAGATTCGCCTTGCATCCGTCCGAGCCGAACATGGTGCGCTTCGAGCGCTGGGCGTTCGCCGACCTCGATCGGGTACGACGCCTGGACCCGGACTGGCTCGACGCATTCACCGCCTACACGCGGAGCCGCGCACTCGTGCCGCACGTCAAGCGCACGATGCGCCAACTGGTGGCCACCGGCACCAAACAGGTCCGCGAGCGCATCGACGTGCCGACGACACTGCTCTGGGGTGCGCAGGATCGGTTCGTACCGCTGGACCTGGCCGCAACGGCAAGCAAACGATTCGGCTGGCCTCTAAGGGTGATCGACGACGCAGGACACGTCCCGCACATCGAACAGCCGGACGCCTTCGTCCACGCGCTCGAGGAAGCCACACGAACACAGAGCTGACCGCCGTGCTGCGGAACTTCCCGATCCCCGAGGCCAGCCTTGCCGGGATCGCGGTCGGACTCGCGCTGGAACAGGTACGACCGTGGCGGTTTCACGCGGTACGGCGTTCTGTCGGCTGGCCGATCGTCGTCGCGGGAAGCCTGCTCATCGCGCGATCGTTGAATGCAGCGAGGAGCACAGAGCTGAGCCGGCCGCAGAGACTCGTGACCAGCGGTCCGTACGCCACGACACGCAATCCCATGTACGTCGGTTGGGCCTCGCTCCAATTCGGGATCGGGGTGGCCGCCAGGTCCGGGTGGACTCTGGCGACATTGCCGTTGGTCGCCGCCGCCGTGCATCGCGACGTTCTGCGTGAGGAACGACGGCTCACCGAGATGTTCGGGGATGAGTACCAGCAGTACTGCGCGACCGTAGGTCGCTACCTCCCGAAGCGATGAGCAGGACCGCCACCGTGGCCTCCTGCACCAAACAATGTGACAAGAGAGGAGGACCGGCTATGGCCGACCTCAGGAATCGAAAGCGAGTGCCCGGCGGTAGGACCGGTGCTCCAGTGAAGCAGGGTCACGCGTTGCGCCGGGTGCGGCTTGCCTGTGGGCATGTGCAGCGTGATCGGATCGCCCGCGCGGGCGATCACGTCTGGTGTGAAGCCGACTGCTCCGACTGGACCCGCGTCGTCTCAGTCGAGGAGTAACACCGCGAAAGGTACGCCGCATCAGGTGGCGGCGTACCTGACCCTCTGGTGACGGATGCTCGCCCGGCCCTCCGAAGGCCGGGTCCCTGGTTCGACTCCAGGCAGGGGGACCGCGACCTGCGTCCGCATCACACGAGGACCTTGCCGGGATTGAGTAGGTTGTCCGGATCGAAGGCCTGCTTGATCCGGCGGTGCAGTTCGAGACTCACCGGACCGAGCTCGGTCTCCAGCCAGCGTGCCTTCAACGTGCCGATGCCGTGCTCGCCGGTGATCGTCCCGCCCAGCGCCAGCCCGAGCTCCATCACCGCGCCGAAGGCCTCCAGCGCGCGAGCCTCAGCCGCCGGATCGTGGCGGTCGAAGACGACGGTCGGGTGCATGTTGCCGTCACCCACATGCCCAGGGCAACAAATCAGTACGTCGTACTTCGTGCCGATCTCCGCGATCCCGCGCAGCAACGCGACCAGCTTCGACCGCGGTACGGCGACGTCGTCGATCAACGTCACCCCGAGCGGCTCGAGCGCGGAGTTCACCAGCCGGCGCGCCTCGAGCAGCATCCGCGACTCCTCGGCGTCGGATGCCTCGGCGACGTCGACCGCGCCATGCGCAGAACAGATCGCCGCGATCCGGGCAACGTCCTCGGCCGCACGAGGGCCACGGTCCGACTGCGCGATCAGCAACGATCCGACGTCCGCCGGCAGTCCCATGTCGCGGTAGTCCTGAATGGCACGCGCGGTCGGACCATCGATGAACTCGAGCAGGGAGGGACGCAGGCCGGACGCCATGACGGCAGCCGCGGCGGCGATCCCGTCCTCGATGGACAGGAAGGTGGCAGCCGCGGTCAGCGCAGCCTCCGGCGCAGGACGCAGCGCGAGTGTCGCCTCGGTGACCACGCCCAACGTGCCCTCGGATCCGACGATCAACCGCGTCAGGTCGTAGCCCGCGACGCCCTTAGCCGACCGCCGGCCGGTCCGAACGACCTCGCCCGACGCCAGCACCACCTCCAACCCACGCACGAAATCCGCCGTCACGCCGTACTTCACACAACACAGCCCGCCTGCGTTGGTCGCGATGTTGCCACCCACCGTGGACATTTCCCACGACGACGGATCCGGCGGGTAGAACAGGTCCTGCGCCAGGACGGCCCGGGACAGATCGGCGTTCACAACACCTGGCTGGACGACCGCCACTTGATCCTCGACCGAGATCTCCAGGATGCGGTTCATTCGCGCAGTGGACAGCAACAAACATCCGTCGATCGCGTTCGCCGCCCCGGACAGCCCGGTCCGGGCTCCCTGGGTCACCACCGGAACGCCGAACGACCCAGCGGCCCGCAGAACCTCGACCACCTCAGCGGTCGACGAGGGACGGGCCAGCACGCGCGGCACCCCAGCAGTGCAGAAGGTCGCGTGATCGTTGCGATGACTGTCCAGTACGTCGGGATCGTCGACGACCGCGGCGTCACCGAGCGCCGAGCGGAGCCGAGCTACCAGCGGATCATTCATCCCTCATCCTGTTCGGCCAGCAGCCGCAGGATCAACTCCGCCCGGCGGACCCGCTCGCGCCCGAGGGCTTCCGCCGTACCGGAAAGGTGCGCACCGACCGGGTAGATGTTCGGCGCGTTGCGCAGACCCATCTTCAGATACACCGGCGCCGCGACCCGGACGATCTCCGGTACGTCGTAGAACCGGACATGCCCGCCCTGGTCGTCCGGCACCTCGATGTACATGTCGATCGGCACGGTCGTCACGGACCGGATCTCCGCCAGCACCGGAACCGGCAGGTCCGTCGACACGTTGAGGCTTGTCGCGCCCAACCGCTCGTACAGCCGCGCAGTCGGTGCGTTCGGCAACGGCATCAGCACCGAGGTCTTCAGCACCAGATCGGCCGGCAGCTCACCTTCCACCTTCAACGCGCCCAGGATCTCCAGGACGCCGATGTCTCCCACCAGCAGACTCCGGACGCCGAGCTCCACCGCGCGGTAGGCGTCACACAGGGACGCGGCAACCATCTCGTTGCCGCGCGCAACACCACCGACCGCGGCCGACACCTTGGCCTGCCCACCGATGTCCCACGCACCACGTGGCCCGAGGAACAGGCAGACCTCGACCCCGGCCGACGCGCCGAGCGACAGCATCTCCTCGATCTCGGCGTCGGTCAGCATCATCACGCCACTGCCCTGCGACACCCGGTCGATCGTGATCCCGCGAGTCTTGGCCTCCTCCAGCACCGCGGTCATCACCCGCGGCCCTTCACAGGACGGGATCTCCACCTTGTACGGCGATCCGTCCGGGAACGTCCGCGTGGACGCCTCCCCCGGGCGGAAACCACGATCGGCCAGCAGGGCGCGCGCTTCGCGAAGGTTCATCTGTCACTCCAGGGTCCAAGCCGCCCGGCCGACGTCAGGTCCCGCGCCGTACCGGTGATCTCCAGGTCGAAACGCTCGGCCGACTCGGTCAGCAGGGCCGGCGTCACCATCAACTCGTTCGGGGAAAGGGTGTCCTTGATCCGGGCCAGCCGGAGCTCCGACCAGTCCCGCCGGCCGCACATCGTCACCGCGGCGAGCACGGCGGCCTCGTCGTCCTCCATCACCATCGGCAACCGGGACCGGCGCGCTCCGCCGGCACCGGAGGTCAGCGCGTTCACGTAACTCACCTGCAGGTCGATCTGCTCCAGCATTTTGGCCGGGATGACGTCGGCCAGACCGAGACCGGACGCGTTCCCGTGCGACGCCGGCGACAGCGAGTGGACGCTGATCGCCGCGATCGACGGCGAGTCGAACTCCGGGATCCCGTGCACCCAGCACCGGCCGATCACATTCGTGTCCATCCCGGCGCCGGACTTGTCCTTGCCCATCTCGTCCACGACCAGCACGTCCAGCTCGTCGAACGGCAATCGCCCGAGCAGGCTGCCGGCCCTTTGCAGCAAGGCGTTCTCGGCCGGGCCGGCAATGCCGTCGGGCTCGACGAACTCCACCGCGGCGGTCCGTTCCAGGGCGTTCTCCAGGATCGCGAGCCCACCCAGGATCTTGCCCTGCGCAACGACCATCCGTGCCGCGGCCTCGATCGCGCCGCCCAGCGACGGGATTCCGCCGGCATGCAGGGCGGCAGCGCCTTTGTGGTTGCCGAGCCCGATGGCGAGGACCTTCGCCACGCCACTCTCGATCGGACCGCGGAAGTCGGTGTGCGGTTTGACGCGGTTGACCAGGAGGACGCCGTCCGCCTTCGCGGCCAGCGCGTCGTGGTGCACCGGCGTGCCGTCGGGAAGGGTACCGACGACAACGGTCTCCATCGTCGCCTCGATCGGGCAACCGACCGACTCCGGGGTGATCCCGAGGCCGGCGAGCATCTCGAGCTGACCGTCCCCGGTCGCACCGCCGTGCGAGCCCATGGCCGGTACGACGAACGGCGTGGCGCCGACCGCGGTCAGCCAGTCCACCGCCGCCTTCACCACCGGCACGAGATCGTGGATCCCCCGGCTGCCCGCGGTCACCGCGATCCGCGCGCCGGGCAGGATCCGATCCCGCAGCGGGTCCAGCGCCTCCTGCGCGGCGGCATACGGGTCCGGCGAGGTCGGCAGATCCGAGATCAGCCGCCGGATCGGCGTCACCGGCGGAAGCACCCCCGCCGGCCGCAGACCGCGGATGGCTTCGAACGGTCCCCAGGTCATCAGTGACTCTGCCGTGCCACGGCCGAACCGGTGCGGCCGATCAGGAAGTCGAGGTCGCAGCCCTGGTTCGCCTGCGTGACGTGGTCGACGTACAGGCGGGCCCAGCCGCGATCCGTCGGTGGCACTGGCCGCTGCCAGTCGGCGCGCCGCTTCTCCAACTCCTCCTCGGACACATCCAGATGCAACCGCCGAGCCGGTACGTCGAGCTCGATCCAGTCACCTGTCCGCACCAGCGCCAACGGCCCGCCGACAGCCGCTTCCGGCGTGACATGCAGTACGACGGTGCCGTACGCCGTGCCGCTCATCCGCGCGTCCGAGATCCGCACCATGTCGTCGACGCCGATCTCGGCGAGCTTGCGCGGGATCGTCATGTTCCCGACCTCCGGCATGCCCGGGTAGCCGCGCGGACCGGAGTTCTGCAGCACGAGCACAGTGTCCTCGTCGACGTCGAGGTCCGGATCGTCGACCGCCTTGTCGTACTCCTCGATGCTGCTGAACACCAGTGCCTTGCCGCGGTGCTGCAGCAGCCGCTCGGACGCCGCCGACTGCTTGATCACGGCACCATCCGGCGCCAGATTCCCCTTCAGTACGGCGGTCCCCGCACCACTGCCCAGTGGGTTGCCGACCGGCCGGATGACGGCGGTCGCCGGCTGACCCTCCTGACCACTCCAGTCGGTCCGCTCCGCGGTGGCGACGTTCTCGCCCATGGTCTTGCCCGTCACGGTGATCGCGTCGGCCTTGAGCAGCGGCAGGATCTCCTTCATCACCGCGGGCAGGCCGCCGGCGTAGTAGAAGTCCTCCATCAGGTACTTGCCCGACGGCTGCAGGTCGACCAGCCACGGCACCCCGCGGGCCCACTCGTCCATGTCGTCCAGCGTCAGGTCGACGCCGACCCGGCCGGCGATCGCGAGCAGGTGGATGACGGCGTTCGTCGAGCCGCCGATCGCCGCGTTCGCCCGGACCGCGTTCGCGAACGCGTCGCGCGTCAGGATGTCGCTGGGCTTGAGGTCCTCCTCGACCATCTTCACGATCCGCTGACCGGCCTGCTGGGCGATCGAGTACCGCCGCGAGTCGACGGCCGGGATCGCCGCGGACCCGGTCAGTTGGAGCCCGAGCGCCTCGGCCATGCAGGCCATCGTCGACGCCGTGCCCATCGTCATGCAGTGGCCGTTGCTGCGGGACATGCCGGACTCGGCCGCCGCGTAGTCCGCCTCCGACATCCGGCCGGCGTTGCGGTCCTGCGTGAACCGCCAGACCGCCGTACCGGAACCGATGTCGCAGCCGCGGAATTTGCCGTTCAACATCGGACCGCCGGTGACCACCAGGGTGGGGAGGTCGACGCTGGCGGCGCCCATGATCGAGCCCGGGGTGGTCTTGTCGCAGCCGGTCAGCAGGATGGCGCCGTCGATCGGGTTGCCGCGCAGCGACTCCTCGACATCCATGCTGAGCAGGTTGCGGAACAGCATCGCGGTCGGCCGGAGCATCGTCTCGCCGAGCGACATCACCGGGAACTCCAGCGGGAATCCGCCAGCCTGCCAGACGCCGCGCTTCACCGAGTCCGCGAGCCGGCGCAGGTGCGCGTTGCACGGCGTGAGCTCGGACCAGGTGTTGCAGATACCGATCACCGGGCGGCCGTCGAACACCTCCTCGGAGAAGCCCTGCGCCCGCATCCAGGACCGGTGGATGAACCCGTTGCGGTCCTTCTCACCGAACCAGTGATCGAAACTCCGCCGTCCGATCGGCGCATCCGGCCGCCCCGGTTCACCGGTCGTCCCGGTCTTCTCAGAGGTCGGCTCTCCGGCGACGTCGGCCGGAAGCTCGCCGTCACCCGGGTCGTTGGTCGGGGGAAGATCGCTCATCGAGTCACCTCAGCTGTGGTTACGGTCCCGTTCAGCCGGCGGGTGATGCCGGCCGGGTTCGAGTCCTTCAGTACGTCGGGCAGCACCACATCGGGAGCGTCTTGGTACGCGACCGGCCGCTGGAACCGGCGGGCCGCGGTCACCCCGACGCTGGTGTGGATCGAGCCGACGGTCGACGGGAACGGACCGCCGTGGTGCTGCGCCCACGACACCGCGACCCCGGTCGGCCAGCCGTTCCAGAGCACGCGGCCGGCGCGGGCCGTCAGCAACGGCAGCAGCTCACGCGCCAACTCGGCGTCCGCGTCTTCAGCATGGAGTGTCGCGGTGAGGTTCCCCTCGAAGGCCTCGACAGCCGCCTTCAACTCCTCCACCCCGTCGTACTCCACGACGATCGAGACGGGGCCGAAGCACTCTTCCAGGATCTCGTCCCGGCGAGCCAGCAGCTCCGCGACCGTGGTTTGCAGCAGAGTCGCACCACCTGAGGCCCAGACGCGGATGCCGTCGACCTTCTGCAGGCGGTCGAGCCCGGAGCTGAATCCGTCGTGGATCCGGTCGTTCAGCATCGGCGCCTCGGCTACCCCACCGGTCGCCTCGGTCAGCTGCTCCTGGAGCCCGTGACCGGACGGCAGGAAGAGCAGACCGGGCTTCGTGCAGAACTGACCGACGCCGAGCGTGAAGGAACCGACGTACCCGGTCGCAATGTCCTTGCCTCGGGCATCGATCGCCGTCTGGGTGACGAACACCGGGTTCAGGCTGCCGAGCTCGCCGTAGAACGGGATCGGCTCCGGCCGGGTGACCGCGATCTCGTGCAGCGCCTTCCCGGCCGGCACCGAACCGGTGAACCCGGCCGCGGTGATCCGCGGGTCCTTCAGCGCGGTGACGCCGACGTCGAAGCCTTGGATCAGCCCGAGCGAACCCTCCGGCGCACCGGCGGCCCGCAACGCCGAGATCATCACCTCGGCGGTACGCGCGGACAGCTCGGGATGACCTGGGTGTGCCTTGACGATCACCGGGCACCCAGCAGCCAGTGCGGATGCGGTGTCCCCGCCGCAGACGCTGAACGCGAACGGGAAGTTGCTGGCGGCAAACACCAGCACCGGGCCGAGCGGCACGAGCACCCGCCGCAGGTCCGGACGCGGCACCGGCTTCGCCTGGGCGTCCGCGGTGTCGATGATGACCTCGAGCAGCGAACCCTCTTCGAGGACGTCGGCGAACATCCGCAGCTGACCGGTGCTGCGCGCGACCTCGCCCCGCAGCCGCGCCTCGGGCAGCGAGGACTCCCGCATCGCGATCGGCACCAGCTCGTCCGCGGCCGCGTCGAGCGCGGCGGCGACAGCGCGGATCCACCCGGCCCGGACCGCGGGCTCGGCCGCACCCAGCGCCGGCGCAGCCGCTGTCGCGGCGACCAGCGCCTGCTCCAGCTCGGCAGGGGTGGTGTCCTGGGTCATCGCTTCTCCTCTAAGTTGTCGGTCGCCAGGAACGTAAACGGTTCCCGGCCGACGGCCACCGTATTCGTCAGCGTGCCGACCTCGGCGATCGTGATCGTGATGACGTCGCCCTCGGCCAGCGCGAAGTCCAGCTCGGGCACGATCCCGGTGCCGGTCGCCAGGATCACGCCGTCCGGGAAGTCGTTCGGCAGGAACAGCACGTCGATCAGGTCCTGCAGCTCACGCACCAGCTTCGCGGTCGACGTCGTCTCCGCGAACACCTCGTCGCCCGCGCGCTCGATCACCACGCCGATCTCGAGGTCTTTCGGGTTCGCGACCTCCCACGCCGGGCGGATCCCGGTCGCCAGCGCGCATCCACCCGCGAACAGCTTGGCCTGCGGCACGTACAGCGGGTTCACGCCCTCGATCGACCGCGAGCTCATGTCGTTGCAGACCGTGAACCCGACGATCTCACCGTGGCTGTTCGCGACGACCGCGAGCTCCGGCTCGGGTACGTCGTGACCCGAGTCGACCCGGATCCCGACCGGCTCGCCGTCGGTCACCACCCGCCAGGCCGGCGCCTTCTGGAACAGCTCAGGCCGGTCGGCGGTGTAGACCTTGTCGTACACGGACTGCTCGGTGCTCTCCTCCATCCGAGCGCCACGCGAGCGCTCGTACGTGACGCCGGAGCACCACACCTCGCCCCGTCCGTCCAGCGGCGGCAGGAACTTCACGCCGTCGACCGGGACCGCCTCCCCGACCTTGGCGACCGCCGTCTGCAACTCGTCCAAC
Organism: Kribbella sp. CWNU-51; assembly: GCF_054073265.1. Taxonomy (NCBI): domain Bacteria; kingdom Bacillati; phylum Actinomycetota; class Actinomycetes; order Propionibacteriales; family Kribbellaceae; genus Kribbella; species Kribbella sp. CWNU-51. The sequence continues at coordinate 445,151 of NZ_JBSXMZ010000007.1, forward strand.
CGGAGTCGCAGCAGCTCCGCGACGCTGTTGACGCCTTCGAGCGGAGCCACGGTGTCGCCGGTGCGTACGCCGACCACCGGCCGGCCGGCCGGGGACTGGTAACGGACCAAATGCATGGAGAGACCCTTCATTCAGAGTGCACAGTTACATCGAGGTGCCGAGCAAGCCACGGGTGATCTGGAAGCCGACGTTGCCGGAGGCAACTGCCTTGGGAACGAGCTGCCGGCTCGCCACCATCGCGATCGTGTCCAGGCCGATCCGGGCCTGGTCGGCCGCGTCACCGGTGGCGACCGCGTCGAGGTCGTCGCCGTACGTCGCCACCGTCTCCGGATCGTTGCTGATCTCGACGACCGGCACGAACCGCTGCGCGGACAAGGTGCCGCCGGCAACGTGCGCGAGGATCTGCTGGACACCACTCGCGCCGAAGCCGGTCGCGGTCTCCATCCAGTCGGTGCCGGGCATCCGCATCACGTGCCAGCCCGGCTGCGCGAGCCGCTGCCCGTGTGCAATCGTCGGACCCACTTCATCCGCCGAGCCGAACGCAGCCGCGCGGAAGCCGGCGTGCCCGAGCAAGGCACCGCGCGACGACAGTACGACGGAACCGCCAGAGCCCACGATCTCGCGGCCGATCAGGGCCAGCGCCTCCGCGGTCGTATCCGTCAACGGGCCGCGCGCTTCCAGGCCGACGGTGAGTGCGCCGAGGTTGCCGCGCTGCTCGACCGGCTTGTCCAGGTCGAAGCTGTTGAACCAGTCCTTCACCTTGTTGCCGACGGCATCGAGACCGCCGTCGGCCTGGATGCTGGCCCAGCCGAAGCGGGACGGGTCCTTGCCGGCCTCGACCAGACGCGAGCGGAAGTAGTCGTTGTGGGTCTTCTCGCAGCCGTGCTCCAGGAGGAGAGCCATCCGCGTGTTCGGGTGCAGGAGGTAGCCGACCATGATGCGGGCGAACGTCTCCTCGGACGCGCCGCCGCTGCTGCCACACCCCTCGGTGTGCGGGAGCGCGACCATCCGCGTCACCGCGTCACCTGCCCACTTCTCCACCTCCGCTTGGGCTGCGAGCCGCAGGGCGATCTGGCCGGAGCACAGGCTGGTCGGCAGGATCAGCCCGACGGCCTCGGGCACGAGACGGTCGTCGACCTGCAACAGGCGTGCCGCCGTGCGTGCATCGGAGCTGAGCCCGGCCAAGGAGAGGCCATCGAGGGGCGCGTCACGATCCTCGGCCGGGAGGTCGGCCAACTGGCGGCTCATCCGGCCGTCCGTGCTGATCGAGATGCCTTCGCGCGGGCCGCTCTGCTTCCAGTTCCGCCAGATCGACACCTGGCTGTGGCCGGCCCGCTCCCCCGCGCTCGGTTCGCCGGACGCGACCCGGACGGTCAGGTCGAATGTCTCCGCGGTCAGGTCGGCCATCGGCGTACCGGCCAGGTAGCGGCCCGCGTCCACGTCCATCTCGGCGTGCAGGCGCTCGTACCGGGCGCTGGTCGTGACGAACTTGAGGGTCGGGACGAACGGGAAGTTGGTGATCGAGCCGTTCCCGGTGGTGAAGAAGATCAGGTTGCAGCCGCTGCCGATCTGCCCGGCCACGGACTCGAGGTCGTTGCCGGGGCTGTCCATGAAGATGTAGCCGTTGCCGGGCAGCGGTTCGCCGTAGTCGATCACGTGGTCCAGCCGCACCTCGCGCGGCAGCTTGCGGGCGGCGCCGATCGACTTGAGCACGATGTTGTAGAGACCGCGATAGACGTTGCCGCCGGACGGGTTGCCCTCGGCGGTGTGGCCGTGCCAGCCCACCCGTTCCTTGAACGAGCGGATCGTGGCGAGGAACCGCCGCGCGGTGGCGAGGTCGCGGACGTTCTTCAGTACGTACGGCTCCGCGCCGATCAGCTCGTCGGTCTCCGCGAGGACGGCGGCGCCGCCGTGCTTGATCACCTCCGCACCGACCAGACCGGCGAGCGGGTTGGCAGAGATGCCCGAGAACGCGTCGGATCCACCGCACTGCAAGGCGATCTTCAGATCCGCGAGCGGGACCTCGGTGCGCGTCTGATTGTCGACAATCGGCAGCCACGGCTCGACCAGCGCACCGGCTTCGGTGAGGTCGTGCTCGAAGCCGGCCCGGCGGGTGAAGAACGCGTGCGGCACCCTGATCGCCGGGTAGTCGTGCTCGGCCATGAAGTCCTTGATCGCCTGGCCGGAGACCACGTCGTCCTCGGTGTCGACGATCAGGACGGCACCGACGTTCGGGTTCAGGGTGAAGCCGGCCAGGGTGGCGAGCAGGAAATGCAGGTTGTTCGGGACCTCGTCCTCGCCGCCCTCGGTGTGCGCAACCGGTACGACGCCGTCGCCCGCGGCCGCGCCGTCGAAGCGCCTGGCGAGCTCGGTCACGAAGCCGCTGCTGCGGGAGCTGGTCGCCATCAGGACGACGTGATTGCGGGTGCCGGCCGCGCCTTGCTCGCGGGGGTAGCCGAGGAAGGTGCCGGGTTGCTCGACGCTGGTCACCTGCTGGCCGAAGTTCAGCGCGGACTCGTCGAGCTCGTACGGGTCGAGCGGCTCGTTGGTGGCGGACGGCTCGGCCGGAAGGCCCTCGACTCCGCGGGCGGTGACCGCGGCCAGGCTGGTCGGCGTACACACGTAGTCGCCGGGGCGGAGATCGCGGGAGGCGCGCGCGAACGGCGTGTTCCAGGACGTGAGCGCCTCACCAGGACCCACCGGGTCGATCACGAAGCGGTGTCCTTCGAGCACGGTGTGTGGCAGCGTGACCGTCGTACCCCCGAGCTCGATCTCGGTGCCGGCCTCGAGCCGGCGGGAGGCGATCGCGACGTTGTCCCCCGGCTCCGGCCGTACGCCGACCTCGTCGAACCTCACCATCGTTTCTGCCTTCCCGTAGCTATGCCGGGGCCAAATCGTGCATGATGCATGATTACCAGTGTCACCCTGCCGAACCCGACCGGCTGGGTCAAGGCCGCGACCAGGATCCGGAGAGAGCCGATGACGGAACCCACGCACCTCGTTGGGACTCCGCAGCCGCCGGACCGGCGGTTGCTCCGACGGCAGATGCTGGCCGACGACGTGTACGAGGCGATCAAGACGATGCTGATGGACCACGTCATCCGGCCCGGCGCGCGGATCTCGATCGACGGGCTGGCGCGCGAGTTCCAGGTGTCGTCGACGCCGGTGCGGGAGGCGCTCGCGCGGCTGGAGTCGGAGGGATTGGCGGTCAAGGAGCCGCTGAAGGGGTACCGCGCGACGCCGCTGCTCTCGCTCGCGGAGTTCGACGACCTGTACCGGTTCCGGCAGTTGCTGGAGCCGTGGGCGGCGCGCCGGGCGGCCGAGCTGATCGACGACGACGGGCGCGCGCAGTTGAAGGCGGAGCTGGCGAACGCGGTCGAGCCGACGTCGGTGGACTACGCCGGCTACAAGTCACTGACCGCGCACGACAACCGGTTCCATCTGCTGATCGCGGCGCTGTCGGGCAGCGAGCAGGTCCGGCTGGCCTTCGAGCGCACCCACTGCCACCTGCACATCTTCCGCCTGCACTACGACCGCGACATCGGCCCCGAGGTCCTGACCGAACACCACACCCTGGTCGAGGCGATCACCTCCGGCGACCCAGCAGCCGCCGAGTCCGCGATGACGCAACACATCGAGAACTCCATGTCCCACCGCCTCCGCCGAATCTACGAGTGACCCGCCAGCCCTTCCCCCTGGCCCACCTGGTCCCCCCGGACCTACGCCCGTACCTCCTCGATTTCCACTGGGATATCGCCGTACTCCATCGCCTGGACCTCCCCAGGACGCAGGTTCCACTTGCCGAGCTGGCGCCGCACCTCGACCTGCCGTTCTGGCAGTACGACGGCCGCCCGTTCCAGGTCACGCCGCATCAGGTCGCGGCGGATCCGGTGCGGTATCACGAGCAGTACGAGCGGACGATGGCCGCGGACCTCGACCACCCGCTGGACGTCGTACGGCGAACTGATGGGCGGCTCACGGTTCTGGACGGGGTCCATCGGCTGTTGCGGGCGGAGTTGGAAGGGCGGGTGGTGGTCGCGGTCCGGATTCTGGCGTGGGAGGAGCTGGACGTGATCGCGGCTCGGGGGTGAGGCGGGTTTGGGGGTGTGGGGTTCGGGCACTGCTTCGGGATGAAGGCGCCGGAACTGCCTGCCCCGCGTCCGGTTCTCTGGCCGCTGCGGCCGCTCGAGTCGGCGGCGGTGTCGATGTCCTCGGACAACAACCGGACCATCGTCACGATCACCCATGCACCCCTCGAGCAAGTCACGCCGGAGATGCTGGCCTGGTGGTACGGGCACATCCCCGGGACGATGCAGTACGCCGGTCAGACCTGGCCGCGGTATCTCGTCTGGCACCCGCTCGACCACATCTCGTACGAGCTGATGAGCCCTGGCGCCGTCGTCGGCCCGGGGTCGCGGCTGCGTCTCACCGAGGCGTTCGGGCGTGATCCCGGCAAGGTGATGGACCTTCACGTCACCGTTGAGACGGTCGACAGCCAAGCGGCGATCATGACCAAGCGGGTGCTCGGCAGCTCGATGGTCCGGCTGGAGAACGAGTTCGCGCCCGCCAGCGGTGGCTCCCGCTACACGACCCGGCTGACCGTCGGCGACACCACTCCGCTCGCGACCTTGTTCCTCAACCGGATCGCCCACGACCGCGCGTTCCCCGTGCCGAAGCTCGCCGCCTGGACCCGCCACCACGTCGAGGAGATCGGCAACCTCGAGAACTTCCTCCCGGACCTCTTCCGCTACCGCGCCGACCACGAACCCTGAACTCGGCAGTGAGGTAGCCGGCCGGGGATGCAAGGAGCTGGAGCCCCGGCCAGGAAACCGGTGGGCCGATACACGTTATTTCGGCTCTTCTGCCGCATCCGTGGGCGGCTCGATCGCCTCCTTCGCGTCCCCGGCAGTCGGCCGTGTTCTGTTGGTTGCCGCCGGGGGTGGGGAGGATGTCGTCCCGGATCGGGTCTGGATCGGATCGAAGCTCCTCCCCAGCCTGGGCCGGGCTCCCCGCCTACGGGGTCTCGGCCTTGGCGGACGTGGGGCACTCACTAACCCGGTCCGTCAACCGCCGAGTGCTCGCGGCCGAGCGGGGCCTGTCTGGTATCGCGCCGCTTGGTGAGTGTTGCACGTCCGGTCCGCGGCCCGGCATCGCCACACCCGCCCCCCGTCGGGGCGGGGTGTGGCGGACTTCCAGGCCATCACAATCACCGAGACGCCGACCGCGCGACACGTGTCACTCCACCGGGGCGCCGCCGTACGAGACCTCGTTGCCGTCCGGGTCGTAGTAGGTGACGTGCCGTACGCCGTTCTCGTACGTCTCCCGCACCGCCGGCTCGATCCCGCGCTCGACGATCGCCCGGATCACACCCTCGAAGTCCTCGACGAACAAGGTGTGCTGAGCATGACCGGCATGCTCAGGCACCACCTCGATGTAGAGGAACTGGTGCTCGCCGACCTCCCAGACCGCCTCGATGTCGTTCGGCAGGAAGCTCGGCGGCGCTCCGAGCAACTTTTCGTACCAGGCGACCGCGGCCGCGTAGTCACTCACCGAGATCCCGGCGAACAGATCCAGAGCCATACGAGATCCTACAAAGCATGAAGGTGAATCGACTCGACCATCTGGTGCTCACCGTCGCGGATCTCGAGGCGACGACCGGCTTCTACCACCGGGTTCTGGGGATGGAGGCGGTCACAGTCAAGGGTGGCCGGCGGGCGCTCGCGTTCGGGACGAGCAAGATCAACCTGCATCAGGTCGGGCACGAGTTCGAGCCGAAGGCGGTGCGTCCGGGGCCGGGGACCGCGGACCTGTGCTTCGTCGTCGACGACCCAATCGAGCAGGTGCGGGCCGAGCTGATCGCGCACGGCGTCGAGATCGAGGAAGGCCCGGTCGAGCGTACTGGCGCGACCGGGCCGATCCTCAGCGTCTACCTACGTGACCCCGACGGAAATCTCATCGAGCTCAGCAACTACCTCTAGGCGGGTGCGTCCCCGTGATCGGGGATCTCGAGTTGTACGCCGCCCTGCAGAGCGGACTGGTGGGCGTAGATGCCGGGGAGGGTGTAGCGGGCGGCGACCCAGGCGTTGACCGGGGGAAGGGCCTTGTCGGCGACCGCGCGGACGAAGTCGTCGGCGAGGAAGTGGTGCGAACCCTCATGGCCGTTGTGCATGCCGGCGAACTCGGCCGGGAGGCGGCTGCGGTCGTGCACCGGCGACAGCCCGGACCGGAACGCGTCCCGCAGCGCCGGGTTGACGTTCGCCAGGTCGGCGTCGTCGAGCGAGCTACTGGGCTTGGTCTCCATCAACTGGCTGACGTCCTCCACGCCCTCCTTGGTCTGCCAAAGCGTGGTCGTCGCGAGCTGCTCGAAGCTGCCTTCGGTCCCGAACACGCGCAGCCGGGACTCACGGATGTGCGACGGGTAGCCGACGCGGCGCATCTCGTTCGTCCGCATCACGCCGCCGTCCGCGAGCTTGAAGAGCGCGGTCGCGTTGCTGAAGTCGTTGTCGAACTGGCTGACGTCCTTGTCGAACACACCGTCGCCACGGTCGTCCTTCACCCCGATGCAGGACACATGCGTGGCATGCTGCCCGGTCACCGAGAGAACGTTGCCCACGGCATGCGTCGGGTAGAGCATCGGCGGGAATGAAGCGGTCTTCTTCCACTCCTCGCCACCGCTGTACTGATACGCGGCGTAGAAGCCGAGGTCCATGTCGTGGACGTAGTCGCCCTCGGAGTAGAAGACCCGGCCGAACTCACCGGCCTCGAGCTTCTGCCGGCAGTACACCGACGACGGGTAGTAGTAGCTGGTCTCGCCCATCATGTACGTCAGACCGGTCTCCTTGACCAGCTCGATGATGCGGGCGATCTGGTCCGCCTCGATCGCCATCGGGACGGTCGAGTACACGTGCTTGCCGGCCTCGAGCGCCTGGATCGCCATCTCGCCGTGCAGCCAGCGCTGGGTGAAGATCGCCACCGCGTCCACGTCGGACGCGAGCATCTCGTCGAACGATTGATAGGTGATCGAGATGCCCTGCTCGGCCGCCATCTCGGCGGTCCGTTCCGGCAGTACGTCGGTCAGCCGCACGTCGGACACGTCCGGGTGCGCGGACCACAGCCGCAGAAATGAGGGCGCGAACTGGCCGGCTCCGACCACACCGATGCTGATTCCCATGCGAGCAAGGCAATCACACATTTATCTTCTACGGAAGAACAAATTCACACGTTGGAACGTGTGTCAGTCACCACGCCCCCCGCCCGCCCACCCACTCCGTGCACCAGATCCGTGCGCGCGGCACCCCCGCGGTGCGGATCTGGTGCACAAAGTCGGCCAGGCCCGACCAAGGGGCCGGGCGGGCGGCGCGCGGGCGGCGAGGCGCGGCGGGGTGCGTTAAGAGGGCGAGGGCTGGGCGCGCGGGGCGGGGGTTGGGTTAGGGGTGGTGGGGTGGGGTTAGGAGGTGGGGGTTGTCGGTGGTTATGCCGTTGACGCCGAGGGTGATTGCGTGGGTCAGCGTTTGCTGGTCGGGGACGGGCCAGGCGGTGACGTCCAGGCCGGCGGACTGGAGGGCGGCGACGGCCTCCGGGGTCAGGCCGGCGATGCCGCAGAGCGCCGTACCGGCCTCGGCCTCCCGGGCGAGCGCGATCACCTCGGCGACAGGCGGCGTACGGCCGAAGATCCGGCCGGTCGCCGCGGCCGGGAAGGCGCGGCGGACGGCCAGCAGGATCTCCGGGTGGAACGACGTCACCAGCGTCCGATCGGCCAGCGACGGATCCGCCTTCAACGTCTGCGCCAGCAGCGGTACGGCGTCCGCCGCCTTCACCTCGGCCTGGAAGCGAACGCCGATCTCGGCCACCGTCTCCGCCCACGTCGGCACCACCTCGCCAAGTCCCGCGTCGAGCGACCGCAGGTCGTCGTACGACATCGCCGCGGCCTCCCCCGATCCGGATGTCGTCCGGTCGACAGTCGCGTCGTGGAGGATCACCAGCTCGCCGTCGGCGGTAACGCGAAGATCGAGCTCGATCTCGTCACACCCGTCGGCAACCGCACGCCGAAACGACCGCAACGTGTTCTCCGGCTCGGTCCCCAGCGCACCGCGATGGCCGGTGATGATCACAGCACCTTCTCCTCGTAGAGACGTTTGACTTCGGCGCCGATCGCGTCGAGCCGGCCGGCGACCGAGGCGAACACCTTCTTGGGGGCGGCGTTGTCGGCGTAGATCTGCTGCAGGGCGGTGTAGATGACGACGTTCGCGTTGCGGCCGTAGAGGCGGATCGCGTCCTGCTGGCGGGCGTTCGCGAGCTGGGCGATCGCGACCCCGTAGTTCGGCTTCTCGGCGATCAGTTTCTTGAGCTCGGGGTCTTCGCGGGCCGCGTTCACCACCGGCAGGTAGCCGGTCTGCGTCGTCCAGAAGGCCGAGTTCTCCGGCCGGGCGAGGAAGGCCAGGAACGTGGCTGCGGCCTGCTTGCGTTCGTCGGAGATATTCCGCAGCATCCCGATCCCGCCACCACCGGTGGCGAGCCCGGACGCCACCTCGGACGGGATGAACCCGGCGCCGACCTTGAACTTCGCCTTGCTCGAGATGGTCTTCATGCCACCGGTCGATTCCTGGATGACGCCGACCAGCCCGTTGGCGAAGTCCGTGCTCGGGCTGCTGGCCATGTAGGCAGCGCCCAGGTCGTGGACCATCTGCCGCTGCCACTCGCCCGCGGCGACCGCGCCGTCCTGGTCGATGGTGACGTCGAGGCCCTTCGAGTACGCGCCGCCGAACTGCCACACGTTGCCCTGGAACTGCCAGTCGCCGTCGATCTTCGCGAACGCGATCGTCCGCAGCGAACGTCCGCCGGACTGCACCTTGGCGAGCTCCGGCGCCCAGGACCGCAGTTCACTCCAGGTCCGCGGCGCGCGATCCGGCAGCCCGGCCTTCGCGAACGCGTCCCGGTTGTAATAGAGGATCGGGGTACTCCGGGCGAACGGAACCGCCCAGCTCTGCCCCTTCACGACGTACTCGCCGAACAGCTTCTGCTGATAGACGGCCGGGCCGAAGCCGTCGGTGAAGTAGCCGTTCAGCGGCTCGAGCGCCTCGTTCAGGAAGAAGCGTTCCCACGTGACGTCGGAGAGGATGGCCAGATCCGGCGCCTGCTTGGCGACCAGCGCCGCGGCGACCTTCTGGGCCACGTCGTCGTAGCTGCCCTGGAACTGCACCTCGACGTACACGTCGGCTTGCGAATCGTTGAACTTGGCAACGAGCTTGTCGACCGCCTTGCCGTTCGCCCCGCCGTACGACGTCCAGAAGACGACCCGCACGCGGTTCGCGTACTGCTTCGGCACGGATCCGGCCGGCTGCGAGTAGATCGCGTCGACCGAGCGGTAGCCACAGCCCGCCAGCGTCGCGCCGGCTGCGAGCCCGAGGAACATCCTGCGGTGCATTCTCATCCCTTCAGAGCTCCCTGGGTGATCCCGCCGACGATGTAGCGCTGGGCGATCAGGAGGATCAGCAGCATCGGCGCGAGCACCAGCAGGGTGCCGGCCATGATCGTTCCCCAGGCCGCCAGGCCCTCTTCGTCCTTCAGGATCAGCAGGCCGACCGGCAGTGTCCGCATCGATGCGGAGTTGGTCACGATCAGCGGCCAGACGAAGTTGTTCCACTCCTCGACCGCGGTGATCACGACAACCGTGATCAGCATCGGCTGCGACATCGGCAGGACCACCCGCCACAACGTGCGCAGGTGCCCGGCACCGTCGACCGCGGCCGCGTCCGTCACCTCCGTCGGCAGGGTGAGGAAGTGCTGCCGCATCAGGAACGTCGCGAACGCCGACCCGATGCCCGGGATGATCAGCCCCGCATACGTGTTGATCCAGCCGAGTGTTGCCACGGTCAAGTAATTCGGCAGCAGCGTGACATGACCGGGCACCATCATCGCGCCGAGCACCAGGAAGAACAGCACCTTCTTGAACGGGAACCGCAGATAGGCGAACGCGTACGCCGTCAGCACCGCGTTCGTCACCTTCAACAGCGTGCCGAGCACCGTGATGATCGTGGAGTTGAGGAAGAACCGGTCGAACGGCGCGGCCTTCCAGGCCAGGCTGAAGTTCTCCCAGGTGAAATGCGGCCACCACGCCGGCGGCCATTGATAGATCTCGGACGGTTGCTTGAACGCCGTCGACAACAGCCAGTACAGCGGGCCGAGGAACACGGCCGCCACACCGATCAGTACGACGTACTGGATCGCGCGGATCTTCATCGGTAGTGCACCCGCCTCTCCATCACCCTGGCCTGCACCGCGGTGACGACCAGCAGAATGACGAACATGATGATCGACAGCGTGGCCGCACGGCCCGCGTTGAACGCCTGGAAGCCCTCGTTGTAGATCGACCAGCTCAGCGTGGTGGTGGCATCACCAGGGCCACCACCGGTCATCACTGCGATCACGTCGAAGGCCTGGAAGGTGCCGATCACCGTGGTGATCAGCAGGAAGAAGGTGATCGGGGCAAGCAACGGGAGCTTGATCGCGCGGAACCGGGTCCACGTCGAGGCACCGTCGATCGCGGCCGCCTCGTCGAGATCCTTCGGCAGTCCTTGCAAACCGGCCAGGTAGATCAGCGCGGCGAAGCCGATGTTCTTCCACAGGTAGACGATGACGAGGCCCGGCAACGCCCAGTCGGAGCTGTTCATCCAGTCCGGCGGCTCGGCGCCGAACGGCTCGATCAGCGCCCGCATCAGGCCGTAGCCGGGGTCGAAGATGAAGGCCCAGATGGTCGCGACCGCGGCGCCGGACAGAACGTGCGGCGCGAACGCGAGCGTCCGAACCGCGCCGCGGCCCTTCAGCGGCAGATTGAACAGGAAGGCGAGTGCCAGTCCGATCACCAGGCTGCCGACCACGATCAGGCCGGTGAACACGATGGTGATCCACAGCGTCTTGTGGAACGCCGGATCGGTCAGCGTGCGGCCGTAGTTCGCCAGCCCGACGAAGGTCGGCCGGGCCGCGATCATGTTCCAGTCGGTCAGGCTGAGGAAGGCGTTGTAGATGATCGGCCAGTACGCGAAGACCGCGATCACCAGCAGGTTCGGCGCCACCAGCAGGGCGAACAGCCCGTACTCGCGGCGACGCCGGCGCCGTCTGTGGTCGACACCGGCGGCCAGCCGGCGTTCGTCCGGATGAGTCCGGACCGGCAGGTCCAGTGTGGTCACACCGACCTCCTCAGGGTTGATGGGGCGAGTAGTTCGACAAGAGCGACGGCCAGCGCGGGCGCGGCCGCCAAGATGCCGTTCGGGAGTGCGGAACCGGGTCCGCCGATGGTGTCGGCGCCGGCCTCGCGCGCGATCAGCGCTCCGGCGGCGATGTCCCAGGGCTGGATCACGTGCTCGTAGTACGCGTCCGCCGTACCGTCGGCGACCGAGCATAAGTCGAGCGCTGCCGAGCCGCCACGCCGTACATCTCGTACGGCGGGCAGCACGCGGCGGAGGTGGTCAGCCTGTTCGGCCCGACGCTCCGCGAGGTATGAGAACCCGGTGCTCACCAGAGCGGCTGCGAGGCCGACCTCTCGTGGTGGTCCGAGTACGACGCCGTCGCGGCGCGCACCGCCGCCACGGATCGCGGACCAGGTCATGCCGGTCCGAGGCTGGTGGACGACGCCGGCCAAGGCACCGGCTTCGTCCTGCACCGCGATGGAGACACACCAGTCCAGGCGGCCGTAGAGGTAGTTCACCGTGCCGTCGAGCGGGTCGATCACCCAGGTCAGGCCGGTGTCGGAAGGGCGGGTGGCGCCCTCCTCGCCGAGCAGGCCGTCGCCGGGCCGGGCCGCAGTGAGACCATCGGTGATCAGCTTCTCGGACGCGCGGTCGGCCGCGCTGACCGGGTCGCTGGCGGAGGTCTTGGTCTCGACATCGGGCGCGTCGATCGAGAGGCTCTGCTGGCGGGCCAGCAGCTCTTCACCGGCCGCGGTCGCCAGCGTCGCGGCCAGCGCGCAGAGGTCGGCGAGGGGCGGGATGTTCAGCACGCGGCGAAATTATCACCGTTCAATGGTGTCGTATAGATGATCAGTGTGAATTTCTCACGAAAATCACATCAGCCAGCAGGACTACGGCGATCCCACCGACCAGGAGGCCGAGCCGGTGCAGGCCGGCGTCGCTGGCCGGGCCGGCGAAGACCAGCGCGATCGCGGCCGACGCCAGGTTGGCACCGACGTACTGCGAGGTCCGGAACAGACCGGCCGCGGCACCGGCGGCCTCGGGCGGCGCGGCGCTGTAGACGGCCAGCTGGTTGCCGAGTCCGTTGAACCCGTTGGGTACGCCGAGAATCGCGCTGATCAGGACGAGTACGACGATCGGCGTACCGGCGTGGACACCGAAGGCGAGGGCGGCACCGCCGACCAGAAGGCCGGCCGAGCCGATCACCAGCAGGAGCCGTGGACCGTGGTTGCGGGCGAGTCTGGTGGCGCCGATGACGGTGATCGCCCCGAGGGCCGCGATGGGGAGAACCACCAGGCCGACCTGTGTCGGATCGAGCCCGCGGCCTTGCTCGAGCCAGCCGGGGAGGCCGTAGAAGATCGCGTAGAACGCGACATAGGTGAGCATCGTACGGAGGTAGCCGAGGGAGAGTGGGGCGCTGCGGGCGAGAAGCCGGACGTCGACGAACGGGGTGGCGGCCCGCCGTTCCCACAGGACGAACAGCACAGCGACCGGAACTGCCACCGCCAGCAACCACCACGTCGGCCGGCCGGTGAGCGAAAGCAGGACCAGCATCACCGCGGTCATCGCCAGGGTGAACAAGAACAGGCCGGCCAGGTCGATCTCACGCCACAGCTTGCGGCCGTCGTCGGCCGGTCGCGGTGGGTCGGCGGGCACGAGGCGCAGGACGAAGAAGCCGGCGATCGCGGACACAGGCAGGTTGACCAGGAAGATCGCCTGCCAGTCGAAGCTGCCGACCAGGAAGCCGCCGACGCTCGGACCGAGCGCGGCGGATGTCTGGGCGAAGACCGAGATCAGCCCGAGCGCGCCGACGGCGGAGGCTTTCCGCCGGTCGGCGATCCGGCGGATCATCGCGACGCCGGAGGGGAACTGCGCGCCGGTCCCGATGCCGAGCAGCACCCGCGCCGCGATCAGCCAGCCGAGACTCGGCGCGAGCGGAGCCAGCGCGGAGACCAGAGCCACCAGTCCGAGCCCGGCCAGGAACACGCGCCGCGCACCGAGAAGGTCGGCCAACCGCCCAGCAGTCGGCGCGGAGATCGCGGTCGCGAGATAGAGCCCGGACACCAGCCACTGAGTCTCGGTGCCGGCGTGAAAGTCGGTCCCGATCGCCACTAGGGCAACCGCGATCATCGACGAGTTGAGCGGCTGCAGGAGCGTGCCCAACCCCACCGAGGCCGCATACTTCGCCGGCAGCCCAGGCTGCGCCTGAACCTCCTCGGCAGCGCGCGGCTCTTCGACAGCCTTCGTCATTCGTGGACCTCGGAGAGTTTGTCCATCAAGCCGGCGGCCAGGCGGAGGAGCTCTCGCTCGGTGGGGGTCAGGGTGCTCGCCATCGCCTGCGCGAGGAAGGTGTCGCGGCGGCGGCGGTCCTCGCGGACGAGGGTTGTGCCGGCCGAGGTGATCTTCAGCAGCACCTGGCGTCGATCAGTCGGATTATCAGCACGGCTGATGAGTTCGGTGGCGACCAGGTCGGCGGTCGCGCGCATCATCGTCTGTGGGGTGACGCGCTCGGCGGCAGCCAGGTCGGCGTTCGTCATCGGGCCTTCGCGCTCGAGCCATCCCAGCACGTTCAGCTGGGAATAGCTCAGCTCCCCCTCGGGTCGCTCCTGACGCAGCCGGCGGACCAGCCGGAACAGACTGGTGCGGATCTCGTGGGCAGCGGCATCAGACGAGCTCATACCATCAGCTTAGCTGATGATATCAATCGTCGTCGTCATCGTTCCGCAGCCGCACTCCGGTGACGCCGTCCAGGTCGTCGAGCGCGAGCACCAGGTGCTGCAAGGGCGGCCGGCCGCTGAACCGCATCGAGGCCCGGACCTGTGGCCGGTCGCCGTCGCGGTGCACCTCCGTGCCGAGGACCGACGCCTCGAAGCCCATCGCCGTCGCGGTCGACAGGATCGAGCGCAGTACGCCGGACCCGTCGTCGTATCGCACGGTCAGGAGACGGCGCCGGTCCGGTGACGGCAGAAACCGGCCGAGCCGGGCGAACGGACCGACCGCGACCAGGTGCAAGACGGTCGCCGCGACCGCCAGCACCGGCATCCCGGCGCCGCACGCCATCCCGATCGCGGCGGTCATCCAGATGGTGGCCGCCGTGGTCAGGCCACGGACCACGTCGCGCCGCATGAAGATCACCCCGGCGCCGAGGAAGCCGACGCCGGAGACGATCTGCGCCGCGATCCTCGACGGGTCGAGGTTGACCTCGGTGCCGAGCACGGCAGTGAATCCGAACCCCGAAACGAGCGTGAAGAGAGCAGCCCCGGTGCCGACCAGCGTGTGCGTCCGCATACCCGCGCTCTTCTGCTGCAGCTGCCGCTCGATACCGATGATCATCGACAGCACGAAGGCGACCAGGAGGAGCAGCAGCTCGGTCCAGGTGGTGGATGTCGCGAGTTTCATGATGGGTCGGGGGTGTCCTGACTACGCCGAGACCAGTCCCACCGGGTCCTTCCCGGTGAGATACGCGGCGACCGCCTCGGCGGCGATCGAGCCGGCGCGGTGAGCGGTCTGCCGGGTCGCGCCGGCCAGATGCGGCGTCATCACCACATTGGGAGCAGTCAGCAGCCGCGATCCTGCCGGGACCGGCTCTGCCGCGAACACGTCGAAAGCCGCCGCACCCAGCTGCCCGGACTCCAACGCGTCCACGGTCGCGTCGTAGTCGAGCAGCCCGCCGCGCGCGGTGTTCACGAGTACGGCGCCTCGCGGCATCAACGCGATCTGGTCGGCGCCGATCAGGCCGCGGGTCTGGTCGGTCAGCCGGGCGTGCAGGCTGACCACGTCGGACCGTCGCAGCAGGTCGTCGAGCTCGACCAGTTCGATGCCTTCGGGGGCCTCGTCGATGTAGGGATCGGCGACCAGAACCTGCGCGCCGAAGGCAAGCATCACCCGGGCGACTCGTTGCCCGATCGCGCCGTACCCGATCAGTCCGACCGTCGATCCGTCCAGTTCCCGGCCGCATTCGTCGTACGCGTAGAGATCGCTGCGCCACTCGCCCTGCTCGAGCGTTCGTTGCAATCGTGGCAGGTTGCGCAGGGCACCCATCGTCAGGGCGACCGCATGCTCGGCGGCCGCGACCGCGTTGCGGCCGGGGGTGGAGGCGACCATGATCCCGCGTTTGGTTGCCGCGGGCACGTTCACGTTCACGGGACCGCCGCGGCACACGACCAGGAAGCGCAGGTCCGGTGCGGAGTCCAGGACGCGCTCGGTGAATGGGCCCATCTGAGTGATCGCCAGCTCGACCCCGGCCAATGCATCGATGAGCTGGTCCTCGGCGTCGCTCGCCTCGTCCACCTCGGCCACCCGCCCGTACGGCGTCAGTGGCCAGGGCAGCGTGATCTCGCGGGAGTCGAAGGTGACTCCGCGGATGGTGGACAGTGCCGAGGCGAGCAGGTCGTTGCGGACGAAGTGGTCGCCGGCGAGCAATGTCTTGACGGTTCTCATCGAACTCCTGAAGTGAAGGCGGTGCGTGTCAGCGCTGCTGGTCGAAGGTCGGTGCGGGGTCGGACCAGCGCGGGCGGGCCGCCTCGATCCGGCGTAGGTAGTGGGTGTAACCCTCGGCATAGAACGCCGCGCGGGCCGGGTCCGGATCGACCTGGCGGGTCTCCGCGATCCACTCCGGTCCGGCGCTGTCCGGATCGATCGCGCGGCGCGCGCAGATCACCGCGCCGCGGGCGGCGACCTGCTCGGCCTCGGCCGTGTGCAGCGGCGCATTCAGCACGTCCGCCAGGATCTGGGTCCATTCCCGACTGCGGGCACCGCCACCGCAGACGGTCACCCGGCCGGTCCACCCGGCCGCCTCCAGACAGTGCCGAGCGGCGTACGCGATCCCTTCGCAGGTCGCACGGACCACGTCGGCCGCCGTCGCGGACAGCGAGATTCCGTCGATCGTGCCGCGGGCCCGGGTGTCCACGAACGGGGCGCGCTCGCCGGCTTCGGAAAGGTAGGGAAGAACCGTCACGCCTTGCGCGCCGACCGGGCTCTCCGCGAGCAGTTCGGGTAAGCGGTCCGTGCCGGCACCGACGAGGGCGAGCACCCGATCGAGTGCCGCCGTGCCGACCATCGCGGGCATCGCCCGGAGCCAGACTCCGGGTGTCCAGGTGCCGAGGAACAACCCTGCGGGCTCGCCGTCCACGGGAAGCTCACGGGTCACAACTTGGCAGGCAAGCGTCGTACCGACGGTCAGGAGAGCATCGCCGGGCCGGGAGACACCGGCGCCGGCGGCCGCGGCCGGGAGGTCGTACGGACCGGCGGAGACCCTGGTCCCGCGGGCCATTCCGGTCGAGTCGTCGCGCAGCTCGCCGACTGGTCCGGCCGGCTCCACCGGTGCGAGCAGGTGCTTCAGCTCCGAGAGACCGGTCGCCTTCAGCGCCTCGTCGTCGTACTGATTCGTGCGTGGGTCGAGGAACGGCGCGGATGCATCCGACACGTCCGTCGCGCGAACGCCGGTGAGCTGCTGCATCACGACGTCCTTGCAGTACGCCGCTGTCCCGGCGCGAGCGATGACGTCAGGCTCTTCCGCGAGTACGGCGGCCAGCAGCGGACCGGAGGCGCCGGGGAACAACCGGTTGCCGGATCGCCGGAACACCCGCTCGGCGACACCGTCGGTGGTCCAGCGATCGAGGATCGCACTGCTCCGCGCGTCCAACCAGGAGATCGCCGGGCGGACCGCCGTACCGGCCGGATCGACCAGCCACAGGCCGTCACCCTGCGCGGTGATCGCCAGGACGCCGGGCCGGTCCCCCACGCTTCCAGCCAGCTGACCGACCACCTCGTTGACCGAGGCAACGATCTCCGCGGTCTCGTGCTCGAACCGCCCGATCCCCGGCCGCACCAGCCTGGTCGGCCGGGACGCCTCGGCCACCGGCCGCCCGTCGTCGTCGAACGCGACGGCCTTGGTAACGGTCGTGCCGACGTCTACTCCGACGTCCATGCGTACCCCTCCTTACCACTCCAGCTCAGGTGTCCTTTGGTCAATTGAAGGAAGGAAAACTGAGCTGGAAGGATTCATAGTTTGGCTACCTCCACGGTGGCGCCGTGGTCGCGCAGCGGGGTGATCAGGTCTTCCGGGGTCTTCTCGTCGACGACGACGATGTCGAAGTCGGTCAGTGGCGCGAGCCGGTGCAGGGCGGTGCGCTGCAGCTTGGCGTGGTCGACCAGCAGCACCTTGGTCCGCGCCGACCGCAGCATCGCCCGCTTCACCAGGACGATCTCCTCCTCCTGGTGGAACGCGTGCGTCGGCGACACCGCGGACACCGAGCAGAACAGCAGATCGGTGTGCAGCGCCTCGACCGCCTCCGCGCACGGCATCCCGCCGAACGAGTCGTGCGTCGCGGAGTAGATCCCACCGAGGGCGACGAGCGTGATGTCCCGGAGCTGGGTCAGCTTGCTGATCGCCGGCAGGAAGTTCGTTGCCACAGTCAATGGAGTGATGTCCTCGAACAGGTCGACCAGGGCGAGCGCGCTGGTGGAGTCGTCGAGCATCACCGACATGCCGGGCTCGATCATCGCGCGGGCATGCCGGGCCAGCGCGGCCTTCTCGGCTGTCGCGGTGTTCAGCCGATAGGCCACGTTGCTCTCGAAGACGCTGGTCGGCTGCGCGCTGACGCCACCGCGGTACTTGCGCACCACGCCCTGGCGCTCGAGCTCGTCGAGGTCGCGGTGCACCGTCATCACGCTCACCCCGAACGCCTCGACCAGATCGTTGGCCGAGACCGAGCCGTGCTTGACGACGTAGGCCGCGATCTCGGCCTGCCGGCGCGCGGGACGGCTCAGTTCGGTGGTGTCACCGTCGACATCCGATGTCATGCCAGGGTCTCCATTCGCACTGCGGGAAGGTTGTACGCCTCGAGACCCACTGTGCCGTCCTCCCACCGGAAACGCACCAACGCCGCGGGGCCGAGTGCAGGTAGCAGTCTGCGGTAGTCGTTCAGCCGCAGTCCGAGCGCCCTGCACACGAGTAACCGCAGGAGGGTGTTGTGCGCGACGACGAGCACCTTCTGACCGTCATGCCGCCGTGCGATCTCCCGGAAGACCTCGTGCACGCGATCGGCGGCCTCGGCGGGATGCTCACCGCCCGGGAAGTGGTCGCGCACCGGGTCCAGCTGGAACGCTTTGGCCACGGCCGGCGGGAGTTCGCCGAGCACCTTGCCCTCGGCCGAGCCGAAGTCGACCTCGCGCAGCCGCGCATCCAGCGTCGGCTCGAGCTTCAGCGCCTCGGCCGCCGGCGCGATGCTCTGCCGGGCCCGCAGCATCGGGGAGCACCAGAGCGCGTCGGGCGCGTAGTCGGTGGCCCACTCCTTGAGTTGCTGCGCCTGTCGAAGGCCGACTTCGTCGATCGGGAGGTCCGTCGAACCGGTGTACCGGTTGCCGTGATGCCATGCGGTCCGGCCATGGCGAGCCAGGACGATCGTGGTCCTCATCCGCGGTACCCCCGGCGGTCCAGTTCGGCGACGAACTCGCCGTACAGGTCGTCGAGCGATTGTTTGCGCGGCTCGAGGATGTGGTCCACGCGGACCATCCTGCGCGCGGTCGCGGTGACCTCGGTCCCGGCCGAGGCAGCGAGGACGGCCATGCCGTACGCCGGGTCCGGGACGGCTGGGAGCTCCACCGGTACGCCGAGGACGTCGGAGCGGAGCTGATTCCAGTAGCCGCTGCGGGTCGCTCCGCCCGTCAACGACACGGAGTGGACCGGGTCGGCGCCGAGCGTCTCGAGGTGCTCGAAGGCGAGGCGCTCGATGAAGGCGACTCCTTGCAGGACGGCGGCGTACGTGTGCAGGTCGTCCGGGGTCGCGCCGAGGGTGAAGCGCTCGGCCCGCGACGCGACGAAGGGGAAGCGCTCACCGGTCTTGGTGAGTGGGTAGGTGACGGCGTCGATCGGGCCCAGTGCGCGAGCGGCCTGGTCCAGCGCGTCGAGGTCTGCGCCGGGCAGGAGCTCCGTGAGTACGCCGGCGCCGGTGCTGGACGCTCCGCCGGGGAGCCAGCCGCCGTCGGGGTGACGGTGGCTGTAGACGGCACCGGTCGGGTCGTCGAGGAGGTCTTTGCTGACGCCCTTGAGGACGAGCGTCGTACCGAGGACCGAGTTCCACGCGCCGGGGGCGAGGGCGCCGGCGGCGATCTGGGCGGCGCAGCCGTCGGTCATGCCGGCGTAGACGGGGACGCCGGCCGAGGTGCGGCCGAGCTCGGTGCCAGGAAGGACGACGTCAGGAAAGGCGCTGATCGGCAGACCGAGCTTCTCGAAGGCGGCGGTCGGCCAGGTGTCGGCGATCAGGTCGTAGCCGGTCTTGAGGGCGTGACTGGTGTCGGTGGCGACCGGGTGACCGACCAGGTGGGCCGCAACGAAGTCGGCGCTGTGGACGACGCGGTGGTTGGCGAGGTCGTAACCATCTGCTACGAGCGCAAGGATCTTAGGGAGAGCCCAGGTGGGCTGCATGGCGGTCGACCAGCGCTCCGGATCGGCGTCCACGATGTGGTCACGACGGTCGGTCGCGCGGGCGTCGTCGTACATGAGGGCGGGGGTGACCGGGCGGCCGCTCGGGTCGGTGAGGAGGAACGTGCCGGAGGTGGAGCAGATGGAGATGCCTTCGATTCGGCCCTGGGTCACCTCGGCCAGCACTCCGTCGACCGCGTCGAGCCAGGCCTGCGGGTCCTGCTCGTGCCGTACGCCGTCGCGGTGGCTGGTCAGCGGGCGGCCCGCGCGCGCCAGGACAGTGCCGTCGGCGTCGGCCACCACGGCACGCACGCTTTGCGTACCAAGGTCGACGCCAATCCAGCCGGGTCCTGCCACGATCACGCCTCCAGGTCGGGTGTTATCTGCATTGATAACATAACACCAGAAGACGATAGGAACGCGCCACCCCACGTCCGAACTCGGTGACCCCACCACAACCCCGATCCACAATCCACCACCCCACCCCGAACCCCCGCCCCACTCCCACACCGAAGCCAGCCTCCACCCTCACGCCCGAGCCCGGCTCCGCCCTCAGCGGAAGCCCAGCTCCAACCTCAAGCCAGAGCCCGGCTCCACTCTCACGCCAGAGCCCGGCTCCACCCTGACACCGGAGCCCGGGCTCCACTCTCGCACTGAGTCCGCCCCAGAGCCCGCCGAAGCCGGGGGCTCGGACAGCAACCGGGGCCCACCACAGGTTATTTCGGCTCTTCTGCTCGATGTGTGGGTGGTGGCCCACCTGCCGTGTCGTGGTCAACGGACGGACCCAGAACCGGTGACCTGAGACGGCCCTGGTCCGGTCGCGGCTCCCGGTTCCCGGTATCCGGTATCCGGTATCCGGTCGGCAGCCTCCAGACCGCTCAGACGCCGAGGTCCCGGCATGCTTGGGCCGCCGGGGTTCCGGCATGCTTGGGCCGCCGGGGGTGTTGATCGGCGCGATTGCCGCGACCTCGGACAGGTACCGGGGACCTCGGACACCGCACAGCCTGTCCGAGGCCTCCAGATGGTGTCCCAGGCCGCGCGGATCGCCACCGGTCCCACCCGCCGCCGGTCCCACCCGCTGCCACGACGAACCCGTCCGCCACTGCACCTGCCCGCGCGTGTGCGGCCGGTCCGGCTGCGGACGGAGGCTGACGAGGGTGCGGCCGGAGGCTGGGCGTGCCAGCGCGACAGGAGGTGTCCGCCCCGGCCCCGGCCTGGCCGGCCGAAGCCAGGCGTGAATGCCTCCTCCGACCAGCACCCCTGGACCGACACCACCTGTCGAGCTAGCACACCCAGCCGACCTCGCCCACACACCCAGCAGAAGAGCCGGTATTGCCTGTTCACGCCCCCGGAACCCACCCACCCCCCACGCCCGACCTAGCCAGCGGCCCGGCAACTCGACGTACGGCGGCCCGACGGACGGCGGCTCGGCGCACAGCGGCTCGGCGCACAGCGGCTCGGCGCACAAGGGCTCCGCTGACGGCTCGGGGCTCGGCGGCCCGGGGCTCCGTGGCTCGGTGGCTCCGCAGCTCCGCGGACGCTGGCCCGACGGACGCTGGCCCGACGGACGCTGGCCCGACGGACGCTGGCCCGACGGACGCTGGCCCGACGGACCGGCGGCCCGGTGGACGGTGGCTTGCGGCTCGGGGACGGTGGCTCAGCGGCTTCGCGGCTCAGTGGACGGCGGGTCGGCGGATGCGACGCGGCTCCCGCAGTTGGAAGGGTGCGGGAGCCGGGCACTCCTGGCGGCTGCGCCTAGCCGGCACGAGAGGTGATGAGAGCCAGACTCAAAAGGACCGGGCTGCGGCTCGATGGGTGTTAGGAGTGCATCAGGACCAGGGCGGGGTCGGCGGTGGCGAGGTCCAGGCGGCCGGCGTCGATGGCTCCGTAGGCGCCGATCGGGCCGCTGGACCGACGGCCGTTGCGGTTGACCCAGAAGCCCCAACCGGCCGGCGCGTCCGGCCACTCGGGGTCGGGCTCCCAACCCGCAGGTGGGCGCCAGGTGTCACTCGGCGGCTCCGGCCAGTCGGGCGGCGGATTGAATCGGTACACGAGCGGTCCCTCCGGATTCCCCAGCGATCCGCTGATCGCGAACTGTCTGACAGATCAACGACCTGGCGCGCCGAACGTCACGGCTAAATCTTCGTAAAGTTTCGCCCGGTGCACGGTCACCCATCAGACCACCGGCGCAGGTCGACGGCAACCACCCGCTCACCAGGCGGACTGCACGTGCATCGGCATCCGCAGTCGTTGCCTTGTCCACAGATTCCGTTGCCTTGTCCACAGCCGAAGCGCGAGCTATCCACAGATTCAGCTGTGATTACAGAGTGTCGTCAAGGCATCACTCGCACGCCACGCCGTCATGGTCGCGATCCAGGTGTGAGTCGTAGCCCGGATCCCCTGCGTACAAAGGCGCTTTGCCGGCCGCCCGCACCGCCGAGCAGTTCGCGTAGTACGCCGCTGCCGGGGGTGCCGTCGTCTTCTTCGGCTTGACGGCCTGGGGCAATTGCACCAGCGGCAGAGGCTCCGTCATCGTGGTAGTTGCCTGCGGCGCCTTGATCGTCACGGTCCGGGCCGGCAGTGGCGGCTGCGTGATAGTTGCCGTCGGCCCGGGAATCGTCTGCCGCACCGTGACGGTCGTGGTCGGCCCGGGGACCGTCACGGCAGGCCCAGAGACCGACGAGGCGGCAGTCGACGCCTCGCTGCCGCCACCGATCGCGGCCAGGATCACGAGGAAGGCAGTCCCGCCCGCCACCCAGCCCGCGACCAGTTTCAGCGGCGGCTCAGTGCCGTACCGGCCACTCGGGCCGCGGGAGCGGAGACCGCGCGCGTTCAGCCAGAAGGACCAGCCGGGAGGCGCCGGCGGCCAGGACGGGTCGGGCTGCCAGCCCGCTGGTGGTTGCCAGGCGGGCGTCGGCGGCGCGGGCCAGCCCGGTGGTGAGTTGAATGTCGCCATGGTGAGTTCCCCCTCGGGGATTACATCCAGTCACCGTGACGGAGTGTTACAAGTCGGCCAGCCGGGCGGCGACGCGGTGGTGATCGGTGAGGGACTGGGTCAGCGCGTAGCCGAGGGCTCGATAGGCCTCGAAGTCCCACTCGTCGTAGAACTGGTCGCCCGTGGTCCGGCGCGGGAAGTCCGAGTGCTCGACGGCGTACTGCTCGAGATCCCACTCGAGCTGGCCGGCCAGCACCGCCTCCACGAAGAAGATCTCGGTCCTGTACTGCTTCTCCTCGCCGTCCTTCAGCGGATGCGTCGCGATGCCGTACGTCCAGGCCCGGTCGGCCCGCGGCTTCGACCCGCGGATCATCGGCGCCGGGTCGATGTCGATCCGGATGCCGTGGTCCATCCGCGCTGTCGCGATCGCCTCGGCCAGCGCGGTGAACCGGTCCTCGGCGTCGTTCGACGCGTCGATCACGATCACCTGGGCCGGCTTGCGGCGGAGCGCCTCGACCAGCCCGAGGTCGTCGTAGTGACCACCGTCGGTCACATAGATCCGCCGTTCGTACATCGACGGCGACCCGACCGCCTCGTGCAGCAGCCGGTACGGGCCGGGCTTGTCGATCACGCTGCCGATGTAGCGCCGGGCCTTCGGCACGAAGCCGTGCTGCTCGGGGAAGGCGGGCTCCGCGCGGTTGTTCCAGTAGGGTTCGGCAGCCACACACCCAGGCGGGCATTCAGTACGGCGAGCAGCAGCCGGACCGGCCTGGTCCGGCCATTGACCCGGCCGGTCAGCGGGCTGAGCGCCGCGCCGCTGATCGCCATCGCCGCCGCACGGTCACCTCGCGCTTCAGTACGTCGGCCTCACGCTCGTAATCGTCCGTCGTCCGGCGCCCACCGTCGGGCAGCGACCGGTCCCCCACGATCCCGATCTGCTCGGCATCGAAGATGAACGGGACGCAGTCCCGCTCGGTCGGCACGAAGTCCGGGTCGTCGACGTTCGCGACGCCGGCGATGACGAGTTGCGGCCCGCCGTTGACCGGCTTCGCCCATTCGGAGTACCGCAGCCGCAGGTGGTAGTCGAGTGCGACCGCGGCGCCGTTGTCCTTGCGCGTCACCAGGAACGCGCAGGACAGCCGCTCCCGGTAGAAGGAGTGCAGCGATGTCCGGTTCGCGTCGGTGAGCACCTTGATCGCCAGCGCGATCGCGGCCAGGATCAACGCGACGTTCCAGTCCTCCTGATAGGAACGGTCGGTCGCGTAGCCGCCGGTCCAGCGCAGCAACACGATGACCGCGGCAACGATGATGATCGCGCTGCCCACCCAGGGCGCGCCAGCTTGGTCCGCGCGAACGCGAGCAGCTCGCCGTATGTTAGGCGGCCGCGGTTCTACCGCGGGCGGGAATCTCGCTGATCCGGCGGGGAAGAGTGCCCGCGGCAATCGCCTGGTCCAGCGCCGCGAGCTGGGTGCACGCGGCGGTGATCGCTTCGGCCTGCGTGCGGCAGCCGTCGGCGTACCAGTAGGGATCGTCGGGCTGGCGATCGTCCGCGTCATCGATGTCGGCGTACCAGCAGTCGCGCCCCTGACATCGGTAGTGCACGACCCGGACCTTGAGCTTCATGTGCGGTACGACGCCCGCCGAGGAGTCCCGGTTCCAGGGGCTTCGATCCTGGTGTGAAGGGTTTACAACGATGGCAAACGTGCCATACAACGGCTGGACCGACCCGCCCCAGGTCCGGAGGTCCGCCATGAGGTTCGCCCGCCCCATCCTCTGCGCAGTGCTCGCCGTGTTCGCGACCGCCGTACCGGCCGCCAGTGCTCCAGCCGTACTACGGCGCGACCACCCGCGGCGACCGGATCGGGGTCTGGTCCTCGCCGAGCCTCGCGACCCTGCTGGTGCAGCCCGAGCAGGTGGTGTGGCGCGACACCGACCCGAGCCGGAACACCCAGATGTGGGCGCCGGCGTTCCGGCACGTCGGCAGCCGTTGGTACATCTACTACACGGCCTCCGACGGCGTCGACGCCAACCACCGGATGTACGTGCTCGAGTCCGCCGGCGACGACCCGCTCGGTCCGTACACGTTCAAGGCGAAGATCGCGGACTTCGGCGAGTACGCGATCGACGGCGAGCCGATCACGGTCAACGGCCAGCAGTACTTCGTCTGGACCGGCCCGGGCCGTGGTCAGGGCGGACCGGCGCAGCTGTACATCGTCCGGATGAGCGATCCGTGGACGTCCACCGGTGCGCGAGTGGCGATCCCGGCGGACGGCGGCTGCACCGAGGTGCGCGAAGGCCCGACCCCGTTGTACGGCGCCGCGCGTACGTTCCTCACCTACTCCACCTGTGACACCGGCAAGCCGGACTACCAGCTGTGGATGACGAGTATCGCGAACGGCGCCGACCCGATGGTCGCGTCGAACTGGGTCCAGAACCCCGGCGCGATCTTCTCTCGCAACGACGAGACCGGCGTCTGGGGTCCCGGGCATCACTCGTTCTTCAAGTCCCCTGACGGCACCGAGGACTGGATCGCGTACCACGGTAAGAACACGAGTACGTACACGTACGACTTCCGCACCACCCGGGTCCAGAAGATCACCTGGAACGCCGACGGCACCCCGAACCTCGGTCGCCCGCTGGCCGCCGGCGCCACCCAGACCCTGCCGTCCGGCGACCCCCGGCTCGTCCAACTACTGGATCAACGACACCGACGCCACGGTCGCCTACACCGGCAACTGGAGCTCGGGTTCGGGCTGCGGCAACCAATGCTTCTGGGGCAACGACCACTGGAGCAACGTGGTCGACGCCACCGCCACCATCCACTTCACCGGCACCAAGGCTGCGCTTCTCAGCGTTGCCGATGCCGGAAACGGGATCGCCGCCATCTCGATCGACGGCGGCCCCGAACAACGCATCGACTACTACAGCTCCATCCGCGTCGGCGAACAACTGATGTACATCAGCCCTATCCTCGCGAACGGCGCCCACACCTTGACGGTCCGCGTCACCGGCGACAAGAACCCGGCCGCGAGCAACACCGTGATCAGCCTGGACCGCATCGAGGTGTACTGACTCAGGTACGCCGGACCGCGCACCGGCACAGTCAAGACCTCATTGAAAGGATTCAGGTCAGATCGGTGTGACAAGCCGTCTGCCGCTGGTTTTGGGCCACGGCCCGTCTCGCCTGAGAAGATGTCACCGTGCTCACGACCGCCTCCCCCGACCCGGCCCGTACGGCGTACGCCGTACTGCCGCCCGGCGGTCCTGCCCTGCCCTCCCCGCACACCGCGTCCGTGAGTCCAGGACCGGTGCCCGGGTGAGACGACTACTCCTCACCGGCCTGCTCCTCCTGGCCGTAGCCCTCGGCGCCACCGGCGGCTACTTCACCGGTGACTACCTCGACACCCCGCTCGCCACCGCCTCCGGCAACGCTGTCCCCATCGGCGACGTCTCCCCGAGCGAGCCGTCCCTGCCGGTCAAGACCCCCGTGCCGAACAACTTGCCCGCGCTGACGGTGGACGACCTGGACTTCCGGAAGCAGACGTTCACGGTGCATCAGGAGTCGTTGCCGCCGGTGCGGTTGTCGGTGCGGGTGCCGGCGGGCTGGGTGAAGTCGGTGAACAAGAAGGCGCCGGGTGAGGTGAAGTTCCTGGATTCCCTGCGCGAACGTGGGGTGCGGGTGGAGTCCGGCTTCCGGGTCGAGCTGACCCCTGCTCAGCAGCGGGACCGGCTGATCGCCCAACTGAAGTCGAGCCTGCCGTACGAGGACGACTTCCAGATCGTCTCGCAGACCGACGACACCGTCACTGGCGACGATGGCCAGTCGCGGCCGATCTCGACGCTGATCTACACCTATATTCCGACCCAGACGGTCCGGTACGTGATGGTCCGCTGGGTAGGCACCGCCGGCGACGGCCTGGCCAACGTCGAGATGTCGATCACCGGCCTCCCCCAGGACGCCAAGGCCCTCGATCTGGTCGCCGACGAAGCCGCCCAGTCGGTCACCCCGGAGGACTGACTCGTCGGGGTGGGTGTTTCACGGAATTGTTATCTGAGGGATGCAACCTGGCGTGGGGTTTGCGGGTCCTTGGTTTAGGGAGGTGGGGCGGCGTGGCTGGACGGGGGAGTGTTGTCGCTCTGCTGGCGTCGGGGCTGGTGGCGGTCATCGCCATCGGCGGCGCCGGCGGGTACGGCGTCGGGCTGTTGACGACCGCCGACCGGTTTGAGGCGGCAACCGGCGCGGCCGGGCCGCTCGGAAGCCTCCAGCCGTCGACACCATCACCAACGGTTGGTTCGACGCCGACCCCGCCGTCGAAGAAGATCGTGCCGGACAACAGCGAACCGCTGAACGCGGACGATCTCTACTACAAGACCCGCCAGTTCACCGCGACCAGCGTGGTGCGCTCGAAGGTCAGCCTCCGGGTGCCGGGGAACTGGAACTTCACCCAGCCGGATCCCCCGAAGATCGGCCGCTACACCGACCCGACCGGCAAGCGCTGGCTGCGGATCGAGGCAGGGTTCACGATCCGCCGGTCCCCCGCCGACTCGATGGCCGCAAAGCTCGTGGATCTTGGGACGGTCCCCGCCAACCAGATGCTCTCGATCAAGTCCCAGACCGTCGATCCCGACACCCACGACGCGACCCTCGTCTACACCTACATGCCGGACAACTCGGTCCGCTACGTAGTCGTCCGCTGGGTTGCCAACGGCGACGGTCTCTGCACCTTCGAGATCGCGGTCACCGGACTCCCCCAGGACCAGGCCGCGCTGGAAGACGTCCTGCAGCACGCCGACGACTCGGCCACTCGCGACGACTCGCCGATCTAGGATCGCTCAGTCGATCGGCCAGATGGTGCGGAAGATCGTGGAGCGGAGGCGGTAGAAGCGCCGCCGGGCCGACTGGATCAGCGCAGGGGACGGCCGGAGCCGTTCCGTCGGGATTCGCACCAGGGATTCCTCAAGCGTGCTGGGACAACAGGGCCGGTGCTCATCAGCCGGTGTACTGGACCGATTCGGCGATCTCGCGGGCGCGGTCGGGCTGGTTCTTCGGCAGCAGGACCTGGATGAGCATCGAGCCGGTGGTCCCCGTGTCCACGACTCGCTGGAAGAGCATAGCGCCGCCGTCCCCACAGCCGCTGGAAACCTGATCCGTCACCGTCCGCCCGTCGCCGGTCGACGGCGTCGGATCCCCGAGCGTGTTGCAGTTCAACTGCGGACTGGCGACCAGGGCGAGCTTGACGTCGCGCGCATCGGTGACACCGACGAAGACGCCCGGGGTGCGCGTCGACCAATCGCCGTCCCGACTGAGCCGGAGCG
This sequence comes from Kribbella sp. CWNU-51, assembly GCF_054073265.1. Taxonomy (NCBI): domain Bacteria; kingdom Bacillati; phylum Actinomycetota; class Actinomycetes; order Propionibacteriales; family Kribbellaceae; genus Kribbella; species Kribbella sp. CWNU-51. Next base: position 473,013 of record NZ_JBSXMZ010000007.1, read on the forward strand.
CCGGATACGACTTGGAGCTGCCCGGCGGCTGCCACTCCGAGTCGGCCACCGACTTGGCCCAGCCGCGCGGGAGGGTCAGCGAGAACCCGCTGTAGTTGACGCCGATCAGCTCGCGCGCCGCCAGATAACGCTGCCCCTCGAAGCCCGCGCCGCCGCCCACGATCAGCGCGAGTACGGCCGCGATCACCCATCGGCCGCGCCGCGGCTTCCGCGGGGGGGCAGGGGTCTCCGGCTGCGCCCCGGCCGTCCCGGTCCCGGTCGACGACTCCGCCGCACCTTCGGCCGCAAGCTCTGCGGCCGCGGACTCGACGGCCGCCGCCAGCGCCCCGACACTCGGGTCGGCGTCCGGAGTGGACGACGTCTTGACGATGGTCGGCATGTTCGCGTCGCTGAGGGCGGTCTGCTCGCCGTCCTCCCCCGGGGCCGCGGGTACGGCGACCGTTACCGACTCGCGGATCGAGAGCGGGAAATCGTGGGTCGTCTCGTCCAACGCGCCGACGAGCTCGCGGGTGAACGACTGGACGTCCGGCCAGCGCTTCTCCCGGTCCGGGTCGAGTGCGCGGACGATGGCCGCGTCGACCAGATCCGGCAGGTCGAACCCGAGCGAGCTCGGTGGCGGCGCGGCCTCGACCCGGCTCGCCGCGCCCAGCCCGTCGACCTGATGCGGTGACCGCCCGGTCAGAGCGGCGTACGCGACCGCGCCCAGCGAGTACTGGTCGGCGCGCTGGTCCAGCCGCTCACCCATCGCCTGCTCGGGAGCGACGTACGACGGGGTGCCGCCGGGCATTGTGATTCGCGACACCTCGTCGAGGGACTTGCCCAGGCCGAGGTCGGACAGGACGGCGCGCTCGCCGTCGTCCGTGCTGCGGAACAGAACGTTCGCCGGTTTCACGTCCCGGTGCAGCAGGCCGCGCCGGTGCAGGGCCTGCAGGCCGCGGCCGACCTGGACGACGACGTCGACGGCCTCGGCCACCGGCAGCGGCTGCTTCTTCAGTCGATCGGCCAGCGTGCCGCGGTCGGCGTACGTGAGCACGAGAAAGGGCCGGCCGTCCTCGAGTTCGCCGACGTCGTGGACCTGGACGACGTGCTCGGACTCCACCCGGCGCAGGAACCGGCCCTCCTCGAGGAACCGCTGCCGGACCGAGTCGTCGTGCCCCCAGTTGTCGGCGAGCACCTTGATCGCCACTTCGGCATCCAGTTGCTCATCGTGAGCAAGCCATACCGTAGCGAAACCGCCCGAGCCCAGACGTCGTCGCACGACGTAGCGGCCTAGCCTGGTTGGGACCCCCATACAGGGCATTATGGAGTACCAAGAGTCCCAGGCCGGGGGCCGATCGACAGCGAAGGCGCAGATGAGCGAGAGCACCAGCCCGACCGACGACCTCGGGACCCTGGCCGAGCGGGCCCAGGCGGGCGACAAACACGCGATGGACGACCTGCTGCGGCAGGTCTACCCGCGTGTACTGCGGATCTGCCGCAGCGTGCTGCCGTACTCCGCGGACGCTGAGGACGCGGCCCAGGAGGCGCTACTGAACATCGCCACCAAGATCGGCACGTACTCCGGCCGCAGCAGCTTCTCCACCTGGGTCCACTCGGTCGCGGCGAACTCGGCGCGTTCGACGTACCGCAAGCTGAAGCGTACGGCACAGGCCGCGCACAACCCGGAGACGATGGACAAGCCGGACCCGCGCACCACCAGCGTCATCGCCGGCACCCGCCTCGACCTGCTCGAGGCCCTCGAAACCCTCGAACGGGACCGCCCGCAGATGGTCACCCCATTGGTCCTCCGCGACGTCTACGGCCTCTCGTACGAGGAGATCGCCGCTCTCGTCGGCGCCCCGCTCGGCACCGTCAAGTCCCGCATCCACGACGCCCGCGAGGTCGTCCGCCCCCTCCTCCGCCCCAAGGACTGACCCACCGCCGCACCCCACCGCCTCCTGTCGCGCGACCAGATGATGCGCGCCCTTGATGGATAGCCGGCTCTTCGGTCGGTTCCGTGGGTCGCCGGCTCCGCCCACCTTTTGCACCGCGGGTGGACGACGGGAGATCGCCCAAGCCGAGGGGGCTATCCGGCTCTTCTGACGTATCCGAGCGTGGTTCGTTCGCCTCCTGCGCGTCCCGGGCAGTCGGGCGTGTTCTGTTGGTTGCCGCCGGGGTGGGGAGGATCTCGTCCCGGATCGGGTGGAAGATCCTCCCCGCCCCGGCCCGGCCAGCCGTGCAGAGTCCTGGTGCTCGGTCCCGACCGCGGACATCCGCGAGCGCGACTACTGAGACGAGGCCGGCCCGGGTCTCGGCCTGGGCGGACGTGGGGCACTCACTAACCCGGTCGGTCAGCTGCCGAATGGTCGCGGCCGAGCGGGGCAGCGCTGGCATCGCACTGCTTGGTGAGTGCTGCAGGTCCGGTCCGCGGCCCAGCATGGCCAAACCAGCCACCCCCGCCACACCCGCCACCGCCACCGGCCCGGGGTGTGGCGGACTTGCAGGCCATCACGATCGCCGAGACGCCGCGATCGTCCGCGGGAGGCCTTCGTCCTCGCCTCGTTGTGATGGCCTGGCGATCCGTTCGACCGCGCGGGCACCACCGACGGAGCCGACCGGAGCGCCGGTTCGCCCCGGCGCTGGCCGGTTCGCCCCGGCGCTGGCGGTTTCCCCTCGGAATTCGAGGGGAGAAGGAGCTATTCGAGGGGTTGGCGCATCAAATGGGCCGGTGGGCGGGGCCGGATGCCCGCAACCCGTTCAGACACGGACCTCGGCGGCGGGTTTTCGGGTACCGCAGAGTGGTCTGTGTCATGGGCGCTCTGATCACCGTCGCGGCTCTTCTGCTCACGGTGAGCCGACCGATCCGGTCGATCTCGTTGCTGTCGGCGGTGGCGGCCTGAGCGAGGGACTCCCGTTCCGGGCGGGCGTGTGCTCAGATGGGGAGCATGAAGAAGCTCATCAACGAACCTGGTGATGTTGTGAGTGAGGCGCTGCAGGGGATGGCGGCAGCGCATCCGGATCGGTTGCGGGTGGATCTGGAAAACCGGATCGTGTACCGCAAGGACGCCCCGAGGCCGGGCAAGGTGGGACTGATCTCCGGCGGTGGGTCGGGACACGAGCCGATGCACGGCGGGTTCGTCGGGCCCGGGATGCTCGACGCGGCCTGTGCCGGTGAGGTGTTCACCTCGCCGGTGCCGGACCAGATGATGGCCGCGACCAAGGCGGTCGACGCGGGTGCGGGCGTCCTGCACATCGTGAAGAACTACACCGGCGACGTGATGAACTTCGAGATGGCCGCCGAACTGGCCGCCGCCGACGCCGGCACCGAAGTGTTGTCGGTGGTGACGAACGACGACGTCGCCGTACAGGACAGCCTCTACACCGCCGGCCGCCGCGGCGTCGGCGTGACCGTGCTGCTGGAGAAGATCGTCGGCGCGGCCGCCGAGGAGGGGCGCCCGCTGCAGGAGATCGCGGACCTGGCGAAGAAGGTCAACGACAACGGCCGCAGCATGGGCATGGCGCTCACGTCCTGCACGGTCCCGGCGGCCGGCAAGCCGACGTTCGACCTGGCCGAGAACGAGATGGAGGTCGGCATCGGCATCCACGGCGAGCCCGGCCGGCAACGGTTGCCACTCGCACCGGCTCGCGACATCGCCGCGATGCTGGTCGACCCGGTGGTGAGCGACCTTCCTTATCAGCAAGGCGACTCGGTCATTGCCTTCGTCAACGGCATGGGCGGTACGCCGCTGCTCGAGCTGTACCTGATGTACAACGAGGTCGCCAAACTGCTCGACCGCGCCGGCATCACCGTCGCCCGCTCCCTGGTCGGCAACTACATCACCTCCCTGGAGATGGCCGGCTGCTCGGTCACCCTCCTGAAGGTGGACGACGAACTGGTCCGTCTCTGGGACGCCCCGGTCAACACCCCCGGCCTCCGCTGGGGCGCTTGAGCATGGGAGTCGACAGTTTCGTTGATTGGTTGCGGGATGCCGCGAGTACGTTGCATGAGAATGCGGCGTACTTGACCGAGCTGGATTCGGCGATCGGGGACGCGGATCACGGGGCCAACATGGACCGTGGGTTCCAGGCGATCGTCGCGGTGCTGGACGAGACCAGCTTCGGGTCGGTCGACGAGCTGATGAAGAAGGCGGGGATGACGCTGGTCAGCAAGGTCGGCGGGGCGAGCGGGCCGCTGTACGGCACGTTCTTCCTGCGCTTCGGGACCGCGCTGGCCGGCGCCGAACTGACCCCGGCGACGATCGGGGAGGCGTTCAGGGCCGGGGTCGGTGGGATCCTCCAGCGCGGCAAGGCGGAGCTGGGCGACAAGACCATGTACGACGCCTGGGCGCCGGCCCTCGACGCGTACGACGCTGCCGTTGCGGGCGGATCGGATCTCGCCGGTGCGCTGACCGCGGCGGCGGAGGCGGCCGCCAAGGGGCGGGACGCGACGGTGCCGCTGGTGGCGCGGAAGGGCCGCGCGAGCTACCTCGGCGAGCGCAGCGCCGGCCACCAGGACCCGGGTGCAACCAGTACTACGTTGCTGTTGGAGTCGGCTGCTCGCACCCTCCCATGATCGGGATCGTGGTGGTGTCGCACAGCCGGGCGCTGGCTGCGGCGGCGGTGGGGCTGGCGTCGGAGATGGTTGCTGAGGACAACCGTCCGGTGATCGCGGTCGCGGCGGGGCTGGACGAGACGACGTTCGGCACGGACGCGGCGGCGGTCTCCGAAGCGATCACGACCGCCGACAGCCCGGACGGCGTACTGATCCTCCTCGACCTCGGCAGTGCCGTGTTGAGCGCCGAACTGGCCTTGGAGTTCGTCGATCCCGAGCTCGCCGGGCGGGTCCGGTTGTCCAGCGCGCCACTGGTCGAGGGCCTGGTCGCCGCAGTGGTGACCGCGTCCACCGGCGCCTCTCTCGACGCGGTGGCGGCCGAGGCCGAGCGCGGGTTGCTCGGGAAGCAGGACCACCTCGGAGTCGGCGGTGCTGCCGAGTCGACTGCAGCGGTTGAGGCCGACCAGACGGTGGAAGTTGCGGTGAGCAACGAGCACGGGCTGCACGCGCGGCCGGCTGCGCGACTCGTTGGCCTGGTCAATGGTTTCGATGCCACTGTCACGCTCACCGATCTCGACACCGGGCGTGGGCCGGTTGACGCCGGGAGCTTGAGCATGGTCGCGACGCTGAACGCTCAGCACGGTCACCGGCTGCGGGTGGGCGCTAGCGGTGTGCAGGCTGCCGAGGTCTTGGCGGCGATCACCAAGCTGGCCGGGGAGAACTTCGGCGACACTGCCGGAGGAGGTGCACCGAAGCCAGGCACGGGTGGATCCGCGGGGACTGGTGGGTCAGGGCTGGATGTGGCGATCGGGCCTGCGGTCCTGGCCGGAGCGGCGGTGGATCTGAGCGGCTACGTTGCCGGGGACGACGAGTTGGGTCGGCTCGACCAGGCGGTGGCGACAGTTGGGGACGAGCTTCGCGGATTGCGGGACGGCAGCCCGGACCATGGGGAGATCTTCGCCGCGCACCTCGCGCTGCTGAACGATCGCAAGCCGTTGGAGGAGATCCGGGCGGCGATCACCGCGGGTACGCCGGCCGCCGTCGCCTGGAAGCAGACCTACGACGAACTGGCGGCCGCCTTCGAGGGACTGGACGACGCCTACCAGCGGGAGCGGGCGCAAGACGTGCGAGCCGTCCGCGACCGCGTACTGCGCGCTCTCACCAGGAGCGCCACCGACGAACCCAGCCCGGCCGGAGCTACCCCGGACAGCGCTGCCGAGGGGAGCATCCTCGTCGTGGCTGAGTTGGATGCGGCGACGGCTGCCACGCTTGACGCCGGGCGGGTTGCCGGAGTTGCTGTACGGGCCGCGGGGACGACCGGGCATGGGGTGATTGTGGCTCGCTCTCGCGGGATTCCGTTGATCACCGGGATCGGGGACGTCGAGGTGCCGGCGGGCGTGGTGGTTGCGTTTGATGCGCGCGTGGGGTCGTTCGAGGTTGCGCCGGACGAAGACGCCGTACGAGCGACGATCGCTGAGCGGCGCGGTGAGCGGGAGCAGGCGTTGACGCGAGCCGATGAGCCGGCGACAACTGTGGACGGGCGGACGATCGGCGTGCTCGTCAACGTCGGCGCCGTCCAGGATGCGGTGGAGGCGCGGGGTGCGGACGGGTCCGGCCTGGTGCGGACCGAGGTGTTGTTCGGTGATCGGCGTACGGCGCCGACCGTGGACGAGCAGGTCGAGCAGTTCCGGGCGATCGCGCGAGCGTTGGACGGCAAGCCGATCACGATCCGGACCTGGGACATCGGTGGCGACAAGCCGCTGCCGTTCCTGCCGCAGGACCGGGAGGCGAACCCGTTCCTCGGCGAGCGCGGGATCCGCGTGTTCCGGCGGCGTCCCGGACTGCTGCGCGATCAACTCGAAGCCGTCCGTCGGGTCGCGGCCGAGACTCCGGTGCACGTGATGTTCCCGATGGTGACGACCGCGGACGAGGTCGCCTGGGGACTCCACGAGCTCGACGATCTCGGCCCACGGCCCGACGGCCTGGAGATCGGCATCATGGTCGAGGTCCCGGCCGCCGCACTCCGCATCGCCACCCTCGCCACCGGGCTGGATTTCGTCAGCATCGGCACCAACGACCTCACCCAGTACACAACCGCCGCGGACCGCACCAACACCGCCGTCGCCCCACTTGCCGACGGCCTCGACCCCGCAGTACTGCAGCTGATCGACCGCGTCGTTCGCAACGCGGGCGTTCGCGTCGCAGTCTGCGGTGACCTCGCCAGCGATCCGCAGTCCGCCGTACTGCTCGCTGCTCTCGGGGTGGAGGAGCTCAGCGCGGTCGGTCCGCAGGTCCCGCTGGTGAAGGCACGCCTACGGCAGGCAGTTCTCAGTGAGGTCGACACGGCCGCAGTGCTGGCGGCACGGGACGCTGCTCAGGTGCGCGGCTTGCTGTAGTACAACAGCTCGACCAGGCTGAAGCCAGCGGTGCGGTTGGCCTTCGCGGGGAGGGTGAAGGCCTCGCCGGGCTCCAGGTAGGTGACCTCTGGGTTGTCGAGGTCCAGGTCGACTACAAGGGCTGGGTAGGCGCCGGTGTGCCAGGTGTAGGACTCGCCCGCGTCCGGAGTGACGTGCTGGACGCGTACGTCGTCCTCGTCGACGACCACCTTGGCCGGGATCTCACCGATCTCCTCGAACGCGGCGTCGGCGGGTACACCCGCGACCACGAAGTACGGGTCGCCGGACGCCTCCTCGCCCAGGTCGAGGATCTCGATCAACCGGTTGAGGTAGAGCGCCGTACCGTCGTTGGTGAGCATGTGCACCGGCGACACCGGGCGATACACCGAGCCGCCGACTGTCTCGCTCAGCTGCCGTGCCGGGCTGCCGTCGAGCCAGTCCATGTGACAGGGGGACGTCGACAGGCACAGGACGACGTACGGGTTGTGGTGCAGGTGCCAGCCCTGTGCCTCGCCGGGTTGCAGTGACACCTCCCAGACGCGGACGCGGGAGTTCTTCAGCAGCACTCGGGTCCCGATCTCGCCGAGGACCACCTCGGTGCCGTCGGGGACGAGAACCTTGGTGCCTGCGGTCATGCGTACTCCTCCAGGTCGATCGGTCGTTCCATGGCGACTCCCTCGAGGACGACGCCGTCGGGCATCGGGAGGTCGACGGGCTCCACCTCGGTGAATCCGAAGGCCGTGTACAGCGGTGCCCCGGGCAGCGTCGCCATCAACGCGAGCCGGGTGAACCCCTCCGCCCGGGCCGCGTCGACACAGGCGGTCAGGATCCCCCGCCCGAGTCCGCGCCGGGTCCAGTCCCCGCGGACGAACATCGCCCGGATCCGGGCCGGTTCGGTGGCCGGGTCCAGCAGTCGCTCGTCGGCGCCCGCCGTACTCGCGTTGAACAGCTTGTTCCGCCGGCTCCATCCACCACACGCGACGATCTCGCCGGCGGCCTCGTACACGTAGTACGTGCCGTCATCGATCAGCGCGGTGTCCAGAGTGGTGATGTGTTCCGCCGCGCTCGCGGTCTGCACCTCGTCGTGGTACGCCGGGAACACCTCGCGCACCGAAGCCCGCGCCAACTCCGCGATCGCCGGCCCGTCTGCCCCCACCGCCAGCCGCAACCTAGCCTCCACGCAGCACAGGTTAGTTCACTCCGGCCGACGCCTTCTGGTCCAGGGCGGTCACGGAATCCACACGGAAAGCTGCCGGAAGCTGCAATGTGGGCGGGGTGAAATGGGCGGGCAGAGTGCTGGACATCTACCGGGTATGACGCTGATACCGATCGAGGCCCGGACCGGGTCGGTGAGAGAGGGAGTCGTGCACGACCCACCCGACGTACGCCAGGAGCGGTTCGAAGAACTGTTCGGTGCGCATCGCGAGGCCGTGCTCGGGTACCTGCGCCGCCGGACCGACAGCGGCCACGACGCCGCCGACCTGCTGGCCGACACGTTCCTGGTGGCGTGGCGACGGCTGGACGACGTACCTCTCGACCCGCAGACCCGGCCATGGCTCTACGGCGTGGCTCGCCGAGTGCTCGCGAATCACCGCAGAGGTGAGGGCCGTCGGCACGCACTGGCGACCAAGCTGCGCGACGAGCTCACCGAGCTCGACGCGACAGACCGGTCGTCGCCGGACGACACTCCGGCGGCTCGTGCCTTCCCGGCTCTTCCCGAGCAGGACCGGGAGCTCCTGTCGCTGGTGGCGTGGGAGGAACTCGACATCGCGCAGAGCCGTGCCGGTCAGCCCGCCGTTCGTCGGGTCCATGGTCGACTTCTCGGCTCAGAACGGGAAGCAGATGGAACAACTCCACCGGCTCGAACCCGGCGAGAAGTGCAACGGCACCCTGAACGCCTCCGACCCCGGTTGCCAGGACGGCCTCGAGCTGCCGAAGAACTACGACGGCAAGACCGTGATCGACTTCGGCCGCGCCGCGAAGACAGGTGAGATGTACATGCACACGTCCTCGTCGGCCACCGACAAGGGCGAGGTGCTGGCCGGGCTGGCCATCGAGAACAAGACCGTCGCCCAGGTGCTGCCGCAGGTCGAGGGGCGCGGGGTCAAGGTCGACTACCTCACCGGCGACGGTCCGAGCTTCGATTCTCGCGACTCGGTCCCCGGCAACTGGTACGTCCACGGCGCGATTACCTACCGGCCTGGACAGGTCTCCCTGTACGCCGGCCCCGCTCCGCAGAAGTAGAACTCCGCCGTGCTGGTCCCGCCACCAAACGGGACCAGCACGGCTGTGTTAGCTGAACGCCAAGTGCAGTAGGCCACCGGAGTATGTCGGACGCAGTGCGGCCTCGACCCGGACGTACTGCGACCGGACCGGTGTGAACGCCGTCGTGTTCAGACGATCCGTGACCACCTCGTACGGCGTACTGTTCTCGACCGGACGCCAGGCCTCCCCGTCGAGCCACAAGACCCGCCACGAGTCCGGCACCCGGCACTCCCCGGACCCCGTGTCGTCGAACCAGTAGACCGACGCCTGGGACAGCTCGCGGACGTCGCGCAGGTCGTACTGGAGCCACTCCGTCGTCCCACGCCGGTCCCACCAGGTGAAGCGTGGAATTGACGTGTCCCCGGACGACGCGGGCAGCCGGCCGTCGTCCGCCGCCTCGAGTGAGTCGCCGTCGTTGACGTGTGAGGCGGTGATCCGGGTACGGCGGATCCACTCCTCTCCATCCGACGACACCTGAGGGAAGGATGTGATCCGGAGCCGCGCGGCGCCCATCGGGATGAAAGTCACCGTTTCGACCGGCTCCGATGAGCGGGCCGGACCACGCTGCAGCAGTCCGACCACATCCTCGGTGTCGGTCTCCCACTGCGGGATCCGCCGAGCCTGCGTGGTCAAGGCGAGCGGCACGCCCTCGGTGGTGAACGGGTTCTCGCCGGCGTCCCGCCGTACGACGTCGAACTGCGCATCCGGCATCAGACCGTAGTTCCACGGAGACTCCGGATAGACAGCCAGCTCCGGCCAGTCCTCGGTGCCGCCGATGCGCTCGTAGCGTTCGTCGATCTTCAGCGAGTAGGTCAGCGGACCACGGTCGACGGAGAGGGAGTCGTGGTTGTCGTTCCACACCCGGGTGGCGGTCCGCATCGGCAGCACCAGCTCGACGCGGTCGCCCGAGTGCCAGGTGCGATCCACCTTCATCCACTCGCCGGCAGTCCGGACCGGCTGGCCGTTCACCTCTACCGAGACGTCATGCGACCAGCCAGGACGCCTTAGATAGAAGGGGAATCGGACAGCACGCGCAGTCTGCACCGTGAAGGTGATCTTGTCGGAGAACGGGTACTCCGTGTCCTGCACGATGCTCACCATGTCTCCTGCACCGACGCGAGCGGTGACCTTGCTGGCGGCGTACATCGACGCCGCCAGTCCGTGGTCCGTCGTCGCCAGCCACAGCTCCTGCGCGTAGTACGGCCAGCCCATGCCGTAGTTGTGCGGGCAGCACCGATACTGATGCACGCCGTACTTGTAGGCCTGCATGGCGAAGGGATTCTCGAACTGCCCGTGCTTCGGCCGGTCGTCGAGCTGCACGCTGTTGGCACAGGTGATGTAGTGCATGACTCGCTGCTGCGGATCGTACGACGCCGGCAGCGAGTTGAACGCCAGTTCCTCACACCGGTCCGGCCAGACCGTGTCACCCGTGAAGCGGGTCAGCAGTTCGCAGCTGTGCATCAGTTCGACGATCCCGCACGTCTCGAACCCCTGCCGCGGGTCATCGAACCCAGGCCGCGAGTCCTCGTCCCCCGCAAACCCACCGCCCGGAAACTGACCGTAGCGCCCCATCACCGTCGCATAGTTCCGGTACGTCGCCTCCCGGTGCTGCACGTCGCCACTCAGAAGCCAGTACTGCAATGGTTCGCGGAACCCCTGCGCCAGGTTGACGTTGTGCCAGGTAGGAATGCCAGTGATGTAGTCGGCTGAGCCGGCGTGCATCTTCGTCACCAGGTCGAGCAGCCACTCGTCGCCGGTGCGGTTGAACAGCCAGTACGCCGTGTCGATGTTGTCGCCGCACCGGAACGCACCCCACGAGCGGTTGAACACCTCGGCCGGCTGCGTGTTCTGGAACTGCAGGTACTTCGTCATGAACGGGATGACCCGCTCGTCGCCGGAATACTCGTACCAAGACCGGAACGCGGCCAGCAACGGCATTCCGGGCCAGAAGTCCGGACCGTCCTCCAGTGAGGTCCGCAGTCGGTCCGGACCGAACCAGCCGTCCGGAGCCTGGGTCGCGAGGATGCCGTCGATCCAGCGCTGCGTCCTGGTCAGTACGCCGCTGTCGCCGGTCGCGTAGCCGAGATCGCCGAAGCCGCGGAGCCAGTACGGCAACTCCTCCCAGGCGCCCTGGGCCGGATCGACCCAGCCGTTGGTGTCGTAGACCAGGAAGTCCGAGATCTCGTCGTACCGGCCGCAGAGGCCGTTGACCTGCAGCTCGAGCTGCTGCGCGAGCCAGCCGCGGGGTTCGATCGCGCCGGGTGGCAGCTTCTGGAACGGGACCGGCTTCAGCGGCGCCCGCTGCGGGACGTAATGCCCGCCGCGAGTAGCCGGCGGCCCGCCAGCTCGGTCAACAGCGACGGCGTGGGCGGATTCGGGCATGGCGGCGCCTTTCGGGTGACGGGCGGAGGTCGACGCTAGCGTCCTGAGTCGGAAGTTCGGCGAGAGATTTCGGTGGTCAGGTGCGTGCATCGGGGTGCTTGAGCAGTGGCCTCGATGCGGAGCATCATGGGCGCTGGTCAAGTGCCGCGAGGCGCGTGCCTGGGCGCCGAAAGCGCCGTCGAACTTCCGACTCAGGACGCTAGCTTCCTGACCGACGGCGCTCCTCGCGCTGCGGGCGAGAGGCCCAGCGGTAGGTGAAGAACACCCAGGCCAGCGCGGGCAACCCGAAGATCGCGGCCGCGATCTCACGGCCGAAGACCATCAGCACCAGTCCGGTCAGCGCGAACGGCAGGGCCATCCACACAGCGCCCGCGAACGCGGCCCACCGCCACCTGCCAGCCTTCTTCGGCTCTGGCTTGTAGAGCGATGGAGCCGGGAGGCCGGCGAAGATCGGCTGCAGGTCGGCATGCGTCACCGCGTCGTTCAGCCGATCCACCCGCCGATGCAGCTCGACCTCGTCCAGCCGACCGACCGCGAACTGCTCGGCCAGCTCGTCGGTACAGATCCGCCGCTCTTCGTCGCTCAACCGCAAACCAGCCATCCGGCGCCGCGCAGCCGCAACCCGAGCCTCCTGCCCGGCCGCCGCCGCGAGCCCCATCAGCTCACTCGGCGTGACCGGCCGCCGCTCCGCCATCCGCTCACCTCACTCGTCCCCTTCGAGTGTGCCAGACGCTCGGTGGCCCGACCGCCGAACGCCATTTGGTTGCCGGGGCCGGCGGAGACGTTGCTCACAAGATCGGCGCTCAACCGCGGGCGGGCACCAAGTCATCTCAAGTCGCGAAGGGCCGAACGGAGCCCCTGGCCATGAAGGACGGAAACATGAAGAAGACCACGCTTCGGGTACTGGTCGGCACCGCGATCATCGGTGCCGTGGTGCTCGTACTGGGTGTCGCGCCGAGTGACGCCGCCGCGCCGGCCCGCACGAGCGTCGCGGCCCACGCCAAGCCCGCGCTCAACCCGGCAAGCCTCAGCTACAAGTACAAGTGCTGGGGTCACGTCGGCAACTGCAACGTCTCGGTGTACGCGCCGACCGGCTGGAAGTTCACCAGGCTCGGCATGTACCAGGCCAAGTTCACCGACAGCTCGAACACCTGGATGCTCCGGGTCGACGGCGGCCTCAACGGCAAGGTGAGCGTGAACACCGCCTCCCAGCAGCGGGTCAAGGCCCTGCACGGCGTGCCCGGCCTGAAGATCGTCGCCCGCGCCCACGGCACGGTGAAGTCGAAGGTGCCGTGGACCGCGCCGCCGGTCGCCTACACGTCGATCACCTACACGTACCGCGACGGGGCCCGTGGCCAGCGCTGGGTCACCACGCGCTTCATCGACACCCTGGAGCACGGCAAGCGTGCCTACATCGAGGTCACGGTCGCCGGTCGTCCGCAGGACCAGGCCGGCCTGAACCGCGTCCTGGCCGAGGCGACTCAGCGGGTGGCACTCGTCGGCTGACGCGGCGCGGACCCGGGCACCCATACGGCCCGGGTCTTCGCGCGTCTGGTCAGTTGAGGGCAGCCGGGAGCGTCTGCGTCCAGGCCGTCCGCAGCTCGGTCAGCGGCACCTCGAACTGGTCCTGGATGTCGAGGGTGTCGCCGGTGATGACGCCGATCTTCGCGTGCGGGAAGCGGCGGGCCGTGCACATGTCGGTGAACCGGACCTCTTCGGTGCGCGGTACGGCGACGACCGCCCGGCCGGCCGATTCGGCGAACAGGAACAGGAACGGGTCGAGCCCGTCCGGCGCCCACACCCGCGCACCCACACCGCCGCGGAGAGCCGACTCGACCAGCGTCTGCGCCACGCCGCCGTCGCTGACGTCGTGCGCCGCGTCGATGAGGCCGTCGCGGGACGCGTTGATCAGGATGTCGGCCAGCTGCTGCTCAGCCGCCAGGTCGATCGCCGGCGGCCGTCCACCGAGGTGGCCGTGGATGACGTGCGCCCACTCCGACCCGGACAGTTCCTCCTCGGTCTCACCGAGCAGGTACAGCTGGTGACCCTCCATCTCGGGCGTGAAGCCGATCGGCGTACGACGGGTGACGTCGTCGATGACGCCCAGTACGCCGACCACCGGGGTCGGCAGGATCGGAGTGTCACCGGTCTGGTTGTAGAACGACACGTTGCCGCCGGTGACCGGGATACCGAGCTCCTTGCAGCCGTCGACCAGGCCGCGGATCGCCTCGGCGAACTGCCACATCACCGCCGGGTCCTCGGGCGAGCCGAAGTTCAGGCAGTCGGTCACCGCCGCCGGCCGCGCGCCGGTCGTCGCGACGTTGCGGTACGACTCGGCCAGCGCGAGCTTCGCGCCGGTGTACGGGTCGAGCTTGGCGAACCGCCCGTTGCAGTCGGTCGACACCGCGACCCCGAGCCCGCTGGTCTCGTCGACCCGGATCATCCCGCTGTCCTCGGGCTGCGCGAGCACCGAGTTGCCCAGCACGTAGCGGTCGTACTGGTCCGTCACCCAGGACTTGTCGCACAGGTTCGGCGAGGCGACCAGCTTCAGCAGGGTGTCCCGCAGCTCCGCGGGCGTGGTTGCCCGCGGCAACTTCTCCGCGCCGTCGGCCTGCAGCTCGTCCTGCCAGTCCGGCCGCGCGTACGGCCGCTCGTAGACCGGCCCCTCGTGCGCGACGGTTCGCGGCGGTACATCGACAACCCGCTCGCCGTGCCAGTCAATCTGCAGCCGGCCGGTGTCGGTGACCTCGCCGATCACGTCCGCCTGCACATCCCACTTGGCGCAGATCTTCAGGAACGCCTCGACGTTGTCCGGCGTGACGACCGCCATCATGCGTTCCTGCGACTCGCTCATCAGGATCTCTTCCGGCGCGAGCGACGCGTCCCGCAGCGGCACCTTGTCGAGCGACACGTACATGCCGCCCTCGCCCGCACTCGCCAGCTCAGACGTCGCACACGACAGGCCCGCGCCACCGAGGTCCTGGATGCCTTCCACCACGCGCGCGGCGAACAGCTCGAGCGTGCACTCGATCAGCAGCTTCTCCATGAACGGGTCGCCGACCTGGACCGCCGGCCGCTTGGTCGGACCGCCTTCGGCGAAGGTCTCCGACGCCAGCACCGACACTCCGCCGATCCCGTCGCCACCGGTCTTGGCGCCGTACAGGATGATCTGGTTGCCGACGCCGGTCGCGTTGGCCAGGTGCAGGTCCTCGTGCCGCATCACGCCGACGCAGAGCGCGTTGACCAGCGGGTTGCCCAGGTACGTCGGGTCGAAGACGACCTCACCACCGACGTTGGGCAGGCCGAGGCTGTTGCCGTAGCCACCGACGCCGGAGACGATCCCGGGCAGCACGCGCTTGGTGTCCAGCGCGTCCAGCGGGCCGAACCGCAGCGGGTCCATCACCGCGACCGGGCGGGCGCCCATCGCGAGGATGTCGCGGACGATGCCGCCGACCCCGGTCGC
This sequence comes from Kribbella sp. CWNU-51, assembly GCF_054073265.1. NCBI lineage: Bacteria > Bacillati > Actinomycetota > Actinomycetes > Propionibacteriales > Kribbellaceae > Kribbella > Kribbella sp. CWNU-51. The sequence goes on from NZ_JBSXMZ010000007.1 coordinate 488,050, forward strand.
CGCGCCCTGGTAGGGCTCGACGTACGACGGGTGGTTGTGCGACTCGACCTTGAACGTGACGGCGTACCCCTCGCCGATGTCGATGACGCCGGCGTTCTCACCGATGCCGGCCAGCATCTTCCCGGCCGGTGTCTCCTGCGGGATCTCGCCGAACTTGCGCAGGTGCACCTTGGACGACTTGTACGAGCAGTGCTCGCTCCACATCACCGAGTACATCGCCAGCTCGCAGCTGGTCGGCCGCCGGTCCAGGATGTCCCGGATCCGCTGGTACTCATCCGGCTTCAAGCCGAGCTCCGCCCACGGCTGCTCGACCTCAGGGGTGCTACTGGCGTTGCTGACGGTGTCTGCGTGTGATTCCGGGGACACGTTAGGACTCCTGCACTAGGTGGGACTCAGGTGAAACGGTAGCGGGCTGCCCAGCGGCCACAAGGTGAGCCGCTAGCAGTGGTACTGCGAAGCCGGCCATGATCGCGGGTAGGGCGACGCCGGCGTCGTTCAGCAGCATGCCGACCAGACCGCAGGTCGACAGAGCGAGGAGAGTCGGCCGGATCATCGGCAGACTGGTGTAGAAGCGGCGGTAGGACTCTGAGGGCACCTTCTCGGGCAGCACAGTGGCGAGCATGCACAGCACCACTGCCACGAGCATGACCCAGCCGGACGGACCGGTGAAGAACTGCACCGCCATGTCCAGCTTGCGGATCAGTATGTCGCTCACGTCCCCGTCGAGCAGCCGGGCCACGAACGTGCCGAAGTGGCTCCGCTGGTCCGGCGGCCGCAGATAGTCGAGGTAGGCGACAGCGGACACCGCCAGTACGCCGGTCAGACCCACACCGATCAATGCACGCAGTGAGATGCTGCCGCGCCAGGTCAGCCAGGCCATGAGCAGTACAGCCGGGGTCAGCGCGATGATGCCGCCGAAGTCGGTCCCCCAGCCCGGCCTGCCGTCCACGACGATCGCAGCGCCGCCGATCGCAAGCACAGCGAGTGCGGCCTGCACTCTGCTCTTGTCGATCAGCTTCTGCGCGGCCCAGCCGGCCGTGACGAGGGCTGCGACCGCAAGCGTCGCGAAAGTGGAGTTGCCGAAGCCATAGAACCGTCCACCGATCACCGGCCCGTCGGTGAACATGCTCCCGAACTGCAGCGGCGTCCCAAGCACGCCGTCCACCAGCAAGATCACGTACGCCGTCAACGCGATCCCCAGGAACGCATAACGCTTCAGCACGACCTGAGCCACACCTGCCAGGACCACGCTGATCCCGAGAACCACGCAGTACAAGGAGAAAGCGGGCGCGGGCCACCGCCACCACACGGTCGCGGTGGACAGGAAAACCGCGATGAAGAATCCACCCTGCGTCAACAGCGTGAACACGACCGTACGACGGGACCGTGGGCTCCGCGTGATCCAGAACCAGGCGATCGCGAGCAGTTCCGCGGCCAGGATCGTCATCGAGACCGCGACCAGCATCGGCCGTGGCTGCTCGAACCGTTGGTTGGTGTCCAGCCGGTTCTCGATCACCGCGGCCGCATCGGTGTGCACGTCACCGGTGGAGTGGATCTCGTTCCCATCCAGCGGCCCAGCCTTCGCCACTCCAGCCGGATCGACTTCTGCGGCTGTGCGCCCCTTGAGAACGGTTGCCGTGATATCGGTCAGCTGGATCAGACCCGGTCGGCGGGTGCTGTCACTCGTCAGCCAGCGCGGGCCGTTGTCCGGAGGAAGCTGCATCGCAACGAGCGGCTCCTGGTGTGCGTTGGCGAGCTCCTGGCTGACACCGACCAGCAGAACCCAACCGCCGGACGCCCGGGCCTGGGCGACCAGATCCGCGACCCGCTTGCGTGCCTCCGCCCGCCCTTCCCTCAGAGGTAGCGCGCCGGCGTCGATGACCGCGTCACCGCAGTCGTTGCTCGCCAGTCTGGTCGCGTCAAAGTCGGGTTGCCAGTTGGTCACCGAGCCGTCGGTGTGAGCCAGCGCGATCGCCGCACCGGGTCCGAAGCCGCACATCGGGTAGCCGGCCTGACCGAGACGGCCGATGGGTGCGCCGGTGTGGTGTTCGGCCTGGCGGTCGACATACGTCTGCCAGTCGGCCACCTTGCCGTTGGTGACAGCCGGCAGGTCACCGCAGGGCAGGTCGGCCACACTCCCCCAGGCCCGGGTGCCGGCGCTGATCGTCAGCCAGCCGTCGATCGGACAGGTGTGCGGGCCGGCGGTCTTCACGGTGATGGAGCCGACGTTCGACTGGTTGACCAGCGCGGTCAGCTCCGGCGATGCCTTCACGTCACTCCAGGTCAGACCGGAGACGCCGATCACCACGACCTTCGCCATCAGGCTCGCCGGCTGGGCGCTCGCCGTACCGGTGGCGGCGAGCACGGCCGCCGCGGTCAGAAAGAGGCTGCGGGCCAGGAGGCGCCGCAACCTTGACGACTTCATCAGCTGGAGACGACGGCCTTCAGCACCGAGGTGAAGAAGCCCAGGCCGTCCGTACTGGGGCCGGTCAGTGTTTCGACGCAGTGCTCCGGGTGCGGCATCAGGCCGACCACGTTGCCGCGCTCGTTGGTGATCCCGGCGATGTCGCGGTACGAGCCGTTCGGGTTCTCGTCCAGGTAGCGGGCGACGACCCGGCCCTCGCCCTCCAGCCGGTCCAGGGTCGCCTCGTCGGCGACGTACGAACCGTCCTGGTTCTTGAGCACGATGGTGATCTCGTGGTTGGCGTCGTAGTCGCTGGTCCAGGCGGTGCGGTTGTTCTCGATCCGCAGCGGCTGGTCCTTGCAGATGAACTTGCGGTGGTGGTTCTTGATCAGAGCGCCCGGCAGCAGGTGCGACTCACACAGCACCTGGAAGCCGTTGCAGATCCCCAGCACCGGCAGGCCCTCGCCGGCCCTCTTGATGATGGTGTCCATCACCGGCGCGAACCGGGAGATGGCACCGGCCCGGAGGTAGTCGCCGTACGAGAAGCCGCCCGGCAGGACGACCGCGTCCACACCGTGCAGGTCGGCGTCGCCGTGCCAGAGCGCGACCGCCTCGGCACCGGCCACCGCGGCCGCGCGGCGGGCGTCGACATCGTCGAGCGAGCCGGGGAAGGTGACGACCCCGATCTTCACTGCGCGTCCTCTTGGGCGTCCTCGACGTGGAGGGTGTAGTCCTCGATCACCGGGTTGGCCAGCAGCGTGTCCGCGGCCTTGCGGATCTCGGCGACCCGTTCCTCGGTCGCCTCGCCGTCCAGGGTGATCTCGAACCGCTTTCCCTGCCGGACGTCGGCCACGCCGTCGAAGCCGAGCCGGCCGAACGCGCCGTGCACCGCCTTGCCCTGCGGGTCGAGGATCTCGGGCTTGAGCATGACGTCGACGACAACGCGAGCCACTGACTTACTCCAGGTCTCGTTCCGGGGTGACGCCTGAATCCTACCGATCCAGCCCCAGAACTCCGCATCGCGGACTATTCACTCAGTACATACACGCAGTGTATAGTCGCTGCCATGGCAACCGCCGAGCTCGTCCTGGGGCTGCTTTCCACCGGCCCGGCACACGGGTACGACGTGAAGCGCGGCCATGACACGTGGTTCCCGGACAGCCGGCCGTTGGCGTTCGGGCAGGTGTACACGACACTCGGCCGGCTGGAGCGGGACGGACTCGTCGAGGTGGTCGACAAGACCTCCGGCGGCGGCCCGGACCGGACTGTCTACGCGCTGACGACCAAGGGCCGCGACCACCTCACGGACTGGCTCAGCGACCCGGTGCCACCGGCCTGGGGCAGCGCGGACGAGGTACTGCGCAAGCTCGTCGCGGCGATCCGGACCGGTGGCGATGTGGCGGCGTTCCTGGCCCGGCAGCGCGCAAGCCACCTGCGCCGGATCCGTGAATTACGAGAGACGCCGGCCGAGGACGACCCGACCTCGCCGCTGGTCCGCGAGTACATCGTGGCCCACCTCGACGCCGACCTGCGCTGGCTCGACAGCGCCCTCGAACGCATCTCCGAGCAGAAAGGAGCTCGTCCATGAGTACGTCGCAGCCGGTGCTGGAGCTGGACGGCGTCGAGTACTCCTACCGGCGCAACACAGCGCTCAAAGGCGTGTCTCTACAGCTCAGGCCCGGTGAAGTGGTCGCCGTGACCGGCGCCAGTGGGTGCGGCAAGTCGACCCTGTTGCACTGCGCAGCCGGCATCCTCAGTCCGGATGCGGGGACGGTCCGAGTGGACGGTCAGGATCTGGCTGCTCTTCCGGAAGAGCAGCGCTCTCGGTTGCGCCGTACGAAGGTTGGCATCGTGCTGCAGTTCGGCCAACTGGTTCCTGACCTGCCGATGATCGACAACGTCGCGCTCCCGCTGCTCCTGGACGGTCATGAGCGCGGCGAGGCGCATCTGAGTGCGCTGGACTGGCTGAAGCAGGTAGGGATCGCTGACGAGGCGGATGCGGTTCCGGCTGAGCTGTCCGGTGGTCAGGCGCAGCGGGCCGCTGTGGCGCGCGCTCTCATCACCGGACCGTCCGTCGTTCTGGCGGACGAGCCGACCGGCAGCCTGGACAGCCGCGCCGGGCAGGAACTGCTGGAGGTGCTGCTGCAGGCTGCGCGGTACCGCGGAGCCGCGCTGCTGATGGTCACGCACGACAACCTCGTCGCGGCCTCGGCGGACCGGGAAATCAGACTGCGCGACGGCCTGATCCAGCACGAGGTGACGCTCTGATGACCCTTGAGACGCTGGTGCGACTGGCCCGCTCGCGGACGCCCGCCGACCGCGGCCGGATACAGCTGGCCACGATGGCGTTCGGGCTGAGTGGAGCATCCCTGCTCGGGGACTTCCGGATCGCCCGGCTGGGCAAGGGCGAGCTGCCGGAAACCGTCTACAGCAACTACATCGCCGAGACCGGACTGCGGTCCGGATTGCTCGCGATCCTGCTCATCCTCGCCGTGCTCACCGCAGGACTCGCCGTCCAGGCGTTGAGGCTCGGTACGGCGGCACGCGAACGACGACTGGCGGCACTGCGACTGGCCGGGGCCTCGCGGAAGCAGGTGCGACAGCTGTCCGTGACTGACGGAGCCATGGCGGGGTTGGCCGGCGGACTCCTCGCGGGGCCGATCTATCTGGTGCTCAGCTTGCTGCTCGGAGCGCTGCCGCGGATCGCCCAGATCCTGCCGGGTGTGGAGGTGCTGGACGCGCTGAGCTGGATTCCGGTGGTGGCGATGATGACGGCAGCTGGTGCGGTCATCGGCAGTCTGCTGCAACGCGATCAACCCCACGAGGAGCCGCCGGCCGACCAACGCCGTACGGGAATCATCGCCGGACCGGTGATGGTCGTCCTCGGGCTGCTCACCTCCCGCTACCTCGGGTACGTCGCCTCGACGGTCCTGATCGCCGGACTGGCCTTGCTGTTCCTGAGCGCCTCCGCAGTGTGGATCAGGGCCATCGGCCGGCGGCTCCAGCGATCCGGTGACCCGGCCAATCTGCTGACCGGCGTCCGTCTGATCGCAGACTCCCGGCCGTCGTCGCGGATGAGCGCTCTGCTGGGCTGCTGCGGATTCCTGGTCGGCACCCTGGCCATCGCGCTGGTGAGCGCGCTGACCGAGCCGAACGCGGCGACCGGGAGCTTCCTCGCCACCGGGTTCGGGCTGGGCATCGCCAGCGTGCTCCTGCTCGCGGTGACCGCGATGGCCGCCCTCGTCGTCGGCGTCGCCGACCAACTGGTGGACCAGCGCCGCCAACTCGCCTCTCTCACCGCACTCGGGGTGGACGAGCGGTTCCTCCGCCGCGTCATCCGCCGCCAGTTGACCGCGGTCGCCGCACCCGCACTCGCCGGCGGCCTCCTGCTGGGCACGATCATCGGCGTCGGCCGGATGTCCGGCGGCGCGGTCGGTCCGCTCGACCCGCGCACGTTGCTGACCGCCGCCGGACTGACTGCCGCGGGCTGGCTGCTCAGCCACCTCGGCGCCGTGGCCGCCGGCTTCCTGCTTCGCAACCAACTCCGCGACGCACTCGACCCCGAAAACCTGAGGGCCGCCTAATGAGTTCAATGCCGCTCGTGGTCCGGCCGGCGCTCCTGTTGGGCGTTCCGAACCGGATCACCCTGGTCCGCACCGTCGTTGCGATGGTGATCGCCGCGATCGCGTTCCGCACCGGCATGCTCAGCTGGCTGGTGATCGGGTACGCCGCGTACTGGCTGGGCGACATGGCCGACGGCGCGGTGGCGCGCTACCGGAACGAGGAGTCCGTCGCCGGTGCGGTGTTCGACATCGTCTGCGACCGGGCGTGCTCGTTCCTGTTGGCGGCCGCGTTCATGTCCACGTTCCCCGCGACCATCGGGCCGCTGGCGATCTTCCTGGTGCAGTTCGGCGTACTGGACACGATGCTGTCGCTGGCGTTCCTGCTCTGGCCCGGCACGCTCAGCCCGAACTACTTCTACAAGGTGGACCGGCCGATCTGGATCTGGAACTGGTCCAAGCCGGCGAAGGCGATCAACACCGCGGCAGTGGTGCTCTCGCTGATCGTCGCGCACCAGACCGGCGCGCAGTGGCTGCCGTACTCGATCGCGATCGCGGCGTGCGTGGTCAAGGTGGTCTCGTCGTACCGGCTGACCGCGATCCTGCGTGGACGGCGGCTCGCCGTACCCAGCCAGCCGTGACTGTCAAGGGGGCGACGGGCCGGCTCGGGTGGGACCCTGGTTCACCCCGGGTGTGGGGCTGAGTTGCGTGGCAACGTTGGCCGCGGCGCATAGCCTCGGGGGCATGTGGGTCTGGCAGCTCGTGCTGGCGGTGGGCTTCGGGATCGGGTCCGCCGTCGTACCGGTGCTGAACGCGGAGGCGTACGTCCTCGGCGTCGGCGTCTCCGGCGCGCTGGACCCGGTGGTGGCCGCGATCGGGATCTCGATCGGGCAGACCATCGGCAAGGTCGCGATGTTCCTCGCGGTGCGCTACCGGCCGGGGTACGCCGCCCGGAAGACGAAGGAGCCGAAGCCGGTCAACCTCGGGACGCGCTGGGGCCGGTTCGTGCAGTGGAACCGCGAGGTCAGCAAGCGGCTGCTCGACGCGATGAGCGATCGCCGCTGGGGTATCCCGGTCACGCTGCTGAGCGCCTTCGTCGGCATCCCACCCCTGTACGGCGTCGCCCTGATCGGCGGCGCCTCCCGGATGGGCGTCCTCACCTTCAGCCTGTCCGTCCTGGCCGGCCGAGCCGGCCGCTTCGTCCTCCTGGCCCTGGGCGTCGGCCTCTTCTAGCTCCGTTGCCTTCAGCCGTTGAACTTGCGGCCGGTCAGCTGCTCGTACGCATCGATGTAGGCACTTCTGGTGCGTTCGACCACCTCGTCGGACAGGGGCGGCGGAGCTTCACCGGAGTGACGGTCCCAGCCGGAGTCGAACCGGAGCCAGTCACGGACGATCTGCTTGTCGTACGACGGCTGCTGCTTCCCCGGCGCCCACTGGTCAGCCGGCCAGAACCGGCTCGAGTCCGGCGTCAGCACCTCGTCGGCCAGCACGATCGTCCCGTCCGCCCGCGCACCGAACTCGAACTTCGTGTCGGCCAGGATGATCCCGCGCTCCTCCGCCATCGCCCGCGCCCGGATGTAAAGGGCCAGCGTCAGGTCCCGCAGCGCAGCGGCAGTCTCCGCGCCGACGGTCGCCACGACAGCGTCGTACGAGACGTTCTCGTCGTGCTCACCGAGGTCGGCCTTGGTCGCCGGGGTGAAGATCGGCTCGTCCAGCCGGGAGCCCTCGACCAGCCCGGGCGGCAGCGGGATGCCGCAGACCGCGCCGGTGGCGTTGTAGTCGAGCAGACCGGAGCCGCTCAGGTACCCGCGAGCGACGCACTCGACCGGGAACATCGCAAGCCGCTCACACACCACTGCGCGACCCGCGACTTCGGCCGGTACGTCGGTCGACAGGATGTGGTTCGGCATGTCCAGTTGCTCGAACCACCACAGGCTCATCGCTGTGAGCACCTTGCCCTTGTCCGGGATCGGCGGCTCCAGGATCCAGTCGAAGGCACTCATCCGATCGCTCGCGACCATCAGCAGATCGCCGGACTCCAGCTCGTACAGGTCCCGGACCTTGCCGGAGTGGACATGCTTCGCACCGGGGATCTCGGGCGCCTGCGGAAGTGTGGTCACGAACGCGATTGTTTCACCTTGCTCTTCGGCTTCCGCAGGGACACCAGCTTGCCGCCGAGGGCGAACAGTCCGTTGCGGATCGCGCACACCACCGGGTTCTCCACCTGGGCGACCCGGCCAAGACCCCGGGACCGCTTGACCAGCTTGGTCGTCGCGGGGCGGCGCTCGGCGTCGTACCGAGCGAGAGCAGTGATCAGATCAGTGCTCTCGCCGAGGTGCCGGGCGAGGGCGCCGGCGTCCTCGATCGCCGAGCATGCACCGCGCCCGAGGTTCGGCGTCATCGCGTGCGCCGCGTCCCCGAGCAGCACGACCCGCCCCTGCACGAACGGCACGAGCGGCAACGTCAGGTCGTAGATGTCGTTCTGCAGCACCTTGTCCGAGCCGGCCAGCAGCTTCGGGATCGGGTCGTGCCACGTCCGGAACGCCGTCGGCTCACTCCGAGCACCGGCGGGCTGGTTCGCCGTCGCGTACCAGTAGTAGCGACCGTCGATCAGCGGCACGAACCCGAACAGTTGCCCCCGGCCCCAGGTCTCCCCGCCACCGTCGTCGATGTCCACGTCCGCAATCCCGCGGTACGCCGTGTACCCGGAGTACCGCGGCCCTTCGTACGCCGGATACAGCGTTGTCCGGATCGCGCTGCGGATCCCGTCCGCGGCGATGACCAGGTCGGCCCGGAGGTCGTCGTTGATCGTCACGCCGGTGTCGTCCTGGGTGATGGTGGTGACGTCGTACCCGGTGCGGACCGTGACGGGCGGACCGAACTCGGCCGTGATCAGCTCGTGCAACTGCGCCCGGTGGATCATCACCGGGATCTCGACGCCGAGATCGGCCGCCGCGACAACCCATCGGCCGTCGGGCTTGCGCATCCCGGCCGGCTTGGAGACCGCGGACGCCTTCTCGACACCCTTCACCCCGAGCTCCTCGAGAACGGCGACCGCCGATGGCCAGACCGAGATCCCGGCTCCTACCTCACCCAGCTCCGGAGCACGCTCCAGGACTGTGACCTGCCACCCGCACCGTTGCAGCGCGACGGCCGCCGTGACCCCGCCGATGCCCGCTCCCACCACGATCGCCGTACTCATGGCTGGAACTCTACATCTGTAGAGTCCCGTTGGGAAGTGCGAGACTGACCGGCGTGACGAAGCAGGTTCCGCTGGGCGCGGATCGCCGGGACGCCATCGCCGACGCCGCGATCCACCTGGTCGCGACCCGAGGCCTGCGCGGCCTCACCCACCGCGCGGTCGACGCGGAGGCCGGCCTCCCGCCGGGCTCGACGTCCTACTACCTCCGCACCCGCAACGCCCTCCTCACCGCCTGCGTGAACCGCATGCTCGCCCGAGACGTCAGCGCCGCCGCACCCGCCGACGCACAGGCGTCAAGTGGTGTGGGCGTGCAGCCGGTGGAGTTGTTGGTGGGGATGACGGTCGGGCTGGCGCGGGATCGGCCGGACGATCTGGTCGCGCGGTACGAGTTGTCGCTGGAGGCGAGTCGTCGGCCGGAGTTGCGGGCCGCCATCGATGCGGGCGGACGGCAACTACGTGCTCTGCTCGCACAGTTGCTCGACGGGGTCGGCGTACCAGATCCGTCGGAAGCGGCTTGGCCGGTCGCCGCGATGATGGACGGACTCCTGTACGACCGGGTCGCCGGGGCGGGGGCAACGCTCTCACCAGAAGCGTTCGAAGCCGGCGTACGGCGTTCTGTCACCGCGCTGATCGAAGGGCTCAGAACCGGTCGGTGATGATGACGAAGGTGAAGTAGCAAACGCCGAGGAGCATGCCGACGTGGCCCAGGACGGACAGGCCTGCGCCGGAGCCCCACGCGTCGCTCTGCTTGTCCTCGGAGTGTTTGCCGCCGCTGGGAAGCCAACGGGCCAGGAGCAACAATCCGATGACTGTCAGCAGCCACCATCCGGCCAGTACGACCAGGGCGATCCCGCGGTGACCGGTGACCAGGGCAACGACCCAACCAAGCAAGGTGAAGACACCGACGACAGTGTGCATGCGCAGCAGGGCGGCTGAGTACCCGTGCCGGCCGGCGCCGTGACCGGTGCCGTCGACAACGGTGCCGCCGAGGCGAACGCGCGTCAGCAGTACGACGACCGCACCGAGGGCGGTCAGGAACCAGGTGACGTTCGACCATTCCACGCCCTCATCCCTACCCCACCCCACTACCTGGCGAACCGTCTTCGCGTGTCGTAATCCTCCGTCGCGACAGTCCGTTCCACTTGGTGGACACTCCCAGCCCCCTTGTGCACCCATCAACCACCTGCGGGCCCTCTAGATGGTTGCCCCGTGCACAAGGTGGGGTTGGGCGCCGCGCGGTGCCCGGCGGGCCGAGTGTCCGCTCGGGGCCCGCCGGGCTGCTTTTGCGAGGGTCAACTGGTCTGGGCTTGACCGTTCTGCGTGCCGGTGCCGGGCTGAGTGCCCTGCCCCTGCTGCCCAGGAACCGTGCCCTGCCCCGTGCTCCCCTGGCCCGTGCTCCCCTGGCCCTGGCCGGGGAACGTGCCCTGGCCGGTGCTGCCCTGGCCCTGGCCGGTGTTGCCTTGGCCGGTGTTGCCTTGACCGGTCGTGCCCTGACCGTTGCCCTGTCCCGGGAAGCGGCCGAAGCCGCCACCGCCTGGACCGCCGAACTGGTTCTGCTGCGTCGAAGTCCCGTCCCACGAGTGGCCAACCGCCATGCCACCAAGGAACGCCAGCACCGCAAGCAACGAACCTGCTCCAGCCAACACCACATTGCTCGGCCGCCCGCCGCCCTTCCCGGCCCCCTCAGCCGCCGGCGCCGCGCCAGCCGCACCCGCAGAAGCCGCGGCCCCCGGGCCGTACTGCGGACCGGGCCCGTCGGTCGGGTCGGGCAAGGCGCCCGGGGTGTACTGCGGGCCAGGGCCGGCGAGGGGTGGGGGTGAAGCAGCGCCTCCGCCGGACTGCGGTGCGGCGCCCGCGCCGTACTGCGGGGCGGGGTTGGCGGCGGACTGCGGTGCGGCGCCTGCGGCTTGCTGCGGGCGGGGGCCGACCGCGCGCGCCGCTTGCCACTGGGCCTCCGGAGTGCCGCCTGGATTGGAGGTGGGGTTTTGCGTCATAGGTGTGCTCCGGTTCTTAGCTTGTGGTGTTGGTGGTGAGGTCGTAGACGGTGGTGTTGCCTACGGTTTGGGACTGGAAGTTCTCGGATACCCAGGTGGAGATCTCGCTGGAGGTGCCGCCGCGGGCGCCGCCGAAGCCGCCTCCGCCGCTGCCGATGAAGTAGTGGATCTTGCCCTGGGCAACCAGTTGCTTGAACTCGGTCAGTGAGGGCGCCGGGTCGGTGCCGTTGAAGCCGCCGATCGCCATGATCGGTTCGCCGGACGCGATCTGCAGCGGCGCGGCGCCGTTCGCCGTGACCGCCGCGGCCGCCCAGGTGTAGCCCTTCGCACCCTGCTGCAGCAGCGTCACCAAGTCAGTCGACACTCCGCTGATCCCGCCGCCGCCAAGGAATCCACCGACTCCACCGCCGCGCGCACCAGGCCCAGTCGTCCCGGTGCCGGTAGTCCCCGGCACACCAGTCGTCCCGTTGCCGGTCACCCCGTTCCCAGTCGCCGGCCCACCCGTCGTCCCGTTGCCCGTCGTACCGTTGCCCGTCGTACCGTTCCCGGTCTGCCCAGGCGGCGTACCCATCCGGCCACCAAAGCCACCACCAGGCCCACCCCGCATCCCGCCGGCCCCAGCCGGCCCAGCGGACGGCAGTGCACCTGTATGCGCCGTGCTGATCGTCGACAGCGAGTACGCCGTCGGCCCGGCCAGCGCGCTCACCGTGAGCAGCGCGCCCGCGAACAGCCCGGCCCGCCGAGCCGCCGTCCGATGCAGCTTCAGCTCCGGCAGCAACACCAGCGCACCGGCCGCCATCACACCGGTCAGCAGAACTATCCACCGCAACCACGGCTGCCACGTCGGCGTCTGGTTCAGCAGCGCGAAGCTCCAGCCGGCCGTCAGCAGGATCCCACCGGCCAGCGTTGCCCGCGGCAACCACTGGTCCCGGCGCCGCCAGAGCACAGACATCGCCGCGCCGATCAGCGCCCCGATCGCCGGCGCCAGCGCGATCATGTAGTAGCTGTGGATGATCCCCTGCATGTAGCTGAAGACCAGCCCGGTCCCGACCAGCCAGCCACCCCACAGTACGGCGAACGCCCGCGTCCGGTTCGTCCGCGGAGCCTTGCCCGCAGCAACGACCAGGACGATCGTCGCGAGCAGAGCAGCCGGCAGCAGCCACGCGATCTGCGACCCGAACTCACCGCCGAACAACCGCTGCACACCGGCCGCGCCACCCCACCCGGGGTTGCCCTGTCCGCCGCCGACGGAGCCGGTCTCGTTGCCGCTCAACCGCCCGAGACCGTTGTACCCGAGCGTCAGCTCGAGAATGCTGTTCGTCGACGACCCACCGATGTACGGCCGTGCCGACGCCGGCAGCAACTCGACGATCGCGACCCACCAGCCGGCGCTGACGATCAGTGAGACCAGCGCCAGGGCACTGTGGACCAGCCGCTTGCCCAGCTTCGGCTTCCCGGCGATCAGGTAAGCCAGACCGAAGGCCGGCAAGATCAGGAACGCCTGCAGCATCTTCGTCAGGAACCCGAACCCGGCCAGCGCCCCGGCCAGCATCATCCACCGAGCCGCATGCTGCGACGAGTCGATCGCCCGCGTCACCGCCCAGGCACCGGCGCACAGCAGCAGGATCAGCAGCGCGTCTGGGTTGTTGAACCGGAACATCAGGACGGCGACCGGCGTCAGCGCGAGGATCGCACCGGCCAGCAAGCCGGCGTTCGCGGAGAACCACCGCCGCACCGACACGTACACGAACCCGACACTCGCGACGCCCATCAGCGCCTCCGGCACCAGCATGCTCCAGGTGTTGAACCCGAAGATCCGCCCAGACAGCCCCATCACCCAGAGCGCCGCCGGCGTCTTGTCCACGGTGATGAAGCTCGACGCGTCGAACGACCCGAAGAACCAGGCCTTCCAGCTCGTCGACCCGGCTTGCACCGCGGCCGCGTAGTACTCGTTGGCGTATCCGTTCTTGGACAGTCCCCACAGGTACGCGATCGCGGTCAGCACCAGCAGCCCGCCGTACAGGACCTTGTCGCGGCCGATCGTGTAGTGGGTACTGATCGTCCGAGCACGGCGTGGTGTCGCCTGGACGGGGTCGGTCAGGATTGCCATGTCAGTTGCTCCGGGTCTGGTCGAGAACCGCCGAGGGTTCGAAGGCGGGCAGGGTGGGCGCGTCGTCGTCGAAGACCCACGCCTGGAAGAGGCTGAACCGGACCAGAGTCGCGGCCAGGTTCGCGATGGTGAGGACGGTGATCTCCACCGCCTGCTGCGGTACGGCGATCGCCGTGTGCAGCAGCCACAGTGAGCACGCGGTCAGACTCCAACCGATGCCGAAGGCAACGAGACCGCGCAGCTGATGGCGCCATCGGTTCTCCAGACCACGGACCCCGAAGGTGATCCGCCGGTTGAGAGCGGTGTTGCCGACGGCGGTGATCATCAGCGCCAGGACGTTCGCGACCTGAGCCGGCATGCCCTGCCGCAGCACGAGATAGAGCAGTGCGTACGCCGCGGTGCTCAGCACGCCGATCGCACCGAACCGGAGTACGCGCGCGGCCATCGCCGTCCGAGGATCGAGGATCCGCGGGCGACCGTACTTCTCGCGGATCGGCTCGAGATCGATCCGGCCGCGGCCGAGACCGCGCATCAGCCGCGAGATCCCCCGCAGATCCTCGCCGACCGTCTTCGCGATCGCGACTCGCGAGTCCAGATCGTCGACCCAGTCGACCGGTACCTCGTGGATCCGCAGCCCGGCCTTCTCCGCGAGGACCAGCAGTTCGGTGTCGAAGAACCAGTTGGTGTCCTGGATCAGCGGCAGCAGTTCCCGCGCGACGTCGGCGCGGATCGCCTTGAACCCGCACTGGGCGTCGGAGAAGTGTGCACTCAAGGTTGCCCGCAGCAACAGGTTATACGAGCGGGAGATGAACTCCCGCTTCGGCCGCCGGACCACGCGGGAGCCGTTCGACAACCGGGTCCCGATGGCGACATCGCTGTGCCCCGCGAACAGCGGTGCGACCAGCGGCAGCAGCGCGTTCAGGTTGGTGGACAGGTCGACGTCCATGTAGGCGAGCACGTCGGCCGTGCTCTCGGACCAGACCTGCTTCAGCGCTCGGCCGCGCCCGGACTGCTCGAGCCGGACGATCCGGACTCCGGACAGCTCGGTGGCGAGCAGCATGCCGATCTCAAATGTCGCGTCCGTGCTTCCGTTGTCCGCGATGCAGACCTCGGCCGGAAACGGGAAGGCGGTGTCCAGGAACGCTCGCAGCCGCCTGATGTTCGGACCGAGGTCGTGTTCCTCGTTCTTGACGGGTACGACGATCTCGACCCGAGGATGACCTGGTATCTGCATGCCACCGATGCTGTCCGGTCAACCTGAGTCAGCCCCTGCGCAGGGCTGGCAGTTTCCTGGCAGTGTGAATCAGCTGGTACGGCGCAACCAGAGCAGGCCCAGCACCGGCAACACCACCGGCACGAACCCATAACCCTGGCCGAAATGCGACCAGACGGTGGCGTCCGGAAAGTCGTCCGGCACGGCGTAGCTGAAGGCTCCGATGGCGAGGACGCCGACCAGCTCGACACAGATCGCGACCGTCGCGACCCGGCGCGAGACCTTGGTTGCCTTGGCCAGCGCAAAGGTCGCCGCGCAGTAGATGACCGCGGCAACGGCCGACAGGATGTACGCGATCGGCGCGTCACTGAACTTGGTCGCGATCTGCACTCCGGCCCGAGCGGTGGCGGCTAGCGCGAAGACGCCGTACACCGCGATCAAGATCCGGCCGGGCCCATGCCTGGTCGCCTCGGGGTCCGTCATCTCACGCCGTCCAGATCTCGTGCAGGCGGAGTTCGATGACCGGGATCACCAGGCAGGCGACCGCGAGTGCACCGGCGCCCCACCGGCTGCTCTCGGCCAGCGCCCAGAGCGCGCCGATGGGCAAGATGAGCAGCGAGCCGACCAGGTACCCGATGAAGAACGGTCCCGAGACATCCCGGGAGGTCTGCGCCAGCTGCACGATGCCGATGACCAGCTGGGCCAGGAGGCCGACCTCGACCACCCCGAGGACGCCCAGCAGCGGCCAATCGATCCGCTTGTCGCGCGCTGCTAGCACAACGGCGTACACCATCGCGGCAAGGGAGAGCGCCACCAGCGCCCACGTGAGCGGTTCGAACACGAGCTAGAGAATGTCACCCGGCGTGTAGGCGGCGGCCTCGGGGTGGCGTTTCGCGAGTTCGTCGATCTGGGCGACGACGGTGTTCACCTGGGCGACCGCCGCGCCGGTGAAGGACAGGGGCTCGCCGACGATGCCGATGATCTGCTCCTCGGTAAGGCCGAGGCGGCCGTCCGCGCCGAGCCGGTGGAACAGGTCGTTCTCCGCCAGGCCCTTGCGCAGGTCCAGCGCGGTAGCGACCGCGTGCTCCTTGATCACCTCGTGCGCGGTCTCCCGGCCGACGCCATTCTTGACCGCCGCCATCAGCACCTTGGTCGTGGTCAGGAATGGCAGGTACCGCTCCAGCTCCCGGCTGACCACGGCCGGATACACCCCGAACTCGTCCAGCACGGTCAGGAACGTCTCGAACAACCCATCCAGCGCGAAGAACGCGTCCGGCAACGCAACCCGCCGTACGACGGAGCAGAAGACGTCACCCTCGTTCCACTGGTTGCCGGCCAGCTCGCCCGCCATCGAGGCGTACCCGCGCAGGATCACCGCGAGACCGTTGACCCGCTCGCAGGATCTGGTGTTCATCTTGTGCGGCATCGCCGAGGACCCGACCTGGCCCTCCTTGAAACCTTCGGTGACCAGCTCGTGCCCGGCCATCAGCCGGATCGTGGTCGCCAGACTCGACGGCGCCGCGGCGAGCTGCACCAGCGCCGAGACGACCTCGTAGTCGAGGGACCGCGGGTACACCTGCCCGACGCTGGTCAGCGTCCGGCTGAACCCGAGGTGGGAGGCGATGTCGCTCTCCAGCTTGTCCAGCTTCGCCGGGTCGCCGCCGAACAGGTCCAGCATGTCCTGCGACGTACCGACCGGGCCCTTGATGCCACGCAGCGGATAGCGCTCGAGCAGTTCCTCGATCCGCGCGATCGCGACCAGGAGCTCGTCGGCCGCGGAGGCGAACCGCTTGCCCAGCGTGGTCGCCTGCGCGGCGACGTTGTGCGACCGGCCGGTCAGCACCAGCGCCGCGTGGTCGGCCGCCTTCTGCCCGAGCCGTACGGCGGTCGCCACGGCGCGATCGCGGACGAGCTCGAGACTCGCCCGGATCTGCAGCTGTTCGACGTTCTCGGTCAGGTCCCGGCTCGTCATGCCCTTGTGGATGTGCTCGTGCCCGGCGAGCGCGCTGAACTCTTCGATCCGCGCCTTCACGTCGTGCCGGGTGACCCGCTCGCGGGCCGCGATCGACTCCAGGTCGACCTGGTCGATCACCCGCTCGTAGTCCTCGACGACACCGTCCGGCACGTCGACCCCGAGCTCCTTCTGGGCCTTGAGCACCGCCACCCACAGCTTCCGCTCGAGCACGATCTTGTGCTCGGGCGACCACAGCTGCGCCATCGACAGACTGGCGTACCGGGAGGCGAGAACATTGGGGATCCGGGGCTTGCTGGGCTTCGACACCCCTCCATTCTCCCCGGTCTCGCCACCTACTCCACCACCGGTCCAGCCCGCAGTCGCTCCCGCACCCATCGGGGCCCGGGATTCACCCGGCTCACTCCGTCGACCACCACGGTCGGAACCGTCTCGTTGCCGTCTGCGACCGCCCGCACCGCCGCGGCGGCCTCGGAATCGGCCCAGATGTTGACCCAGGACGCTCGACCGGCCGCACCGATCAGCACCAACCGCAGCCGCAGGCAGTACTGGCACCCAGGTCGCCAGTAGACGATGGGTTTGCCCCCGACAGCCGCCTCGGCCGCGCTCACCGATCGCGGGAACACCAGCGGCGAGAACAGGAACGCGAGCACGACGAACACCGCCAGCTGCACGACGGCGGACTTACCGGACCCGCCGTACGCAGACCACCCTGCCAGCGTGACGCCGATCACCAGGGCAAGCAGGGCGAACTTCCAGCTGCGCAGCACCCCACCATCCTCGCAGCCAAGACCACCGGCTGCCGCCCCGGTTCGCGAGGTGCAACGAACCGGGGCCGCACGGGAGCTTCGTCAGGGCAGGTAATTCCAGGCGGTGGCGCGGACGCAGGTCTTCGGGTCCGGCATGCCGGGGGCGGGGTGCTCGGTGGAGAGATTCAGGTGTTCGATGTCCTTCAGGGCATTCGGGCCGCCGCTCCAGCCCATGAAATACTTGCCGGTGGGATCCACCGAGCACCGGCTGTCACGGACCCGCCTCTCCCCGACGGTCTTCGGACCGGTGTAGATCAACGCGCCGCTCGCGTCGTACGCGCGGATCACGTACTCCTGCGGTGTGTTGTCCGTGCGCTTCGCCGCGAACGGCACGTAGGGCACCGACGCGTAGAAGAACCCGTGCTCGAGCTCCGCCTCGTACGCACGGCCGCCGTGTGGGGTGATGGTGATGCGAGCGATTCCCTCGACGTACGCCCCGAGCCCCGCGCCGGCCATCGTGACCGGCTCGACCATCGGGTCACCCGACGCCCTCCGCATACCGGTCATCCGCTTGCCCTTCGCGTTGTATCCACAGATGTTCCAGCCGCGGAGCGCCTGGTACCGGGCGAATGTGGTCGCGACGGCGTTCGCCTGCGGCTGCACGACGCGGAGTCCGTCCAAGGGTTTCGCCGGAGGACTGTAGGTCTGGTTGTTCGTGCACTCTCGGAGCAGGTCGGCCTGTTCCGCGGCGGGGACCGGGGCGAAATCCGTGCGGATGCCCATCGGCGGAGGCGTCGGCCGGCTCGCTTGTCCGGCCGGGCCGGCCGACTTGTCGCTGCGCAGCGACGGTACGGCGATCGCGGCGCCGACGACGAGGACGACCGCGGCGGCCGCAGCCAGGGGGACGAAGCGGCGGCGCCGACGGGGTGCGGCGGATTCGTGGTCGACGATGGCCATCAGCTCGTGACGTTGACGGGTTCGGGTAGCGGCGGACAGATCCCGCTCCGGCGGCAGCGTGTTCATGACTGGTTCTCCACAACAGACGGAAGATTGAGTTCGCGCAGGCGCTTGCGAGCGCGGGAGAGGCGGGACTTCACGGTGCCGATCGGGACGTCGAGTGCGACGGCTGCGGCGGTCTGATCCAGGCCGGCCCAGACGCAGAGCTCGATGATCTCCCGCTCCTGGCGGGGCAGGTGCTTCAGCGATGCGCGGGCGGCCCGGATCCGCTCGTCATCGTGGATCCGGCCCACCACGTCGTCAGCGTGGTCGCCGATCTCGGCGGGCAGCCGTTCCGCCGCGGCCAGTGCCCGGCGGTACCGGAGTTTGGAGCGCCAGTCGTTGCGGACCGTGTAGTCGGCCGTTCGCAGTAGCCAGGGCAGGGCCGACTCACGGTCGAGCACCACCTCGGACCGCCGCCGCCAGGCCTGCAGGAACACCGCCGAGGTCAGGTCCTCGGCGTCGCTCCAGGAAGCGGTACGCCGATACAGGAAGTTGTAGATCGCCCGGGCATGCCGGTCGTACAGCTGCGCGAACGCCTCGGCGTCGCCCTCCGCGGTCCGGTCCCACAGACGCCGGTCCGAACTACCGGACACTCTCACTCCATCCTCGACGACCAGCAGGCCGCTCACGACTCCACACCGCTGCGCATCCGCGCTCCCTTCCCGACACGACTGCCTTGCACTCCTCTTGTGTCGGGAACGGCGGAAGGGTTCCCGACTGCTTCGGGTCCATCGGCCTACGGATCAGGGCCGTTCGGTGCATAGCCGCGACGGGCCGCCGGCTGAACACTCGAAGTAGCACCCCCTCAACACTCAGCAGCCGCACCCCGCGGCTTGAAAGGAACCGATCATGCGCCGCAAGACGTTCGACGCGCTGCTCACCTCTGCCGGGCTCGTCCTCGCGATCGTCCTGGTCGCAGCGGGCGGTCTCATGCTGTGGGCACACAACTTCGTCGACGACCAGGTCCACAGCCAGCTCGCCGCACAGAAGATCTTCTTCCCCAAGGCGGGCAGCGAATCTCTCAACGACCCGGCCGTCAAGCCCTACCTGTCCCAGTACGCCGGCCAGCAGCTGGTGACCGGTGCGCAGGCCGAGGCCTACGCCAACCACTTCATCGCGGTCCACATCAACGAGATGGCCGGCGGCAAGACCTACTCGCAGCTGTCCCAGGAGTCGCTCGCCAACCCGACCGACGCCAAGCTGGCCGGCCAGGTGCAGACCGTCTTCCGCGGTGAGACGCTGCGTGGCATGCTGCTCAACGCCTACGCCTTCGGGAAGATGGGCGAGATCGCCCTCATCGGCGCCATCGCCGCCTTCGCGGCAGCCGGGCTCCTGCTGATCCTGTCGGCGCTGGGCGTCGCCCACCTGCGGCGGGTCCCCGCCCAGGCCGAGCTGATGCCGAAGCTGAGCGGCGCGGAACCGCGCATCGCCTGACCCAGGCAGAACGGAACCGCCGACCCGTCCCGGGGCCGGCGGTTTCTTCATGTCCGCCCACGGAGGCTCAGACGGTGACCTCGCCGCGCGCGGCCTTGAGGGCGATGTCGGTGCGGTGCTGGGAGCCCTTGATGCGGATCTGGCCGACCGCGGCGTAGGCGCGCTGCCGGGCCTCGTCGAGGTCCTTGCCGGTGGCGCTGACCGCGAGGACCCGGCCGCCCGACGTCACGAGTTCGTCGCCGTCGAGCGCCGTACCCGCGTGGAAGACGCGGACCGCGTCGGCCTCGGCCTGGTCGACACCGCTGATCACATCACCGCTGCGCGGGCTGGACGGGTACTTCTTCGCGGCGACCACGACCGCCACTGATGCAGCGCTCTGCCAGCTCAGTGGTCCGTGATCGGCCAGCTTCCCGGTCGCGGCGGCGTACAGGAGGCCGGCGAGCGGGGTCTTCAGTAACGGGAGCAGGGCCTGCGTCTCCGGGTCGCCGAAGCGGCAGTTGAACTCGATCACCCGGACACCCCGCGAGGTCAACGCGAGACCGGCGTACAGCAGGCCGCTGAACGGCGTACCGCGGCGGCGCAGCTCGTCGATCGTCGGCTGCAGCACGTTCTCGGTGATCTCGGCGACCAGGTCGTCCGGTGCCCAGGGCAACGGTGTGTAGGCGCCCATGCCGCCGGTGTTCGGGCCCTCGTCGTTGTCGCCGAGGCGCTTGAAGTCCTGGGCCGGCTGCATCGGCAGCACGGTGGTGCCGTCGGTGATCGCGAACAGCGACACCTCGGGGCCGTCCAGGTACTCCTCGATCAGGACCTGCTCGCACTCGGCGGCATGCGCCAGCGCCTCGTCCCGGTCGGAGGTGACCACGACCCCCTTGCCCGCGGCCAGGCCGTCGTCCTTCACGACGTACGGCGGCCCGAACGCGTCGATCGCCTCCGCCGCCTGCTCAGGCGTCGTACACACATAGGCCCGGCCGGTCGGCACGCTCGCCGCGGCCATCACGTCCTTGGCGAACGCCTTCGAGCCCTCGATCTGGGCGGCGTCCCTGGACGGGCCGAAGACCGCGATCCCGGCATCCCGCAGCGGATCGGCCAGCCCGGCCACCAGCGGCGCCTCCGGTCCGACCACGACCAGGTCGGCGCCGAGCTCCTTCGCCAGTGCGACTACCGCATCGTGGTCGGAAATGTCCACTGAACGGCAAACGATCGTTTGCCCGTCGTACGCCGGGCGCAACACGGCGATGCCAGGGTTACCCGGGGCCGCCACGACCTGCTCGACATCGGGGTCCTGGGCCAGCGCCCAGACCAGTGCATGCTCGCGGCCGCCGGAGCCGATCACCAAGACCTTCACGGGCCATCAGCCTAGCGTGCTCCGGCTGGAGGGACCCCGGGCGGTGTCAGACTGCGCTTTCACTAGAGGGTAAGCGCTTGACTACAAGCACCGCACCCGCGCGCCGGCGCCCGCCCCACGACCGCTACTTCGCGGTGCGCTCCGAGCGGGCCCGGCCCAGGAAGTCGACGACCAGGTCGGTCGTCGCCTGCGGCTGCTCTTCCGTGATCCAGTGGCCGCAGTCCGGGATGACCGCGTCTTCGACGTCATCGGCGACACACCGCAGTACTGCACCGATGCCAGGGCCGAAGGTGGCTTCGCCACCAAAGGCCAGGACCGGCATCTGAAGCTTGCCCTGGGCAAGGAGCTTCTCGTTGTCGTCCGCATCTTGGCCGAACGCCAGGAACTGGGCAAAACTCGCTCGCATCGCGCCGGGCTGCGCATAGAGCGCCGCATAGTGCTCGCGCTTCGCTTCGTCGAACCGCGTCGGGTCCACGGAGAGTTCGTTCCAGAAGCGGTCGAGATAGATGCGCTCGCGTCCGGCGACCAGGCGCTCCATGTCGTGACCACCGAAGCCGAAGTGCCACATCGCCGGATCCTGGGTGATCTGATCCCAGGGCCCGATGCCAGGCAGCGGCGCATCGATCGCCACCCATCGGCTCACCCGCTCGGGGTGGGTGGCGGCGACTGCGTAGCCGACCATGATGCCGATGTCGTGCGTCATCAGTTCGATCGTCTGCACACCCAGGGCGTCCAGGACGCCCCAGATGTCCGCCGCCTGATTCTTCTTGTCGTAGCCGCCCTCAGGCTTCGACGAGAGGCCCAACCCCCGCAGGTCGGGCGCGACAATCGTGCGGTCTTCGATGAGTGCGCTCGCCAGATGACCCCACATGTCGCCCGTTGTGCCGAAGCCGTGCAGCATGACGACCGCTGGACCATGCCCGCCGACGCGTACGTGGATCCTGGCGCCGTTGGTTTCGATCTCACGCGTCTGCATGCCGGCCGGGAAGGGGTAGATGCCATCCTGGTGTCTGTTGTCGTTCATCGCTGTACTCCGGGTTTGAAGGGAACATGGTTCCGACGGCGGGGCATCGAGTCGGTTATTCGACGATGTACACGGCGAAGGAGACTCCGTCGGGCTGGCGGCCGGCGACGACGGTGAACACACCGAGGTTGAGCCAGTTCAGCTCCGGTTGAGTGGTTTCGATCTGTGCGCTGGCGCGGAAGACGTACTCCGAGGGGTCGACGTCCGCGCCGGCAGCCAACCGGGCGAGCACCTCGGGCGGTCCGTGGCGCACCGCACGCATCTGCAGGTAGAGGTTGGCTCCGGATGCGGCGTGCAGGCCCATGCGGATGTCACCGACGCTGGATCCGTCCGGGTTGATCGTCTGCCAGTCGCCGCTGACGCCGGGCACAACGCTCCCGGTCAGTTCCGGGCCGGTGAAGGTGCCGCCGACGTGAGGCACGATTCGATGCCGCCGGCCGTCGGGGGCCCGTCCGAGATCGAGGGGCGTGCCGATGACCGCCTCGATCTGGAAGACCAGCCGAAGCTTCGGGGGTGGCAGTGGTGCGGTGGTCATGATGTGAACCTCTTACTAAACGAGAAGATCGTGTCGGACCGTAGACGATCTCTTGACCAAGGATCTCGTTCTGGACGGCAGATTCGAAGGACCTTTTGCCTACCAGCTGGGAGCTCAAAACTCATATCTGCCGAGCTTTACCTCCCATAGAATGGCGGTCTTGGAGCTGCGTCAGTTTCGCTACTTCCTCGCAGTCGCCGAGGACCTGGCCACGATCCGGCGCGGATCCGGACCGAACGCTTCGGCGGGACAGGCACATGACGTCGTACGGCGACAGCGGTCCTGCTGTGACCACGGCAGTTGACTGGGCTCAGCGTTGATCGATGGGCGGGCCGAGCTACGGGCCGGTCTTGCGGGCGTCGGCTGCGGCTAGTCCGGCGCGCATGGCGTCCCGCACCTCGGGCTCCCAGGGGCCGGTGGCGGTCAGCGGGATCTCGGTCATGAATCGCCGGTCGGCCTCGGGGATCCGTGCGACAACGAGATCGGGGTCGTTGGCCACGGTCGCGTAGAGGGTCGGGCCGTCGGCGCCGAACAGGTCTATGGCCACAAGTCGCCCATCCGCTGCGCGCATGACGTTTTCGGGATTGTCGTCCAACTCAGATCTGAACCAGGGCAGCTCTGCCCGGGCCTGCTCATGGATCCGGCGTACGACATCAGCCAGCTCAGCAACCTCCGGCTCCCGCTCGGCGATCGCCCGGTGGAACGCGACGGCCTCGGGCTCGGGGACGGGTTGGAGCCATTCCATGATCTGGAGGTCGCCGCCACCTGCCAGCCGACGGTGCGCGAACAGTTGCGGGACCTGCCGAGTGTGCGCGGCCTCTCGATACAGTGCCACGGAATACAAGCTGGCCGGATCGAACGGGCTGATCCGCGCCACGGCCGTGCCTTCCGGTGAGCGCAGCGCGATCGCCCAATCCCCTGCCCCGCATCGGGTCCACCCCGCCGCGAGAAGCGTCTGCTCCGCGTCCCGGTGATCGGCTTGCGCTTCCAGTTGAGCGAGCGTCTCACGGTGAGGGTCACCCTCCTCCGACGTCATGGCGCCGAGCATAGCCAGCCGGGTCCTTGTCGATCTCGGCATTTCTCGTTCGTGTAGGGGTAAAGACGGAAGGAGTTGTGTGATGACCGAGGTCTTGTTGACAGGGCTTGTGATTGGCGAGTCGGCGCGGTGGCATGACGGGCGCTCGTGGTGCTCGAACTGGGGGACGCAGGAGGTCCTGGCAGTCGACGCGACCGGGCGTCGGGAGGTAATGGCTCGGGTGCCGACTACTCTCCCGTTCTCCATCGACTGGCTGCCGGACGGCCGGCTGCTGGTGACCTCCGGTCAGGAAGGGCTGCTCCTGCGCCAGGAACCCTCCGGCGAGTTGGTGGTCCACGCGGACGTCTCGTCGTACGGCAGTCTGAACGAGCTCGTCGTCGACGGCCGCGGCAACGTCTATGTGAACGGCGGCTGCGACTTCCACCCCGATGCAGGGGAACGCCCCGGCTTCATCCTGCTGATCACGCCCGACGGTTCGATACGTCGCGTGGCCGACGAGCTCGCATTCCCCAACGGCATGGTGATCGCGCCCGACAACGAGACCCTCGTCATCGCCGAATCCTTTGCCCGCGTGCTGACGGCGTACGACATCTCCGCGGACGGCTCGCTGTCGAACCGCCGCGTCTGGGCTCCGCACACCGGCGACGGCATGGTGATGGACGCCGATGGCGCCATC
Source organism: Kribbella sp. CWNU-51 (assembly GCF_054073265.1). Lineage (NCBI taxonomy): Bacteria > Bacillati > Actinomycetota > Actinomycetes > Propionibacteriales > Kribbellaceae > Kribbella > Kribbella sp. CWNU-51. Next base: position 512,303 of record NZ_JBSXMZ010000007.1, read on the forward strand.
TGGACACCCGGCTGGGCCGACGACGCCCCCGCCTGCCTCCGCATCGCCGAAGGCGGCAAGATCCTCGAAACCGTCCCGCTCGAACACGCCGGCTTCGCCTGCACCCTCGGCGGCCCGGACGGCCGAACCCTCTACATCCTCACCGCCGACTGGCACATGCAGGAGTCCTTCGAGTCCAACCTCGACCGCCTGCTCACCACCCCCACCGGCCGCCTCCTCACCCACCCGGCCCCGACCCCACCCGCCGGCTGGCCGTAAAGCCCTTCGATATCGGCAGATCCAGATGACTCACGATCGCGGACCGCAGGAACCGCGTGCCGATGATTGCCGCCAGCAATCACAGCAGGACGTCGCCGGTACCCGTGCGCTAGTAGTGCCAGTAGTAGCGGGCGTTGGCGTTCCAGGGGAGGGGGACTGTGGTGTGGTTGGTGAAGGCCATGCCTAGGCCTCGGGCGATTTCTACGGTGCGGGAGAGCTGGAGTGAGTACGGGTGCTGGTTGTCGTCCCACCACTGTTCGAACTCGGTGATGCAGGTCTGGCCTGTGTAGTACGGGTTCGAGCAGGGGTGCGGTGGGAGCCATTTCTGGAGGTGGCGGAAGGTGACGGTGGTGGAGCCGTTCGGGGGCTTGATGGTGCCGACGGCGTCCAGGCAGTAGCCGGTGCTGGGGATGTTCCACTTCACGTAGTGCTGGCGGCCGCCGACTGACGGGATCGGCTGCAGGTTGGCGCAGTCGGCATCGCCAAGGTTCTCGGACGTGACCCGCTGGATCTGCGTCAGCAGGCGACCAGCGCCGTCGTTGTAGCCGTCCAGGAGGACCCACTCGCCGTCGTGGATGAAGTGCTCCGCCGACTTCGGCGGCCACGTCTTCGGATCACCCCACGAGATGTCGGACTCGGTCGCACTCAACGGCGTCCACGCCCACTGCCCGGCAGCGGTCTGACCCGCCCAGTACTGTCCGGCCGACTTCTCGAACATGAGTGAGTACTGGCCATAGTTCTCATCAGTCGTATTCGCGTCCGCCGTACGCGGGGAGACGACGGCCACGGCAGCAGCCACCACAGCAACCGCACCGAATACAGCAGCGAGTTTCTTCAGCACAGAGTGTGACGTTAGCCCTCAAGGGGTCAGCGGGCGAGCACCTCCCGTAGCTTGGCCGCGAACTCCTCCGGCTTCCCCGGCTGGCCGTACTCGTTGCCGAGGAAGCCACCGTGCCCACTGGGGAAGACGACCGGCTCGAGGTCGAGGCGCGCAGCCGCCGCCTTGCCACCGCGGGCCGCCATCTGGTTGCCGGACTCCTCACCGACAGCGATCACGATCCGGTCCTTGGCCTCGCCGAGAGCGTCGAAGTCGGGCTGGTACGACGTACAGCCGCGAATGTTCTGCCCGAGCAGGGCGTCGTCGCGGGAACCGTCGTCCTCGGTGGGCAGGCCGAACATGGCCGGGTCCGGTGCCGGCTGCCGCGTGTAGTCGGCGGTGAACTCGCCCTCGTAGCCGACCATGGCGATGAACTTGGCCATCCCCGCGCCCATGCCATCGCGCTGGTACGTGTCGTAGGTGTCCGCCACCGCGGCCAGCGCGGCTTCGCTGTCCGGCACGACCGCGGCGAGCGGCGGCTCATGCGCGACCAGGGTGTTGATCAGGTCGGGCCGCTTCGCGGTCAGGGCCAGCGCGTTCACTGCGCCGCCGCTGCTGGCGAAGAGGTCGACCGGGCCGGCGTCGAGCGCCTCGATCAGCGCGACCAGGTCGTCGGCGTGGTCGTCCGGCGTCAGCTCACCCAGGTCGCCGCTGCGAACACTCCGCTCCACCCCGCGCGGATCGTAGGTCACGACCGTCCGGTCGGGGAACTGTGACGCCAGCGTGGGGAAACCGCTCGCCCCCATCGGCGAACCGATCATCAGCAGCACCGGCCGATCGGCGAGATCACCACGGACGTCGTATGTCAGGGTGGCTCCGGGCACACCGATCGTGTGGGTGACGGGATCCGGCATCACAAGCTCCTCTGGTCGGGCCCATCCCCCTAGGTTGGGCTCGTGACCGTGAGCCTAGACCGCCGCGCGTCGCACCGAACAGGTCCTCAAACGGCATTTACCCGGAACTCTCCGCGCACCGCCTTGGGGCCGAACGAACCGATCTGCTTAGCTTGTGACATGACTGAGAAGCCAGAGATCGACTTTCCGGACGGGCCGCCGCCGGCGGATCTCGAGATCACCGACATCACCGTGGGCGACGGCGACGAGGCCAAGGCCGGTTCCCGGGTCAATGTGCACTACGTGGGCGTGGCCCACTCGACCGGCGAGGAGTTCGACGCGTCGTACAACCGCGGCGCCCCGCTGGCCTTCCAGCTCGGCGTCGGCCAGGTCATCCAGGGCTGGGACACCGGCGTCCAGGGGATGAAGGTCGGCGGCCGGCGCAAGCTGGTCATCCCGCCGCAACTCGGGTACGGCGACCGCGGCGCGGGCGGCGCGATCAAGCCCGGCGAGACCCTGATCTTCGTGGTCGACCTGATCAGCGTCAGCTGACCCTCTGTCCGAGGCCCCCGCGATCCGCCACAATGGCGGCATCGCGGGGGTCTTTCGCGTAGTTGTACTCATCCGCCTCGCCCAGCGGTCGGTTTGACTGAGAGGCATGACGACGATGGTTGCCACGACCACTCCGACGGTGCGGGTGAACATCATCCGGTACGCCGCTGTGGCCGCGAAGGTGCTGCTCTTCGCTTTGTTGCTCTCGGCACTGATCTGGCCAGACCTGAGCGGGATCAAGGGCAAGGCGTCGACCGCACGGCTCATCGTCTATCCGATCGGCGCGATGGCGCTGCCGCTGTGGTGGTGGGCCTACGGGCGGGCGAAGAGCAAGCTGCACGACCGCTACCCGTGGCCCGCCGACCTGCTGATGACGCTCCCGTGGCTGATCGATCTCATCGGCAACCGGCTCAACCTGTTCGACACGGTGAACTGGTGGGACGACGCCATGCACTTCATCCTCTGGGGCTTCCTCACCGCCGGCGTCCTGCTCGCCTTCGCGCCCCGCAACCTCTCCCGCGGTCTGACGGCGTTCGTAGCCCTCGGCTTCGGCGCTACCGCGGCTGTGGTGTGGGAGATCGGTGAGTACTTCGCCTTCGTCCGCAACTCGACTGAGCTCCAGACGGCGTACACCGACACCCTCGGCGACCTCGCTCTCGGCACCCTGGGCGCCCTCCTGGCCGGCCTGATCCTGTACCAGATGCGCGCCAGAATGGCGCGATGACGGACGTCACGATCGTTGGCAGTGGGGACGCATTCGGGTCGGGTCGGGCGCGTCCAGACCTGCATCGCGTTGGACTCGCAGGTTCTGGTCGACTGCGGGGCAACGAGTATCACCGCGCTGCGGCAGGCCGGCTTCGATCCGAACGAGATCCACACGATCGTCATCACTCACCTGCACGGTGATCACTTCGGTGGACTGCCGTTCCTGATCCTCGACGGGCAGTTCCGTCGCCGCGCCCAGGATCTGACCGTGGTCGACCCACCAGGCACCCGCGACCGGCTGGCCACGGCGTTGGAAACGCTGTACCCCGGTTCGTCCAAGGTCCAGCGCCGCTTCGAGGTCCACGTCCTCGAGCACACTGACCGTCGTCCACAGCAGTTCGGCGAGGTGCAGGTCACGCCCTTCGAAGTACGTCATGCGTCCGGCGCTCCGGCGTACGCCGTACGACTGAAGACGACTGGTGGATCGCTGGCGTACTCAGGTGACACCGAGTGGACGGACGCATTCCTGCAAGCCGCCGAAGGTGTCGATCTATTCCTCTGCGAGGGCTACAGCCCCACTCCGATCCGCTGGCACCTCGACCTCGAGACCCTGGCACAGCACCGCGACCGCGTCACCTCCCGCAAACTGGTCCTCACCCACCTGTCCCCCACAGCACTGGCTGCATACCTCGCTCAGTGGACCGTCGCATCCGACGCCCTCCACATCCCGCTCTAGTCAACTCGAGCGGACCGCTGCCACTCACCAACCCCCGCAGATGACCGGCCTCCGCGAGTTGCCGAGCGTGAGCGGGGTGACTCGGGGATGGTTGCCGAGTGGCGCAGGTCCGCCCCCACCACTTGCCGACCCGCGATGGCGCCGAGTCGTGACTTCCGGTGGACGTACGGCGAGGCACGGAACCGCGATCCACGACCCGAGGCCCGGTCAGCCGGATCCGGGGTGTCCGGATCGGGGTATGGCCGTGGGGCTCAGCGGTCGATGGGGCGGCAGATGCCGTTGGCGGCGGCGGATGCGGCCAGGGCGGCCGCAATGGGAGATGCTGTCGGCTTAGCTTCGTTGACGGCGTTGGCGCGGCTCGTGTGGCGGCCGATCGGGACGACCATCGGGCTGCCGGCGACGGGGTCGGGGACGATCTTGACGGCCAGGTCGAAGACGTCCTCGACGACCGCTTCGGTGACGACCTCGCGCGGGTTGCCCTCGGCAACGATGGCGCCGTCCTTCATCGCGATCAGGTGGTCGCCGAACCGGCAGGCCTGGTTGAGGTCATGCAGGACCAGGACGATCGTCCGCTCCTCGGACCTGTTCAGGTCGACCAGCAGATCGAGCACCTCGAACTGGTGGGTCAGGTCAAGGAACGTCGTCGGCTCGTCCAGCAGCAGGATGTCCGTCTCCTGCGCGAGCGCCATCGCGATCCACACCCGCTGCCGCTGACCACCGGACAACTCGTCGATCGGCCGATCCGCGAGCGAGAGTACGTCGGTCGACGTCATCGCGGCCGCGACCGCTTCGTCGTCGGCCCTGGTCCACTGCCGGATCCACCGGGTCCGCGGGTACCGCCCGCGCCCGACCAGATCGGCGACCGTGATCCCCTCCGGTGCGGTCGGTGACTGCGGCAACAATCCGAGCTTGGTCGCCACCTCCCGGGTCGGGATCGACTGGATGCTCTTGCCGTCCAGCAGCACGGTCCCGCGCGACGGCTTCAGCAGCCGGGCCAGCGTCTTCAGCAGCGTGGACTTGCCGCAGGCGTTGGCGCCCACGATGACGGTGATCTTCCCGGTCGGGATCCGCACCGACAGGTCGTGGATGATCTCGCGCTGGTCATAGCCGACCGCGAGCCCGTCGGCAGCCAAGCTGTGTTCCACAGAGTTCTCCATCTCTCAGCCACCACTCCCGACCCGGTTGGCCCGAGCCAGCAGGAACATCAGGTACGGCGCACCCACCACGCCGGTCACCACGCCGACCGGCAACTGCGTGTCCCCGAACGCGTGCTGCGCGATCAGGTCCGACAGCGCCACCACCAGCGCGCCGAGCAGCGCGGACGCGATCATCGCCGGCCCCGGTGATCGCGTCAGCCGCCGCGCGATCGGCGCCGCGACGAACGCGACGAACCCGATCGGCCCGGCCGCCGCCGTCGCCACCGCGGCCATCAGGACCGCGATGACGATCAGCCCGAGCCGCGAGCTCTCCACCCGCAGCCCCAGCCCGTACGCCGTCTCGTCGCCGAGCTGCAGAATGCGCAGCCGGTGCACCAGGAACGCCGTCAGCGGCGCCAGCGCCACAAGCGTGATCGCAAGGGACCGCACGTTCGACCAGTCCCGCCCGTTCAGGCTCCCGGTCAGCCAGATCAGCGCTTGCTGCGCGATCTCGACCCTTGCCTTGGTCAACAGGTACGACGTGATGCTGGTGGCGATCGCGCCGATCCCGATCCCGATCAGGATCAACCGGTAACTCGACACCCCTTGTCGCCAGGCCAGCACGTACATGATGAACGCGGTCAGCACCGCGCCGACGATCGCGAGGCCCGACACCGCGACCCCGGTCAGCCCCAGCGTGACGATGGCGAACACGGCGAACGCGCTGGCGCCGTACGTGACGCCGATGATGTCCGGGCTGGCCAGCGGGTTGCGGGCGATGCTCTGGAAGATCGCGCCGGACATGCCGAGCGCGGCCCCGACCAACAGGCCGGTGAGTGCCCTCGGCAACCGAAGCTGGTTGACGATGAACTCGGTCGCTGTGTCCCCACCGCCGAACAGCGTCTTCACCACATCGAGAACCGGGATCTTGAAGTCACCCAGCGACAGCGAGACGCAGAACGTCGCGAAGACGACGACCGCGAGTACGACGATCACCAGCAGCGATCGTGCCTGCCGAGCCGCCCGGGCTCGGGTGATGACCTGAACCGCCTCAGCCGTCGTCATAGGTCGGCCAACTTCCTTCGGCGTACCAGTGCGATGAAGAACGGCGCGCCGATCACCGCGGTGACGATGCCGACCTGCAGCTCACCGGGCTGCGCGACGATCCGGCCGAGGACGTCGGCACCGAGCAGCAGGATCGGCGCCAGCAGCATCGAGTACGGCAAGATCCAGCGGTAGTCCGGCCCGGTCACCAATCGCGCGACGTGCGGGATCGTCAACCCGATGAAACCGATCGGTCCCGCCGCCGCCGTGGCCGCTCCACACAGCAGTACGACGACCACCGCGACGAACAACCGGGCCAGGCCGACCCGTTGACCGAGCGACTTCGCCACCTCGTCACCGAGCGACAACGCGTTCAGCAACCGCCCCGAGACCAGCGCCAGCACGATCCCGATCAGGATGAACGGCGCGACCTGCGCCGCGATGTCCGAACCGCGGCCGGCCAACGACCCGACCGACCAGAACCGGAACTGGTCGAAGGTGTCGACGTCACCGATCAGTACCGCGGTGGTGAGCGACCCGAGCATCGCGGTCATCGCCGCCCCGGCAAGCGCCAACTTCACCGGCGTCACCCCCTCGCGGCCGAGCGACCCCAGCAGGTAAACGACGACGGACGCGGCCGCCGCACCCACGAACGCGAGCCAGACGTACGCCGTCAGACTCGACAACCCGAACCAGTAGATGCCGCCGACAACGAAGAGCGCGGCTCCACCGTTGACCCCGAGGATGCCGGGATCGGCCAGCGGGTTCCGGGTGACGCCCTGCATCAGCGCCCCGGACAACCCCAGGGCGGCGCCGACGAGCAGACCGATCACAGTCCGCGGGACGCGCAGTGAGTGGACGATCACATGATCGGTGTCCGCCTCGTTGTAGTGCCGCAAGGCATCGATCACCGTCGGCAACGGGATCTGCTTCGACCCGACCGCGATGCTGAGCAAGGTCACCAGCACGAGCAACGCGATACAGCCGATCAGGCCGACGACGAGTGTCGCTCGCCTAGTGCGCCGCGGGCGCGACGAGACGGCGACAACGGGGTCGGCCGAGACCACAGCAGTGGGCGGGGGCATTGGACTTTGGGATCCTCTTAGGTAAGGCTAACCTCTAGACGCCACAGAATAACCCGGCCGTCCACGAGTCCGCATCTGCCGTAGTTTATGGAGAAACCAAAGCATGACGACTGTGCTCGAGCGGCCGATCGTGTTCGACTCCGTCCTCGCCACCGTGGCGGCCGTCGACGACCTGAGCCCGCACCTGCGCCGCGTGACGTTCGTCGCACCGCGGATCGCGGAAGCGGTCACCGCCGGACCGGACCAGCGAATCAAGGTGCTGCTCGCACCCCCCGACGGCAGCGACATCAAGCTCCCGTCCGGCCCCGAGTGGTACCCGGAATGGTGTGCGCAACCGGTCGAGGAGCGTTTCATCATGCGGACATACACCGTCCGTGCCTTGCGTCCCGAGGTCGCCGAGCTCGACGTCGAGTTCGTCCTGCACGGCGTGAACGGCCCGGCCTCGGCCTGGGTCAGCGAGGCTCGGCCGGGCGACCAGGTCGGCCTGATCCTGCCGTTCGCGGTCGACACCGCCAGCACCAAGGGTCTGCTGCACTCCGGGGTCGACTACGTCCCACCGGCGACCAGCGTGCGCCGCGTCCTGGTCGCCGACGAGACCGCGCTGCCGGCTCTTGCCGGGATCCTCGAGCAGCTGCCGGCCGCTGTCCACGCGACCGTCTTCGTCGAGGTCCCCGACGCCCGCGACATCCGGCCGCTGGCGACCCCAGGCTCCGCCGACATCACCTGGATCACGCCCACCGGTGACATGTCGTTGCTCGAAGCCCTCAAATCCGCCGACCTGCCGTACGACGCCGACTACGCCTGGGTGGCCGGCGAATCGTCAATGATCAAGTCGGTCCGCCGCCACCTGGTCAACACGGTCGGAATGCCGAAGGCGACCATCTCCTTCCAGGGCTACTGGAAGCGCGGCGAGGCCCAGATCTGACGTGCTCCGGGAGAGCTGAAAGGGCAGAGTTCCAGCTCTCCCGGAAGCCTTGCTATGAAGGGTTCTCGGCGTGGGTCAGGGTCTCCCACGCGACGAACAGGTTGTTCGACCCGGCCGGGCGGCGCGACTCGGTCAGGGCCTGGGTGTTCGTCATCGCGATGCCGAGTCGGGTATGCAGGGCGTTGTAGCCGACCTCGGTGATCGGGCCGAGGCCCCGGTTCACAGTGCCGTTGCACAGCCAGGACGGAACCGGTTCGAGGTTGCGCTCCCACCGGGACTGGAATCCGAGCGCCTGCCGCAGCCGCTCACCGAACTCCGGGTAGAGGTCGATCCCCTGGATCCGGGACGTCTCCAGTACGTGCGAGATCGACGAGATGCCGTAGCCAGTGTGGGTGAAGTCGCGACAGGTCTCCTGAGTCAGACCGGTCACGAAGGTCCCCTGGCCCTGCCAGTACGCGACGATCTTGTCGCGGGTGTCGAGGTTCTGGCTCGGCTTCGTCTTCGGCAGCGCGCCGTCCGACTCCAGGTACACGTACGCCGGCACCCGGACCCGGTACAGCGCGATCGCCTTGTCGTACACGGTCTTGTCCTCGAGGAACACGCCGATGCCCTGGATCGCCTCGGTCATGCTCAACTCCCAGTTCCCGTTGGAGTTCGAGCCGTTGATGATCTCGGGCAGGTACACGTTGCGCAGCATGGTCGCGAACCGGCCGGAGTTCGGCCAGTTCCCGTACACGTACTTGATGATCTCCGCGGCCTTCGGCCAGGACGACGCCGCCCACGCGGTCTGCAGCGGCGCATTGCTGTTCGTGTGGTCCTGGATGGTCGTCGACCACGCGTCCATCAGCTGGATCGCCTTCTGCGCATAGCGATCGTCACCGGTGAGGTACCAGAGCAGGGCATCGGTGTACGCCGCGATGGCGTCCTCACGCTCGTTGGTGCAACCCAGGTTCGGATTCGAGTACGGGCCGCACTCCACGACCGCGCGTGGGGTCGGCGTACGCGAGAGGGATGCGTAGGAGCTGCTCTTGGCCTGGTTGAACGCGTTCGTCCACGGCTGTGCACCGGCCTGCACCTTGGCCCGGACGAAGTCCAGCTGAGCCCGGCTCACCCCGACACCAGGATGGGTGAACGTCGCAGGCGCGTCGACAGCTGCTGGTACGGCGGAATGCGGTGAGTCGGCGCTGGACGCGGCGACCGCTGGGCTGCTGAGGGCTCCGGCCACCAGCGCTGCACACGCTGTGGCAAGGAGCAGGGGTTTGGTTCGCATGGGCGGATGTCCTGTCTTCGGGGGCGGTAGGACACTGCGCTCCCCCGCGTGCCCGGAGGCACTAGCGCAGGGTCTTTGCGAAAGTTTGACGACGGACGGTGAGCACGTCAATATCCCAGCGGAAATCAGCGTCACAACGGAACAACTGCACGGCTTTTCCCAGCTCAGTGGAACAAAGTGAGAACTTGTCCCACGAAACGCCGCCACTTCTCGACCGCCGGAATCGCAGTCATTGCCGGTTCGGAACTACCCTCCGTCACCACCGCGACCACGGACGTCAACTCGCCGTGATTCGGAGCGGCCGGCGGCCTCTCAGGGATGTCCCAGCTGACTCGTGATGCGTTCGACGATGACGCTCGTGGCGTATCGCGTGGTGCCCGGGGGCTCCACATCCGTCCACTCGCCGGCGTACTTCCGGGCGATCGCCTGCTCGAGCGCGAACTCAGGATCAGGGACCAGATCGTCGATCCGGCCGCGGAGCTCGACGTAGTGCGTCGGGCGGGCCGGGTCGACGATCACGACCGTGATCAGCGGGTTGCGCTGGAGGTTACGCAGCTTCTGCCGGCCGTCGACCAGGCTGATGCGCACCCGTTCGTCGTCCCAGAGGAACCACAGTGGCGTGACCTGCGGCTCGCCACGCTTGCCGATCGTGCCGACCATCGCGACCGCAGTCGAGGACAACAGGTCGTGAAACGCCGCCGGGATCTCCACTCGCGCCTCCTCCGTAAGGACAAGGCACCGAGCGTACGTGCCGGCGGGATCAACTCAGCTGCGTCGCCAGGTCGCCGGAGCGAACACCGGCCGCATCCAGCAGCGCGGCCGCGGTAGTGACGCCGATGCCACCCAGCGGCTGCGCCCGCACGACCGATCGCGCGCTCGCGCCGTCGAAGATGATCGTCAGCTGGATCGCCAGCGTGCCCGGATCCTCCGCGCCGGCCTTCACCAACTCGCGGTGGAAGAAGTCGGTCAGCTGCTGCTTGAAGTGGCGCGCGACCACCGACCCCGGGTGCTCGGGATTCTTCAGCTCCACCGCCGTACTCACGTAGGGGCAGCCCAAGAAGTTGCCAGCAGCAACCACGGCGTCCTGCCGCTCGAACACATCCAGGATCCGGTCCCGGGCCGGCCGGTCATCCTCCGCGCCGGGATGCAGAAGGGTCTGGTACGCCGCCCCGCGGTTGGCCAGGCTCTCCGCGATCAGCTCGTCCTTGGACCGGAACAGCTGGTACATGGACTTCTTCGACACCCCGGCCGCCTTGCAGAGCGCGTCCACTCCGATGTTGACGCCGTCGCGGTAGAAGAGTTCGCCCGCGGCGTCCAGGAGCCGCTCGCGGGGGGTCGCCGAGGTGGTCATGGAACGAGGGTACCGGCTGGATTTGCGATTAGAAACCGATCGGTTTACAGTCATGGAAACAGATCAGTTTCTAGCTAAGGAGTTTCAGATGACCTCACTCGCAGGCGCCGTCGTCCTGGTCACCGGCGGCCAGCGCGGCATCGGCAAGGCGATCGTCGACGATCTGCTCGACCGTGGAGTCGCCAAGGTCTACGCGACCGCGCGCAACCCGCAGGACAGCTCCGACCCGCGCGTGGTCCCGCTGCCGCTGGAGATCACCGACGCGGCATCGATCGAGGCGCTGGCCGCGGCCGCTCCCGACGTCACCGTCCTGATCAACAACGCCGGCGCCGGCTCGCCGGACACCTACCTGGACGCACCGGCCGCAGAGATCCGGGCAGTCTTCGACGCGAACTTCTTCGGCCCGCTCGAGCTGACCCGGACCTTCGTTCCGATCATCGAGCGGAACGGCGGCGGCCACATCCTGAACGCCCACTCGGCCCTGTCCTGGGTCGCGCGGCACGGCGCGTACTCCGCGACCAAGGCCGCGTTCTGGTTGCAGACCAACGCGATCCGGCTCGAACTGCGCAACCGCGGCATCGGCGTCACCGGCCTGCATATGGGGTACGTCGACACCGACATGACCACCGCGGTCACCGCCCCGAAGTCCCGCCCCGAGGACATCGCCAGGCAGGCCCTCGACGGCATCGAGTCCGGCGCCCACGAGGTCCTCGCCGATGACACGGCGCGCGGCGCGAAGGCCGCCGTCTCCCAGGACCTGATCGTGCTCTACCCCGAGCTGGTCAACTAACCGGGAGGGAAATCAGGCCAGTACGTCGGTGGCCTTGTGGGTGCGGTCGACGCCCTCGACGAAGATCACCACGCCGTCGGAGTTCCGGGTGCGCAGCGGGAGGATCTCCCGGTACGCCGGCGACTCGTACCAGCCGCGCAGGTGGTCGTAGTCCGGGAACTCGATCACGATCGGCGCACCCTCCCACTCACCCTCTACGGATTCCGGGCGGGCCCCGTGCACGATGAAGTGGCCGTCGTACGGGGCCAGCGTGTCGTCGATGCGCTCCAGGTACTCGACGATGTCCGCGCCCTTCCGGACGTTGCGCAGGTAGGCGATCGCGTAGGCCTTCATGTCTCCTCCTCGATGGTTGGTGCGTTCAGCTTCCGGCACGAGGAGAATTCAGACGATTACCTCAGAGGTCATCACGGTTGCTTGGTCCGCTGCCGACGTACCGTAGATGCCATGTCAGTCTCAGGGGGGCCGCCTCCTACTCCCGTCGAGGGGGTCACACCTGTCGAGGAGGTGGAGGAGCGGGTCGGGCCGTACCGGTTGATCCGGCGGCTCGGGCAGGGCGGGATGGGTGTCGTCTACCTGGCCGAGGGACCGGAGCACCAGGAGGTCGCGCTCAAGGTGCTGCGCCCGCACGTGGCACACGACCCGATCGCACGGGCCCGGTTGCAGCGCGAAGCGACCACACTGCAGAAGGTGAGCCACCCTGGCGTGGCAGGCATCCTCGACCACGACCTGGAGGGCGACCAGCCCTATCTGGTCACCCGATTCGTGCCGGGGCGGCCGCTGGACGAGCAGGTGGACGAGCGCGGGCCACTGACCCCGCGGAAGTGGCTGCCACTGGCTGGCTGTCTGGCGGAGTCGCTGCAGGCCATCCACCTGGCCGGAGTGATCCACCGCGACCTCAAGCCGGGCAACGTGATGATGTTCAACGGCAAGCCGGTGATGATCGACTTCGGCATCGCCCAGGCCGCTGACGACCTGCGTCTCACCCAGACCGGTCTGGTGATCGGTACGCCGGGCTATCTGGCGCCGGAGCTCATCGAGGGCGAGATGGTGTCGGAGTCGGCCGACTGGTGGGGCTGGGCGGCCACTGTGACGTTCGCCGCCACCGGACGCCGGCCTTTCGGCAAGGGCCCGTTCGAGGCGGTGCTGCACCGGGTGCACACCGGTCAGGCTGACCTGGACGGTTTGGACCCGCGGCTGAAGCCACTGCTCGCTGCGGCGCTGTCGCCGGCCAAGGGCGACCGGCCGACGCGGGACGAGATCATGACCGGCCTCAACCGGTACGCCGAGGGCCGTGACGCACTGCCGCCCCGCGAGACGCCGACGATCACCGCCGTACCACCGACTATTCAGCTGCACCCGCAGACTGCGCTGATGACGCGTGAGATGCCGTCGGACGGGCCATCGCCGACGGATGTCGCACAGTTGGTGCCACCAGTCCTTCCGCCGATGTCGGCCTTCGCTCCGATCCGGGACAAGCTTCGGGAGGCGGCTGCGGCGAAGAAGGCCGCTGAGCCCGTGCCGGTGGCTCCGATGCACCCCGCGACGTACAGTCCGGCTCCGAACGCGGCCGCACCTGCGGCGATGCCCTTGCCGTATCAGGGTGGTCCGGTTTCGCCGTACCAGAATCCGGCGCCGTACCAGAGTCCTGCGCCCGCGCCGTACCAGCAGGGCTCGGCTCCTGCGCCGTACCAGCAGGGCCCCTCTCCGACGCCGTACCAGCAGCCTGGTCAGCCGGTGAAGCCCGAGAAGGCTCCGCCGACCGGCCGACGGACTGCGATGGTAGTCGGCCTGATGGTCGCGCTGACCGGCCTGACCGCTCTCAACCCCGGCCTTGGTGCCGCGCTCGCGATCATCCTGCTCGTGATCGCGAGGACCGTCGACCGCACCAGCACCGCGCTGATGCGCCGTCGTCAGCTCCGCGGCCGGTCCGGACGCTCGGACGGTGTGGTGGCCGCGGCGTCCAGTCCGCTGCAGCTGGTTACCGCAGCCCTGATCACTCTGCCCTGCCTGATCCTGCCGCTGGTGATGGGCGTTGTCGTCGGGGGCATCGTCACCGCCGTCGCCGCCACCACCTACGGACTCGACTGGCAGCCCCTGTCGGCCGTCGGCTTCGGCAGCGCGGCCATCACCGCACTCTTCACCGCCTGGTGGGGCCCCGGCGGCAGTTCACTCCGTCGCGGCGCCCACATCGCGGCCCGCAACACCTTCCGCCCCCACTGGGTCTCCGTGCTCCTGGCCGCCGTACTCCTGGCCGTCGGCGGCTTCACCTTCTACCAGGCCACTCAGGGCCAAGGCGCCGCCTGGGCCCGCACTCCCATCGAGGCCCCCACCATCGACCGCCCCACCATCGGCGACCTCCGCAACGCCCCCCTGATCCGCGACCTTCCCTTCATCGGCAACTGAAGCCGGGCGCGTTTCAGAGCGAGATGATCGGCACCTTCCACCGGGTGTTGCCACGCCATGCTCCGGTACGCGCAGCCTCCGCCAGGTGCGCGATGTCCCCTCGATCGGATGTCACACAGGTCGCCGCCGACTCGAAGCAACATGCCACGACCTGCGCGTCGACAACGTCAGCCCGATCGGCCACGGCCAGCAACTCGCCGACCCTCGTGGCAAGATCCTGAGTGAGCGGAACAACATCACACCCGTCGATCAGCCGCCGGAGATCGGGTTGCTTGTGGCCGCGCCAGACCTGAGCCAGCGCCGCGGAGGGAACACTCGGCTCGACGCCACGCATCAACGCTCGCAGGTGGATAGCCCACAGCCGCGGGTCGTTCCGCTCGGCTGCGATCAGCGCGCCCGCGTCGTAGACCAGCTGTGTCACGCCTTCGAACCCCCACCGTCGCCCGCCGGGCCGTCGTCAGCCGACTCGCGCTGCGCCTCGACCAACGCCCGATCGGCCCAGTCGAGCTGATCTGCGGTCAAGGCCCCGTGCTCAGACTCCCACTCCGAGATCGACTGCAGCCCTCGGTACAACCGCTCGCTCTTGGCCACCAGCTCGTTGACGTAGGCCGATGGCGTCGTCTCAGCCTCCCGGGCCCGCCGCTCGACGGCTGCCCACAAGTCCTCATCGAAGGACAACGTCTTCTTCTTGACTGCCATACGACCATGGTATGACCGCGGTATGACCACCGCCAACTCGGTCGGGGCAGCAGGACCCGACCGAGTTCGGCGTCGGGGGAACTACAGCTGGACGATCTGGGAGCGTTCGGGGCCTACGCCGATGGCGGAGATGCGGGCGCCGCTGAGGGATTCGACGGCGCGGACGTAGGTCTGGGCTTCCTTCGGGAGGTCGTCGAAGCTGCGGCAGCCGGTGATGTCGTCGGACCAGCCGTCGAACTCCTCGTAGACCGGCGTCGCGTGGTGGAAGTCGGTCTGGGTCATCGGCATCTCGTCGTGGCGGACGCCGTACACGTCGTACGCGACGCAGACCGGGATCTTGTCCCGGCCGGTCAGCGTGTCCAGCTTGGTGAGGACGAAATCGGAGACGCCGTTCACGCGGGCGGCGTACCGGGCGATGACCGAGTCGTACCAACCACACCGGCGCGGCCGGCCGGTCGTCGTACCGAACTCGAAGCCCTGCTGCCGCAGCCACTCGCCGTCGGCGTCCAGCAGCTCGGTCGGGAACGGGCCCTCGCCGACGCGGGTCGTGTACGCCTTCACCACGGCCATGACGCGGTCGATCCGGGTCGGCGGGATGCCGGTCCCGGTACATGCGCCCGCGGAGATCGCGTTGGACGACGTGACGAACGGATACGTGCCGTGGTCGACGTCCAGGAGCGTCGCCTGGCCGGCCTCCATCAGGACCGTCTTGCCGTCGTCCAGCGCCCTGCTCAGCAGCAGGCTCGTGTCGGCCACCATCGGCTTGAGGCGGTCGGCGTACCCGAGCAGCTCGTCCAGCACCTCGCGGATCTCGACCGCGCGCCGGTTGTACACCTTCACCAGCAGCTGGTTCTTCTGCTCCAGCGCGCCGGTGACCTTCTGCTCGAGGATCTTCTCGTCGTACAGGTCCTGGACCCGAATGCCGACCCGGTTCATCTTGTCGGCGTACGTCGGGCCGATGCCACGGCCCGTGGTCCCGATCTTGCGGCTGCCGAGGAACCGCTCGGTCACCTTGTCCAGCGTGCGGTTGTACGGCGGGATGACGTGGGCGCTCGCACTCACGACGAGCTTCGACGTGTCGACCCCGCGGGCCTGTAAAGCGTCGAGCTCCTCGAAAAGGACGCTCAGGTCCACCACGACGCCGTTGCCGATCACCGGGGTCACACCCGGCGTGAGGATGCCACTCGGGAGCAGGTGCAGCGCGTACTTCTCGGATCCGATCACGACCGTGTGGCCGGCGTTGTTGCCGCCGTTGAACTTGACCACGTAGTCGATGACCTCGCCCGTGTTGCCGAGCAGATCGGTCGCCTTGCCTTTGCCCTCATCGCCCCACTGGGCGCCGACGAGCACGATTGCGGGCATCTCAGCCCTCCTCTTCACGCGCATGGCAAGCGGCCTCACACCGCGTAGCCACCGACGCTGGAAACGGTGAAGCCCGGAGACGTTCACCGGACATTCATCCGGCAACGCATCCAGGCTCTTGCGACCAAAGCCTACCGGACGGGCGGCGCGCTGTTCCGGCCCTGTCCACAACGCCGAACGACCATTTCAGCCAGCTGTTCGATCAAGCAGTGGGTTGCCATTTTCCGTGATCGCGTGCACACTCTTAGTCAGCGGCCCGCCGAAACTGCCGCAGGGGACGGTTCCGGCGGGCCGCTTCCTCGTGCTCATCCGAGGAAGCGCCTTGTGCGCAAGGCTTTCTGGACTATTCCAGCCCTTCCGGGTTCGAGGCCAGCCACTCCTTGACCCGGCGGTCAGCTTCCTCGCGCGACACGTCCTCGACCTTCGTCAGGATCGCCCAGCGATGGCCGAACGGGTCGATCACGGTGCCGAAGCGGTCACCGGTCATGAACGTCTGCACCTCTTCCACCGGCTTCGCCCCGGCCGCGACCGCCTTCGCGTACGTCGCGTCCACGTCCGGCACGTAGTGCACGAGCGAGGAGTGCACCCACTCGCCGTTCGGCGCGCGCAGCCCCAGCTGCGGCATCTGGTCGCTGAGCTGCAGCATCGAGTTCCCGAACTTCAGCTCCGCCTGACCGACCCGCCCGTCCGGCATGTCCTGCCGGCTGATCACCTCGGCCCCGAACACCGACTGGTAGAACTCGATCGCCTTCGCGCCGTCCGGTACGGCGAGGTACGGGGTCAGCGAGTGATAACCGTCGGGGATGGGGTTTACCGTGTTCGTCGTCATGACAGTCAGTCAACGCGGCGGACGCCGTACCGGTCTTGTAAGAAAGCGACAGCCAGTGTGAGCACACCACCGCCGGACAGCGAGAAGGGCATCCTGCACCCGCGGGAGCAGGCCCGCCACCGCTCGCTGAGCCGCCTCGCGGCCGGCGCCGAGGTCGGCCGGTTCGTGGAGTGGTACTGGATCGTCGAGTGGGACCTGGACGAGCCGTACACGGCCGAGGTGCTGCCGTTCCCGAGCGTCAACATCACCTTCGAACAGCCGGGCGGCGCGTTCGTGAACGGGGTCTGCACACGGAAGTTCGAGCGCGAACTGGTCGGGCGTGGCCGCGCGTTCGGGGTGAAGTTCTGGGCCGGTGGATTCGGTGCCGTGACCGGGCTGGACGTGGCGTCGTTCCGCGACCAGGTGCTGCCGCTGACCGCGGTCTTCCCCGACGGCGACCGGCTTGCGGACCTGGTGTTCGCCGAGGAGTCCGACGTACGGCGTCGTGCGGTGATCGAGGCGTTTCTCCGGGACCACCTGGCGCCGCCGGATCCGTCGTACGAACTGGTCCGGGAGATCGTCACGGCGATGTCGACGGATCGGTCGGTGGCGCGGGTGGACCAGGTCACCGAGCGGTTCGGCGTCCCGATCCGGACACTGCAGCGGCTGTTCCGTCGCTATGTCGGTGTGGGTCCGAAATGGGTGCTCCGCCGCTACCGCCTGCACGACGGCGCGGAGTTGCTCGCCCAGGGCGAAGTGGTCGAGCTGGCGGAGCTGTCCGCCTCCCTCGGCTACTTCGACCAGGCTCACTTCTCCAAGGAGTTCAAGCAGCAGATCGGCCTGACTCCGGCCGAGTACGCAACCAGAGCCGCCGCCGAACGCCAGATCACCTACCGCTGAGCTGCGCCACTGCAGCCATCCCCGTCGCGGTCAGGGCCACATTTTGGTGATCCGCCCTTGTGCATGAACGTGCCAGAACCCGACGGGGTGTCTCTGGCTGGCGTTGACCATTGCACGCTCCGCCTCGACGAACCGTTGCGCCGTGTCATCCAGGCCTAGGTTCCCGGACGCGAGACAGAAAAGGTGCCCAACCTCCAGTGCGCCCAGCTCGTTCGCACGGTAGCGGATCAAGAACTCAGGCGGCCTGGCGGAGGACATCTTCTACAACATCCGCGGGCAGATCGTACTCCTCGGCGACGGCGCTCATGGGTTCGCCGGTTCTCCACAGCGAGACCAGCGCCTCGACCGGCACCTTGCTCCTGGCAAGGACAGGGGCTCCCCATCCGAACCGCGGGTCGATGATGACCTCGGCCTCGGCCGGATACTGCGGCAAGCTGAGCCGTTCCGGACTACCTGTCGCGTGCCAAGTGATGTACGTCAGGTACTCAGAGATGACCTCAGGGATGGCAATCTGACGGTCCCGTGCATGAACGACCGACTCATCCGCGACGCGAACGAACAGCCCGACGCCATCGGTTGCGATCCGTTCGCTTGCCAACGCATACGGATCGTCGAACTCAGAGCGAGCGAGGTCGGCAGCTCTCCGGATGTCGGGCATGGAAAAGCCCAGCTGCTCACGCAGCGTCCGTAGCACATAGGCCTCGATGATGCCGACGAATGGAACCCGCGGCCACCCACGCCGCTCGGGAGGTACCGCGTGCACCAGCGGTTGCCGAGAGTCATCAGCCAACCAGCCGTCCAGCGTCGACTCGGGCATCTTCAAATACCTCGCCGACTCCCGTGCTGTGAGGAGTGGCGTCCTGTAGATGTCCGTCATCGTGTCCCCCTCATCTCGATCGAGACAGAGCGTATCCATCGATGATGTTCGATCGTCGCTCTTACCTGCTTGCCGAATGAAGTGTTGCAGGTGTCGCCGACAAAACTACGCTAGGTCAGCACGACCTTCCGCTGCCCACGCTGCCGGTCGAATCGTTGCCCGTCTTGACTCGACAGACGACCCCAGCCATCGCGGTAGCGCTCAGTGCGGATAGTAGGGCGACTAGGAAGCCGTAGTGGAGCTCATGAGTGTCCACGATGCGACCCGCGAACGCCGCGCCCAGTGCGATCCCAGCCGCGCTGCCTGAATTCAGCCAGGTGAAGGCCTGTGTCAGTACCGCGGACTCCACTGAGGACTCGGCCAACACGGCGGAGACCGTCTGGAATGGCGCTATGGCCAGGCCAGGCAGAGCCAATGCGAGAGCCGCTTGAAGCGGGGTGGCCGCTGCGAGGAGTGGCAGACAGCTGAACGTCAGACCCACCAGCACGATGACGAGTTGGGTCTGCGGAGCTGTACGCCAGCGCCTTGCACCATAGGCGAGTCCGGCGAACAGGCTGACCAGACTGGTGATGCTGTAGAGCGGTCCGGCCAGACCCGGCGTGCCTCTCGCGACTGCGAAGGCCGTGACGGACACCTGCATGCTGCCGAAGAAGAGGCCGATGCCGATGTTCGTCCCGACCAGTCCCGCAAATCGCTTGTTTAGCAGGCGTTTCGAGCGTTCGTGCTGACCACGTGGGCCGGCCGGTGGCGCCGTACGACGTTGCATCGCCAGCAAGAGGCCTCCCGTCAGCAGGAGACTCGTCGCGAGTACTGACCCTGCTACCGGGCTGCCGAAGGCACTGACTGTGCCGACGAGGCCTGGCCCGACCATGAACGCGACCCCGACGCTCAGCGATTCCAGAGCGAAGGCTGACGAGAGCAATGGTGTGCCACGCAGTGCGTGCGACCAGCGCGCGGCGGTCTGTGCACCCAATTGCGGAAGTGATCCGCCTGCCACGACACCCGCGATGATGAGCGACCAGAGTGGTGCATCGGAGACAGTGAGGCTGATCAAAAGGGCGACTGCGGCGGCGTGAGCGAGCAGCGTGATCGGCAGCATTCGGGTCTGTCCGAAACGGTCGATGAGGCGAGCCACCTGTGGACCTGCCAGTGCCTCGGCGACCGCGAAACCACCGGTCACGCTGCCGGCCGCGGCGTACGAGCCGGTCGATCCGTGAACCAGCCAGACGATGCCCAGGCCGGTCATGGCGATACCGATGCGAGCCGGTGCCGCCGCCAAGTAGAACTTCCACGCCCCGGGGGTACGCAGTACCGCTGCGTAGGTGGTTGTGGGCGTGCTGATCCGTCCGGTGAGTGCCGGCACGGTGAGACCTTCCGCTGCCCGAAGGGGCGGGGACCCGACCGTGGGCGTCCTGCTTCACCGGTCTGTCCGTCCGCCTACAACCGTCCATGTTCGGCAGGAAGCGGGGACGCTCGCCGCCTGCCGGCTCTGTCAACGGGCAGAAACCTCGTGGTTCAGGTTGACGCGCTCATCTTACCGTCCCGCAGCACCGGCACTGACCGACTGCTGTCGACCTCGGCCGCGATCGCCACATCCTCGGGGAAGCCGTACTGCGTGAGTTCGCGACCGCCGGCGCAGTCGTGCAGCATGACCGGGAGCTCATCCGCCACAGCGTCGTACGCCGCCTTCGCCGCCCGCGCCTCCGGCGACAACCCGGCCGGCTGCAGAGCGCTCAGGAAGCCGCCGGCACCCCAGAGATCCTCGACCGCCGGCCTGAGCGAGCCGTCCTTCCACCGCTCGCCTGCCGCGATGGCGACCACTTTGAGGTCCGGGTCCTCGGCGCAGCGCTCGTTCACCCACGCGGCCGCCGCGGTCCGGTTGCGCAGCGACACCGCGATGACTGTGGCTCCGCTGTCGATGAGTTGCTGCGCGATGGTCGAGCCGTTGGGCGACGGCAGCACCAATCGCTGGACTCCGGTCGATTGACGGATGGTTACCGGCGACAAGCTCACGTCACCCGGTCCCGCCTCGGATCGTTCGACCGCGAGCACGGCGTCGTACTGCTCGGCGTAGGCAGCGGCAGTCTCGTCGCGCCAGCGGTACGGGTACACATCGATGCCGCGATCCACCGCGACCGTCACAGCCGTGGTGAACGACAGCACGTCCACGACTGCGACGAGCGAGCCGGCGACCACCTCAGCCCCTACCGGGCCCCAGTCGAAGCCGACTCTGAATCCGTCCTGCGCATACGGGCTGATCACTCGACGGATCATGCCGTCGAGTCACCAGCCCGACAACCAGGTTTCAGCTCAGGACATCGGCCGCAGTGGGTGACGAATCGCGCAGGAAGGTTGCGCAGCGCTCGGCCTCGTCCTTCTCGTCGATGAGCGCGGCCGCCTTCCCGAGCGCGGCCAGGCAGCGCAGGAACCCGCGGTTGGGCTCGTGCTCCCAGGGGACCGGCCCGTGACCCTTCCAGCCGTTGCGCCGGAGCAGGTCCAGGCCGCGGTGGTATCCGGTCCGCGCGTACGCGTACGCCTCGATCGTGCGTCCGTCCGCCAGCGCCGCCTCGGCCAGCACCCCCCAGGCCAGCGACGAGGTCGGGAACTTGGCGGCGACGTCCACTGCCGCTGCCCCGGCGGCGAGTTCCGCCGCGGCCGGGTCGACGGGGAGTAGTGTCTCGGGAGGACCTGAGAGCAGATTGTTCAATTCCATAAGCACATCTTCGCCGATCACGCAGCCGAACCGGAACGTGACCGTCTGACGAAATCCGTTGACCGTTCACCGACCGGCCACGGATGCTTGAGACCCTGCGTCATAGCCGCCGTGGTTCCCAGCTACGGCCGGAAGGAGGCACCGGATGAGCGTCATAGTCCTGAACGCGTCATACGAGCCGCTGCACACCGTGTCGATCCAGCACGCCATCCGGATGCTGGTCCGCGAGGTCGCAGTGGTGGAAGAGGCGCACGGCGAGCGGACCATCGGCCCTTTTCCGGTTCCACGCGTGCTGCGCCTGGTCCGGTACGTCGTTACCCACTGGCGCTACGCGGCCGGCCGGATGAAGTACAGCAAGCACGGTGTGTTGCGGCGGGACAAGTTCCGGTGTGCGTACTGCGGTCTGGACAACGCCGACACCATGGACCATGTCCAACCCAGATCCAGGGGCGGCCGCACCGAGTGGCTGAACGCCGTGGCCGCCCATGCCTCCTGCAACGAGCGGAAAGGCAATCGCACACCTGCCGAGGCCAACATGCCGCTCCTCTGGCAACCCTGGGTACCAACCCGCGCGGAGCTCGTCATAGACAAATGACGGGCTTTTTTCATGCCTTCTCCCAGGCGGGGATCGGCGGCGTCGGTTGAGGTTGTGCCCAGGTTCTCCACAGATTTGAAGTCGTCGTTCTGGGCGGGGTTCGATCACGGCAGTTTCTAGGGCATGAACCCTCAACTCTCCGTCATGGCCTCCATCCGGGGCGGCGTGTTCACCCGTGCCGATGCGCGGGCCTGTGGCTACCCCGACCCCGATATCGACTCCCTGCTGGACACCGGCGGCTGGCGCCGGATCCGGCCGGGCACCTACGCCGAGCGTCGTTCCCTGATCCTCGTCACCGACGAAGTCCTCCACCTGCGGAAGGTGTATCGCGTGCTCCGCTCCGGCGGGCCCAACGTCTACGCCAGCCACCAGTCCGCCGCGGCCCTGCACGCGCTGCCGGTCTGGGGCCTCGACCTGTCCCGCGTGCACGTGACCGCGTCCGCCGGCCGCTCGGGCTGCGTCGGCGGCGTCCACCGTCACATCCGCGATCCAGTCGGCCCCGGCATCCAGCTCTGGAACAAGCTCCGGATGGTCTCCCCCGCCCGCGCGATCGTCGAGGTCGCCGCGACCGCCCCCACCACGCCCGCCGTCGTCCTGACCGAGGCGGCTCTGTACTCCGGTCTCGTCACCAGACGCTCACTGAAACGCGCGGTCCAAGACCACGGGGACGAACGCGCCCTCGCGGTGGTGTCCCACGCCTGCACGGACTCGGCTTCTGTCGCCGAATCACGCCTCCGCTTCATCCTCGCCGAAGCCGGATTCCCGGCCCCCGCATTGTGCCCGACCCCGGACGCGCCTGACCCGGCCGATCCGGACACCGGCTCGCTATGGTTCCCCGAGGAACGCACCGTGCTGGACTTCGAGCCGCGTTTCCCCTTCTGGTGCGATGAATTCGAGCCGGATGAGGACGAGCCACCAGCACCCGCTCCGATCTCCGATCCGACCGCTCCGCAACCGGTCGAGCGCTGCTGGATCTCCTGGGCCGACCTCAACGACCCACCCGCCGTCATCGACCGGGTCCGCGCCACCTTCACCCGAGCATCCCGCCGTACCGGCGTCCGGCAGTTCCACCTCGCCCGCGCCCGGATGTGAGTGAGGGGGCCCACCGCGCAGCGGTGAGCCCCCTCGAAGACCCTTAGGAGGATCCGATGTCAGCCGTTCAGCGACGTACCCGTGGAGCGGAGGCTCTCGCAGGCCTCGCCGACGCGCTTCGCCATGCCCTCTTCGGCCAGCTTGCCCCAGGCGCGCGGGTCGTAGGCCTTCTTGTTGCCGACGTCCCCGTCCACCTTCAGCACACCTTCGTAGTTGCTGAACATGTGGCCCGCGGCCGGCCGGGTGAACGCGTACTGCGTGTCGGTGTCGACGTTCATCTTGATCACGCCGTTGTCGACCGCGGCCCGGATCTCCTCCAGCGTCGAGCCGGACCCGCCGTGGAACACCAGGTCGAACGGGCGCTCCTTGCCGAGCTTCGCGCCGACCTGGTCCTGGATCTCCTTCAGGATCTCCGGCCGGAGCTTGACCGCGCCCGGCTTGTAGACGCCGTGCACGTTGCCGAAGGTCAGCGCGGTGATGTAGCGGCCGTTCTCACCGGTGCCGAGCGCCTCGACCGTGGCCAGGCCGTCCTCGACAGTGGTGTAGAGCTTCTCGTTGATCTCGTTGGCGACGCCGTCCTCCTCGCCACCGACGACACCGACCTCGATCTCCAGCACGATCTTCGCCGCGGCCGTCTTGGCCAGCAGGTCCTTGGCGATCTCCAGGTTCTCGGTCAGGGGGACCGCCGAGCCGTCCCACATGTGCGACTGGAACAGCGGGTTCTCGCCGCGGGCGACGCGCTCGGCGGAGATCTCCAGGAGCGGCCGGACGAAGCCGTCCAGCTTGTCCTTCGGGCAGTGGTCGGTGTGCAGCGCGATGTTCACCGGGAAGTTCTTGGCGACCTCGTGCGCGTAGGCCGCCAGCGCGACCGAACCGGTGACCATGTTCTTCACGGTCGACCCGGACAGGTACTCCGCACCGCCGGTGGAGACCTGGACGATGCCGTCCGAGCCCGCCTCGGCGAAACCGCGGATCGCGGCGATCAGCGTCTGCGAGGAGCTGACGTTGATGGCCGGGTAGGCGAAGCGGTTCTGCTTGGCCTTGTCCAGCATCTCGGCGTAGACCTCAGGGGTGGCAATAGGCATGTCTCGCGGTACTCCTCACAACAAAAGAACTGTGGGTTGAGCTCCAGTATGGCCACCGGGCACTTCGTCGGATCCGGCGGCCCGCCTGCCGAGCCGGCCAGGCGGCCAGGGAGCGATCGGCAGGGATGCAGACCAGTTGATGAACAGGACAGATCCAGTTCGTTGCGGCCGGATGTCCCGGATGTGACAGCCGGTCCGGGAGTCGTCCCTGGTTCCGGCGTCGTTCCCGCGACCGGCCGCCGTCGATCAGGCGGACCCGGTTCTCGGGCCGCGCGGGGTCAGGGCCATGTGCAGCCGGTAACGGTCGGCGCGGTAGGCCGACCAGGACAGCTCGACGACCTTGCGGCCGGCGAAGGTGGTGCGCTCGAGGACCAGCAGGGGTGCCCGCCTGGCCACGCCGAGCACCCGGGCGACATGACCGTCGGCGTTGTCCGCCCGGACGGTCTGCTCACCGGAGGTGACGACGACGTCGTACTCGCTGGCGAAGACGTCGTACAGGGTGCCGAGCTCACGGCCGAGCAGGCCGGGGAAGAGCGCGGACGGGTAGTAGCCGACCTCGTACGCCATCGGCGAGGCGTCGGCGGTGCGGAGCCGTTCGACCCGGATCACCTTGGTGCCCTTGGCGACCCGCAGGCCCTTCGCGGTCTCGTCGGAGGCCTCGATCTCGGTGGCCGACAGCACCACCGTGCCGGGCTCCAGGCCCCGGGCGCGCATCTCCCGGGAGAACGAGGTGAGGTGCAGCTGGGAGTCGACCTGTGGACCGGTGACGAACGTGCCCTTGCCGTGCACGCGTTCCAGGGCGCCGGACTCGACCAGGTCGCTGATTGCTTGCCGGACGGTCACCCGGGAGACGTTCAGCTTGTCCACCAGGGCGCGTTCGGAAGGAATCGGGTCCCCGGGGTGCAACTCGACGTCGATCAGCCGTTCCAGTACCGATCGGACCTGGGCCCGCTTGGTCGCCACCATCGAATCTCGATCCTCCAGACCTGGGCGGCCCTCGGGGGTGCCCCGGGACGCCGCTCACTGCTATCGTGCGCAGCATACCTGTTAAGACCAGATAGGACCAGTGATCGTAGTGGTGTCTGTCCCCGCCCAGGAAACTCAGATGGCGCGCGAGATCGCCGAGCAGCCGGCCGCGCTGGCCGCGACGTTCGAGCACGTTCTGCCGCTGCGGCACGACATCACGCGACTGGCCGCGGGTCGCCGGCACGTGATCTTCGTGGCCCGGGGATCGTCGGACAACGCGGGTGTCTACGGCCGCTACCTGACCGAGATCCACGCCGGCCGGCAGGCGTCCCTGGCCGCTCCCTCGGTGGCCACTCTGTACGGCGCGAACCTCGACCTGTCGAACTCTCTCGTGGTCGCGGTCAGCCAGTCGGGCGCGACCCAGGAGATCGTCGACACCGCGGAGTGGGCCAAGCGCAACGGCGCGGCGATCGTCGGCATCACCAACGATGGCGACAGCCCACTGGCCTCGACGGCCGACGTCGCGCTGATCACCCAGGCCGGGCAGGAGCTCGCCGTACCGGCGACCAAGACCTACACGACCCAACTCGCAGCGATCGCGGTCGCCGTCGACGCGCTGGCACAGCGGCCCGGGACGCTGGACGCGGACATCGCCCGCGTTCCGGACGCGGCGTCGAAGATGCTGTCGGGGTCCGTCGAGGCGGCCGCGGATCTGCTCGCCGGAGCGCACGACGTTCTCGCGAGCGGACGCGGACTCACCTTCGGCACGACGCTCGAGGTGGCCCTCAAGCTGGAGGAGACCTGCCTGCAGCCGGTCCGTGGCCTGTCGTACGCCGACCTGAAGCACGGCCCCATCGCGGTCGTCGACGCCGATCTGGTCACCATCCTGGTCGCCGCCGGCGAGGGTCCCGCCCTGCCTGGCATGACCGAGCTCGCCGGCATCGTTCGCGAGAAGGGCAGCAAGATTCTCGGCATCGGCGGCGACTCCACCTTCGCCTCCCGCTGCGACGTCAACCTCCCAGGCCCAGACCTCCCCGAGACCCTCGCCCCGCTCGCCCTGATCATCCCGGCCCAACGAGCCATCGAATCCCTCGCCCGCAAATTGGGCCTCAACCCCGACGCCCCCCGAGGCCTCCGCAAGGTCACCCAGACCGACTGAGGCTCTCGCAGAAGTCTCCGATCAAAGTGCTCATTCGGTGAGCACTTTGGCTGGAAGGGTGGTGGTCATCAACCAGGAACACCGAGGAAGGGCCACCGAGATGTTGCGAGGATTTGCGACCGTCAGTTTTTACGCCGCCGACGTGAAGGCCGCGCGGGAGTGGTACTCGAAGCTGTTGGGGATCGAGGCGTACTACGCGGTGCCGTCGGCGGAGGAGCCGGCGTACGTCGAGTTCAGGTTCGGGGACTTCCAGTGTGAGCTGGGGATCATCGACGCGAAGTACGCACCCCACCAGGTGGGCAACGGGCCGTCGGGCGCGATCGTCTCGTGGCACGTCGACGACCTGGAGGGCGAGCTCGAGCGCCTGCTGGAGCTGGGGGCCACACTGAACGAGGGGATCGTTGAGCGTGGCAACAACACCGGATTCCGCACCGCGTCGGTGGTCGATCCGTTCGGTAACCTGATCGGGATCATGAGCAATCCGCACTACCTCGAGATCCTGGCCGGCCTGAACGGCTGACCGCGAAAAGGGCTTGACCTGGAGTGCACTCCAGGGGGAAGGCTGGAGGCCGTGAACGATCAATCACCGGACGTGGAAAACTGCGGGATCGACGAACTCGTCCCGAAGGTCGGCGAACCGCTCACCGTGGGGCAGGTCGCCACGATGACCGGTTTGTCGATCGACACGCTGCGCTGGTACGAGCGTGTCGGCCTGCTGGAGACCGTCGCCCGCGACCACGCCGGCCGTCGGCAGTACGCGCGCACCGACCTACGGCGCCTGTCTGTCCTGATGCGCTTGCGTGCAACCGGTATGCCGATCAGCGAGATGCTCCGCTACGCCGAGCTCGCCAAGGCTGGCGATGCCACCGAGCCACAGCGCATACAGCTGCTGGAGGCCCACCGCGACCGGGTCCTGGACCACATCGCCAACCTCCACAGCGACCTAGACATCATCAACCGCAAAATCGCCGCCTACCGCGGATCCCGCCAATCCCCCGCAGTATCCGCGTAGCCGCTCACACCTGCAGTGCGGACATAGTCGATCACCCGCGGCACCTGCGTGGTCGCTCACGCATTTGCCGCGCACGACACCAAGCGCAGCCGCCCGCGTAGCGGCTCACGCACTCGTCCCGGCTCGAGACCGAACGCCGCGCGGTGCCGACGCAGTCGCTCACGCATCCACCCGGACTCGACACCAGGCCCCGCCGCGCGCCGTGGTCGTTCACACCCTCGACCGGCCACGACGCCGAACGCTGCGGTGCCCGCGGAGTCGCCACACACCCGGCCCGGCACGACGCCGCACGCCGCCGTAGCCGCTCACACAACCGGCCAGGCTCACCGCGGTACACCGCAATGCCAGCGTGGTCGGTTATGGGCTTGGACGACAGATGCACCCGCGGCACCTCGGTCGGCGGGCTCGGTGGCGGGGGTTCGGTGGCGGAGTGGTGGAGGTGCTCGGTGACGGGTGGTGGCGAGTGGGGCTATAGGTGGCCGCGGTGGGTTAGGGCGGTGGTTATTTGGGCGGCGGTGGCTTGGAGGTGAGGGAGGACTTCGGCGCGGAGAGAGGTGGGGGTGGAGCGGGAGGCGTGGGCGGAGACGTTGAGGGCGGCGATGGTGCGGCCGCGGGCGTTGCGGATGGGGGCGGCGATCGAGCGCAGGCCTTGTTCGAGCTCTTGGTCTACGAGGGCGTAATCGTCGGTGCGGGCGCGGTCGATCGTGAGGCGGAGTTTGTCCGGAGACGTGACCGTGCGGTCGGTCAGTGATTCGGCCTGGAGGGTCGCGAGGTACGACGTGAGCTCGTCGTCGGCGAGGCCTGCGAGGAGAACTCGGCCCATGGAGGTCGGGTACGCGGGGAGGCGAGCGCCGACGCCTAGGGCGACGGTCATGATGCGGCTGGTCGGTACGCGGGCGACGTACACGATGTCCGGGAGGTCGAGGGTCGCGATCGAGCAGGACTCGCGAGTGGTGGCGCTCAGCTCCTCCATGAACGGGCCGGCGAGTTCGCCGAGGTCCAGCGAGGACAGGTAGGCCCAGCCGAGTGTGAGTACGCGCGGAGTGAGCGAGAACCGGCG
This sequence comes from Kribbella sp. CWNU-51, assembly GCF_054073265.1. Taxonomy (NCBI): domain Bacteria; kingdom Bacillati; phylum Actinomycetota; class Actinomycetes; order Propionibacteriales; family Kribbellaceae; genus Kribbella; species Kribbella sp. CWNU-51. Next base: position 540,596 of record NZ_JBSXMZ010000007.1, read on the forward strand.
GCTGTCGCTGCGGACGTACCCGAGCTCCTCCAGCGTGAGCAGGATCCGCCGGGCCGTCGCAGGGGTGATCCCGACGGAGCGCGCCACCTCGCTCAGCGTCAGTGACGGCGCGTCGGCGGAGAACGCGCGGATCACGGCGAGCCCGCGCTCCAGGCCTTGGAGAAACGTGCCTGTAGACGCCTCACTCGCCATCGGCTAGCCTACTTTTCGTTGAAAGAAGAACTATTCGCTCAGCGAAATCCTAGCGGAGCAGCAGATGCCAGGTCCAGTTCTCCTCCCTGACGCCCTCGGGGTGATCGCCCTGCGCCGACTCCTTCGTCCAGGGGTCGTCAATGGGTGAGTCGGGTTTCGTGCACACGTTCCTGCCAGTTCGGGTGGTGTTCGGCGCGGGGACGCTCGACCAGGTCGCCGGAGAAGTAGAGCTGCTGGGCGTCCGGCGGGTACTCGTGGTGGCGACCAGGTCGGCGCGGGATGCGGCTGACGTGGTCGAGGTGGAGTTGGGCGATCGGTTCGCGGGGCGGATCGATGGGGTGGCTCAGCATGTGCCGACCGAGGTCGCCGAGGCGGCCCGGGACAAGGCGCGGGAGATCGGCGCCGACGGGATCGTGGCCATCGGCGGCGGGTCCGCAATCGGCCTGGCCAAGGCAGTGGCCCTGACAAGCGGGCCGGCGGGCAGCGGCCCCAGCGGGGCGACCGGCGGGCCGCCGGGTGCCCCGGTGGGCGGGGTGACCGGTGAGGCGGTGGGCGGGGTGACCGGTGAGGCGGTAGGTGGGTTGACCGGCGGGCCGGTGGGTGGGGTGGTGATTGTTGCGGTGCCTACGACTTATGCGGGATCTGAGATGACGCCGGTGTGGGGTGAGACGGCGGGTGGGAGTAAGACGACGGGGACGGATCTGCGGGTGTTGCCGAGGGTCGTTGTCTACGACCCCGTGTTGAGTCAGCGCCTGCCGAAGAAGGTGACGGCGGCGAGTGTTGCCAATGCGATGGCGCATTGTGTGGAGGCGGTCTGGACTCCCAAGGCCGATCCGATCACCGAGACGACCGCGGTAGAAGGCCTCCGGGCGCTCACAGTAGGGCTCAAGCAGATCCTCACGGACCCGACCGATTTAGATGCTCGGAGCAACCTTCTGTACGGCGCGTGCCTCGGCGGATCCGCACTCGCGACAGCCGGCACCGGACTGCATCACAAGCTTTGTCATCTACTCGGGGGCACCTACAACCTCCCGCACGCCGAGACCCACGCCGCAGTACTCCCCCAGGTCGCCCACTTCAACGCGCCCGCAGTACCGAGAGCCAAGGCACGTCTGGAGGAAGCGCTGCAGACCGACGAGCTGGCCGGCGGACTGTTCGACCTATTCGCCGCGGCGGGAGTCCCGACGAGCTTGCGGGAGCTGGGGCTGAGCCGGGAGCAGGCGGAGGAGGCCGCGCGCGCCTTCCAGCCGACGGCCAACCCGATCCCCGTGACCGAAGAACTCGTGGAAGAGATTCTCACCCGCGCCTGGGCCGGGACCCGGCCAGGCAGCCGAGAGCCAGGCAGCCTAGAGGTATGAGGAGCAACCGGATGGATCTGCAAGGCGACGACCTGACCGAGGCGGTGGTGGCCAGCTTCGGCGGCAGTGCGAACCCACGGACCAGAACCGTGATGAGCGCCCTCGTGCGGCACCTGCACGCCTTCGCGCGCGAGGTGGATCTGACCGAGGACGAGTACTTCATCGCGATCGACTTCCTCACCCGGACCGGCCAGATCTCCACCGGCACCCGGCAGGAGTTCGTGCTGCTGGCCGACGTCCTCGGCCTGTCGATGCTCACCGTCGGCCTCGGCAACCGCAAGCCGCCGGAGGCCACCCAGTCGACCGTGTTCGGCCCGTTCTTCGTCGAGGGATCGCCCGAGGTGCAACTCGGCGGCGACATCGCGAACGGCGCCCCCGGACAGCCGTGCCTGGTGAGCGGCCGCGTCCTGAACACCAAGGGCGAGCCGATCGCCGGAGCTCTGGTCGAGACCTGGCAGGCCGACGAAGAAGGCTTCTACGACGTCCAGAAGGACGTCGACGGGCCGCAGAACCGCGGCCATCTGACAACCGATGCCGATGGCAACTATTCGTTCTGGGCGGTGAAGCCGGTCGCCTACCCGATCCCGGACGACGGCCCGGTTGGCGAGCTCCTCCGGGCCGGCGGCCGCGGCCCGATGCGCCCGGCCCACATCCACTTCATGGTCACCGCACCCGGGTACTCGCGGCTCATCACGCACGTCTTCGCGGCAGGTGATGAGTACCTCGGCAACGACGCGGTCTTCGGCGTCAAGGATTCGTTGATCGCCGAGTTCACCGAGCACCCGGCGGGCAGCCGGGCACCGGACGGAAGGACCCCGGACCAGCCCTACTACTCCGTCAGCTACGACCTGGTGCTCGCCACCACCGAGGAGACGCAGCAGTGATCACCACAGATGTCCTCATCGTCGGCAGCGGGCCTGCCGGCGGTGCCGCCTCGCTCTTCCTGTCCACGTACGGCGTCGACAACGTCGTACTGTCCCGCTACGGCTGGACCGCCAACACACCCCGCGCGCACATCACCAACCAGCGCACGATCGAACTGATGCGGGACATGGGCATCGAGGACCAGGTCGTCGACAAGGGCACTGCGCACCACCTGATGGGCGAGACTGCGTTCTGCACCAGTCTGGCCGGCGAGGAGATCGGCCGGATCCGCACCTGGGGCACGCATCCGCGTCGGCTGGCCGACTACACCGAGGCGAGTCCGACACTCCCCTGTGACCTGCCGCAGACACTGTTCGAGCCGATCCTCGTCAGTACGGCGGCCAGCCGTGGTGCCCGGCTCCGGTTCAACATGGAGTACCTCTCCCTGGAGCAGGACGACGACGGAGTCACCGCAACGGTTCGGGATCGGTTGAGTGACACGACGTACCAGATCCGCGCGAAGTACCTGATCGGCGCGGACGGCGGACGCAGCAAGGTCGCCGAGGACATCGGGCTGCCGATGGCGGGCGCGATGGATATCGAAGGCTCGATGAACATCGTCTTCGAGGCCGACCTCTCGCGGTACGTCGCACATCGCCCGAGCGTCCTGTACTGGGTGCTCCAGCCGGGTGCCCAGATCGGCGGGATCGGCGCCGGCCTGGTCCGCATGGTCCGGCCCTGGAACGAGTGGCTGATCGTCTGGGGCTACGACATCACCCAGCCCGCGCCGGTGGTCGACGAGGCGATGGCGACCGAGATCGTGCACAACCTGGTCGGCGACGACACCATCGACGTGAAGCTGAAGGGTACGTCGGTCTGGAGCGTCAACCACATGTATGCCGAACAGGGCTCGAAGGGCCGTGTGTTCTGCATGGGCGACGCGATCCACCGGCATCCACCGAGCAACGGCCTCGGTTCGAACACCTCGATCCAGGACGCGTACAACCTGGCCTGGAAACTCTCCCTGGTGCTGAAGGGCCAAGCTGCGCCCGAACTCCTCCAGACGTACGACGAGGAGCGGACACCGATCGCGCAGCAGATTGTGAAACGGGCGAACAAGAGCCGGACCCAGTTCGGCCAGATCTTCCGCGCGCTCGGGATGACGCCGAATGCGCCGGCCGGCCGGACCATCGAGTCGCGCAAGGACGACACCCCGGAAGGCGCCGCGCAGCGCGAGGAGTTGCGGACCGCGATCGAACTGAAGGACTACGAGTTCAACGCGCACGGCGTGGAACTCGGTCAGCGGTACCACTCGGCCGCCGTGATCAGCGACGGTACGCCGGAACCGGCGTACGACCGGGACGAGGAGCTGTACTACCACCCGACGACGTGGCCCGGCGCCCGGATCCCGCACTGCTGGCTGACGCGCGGATCGGAGACTGTCAGCACGCTGGACGTGGTCGGCAAAGGCCGGTTCACGCTGCTCACCGGGATCGGCGGGGGCGCGTGGGTGAAGGCCGCGCAGACGGTGTCCGAGCAGTTCGGCGTACCGATCGAAGCGTTCGTGATCGGCCCGGGCCATGAGCTCGAGGACCTGTACGGCGACTGGTCGCGGGTGCGCGAGATCCCGGACGGCGGCTGTCTGCTGGTCCGGCCGGACCAGCACATCGCCTACCGCGCCTTCGAGCAGCCCGACGAGCCCACCGAAGCCCTGCGCGGGGCCCTCAGCACATTGTTAGGCCACTGACGTCTGCTGGGCCTCCTGGAGAATCTGGTCGAGGATCGCCGAGATCTCGGCGGCCTCGGCGTCCAGCAACGTGATCAGCGCGACCCGGGACGTTTCCGTGCGCGCCTCCAGAGCCGCCGCGCTCAAGGCGCGCACGGTCCCAAGCTCATGGATCAGTTCGTCCCACAGTGAACTCATCAACTACCCCCTATCCCCGTCACAAACCCAGTACGACATGCACAATGCACGCCGCCCCGCCCGAGTTGGGGCTGACTTTGGTCGAGAAGCCTCACTTCTGTCTTACCGGGACAACGCGGGACCCCGGGCGGAGGTTACGGACTCGTCAGGAATCTCCAGCTGTGCGCCGGCACGAGCAGCGGATCACCCTCAGGTACGCCGGCCTCGGGTTGCGCGCCGACCGTCAGTCCGGTCGCGTCCACCGGGAAGCGCTCAGCCTGGTCCGAGATGTTGAGCAGGAGCAGCACGGAGCCGGAGTCCCCAACGGTCCGCAAAGCAACCAACTGGTTGGTTAGGTGCTCGACCTCCGTCCGACCGCGGGTCAGCCACGCATTGCGCCGCCGTACGCCGATCAACCGCTGGTGCAACCGGTACGTCGGCCAGCCGTACGACGCCAATCCAGCCGGCGCATCCGGGAACGCGGGCCGGATCGCGTCGTCACCGCCGGCCCGGTCCTCCTTCAACCCCTGGAACGCCTGCTCGTCGCCGTAGTAGATGCTCGGTACGCCGCCGACCGCGAACGGGATCGCCAGCGCATGACCCAGGTGCCGCTCATCCTCCAGCCGGGTCGCGATCCGGGTCACGTCGTGGTTGCCGACGAACGTCTGCGGCACGAAACTGTCGAGCAGCTCGTCATGCCGGCCAAGGGCGTACGAGAGCTCGAAGAAGTTGCCGTCGTTGAGCGAGCTCCAGATCGCCTTCCACAGCTCGTACTGCGTGACCGAGTCGAGGCCGCTCTTCGCGACGTACCCGGCATAGTCGCCGTGGATCACCTCACCGAAGAACCACGCGTCCGGGAACCGCTCACGCGGCAGCACAGCCCGCCAGAAGTCGGGTGGTACGGCGTACGCCGCGTCGAGCCGCCAACCGTCCACACCGCGATCGAGCCAGTGCGTCAGAACGTCTGTCACGTACTGCGCGACCGCCGGCTGACTGTGGTCGAGCGCGACCAGGTTCTCGTGACCTTCGAAGGTGTCGACCGTGCCGTCCGGGCCGCGACGGAACCAGTCGGCCGGCGCATCGAAGGAACGGGCGACATGGTTGAAGACTCCGTCGAGTGCGACGCGCAGACCGCGAGCGTGAGCCGCGGCCACGAGCCGGTCGAAATCCTCGTCGTCACCGAGCCGCGGGTCGATCCGGAAATGATCCACGGTGTCGTACCCGTGCGTCTCCGAAGCGAACACCGGCCCAAGTAGTAGCCCTGAGCAACCAAGCTCGACGGCGTACTCCAGCCAGTCCTCCAGCTTCCGCAAACGATGCGCGGGCGCCCCCGAGAACCCGAGCGGATAGACCTGCCACCAGATCACATGATCAGCCCACATCAGGTCTCCTGACTACGCTCGCGACGACTGACCGAAGGTGTGCCGCCGGATCCACGCGTGCATGGCGATCGCGGCCGCGGCGCTGGCGTTGATCGAGCGGGTCGAGCCGAACTGGGCGATGGAGAGGACGGCACTGCAGGACTCGTGGGCCTCCGCCGTGAGACCCGGCCCCTCCTGACCGAAGAGGAGAACGCAGCCGCGCGGCAGCTCGAAGGTCTCCAGCGGGACAGCGCCAGGCAGGTTGTCGATACCGATCACGGGCAGCTCACGCTCAGCGGCGTACGACGCCAGGTCCGCCAAGCGCGGGTGGTGCCGCACATGCTGGTAGCGGTCGGTCACCATCGCGCCGCGGCGGTTCCACTTCCGGTTGCCGACGATGTGCACCTCGGCGGCGAGGAATGCGTTTGCTGTCCGGACGACCGAGCCGATGTTCAGGTCGTGCTGCCAGTTCTCGATCGCGACGTGGAACGGGTTCCGCTGCGTATCGAGGTCCGCGACGATCGCCTCGAGCGTCCAGTACCGGTACCGATCCACCACGTTCCGGCGGTCACCGGCCGCCAGCAGCTCCGGATCCAGGCGCGGATCATCCGGCCGTTCGCCCTGCCACGGGCCGACACCGACCTCGTTCGGACCGACCGTGTCCGCGCCGCGAAGATCATCGCCACTCAGCTGTTGCACAGTTCGGGACGCTACCCTGTCCGCGTGCTCTCTCTTGCCGCGATGCTGATGCCGAACTGGATGGATCCGGAATACCTGCTGAACTGGCTGGGTGACTGGGCCCTCTGGGGGACGGCCGCGGTCGTGTTCATCGAGTGCGGATTGCTGTTCCCGATCCTGCCCGGTGACTCACTGCTGTTCGCCGTCGGCCTGTTCATCGCGCACGGGACGATCGATGTGCCGCTCTGGCTCGCCTGCGTGATCCTGACGGTCGCGGCGTTCCTCGGCAACGTCTCCGGGTACTACATCGGCCGAGCGCTCGGGACGACGCTCTTCAACAACCCGAACGCCCGGTTCCTGAAACCGAAGTACCTCGTGCAGACGCACGAGTTCTTCGAGCGGTACGGCCCGCGCGCCCTGGTGCTGGGCCGGTTCGTGCCGATCGTGCGGACCTTCATCACGGTCGTGGCCGGCGCGGGCAGGATGGAACCGAAGAAGTTCTTCCTCTGGACCGGCATCGGCGCCGTCCTGTGGGCGACCGGCATCACCCTGCTCGGCCACGCGCTCGGCAACGTGAAGTTCATTCACAACCATCTCGAGTCGGCGCTGATCCTGCTGGTGCTGATCTCGCTGATCCCGATGCTCGTGGAGTACTTCCTCGCGAAGCGCCGCAACCGCACCGCCACTCCGGCGGCGGATGCCCCCAAGCACGCCGCCCCGAAGAGCCCGGTCACCAACCACACCAACGAGTGAAGGTCAGTGCCCGAACGGGAAATGGGGCTCAGACCAGACCCAGTCATTGCTGAGCGCAGCCAGGTCCGCGATCTCGACCGAGCCGTTGAGTAACGGACCGACCACCTGACCGGATCCGAGGGCACAAGCCACCCGGATCCGGTCTGCCGCCTGGTACCAGACCAGCGCCCCCCGTGGCGCCACCCCTTCGTGCAGCAGGGTGTGATGGTCGAGCCACCGCACCGCATCGGCCGCATCGTGCCAGCCACTGTCCTGGGCATAGCCGAAAGCCATCCGCTGGAACTTCAACGTCCAGTCCTGCCAGGCCGTCGAGCCCACCCGTTCCAGCTGCCAGTTCAGCGCCGCCTCCGTGTCCCGCGGGTTCGAGACCCGCGGGACGATCGGGCGCTCCACAGCAACCTCCCCCCAGGCCATAGGTGTCCTCCCCGTTTCCCCCGAACCCCCGGCCTGTGTGCCGTGGCAGAGCCAATCCTGTCCGACCCGAATACAGCCGCCGTACATTCGCAAACGCCAACCACACAAGGTGATCAGCCGGCTGCGGCCCCGGGGTCGAAGGCGGCCAGCTCGCGGCGGCACTCGGCGGCGCGGACGTCGTTGCCGGCCTGTTGCCAGACCCGCGCGGCGCGGTCGAGGGTACGCCGGGCGGAGTCGAGGTTGCCCGTGGTCACGTACAACTGGCCGAGGTGCTGTGCGGCCTGTCCCTCGACGCTGCGATCACCCAGCCGGTGACCGATGTCGATCGCGTCCAGCAGCATCTTCCGGGCCGCGGCCACCTCGCCCCGGGCCATCAGCGCACGGCCGAGCTCGGCCCGGGTGTACGCCGCACAGTGGTCGTCACCGATCCCGTTGAAGATCGCCAACGAGGTCCGCAGCTGACGGACCGCCTGGTCGTAGCGCTCCTGGTGGATGCGGAGCGCCGCGATCCGCCGCCGTACCTTGGCCTCGCGGTGGTTGTCGCCGAGCCGTACGCCGAGCAGGAAGGCCTGGGCCAGATACCGTCCGGCCGTGACCGTGTCGTCGCGGGCCAGCCAGATGGACGCTGTCGCGGTCCGGGCGACTGCCTCGCCGTTCGCGTTGCCGACCTCGACGAACGCCTCGATGGCCTTCTCGTACTGCGCCAGTGCCTCGTCGGGCCGCCCACGCTCGCGGAGCCAGGTGCCGAGTCCGACGGCGGTGATGCCGTCGCCGAGCCGGTCACCGGCCTCGGCGAACCCACTCGCTGCCTCGTTCAGGTGCCGCCACGCGGGGTCCCAGTCGTCCTGGTAGAGCCCGAGCTGGCCGAGGTTGCGATGCATGATCGCCTCCGCGCGCCGGTCGCCACAGGCGATCGCGCTGAGCAGGCCCTGCTGGTGCGACCCGTTCCAGTCGTCGAAGCCGGCCCGCATGTCGAGGTACGGGCCCCAGGCGGCGGCGATCCGCCAGGCGTACTCGTGCAGCCCGTTCTGCGCGGCGGCGCGGATCGCGGGCACGAAGGTGCTGCGCTCACTGTCGAACCAGGCGATCGCATCGGTCTCCGTGAACGGCGCGGGATCCGGTGCGGTCAGGGGCCCGGTGTGCTCGAGGACGCCGAAGTACTCGAAGGCCAAGGCGTTGTTGGCCCGGCGGATCTTGTTCAGGATGGCGTCGAGCACGGCCTCCACGTCCCGGACCGCCTCCGCCTTCTGCTCCTCGTCACCGACGCCGAGTGCGTGCAGACGCAGCAGGTCATGAACCCGGTAGCGAGCCGTCCCGCGGTGGTCGACCGAGCTGATCCGGACCAGGTTCACCTCGATCAGCCGGTCGAGGCTGCGTCGTACCGAGGCGGGCGACGCGACCGCCTCCAGGGCCCGCGCCGAGAAGACGCCGACCGCGAAGTGGCCGATCAGGCGGTAGAGCCGGGCCTCCTCCGGGTTGAGCGCGCCGTAGCTCAGGTCCGCACTCGTTCGGACGGCGAGCTCACCGATGCTCAGCTCGTCCAGCCGCGACGTCTCGTCGCGCAACCGCCGAGCGAGCTCCCGCGCGCTGAGGTCGGGACGCTGGGCCAGCCGGCTGCCGACGATCCGGATCGCCAGCGGCAAGTTCGCGCAGGCGGCCAGGATCTCCTCGGCTTCCGGCGAGGCCTGGTCGAGCCGGTCCACGCCGGCCACCGACGCGAGCAGCGCGGCGGCCTCGCGGTCGTCGAACGTGTCGAGCGGCAGGCTGTCCGCGCCGGCCAGGTCCATCAGCCGGTTGCGACTCGTGACGACGACCGCCGACGCGCCGGTACCCGGCATCAGCGGGGTGACCTGACCGGCGGTGGCGACGTCGTCGAGGATGATCAGCACCCGGCGGCTGGCCAGCTCGGACCGGAGCATCGCCGATCGCCGATCCGGGTCGGTAGGGATCGCGAAGTCCGGCAGGTTGAGGCTGAGCAGCAGATCCGTCAGTGCCGCGGCCGGATCCCGGGGCTGCGTCGCACCGTGCATGTCCAGATAGATCTGCCCGTCCGGGAACGACTCCCGAACCAGATGCCCGAGCCGTACGGCGAGTGACGTCTTCCCGGTCCCCGGCGCTCCGGAGATGACCGCGACCGGCGGACGCACCGGGTCGCGACCGCAGACGAGGTCACGCAGCTGTTCCAGGTGTTCCCGCCGGCCGCTGAAGTCGGCCAGGTCGAGCGGCAACTGACTCGGTGGCCGCTGCGGATCAGTCAGCTCCGGCGCCGCCATCGGGCCCGGTGGTACGACGACGTCCGGGGCGCGTTCCGGCGTACGGGCCGCGGGGATGCCAGGGTTCGGCCAGTTGGCTGAGCGGCCGTTCTCGGCGCGGGCGCCGGCGGCCTCGAGGTCGGGACCCGGCTTGATGTCGAGCTCGTCGGCGAGGGTCTGCACGGCCTTGGTGTAGGCGGCCCGGGCTTCGCCGACCCGGCCGGCGGCGAGCAGGGCGTCGACCAGGCGACGCCAGAGTTGCTCGTCGTACGGATCCTCGGTGAGGCGTGCGCTGAGGAGTACGGCGGCCCCGCTCGCGTCGCCGTACTCGAGCCGCAGGTCGAGCAGGCTGTCGACCAGCCCACGGTGCTGCGCCTCCAGGCGGGCGATCGAGCCCTCCCAGGCGGCCGGGATGGACAGGTCCTCGAGCGGCCGGCCACGCCAGAGCGAGTAGGCCCGGGACAGCACCTGCATCGCCTGGCGGCCGTCACCGGCGTCGCGAAGGTGCCCGCCCTCCGCGAGCAGCGACTCGAAGAGGCTGGCGTCGAGCTCGTCGACGCCGACCTCGATGCTGTACCCGGCGGTCGACGTGTCGATCGGCGCGGGCAGTCCGGCCTCCTGCAGGACACCGCGGAGCGCCCGGACGTACGTGCGGATGTTCGCGGTCGCGGAGCGTGGCGGATTGGTCTCCCACAGCGCGTCGGCGATCAGATCGGTCGAGACGAACCGGTTAGGGTGCAGCAGCAGCGTGGCCAGCAGTTGGCGGGGTTTCGCGGCCTTCAGCGGCTGGCCCGGGACGTGCATGAGGCGCAGGGGTCCGAGGATGCCGTACCTCAGACTGTCCACTCTCCCTGACCTCCTCACTCTGGAACCGACCTATCGTGGCATCCGGCTGTGCCAGGCGGGAAGACCGATGTACGCCGGATGTATCTCGTTGCGGCACTGTTGACACAGGTACCGGGGGGAGGCAGGCCCGGAAGTGGCGACTTGACCGCCGTCACAACCGGGTCTGGCACTGGCAGAGAGTTCGGGGTCGGGGGTCCTGAGCTACGGGGAGCCGGTGCCCTATTGGCCACCGGTGAATGGCGGCTGACCGTCCTGCGGTGCGGGGGAACCCGCAGGCGGGCCGCCCACCGGTGGCTGGCCCTGTCCCTGACCCGGGTACTGGCCGGGCTGCCCTTGGTACGGCGGCTGACCCGGCTGCTCCTGGTAGCCCGGGAACTGCGGCTGACCCTGGTAGTTGCCCTGGTCACCCGGCATCTGCGGGTGGATCTGACCCGAGGACGGCCCACCCTGCTGCATCTGCGGCGGCGCCTGCTCACCGGCGACCGAGCCGATGGTGCCTAACGAGACCTGCGGGACCGAGCGGACCTGCTCGTCCTTCACCTCGAAGTAGCCGGCCTTCTCGAACTTGAACGAACCCGCGATCAGGTTCGACGGGAACGCCTCGATCCGGGTGTTGTAGTCGCCCACGTTCGCGTTGTAGAACCGCCTCCCGGCCGCGATCCGGTCCTCGGTGTCGGTCAGCTCGCGCTGCAGACCGAGGAAGTTCTGGTTCGACTGCAGCTGTGGGTAGGCCTCGACCGAGATCATCATCTGACGCAGCGCGCCGGACAGCTCACCCTCCGCGGCGGCCCGCTGCTCCGGGGTCGCGCCCTGCACGTTGACGGCCTGGGTGCGGAGCCGGGCGACCTCCTCGAACACGTGCCGCTCGTGCGCGGCGTAGGCCCGGACGGTCTCGACCAGGTTCGGGATCAGGTCGTACCGGCGGTGCAACTCGACGTCGATCTGCCGCCAGGACTCCTGAATTAGGTTCCGCTGCTTGACGAACCGGTTGTACGACGTGATGAGCGCGACGGCCAGAATCACGACGATCACCACGATCGCGATGATGACGAAAGTCATTCCCTGCTCCCGAGTGTCGGTAATGCTGTCTGCGACTCTACGGGTAGCCGGGGCCGAGCGGCGGTTGCCGAAGGCGGGGGTCGACGCCCGCGTAGTCGCGCCAGACGTACGGCGGAACCTGCTCGACGATCTGCTGGAGCAGGGCGAGCCGGTTCATGATCTCGGTGGGGTTGTGGGCGCCCTTGTCCCAGCCGACCAGGGAGTTTCCTTCGATCCGCCAGCCGATCTCGCCACGGGCCAGCAGCAGCTCCATCATCCGCGGCGTCACGACCGCATGCCCGAACCGCTCGTCGTCCGCCTTCACCCGGAACGCCCGATTGAACTGCTCGCTCTCGAACTGGATGTCGCGGAATCCGAAGGCATTCGCGACCACGCCACCGAAGATGCCCTCGTGGGTCACCTCGAGATGCGGCAGCGCGCCCGGCAGTTGCACCACGACCACGCCGAACTTGTGGGTGGTCGTCGTACGCCGGCCTTGCGAGTCGGTCGAGTGCGTCTGGTAGCTGTAGTCGAAGGCAACCATCTGGTGGCCGTTGAACGCGCCGGAGAGCACGTTCCGGACCTGGCGGTTGTCACCGGCCTGGAACGGCGTACCCGACCACTGCCCGGCCAGCGTGTTGCTGGACGGCAGATACGCCCAGCCCTGCTGCGCGGCGAACCCGGCGAACAACTCACGCCGCCTCTTCGCGGCAATGTAGTTGAGGTAGAAGAGGCCACCGCCGACCAGGACGGCCAGCAGGATGATGAGGACGGTGCCGCCCTGCATCAGCTGAGCCCCAGGTCCTCGAGCCCGAACACGGCCCGGTACTCCAGGCCCTCCGACTCCACCCGCTCGCGCGCGCCGGTCGAGCGGTCCACGATCACCGCGACCGCGACCACCTCGGCCCCGGCCTCGCGCAGCGCCTCGACGGCGGTGAGCACCGACCCACCGGTGGTGGAGGTGTCCTCGACCGCGAGCACCCGGCGGCCCTTCACCTCCGGCCCCTCGATCCGTCGCTGCAGGCCGTGCGCCTTCTCGGCCTTCCGTACGACGAACGCATCGAGCCGGCGGTGTTGTTCGGCCGCCGCGTGCAGCATCGACATCGCGACCGGGTCGGCGCCGAGCGTCAGCCCGCCGACGGCGTCGTACTCGAGATCCTTGGTCAGTTCGAGCATCGCCGGGCCGATCAGCGGCGCGGCGGCCGCGTCCAGCGTGATCCGCCGCAGGTCGACGTAGTAGTCGGCTTCCTTGCCCGACGCCAGCGTCACCCGCCCGTGCACGATGGCCTTGCTCTTGACCTGCTCCAGCAGTCCGTCCCGGTCGTAGCTCATGAGCCTTGAGCTTAGAACACAGGTGAGTCCACGGATGTTCAGTGGAACTGCAAAGCCTGTGCACGACGTGTCGATGGACGCCGGTGGTTGCCTGGGACGACGATGTGGACGATCGTCGAAGGTGGAGGTGTGCCGTGAAGGCGCTGGTCAAGGCCATGGCCGAGCCCGGTCTGTGGTTGCAGGACGTTCCGGAGCCGAAGATCGAGGCCGACGAGGTCCTGATCAAGGTGCTCCGCACGGGGTTGTGTGGCACCGATCTGCACATCCAGAGCTGGGACCACTGGGCGCAGAAGAACGTGCCGGTGCCGATGGTGACCGGGCACGAGTTCTGCGGTGAGGTGGTTGAGGTCGGCGTCGGTGTCCGAGACGTCGCGGTGGGTGATGTGGTCAGCGGCGAAGGCCACCTGGTGTGTGGCCGCTGCCGCAACTGCCGGGCCGGCCGCCGGCACTTGTGCATCAAGACCCGCGGCCTCGGTGTCCACGTGCCCGGCGCGTTCGCGGAGTACGTCGCCCTGCCCGCGAGCAACGCGTGGGTCCACCGGGACCAGGTCGACCTGGACGTCGCCGCGATCTTCGACCCGTTCGGCAACGCCGTACACACTGCTCTGTCGTTCCCGCTGGTCGGCGAGGACGTGCTGATCACCGGCGCCGGGCCGATCGGCGTGATGGCCGCGGCCGTCGCGCTCCACGCCGGCGCGCGGAACGTGGTGATCACGGACCTGTCGGAGTACCGGCTGGATCTGGCCCGCAAGATCGGCGTCACCCGCGCGGTGAACGTCGGCGCCGAGACCATCGCGGAGGCGCAGCACGGCCTCGGGATGCGGGAAGGGTTCGACGTCGGGATGGAGATGTCCGGGCAGCCGGCCGCGCTGCGGGACATGCTCGCGAACATGACGCACGGCGGGAAGGTCGCGATGCTCGGCCTGCCCTCGGACGAGATCGCGATCGACTGGAGCACGGTGGTGCTCAACATGCTGACGATCAAGGGCATCTACGGCCGGGAGATGTTCGAGACCTGGTACTCGATGTCCGTCATGCTGGAACGCGGCCTGGACCTGACCCCGGTGATCACCCACCGCTTCGGGTACGGCGACTACGAGCGGGCCTTCGACGTGGCCCGGCAGGGGCAGTGCGGCAAGGTGATCATGGACTGGACGACGGAATCCCTGGAGGAGAAGCACTGATGTTCGGGCGGATGCGGGACGACCTGACGGCGACCATCGGCGAGATCCGGGACGCCGGGCTGTACAAGTCCGAGCGGGTGATCACCTCACCGCAGCAGTCTCTGATCTCCGTTGCGTCCGGCAACGAAGTATTGAACTTCTGCGCGAACAACTACCTCGGCCTCGCCGACCACCCTGAGGTGATCGCGGCCGCCCGGGACGCCTTGGACCGCTGGGGTTTCGGGATGGCGTCGGTGCGCTTCATCTGCGGGACGCAGCAGATCCACAAGGATCTTGAAGGTGCCCTGAGCAACTTCCTCGGCACCGAGGACACCATCCTCTACAGCTCCTGCTTCGACGCGAACGGCGGCCTCTTCGAGACCCTGCTCGGTGCCGAGGACGCGATCATCTCCGACGAGCTCAACCACGCCAGCATCATCGACGGCGTCCGGCTGTCCAAGGCCCGGCGCTACCGGTACAAGAACCGCGACATGGCCGACCTCGAGGCCCAGCTCAAGGACGCCGCCGACGCCCGCTACCGGCTGATCGCCACCGACGGCGTCTTCTCGATGGACGGGTACGTCGCTCCCCTCGACGAGATCTGCGACCTGGCCGAGCGGTACGACGCCCTCGTCATGGTCGACGACTCGCACGCGGTCGGTTTCGTCGGCGCGGACGGCGCCGGTACGCCGTCGCTGTTCGGCGTGAAGGACCGCGTCGACGTCGTCACCGGCACCCTCGGCAAGGCGCTCGGCGGCGCGTCCGGCGGCTACGTCTCCGGCCGTCGCGAGATCGTCGAACTGCTCCGCCAGCGCTCCCGCCCGTACCTGTTCTCCAACTCCCTGGCGCCCTCGGTCACCGCCGCCTCGCTGAAGGCGCTCGAACTCATCGGCGGCTCCAGCGATCTGCGCGACAAGCTCGCCGCCAACACGAAGCTCTTCCGCACCAAGATGACCGAGGCCGGCTTCGACGTCCTCCCCGGCGACCACCCGATCTCCCCAGTGATGATCGGCGACGCCGCCGAGGCCGGCCGGCTCGCCGACAAACTCCTCGACCTCGGCATCTACGTGATCGGCTTCTCCTACCCCGTCGTACCCCACGGCAAGGCCCGCATCCGCGTCCAACTCTCCGCCGCCCACTCCACCTCAGACGTCGAACGAGCCATCGCCGCCTTCACCGAAGCCCGCGCCGCACTCGCGGGGTAGCCGACTGGCGGGGTCGCAGTCGTCAGTCGAGCGGGGTTCCTGCTCTCAGGACCTGCTCGAGCTGGGCGGCGACCGCGTCCAGGTCCTGGGTCATCGTCTCCTGCCGGCCGGCTTCCAGCAGGGCCTGGATCTGACCGCGAGCTGCTCGTACGGCGTCTCGCAGGTCGAGCACCCGGGCTCGAGCGACTTCGTCCGGTGCCGATGGCTCCAGCGCGGTCAACCGGTCCTCCACCGCGCCAACTCGGCTCTCGGCGAGGTTCCAGCCGCCGGCGACTTCCGCGAGCGAACCCATCTGGCGGAGTTGGGGGATGAGCCCGCGGGCGAACCATGCCACCTCGTTCTCGGCCGACGCGAGTTCATCCCGCCACTCCCGCCGATGGCTGGCTCTCACCAGCAGTGGAATGGCCACGGCAAGCGCGACCACCAGCGCCACCAGCAGCCACCGCAACCAGGTGGGCGCGCCGTCCGATTCGCCCGAGGTGGGCTGAACCGACGCCGAGCTCGTCGGTGAGGGGGCAGCTGTGGATTCCGTCTCGGTCGGCGAGGTGGGCTCCTCGGGTGCCGATGACTCGGTGCGGGTTGGTTCGGTCTCCGGCAGCGTCGGCGACGGGACCGCCACAGCTTGCGATGACCGGGTCGTTTCCGGCGCCGGCTGCGTCGGCGACGGGGGCTCCACGGCTTGCGATGACCGGGTCGTTTCCGGCGCCGGCTGCGTCGGCGACGGGGGCTCCACGGCTTGCGATGACCGGGTCGTTTCCGGGGCCGGCTCGGTGGGCGAAGAGCTCTCCCCGCGTTGGGGTGACCGGGCGGGCTCGGACGTGGCCGCCGACTGACCGCGTTCCGGCGTACGGGTGGCTTCCGGGATCGTCGCCGTCGGGGATGGCAGCGCGGCAGGCGTGCGTGTTGACGACGCGGACGGCCGGGCGGTCGAGCCATTGTCTGCGCAGGACGCGAGGAGCAGCACCGCCACAGCCAGACCAACGGCTCGCATCATGGTGTGGGATCCCCTCCTGTGGTCTGCCCTCACGAGGAAGATTGCAGCTTCTGTCCGCGCCCGACTCATCCGCGTGGGGCGATATTCGGACTTTGCCGGTGCCCCGGGCATCGGCGCCGCGATCGCTCGGCGCGACCGTCATCGAGAAGCACGTCACCCTGAAACGCGCGGACGTGGCGTCGACGCGGCCTTCTCCCTGGAACCGCAGGAACTCGAGTCCCTCGTCGAGAACACCCGCATCGCCCAACTCCCGAAACGGCCAGCCCGAAGCGCAACCGCTCCCGCGTGAACTCTCCCTGGGCCGCCCGATCATCGGCCCCAAGCAGGCCGAACAGAACGTCCTCCGCTTCCGCCGCTCCCTCTACGTCACCCAGGACGTCCACGCCGACGGCCTGGCCCCCGACACCTTCCAACAGATCGGGCGACGCCCCTTCCGCCTAGACGCCAAGGCCAGCACCCCCCAGACCGGGGACCTGCTCTAGCCGACTCACCACGAGGTTGACGGCCGCCCCGGTGGTTCTCCCCGCGGCGTATCGAAGCACGGGTAGTAGTCACCCCTGCCGGCCAGCCGCCCGCCCAGCGGACTCCAGCTTTGAGGACTACCACCCGTCGCTCGGTACGCCCCCACCCCAACAACCGACCCCAAGACTGTCCATCAGGTCTGGGCCAGGCGATCTGTGGAAACAAATGTGCGCCCAGTGACAATTTTGTTCCACAAAGGGAGCGGCGGGAGCCGAAGGCCGAGGCCGTTGTGGGGTTAGCTCACAGGGGCGGGCGGGTCATCCGACGCGCCGGCGCAACAGGCTCGGCTCGGCTCGGCTCGGCTCGGCCCTTCCCGACGGCGACCCCGATCGACGGCCCGATATCCACCAGCGCCTGGTCGCCCGCCGCTGATCAGCGGACCTCGGCGTGCAGCGTGCCCGCCAGCGGCCGTACGGCGAGAACGTGCGAACCACGCGAGATCGTCAAGGGCAACCGGCTGGACAGGAAGGGCTCGCACTGCACGGCATGCCACGAGCCGTCCAGCGCCGTCGCGAACAGGATCCAGTCCGCCAGGAGCTCGCCCGGCCTCAACGCGTCCACGTCCACCACCCGCCCGGTGCCGCCGGGCAGCACGCGTGCATGGTGGCTCTCAGTGCTGAGGGCGGTAAACGCCGAGGACGCGACCGTCTCCGACGAGCTCACCCACGCGGCATCATCGAGGTGCGTCCGGCTGTCAAAGGCCCGCCTTCATCGAGGCCACGCCGCCCTGGCCTGAGCTCGTCCTACCTGGTCCAGCTCCGGTTCGTACCTTCAATTCCGGAAAAGCCTGTCGCGGTCGCGGTCACGTGCCGTCGCACATCCGCTACGCTCTTCCTGCAGGCCGAACCGCAAACGGAACAGGGGAGTTCATCGATGGCCGAAGGCGAAGAAGCCACCATGACCGAGCGGCTCAACATGGACAGGCCACATCCCGCCCGTGTCTATGACTACTTCCTGCACGGCAAAGACAACTTCGCGGTCGACCGGCAAGCCGCGGAGCACCTGCTGGAGGCATTCCCCGGGTTCCGCACCGCGGCGTTGTCGAACCGGATGTGGATGCATCGCGCCGCCCGGTACGCCGCCGAGCAGGGCATCACCCAATTCCTCGACGTCGGCACCGGCATCCCGACCAGCCCCAACCTGCACGAGGTCGTGCAGGAGATCGTACCGTCGGCGCGTGTCGTCTACGCGGACAACGATCCCATCGTGCTCGCCCACTCCCGGGCCCTGATGGCCAGCGGGCCGGAGGGCAGGACCGCGTATCTCGAGGCCGACGTGACCGACCCGCAGTCGATCCTCGGCTCGGAAGAGGTCAAGGACCTGCTGGATCTGAGCAAGCCGGTCGCCCTGAGCCTGGTCGGAGTGTTCCACTACCTGCCCGATGCGCTCGAGCCGTACGAGCTGGTCAAGCAACTGGTCGAGCCGCTCGCTCCGGGATCGCTGCTGATCTTCTCGCACTGCACGCCCGACTTCGCGCCCGACCTGTGGGAGCGGGCGATCCAGGTCTACAAGGCGGACGGCGGTGACGCCCAGGTCCGCAGCAAGGAAGAGGTCACCCGGTTCTTCGACGGTCTCGAGCTGGTCGAGCCCGGTGTGGCCGCCCCGTTCCGCTGGCACCCGGACGCCGAGACCGAGGCATTGGTCGCGAAGGACGAGTTCAACGACGTGATGTGCAGCCTCTGGGTCGGCGTCGCCCGCAAGCCCTGACCGTCAGCACGAGCACCGGCCCGGATCGGTCGACGCCGGGCCGATCGACCTCGGGCCGATCGACCTCGGGCCGATCGACCTCGGGCCGATCGACGCCGCGGCCTGACGTTGTCGGCTGAGTCCGGCAGGATGCCTGCATGGTGCTGATGAGTGCGCGGGCGGTGAATCGGGCGACGTTGGCTCGGCAGATGCTGGTGGAGCGGGCTGACGTGTCCGGGGTCGATGCGATCGGGCGACTCGTGGGGATGCAGGGGCAGGAGCCCAAGCATCCGTACGTCGGGTTGTGGTCGCGGCTCGACCGGTTCGAAGAGGCCGAGCTGGATCGGGCGGTCGCAGAGCGGGACGTGGTGCGGGCGACCATGTTCCGGGGGACGTTGCATCTGATGACCGCGGCGGACTACTTGCGGTTCCGGACCACGGTGAGCCCCGTGTTGGAGGCCGGGCTGAAGGTGCTGGGCGACCGGGGCGAGGGGCTGGAGCCGGCGAAGGTGGTAGCGGCGGCGAAGAAGTTGCTCGCGAAGGAGCCGTTGACGTTCACCGAGGTGCGGGATGCCCTGCAGCAGCAGTTCCCGGAGGTGAACGAGCGCGCGCTCGGGTTCTGCACACGGATGCTGGTGCCGTTGGTGATGTACCCGACGGACGCCCGGTGGAGCTGGTCCGCGAACGCTCGGTTCACCCCAGCGGAGGACTGGCTCGGCACCAAACTTCACACGCGCGCCGAGCCCAAGGAGCTGGTGACCAGGTATCTGGCCGCCTTCGGACCGGCCACGCCCGCGGACTTCCAGATGTGGTCCGGGCTACAGAAGGCGAAGCCGCTGTTCGACGACCTCGAGCTGGACACCTTCACGGACGAGGCCGGCAAGACGTTGTACGACGTACCCGATGCGCCGCGGCCGGATCCGGACACACCGGCGCCCGTGCGGTTCCTGCCGGAGTTCGACAACCTGTTGCTCTCGCACGCGAAACGGGAGCGGATCATCGCGGACGAGCACAAGCCGGCGGTCTACACCAAGAACCTCCGGGTGAAGTCGACGTACACCGTGGACGGCCTGGTCGCCGGGCTCTGGACGGCCGAGAAGAAGCGTGGTGTGGCGACTCTCACCCTCACGCCGTTCGGCCGGACGCTGAAGAAGACACTGACCGAGCTGGAGCGGGAAGGGACCGCGTTGCTGCGGTACCTGGAGCCCGATGCGAAGACCTATCAGGTGGTTACGAACGGTTGATGAGGTTGTTGTCACACGTCGGATGACTGGGCCAGAAGGGTTCGGCCCGGTGGAATGGGCAGATGAGCACAGTCCCCACCATCACTCTGGACAACGGCGTCGAGATCCCGCAGCTGGGCCTGGGGGTTTGGCAGGTCGAGGACGAGATCGTCACCGACGTCGTCACCACCGCTTTCGAGGCCGGTTACCGGCACGTCGACACCGCGGCCATCTACGGCAACGAGGCCGGCGTCGGACGGGCGATCGCCGCGTCGGACCTGCCGCGTGACGACCTGTTCATCACCACCAAGGTGTGGAACAGCGACCAGGGCTACGACAGCACGCTGACGGCGTTCGACGCGAGCCTGGAGCGACTCGGCCTCGAGTACGTCGACCTGTACCTGATCCACTGGCAGTCGCTGCAGCGGGACAAGTACGTCGACACCTGGAAGGCGTTCGAGCAGTTGTACGCCGACAAGCGGGTGCGCGCGATCGGGGTGTCGAACTTCCACGAGCCGGCGTTGCGGCGGCTGTTCGAGGAGACCACGATCCGCCCGGCGGTGAACCAGATCGAGCTGCACCCGGCGCTGCCGCAGGACGAGCTGCGCGCGTTCAACGCGGAGAACGACATCGTCACACAGGCGTGGAGCCCGCTCGCCTCGGGTGAGCTGCTCGCCGACGCGACGCTGAAGACACTCGGCGAGAAGCACGGCAAGTCCCCGGCGCAGGTCGTGATCCGGTGGCACCTGCAGCTCGGCAACGTCGTGATCCCGAAGTCGAAGACCCCGAGCCGGATCCGGGAGAACTTCGCCGTCTTCGACTTCCAGCTCGACAACGACGACATGGCCGCCATCGCCGACCTGGAATCAGGCGTCCGCACCGGCGGCGACCCGGACATCTTCGGCTGAAACGCCCCTTCCACACCCCTCGCCCCACCCGCACACCCCCGCGCGGCGAACCCTCCAACGCAGGGGGCATCCCCTCAGTTGGAGGGTTGCCCGCTCAGAATTTGAGGGGGCAACCGTCCAGCTCACGGGGCAAGCGGGCCGGTCAGAGGATGTCGAGGAAGCGGGCGAGGACCGGGGAGCGGTTGTCCGGCGACCAGGCGACGGAGAGTTGCCAGCGCGGTAGGTCGTCGGACAACTCGCGGTAGACGACGGCTTCCGGGTTACTCAGCGGGGTCGGGCTGATCAGCAGCGAGACTCCGAGGCCGGCGGCGACGAGCGAAACGATCGTCTGTACGTCGGCCGCCTCCTGCTCGATCCGCGGCACGAACCCGGCCGCCCGGCAGAACCCGACGATCGTGTCGTGCACCGCGGGGCCGCTGGGCCGGGAGTAGAACACGAACGGCTCGTCCGCGAGCTCGGCCAGCCGGATCCGCTTCCGCCCCGCCAGCCGGTGCCGCGCCGGCAGCACCGCCACCAGCGGATCCGCCGAAACCGCCCGCGACGCCAACCCCGGCCCGAGCTCTACGACGACGGTCCCGACACCCGGCGAGTGGTCCTCGGCGCCGCCCGCCGCTGTGAACCCGCGCTTCCTGCCTCCTTCGATGGGCGCCGGAGCGTTCGGCCGGAGCAGTCCGACATCGATGCGGCCGTCCCGCAGCGCCTCCGTCTGGCGGAGAGTCGTCATGGTCTCCAGATCCAGGACCACCTCCGGATAGGCGTCGCGGAACGCACCCAGCAACCGCGGCAGTGCCTCGTGGGTCGCGGACTGGACGAACCGCAGCCGCAAGGTCCCGAGCTCACCCCGCTGGGTTCTCTGAGCCGCGCGTACCGCTTCGTCGGAGCGCCGGAGTAGATCCTGTGCCTCGGCCAGGAACGTCGCGCCGGCCGCGGTCAGCACGAAGCGCCGGCGGACCCGCGCGAACAGTTCCACGCCGAGATCGTGCTCGAGCGTCGCGATCTGCCGGCTGAGCGACGGCTGCGTGAGGTGCAGCCGGGCCGCAGCCCGGCCGACGTTCATCTCCTCGGCCACGACGACGAACGACCGGAGCTGGCGTAGTTCCATACGTCAGATCATGCACCAAACGCATCAACTCTGCGAAAAGAATCCATTGGACGTATAGAGCGGTTGTTTCTACCGTTGAAGGGTCGAAAGGAATCAAAGTGATGTACGTCCCCTTCTCCGTGATCAAATCGGTCCACGAGCAGACCCACTCCGCAATGCCGAACGCACCGGTCGTCCCGCACAGACAGTCGCGCCGTCACCCACTGTCCGCCGTACGACGGCTCCTGCAGCGACCCGCGATCGTCACCGAGCCGGCACCCGTCGCCGAGACGCTGCCCAAGCTGGCATTGGTGGCGGGCGAGTCCATCGACGAGCTGTGCGAAGCTGAGGTCCGTGATCGAGGTACGACGCCTGCGGGTGTTGCGCGCGCTTGCTGACCACGGCACCGTGACTGCGGCCGCCGAGGTGCTGCATCTGACGCCCTCGGCGGTCTCGCAGCAACTGGCCGCGCTGGAATCCGAGGTCGGCCAGGAGTTGCTCGAACGCCGCGGCCGCCGGGTCGCGATCACCTCGGCCGGCCGCCTGCTCCTCGCCCACACCGACACGATCCTGACCGAGGTCGAACGCGCCGAAGAGGCGATGCGCCTGCACGCGAACGGCACCACCGGCGAGGTCCGCGTCACCGCATTCGCCACCGCGATCAGCCTGCTCGTCGCTCCCACTCTCACCCGGCTGCGCGAAACCGCCCCCGGCCTCGACCTCGTCGTCCGCGACGCCGAAGGCCATCAGGGCATCACCCACCTGCTCGACGGCGAGGCCGACATCGCGATCGCCGTCGAGCACCGCGGCTCACCCCGGCCCGACGATCAGCGCCTGATCCGGATCCCCTTGTACGCCGAGCCCTTCGTCGCCGTACTCCCACCCGCACACCCCGCGACCAGGCACGACACGATCGAGCTGTCCATGCTCGCGAACGACGACTGGGTGATGACCGCACCCGGCAATCCGATCCGGGACGTCGTACTCCTCGCCTGCGAGCAGGCCGGTTTCCAGCCGCGCGTCGTCCATCAATCCGACGACTTCCAAGCAGTCGCGGCGCTGGTGGCAGCCGGCGGCGGAGTGTCGCTTGTCCCGCGTCTCGCCGTGCCGCCTCCGGCCCTCGCGGTCATCCGCCCGCTCCCCGAGCCGGCGCCCACTCGACGCGTGTACGCCGCCGTCCGCGCGGGCCGTGCTGATCACCCGCTCGTCACCGCGACCCTCGCCGTACTGACCGAGGTCGCCGAGAAGCTCTGACCACCTCTCAACGGTCCACTTCAAGTTGCTGCTGGGGGACGGCCGCCCGCAGCTCGGCCGCCGCGGCGGCCGCGGTGCTTACCGGTGTTCGGATCGTCCCGCGGCCGACCCAGTTGGTGATGTTGGTGACCATGGTCGTCACCGCCCGCCGCGATGCCACCGACGGCGTGGGGATTCCCAGGTTCGACGGGCAACGGCGGAGCAGGAAGCAGCTGTAGGTGAAGGTCGAGCCGTTGAAAACCCGGGCACCTGACGGCGCGATGAAGGCCGTGGCGTGCATCGGCACCGGCCTGCCGTCCGCCCGGCAGGTAGCGCGGCCACTTGCGACGATGCCCAGCCCTGGATGCTTGTACAAACCCGGCCAGACATAGTCGACCTCGCCCGCGAGGAAGCCCGGCAAGACGGTACCGGCCGCGACGCCCTGGAACAGCCAACTGCGTCCGGTGGCGAGGGTGTTGCCCGCGACGCCGCACCCGTACTCGGCACCCAGCAGCGGCTGCGACGCGTAGGCATCACCGAGGTAACGCCAGAGCGTCGAGCTCCCGCCTGCGGTGTACCGGTCGACGTCCCAGGCCCGCAGAGTGCTGCTCGTGAAGGTGATCCGGCGGTACGCCGTGTTGGCGCCGAAGTTGCCCACATTCACACCACGCTTGATCGCCTGACTGAGCGAAGCCCGCATCCGCAGCGAGTAGTACTCGTCGTGCCCAGGCAGGAAGATCGTCCCGGCCCGTGCCGCCAGTTGACCACCGAACTGATCCAGGTCGTTGTCGGTCCAGTAGGTGACGTCGAATCCCCTCGACTCCGCCCAGAACACGAGCCCCTGATCCAACCCCAGGAACTGGCCGGACCCTTGGCCCTCGGCGTACGGGCGGTCGAACGTCAGCCGCCCTGAGCCGGTCGCGGCGCTGCTGTAGAAGCTCCGGCCGCCGTACCAGTTGTACGCCTCCCATGTGGTGGTCGCCTGCTGGATGAGCAGAGCATGCTTCCTCCCCGTGTCGTCGCGAACCGTCAGCGGCGCGTACGACGCGTACCTGCCATCGCTGACCCGGATGAGATAGGTGCCAGGCACCCAGGCCGCGGTCACCGGAATGGTCAACGTCTTCGTCCAGTTGGCTGCGGACGCCATCCGCAGCGGGTGGCCGTTGGCGGTGCCACCAAGGGTCGGTGCGGGCTGCACAACGGTCGGTACGCCGTTACGACGCCAGATCTCCCGCGCACCAAGACCCTGGTAATACCCCATCCGGTACGCCACGACGCTGACCGGTCGGCCGGACGTGACCTTCAGATCGACGGTGCTGCCGCACGTCGCGGAGACCTTGGTCAGGTAGGCCGCCAGGGGGCCGTTCAGGGATACCGGGATGACCCAGGCACCCGTGCCCGCCTTCGCGTTCTCCACGGTCGTCGCCGGCCAGACGGACGGACAGCCTGCCGGTCGTGTGGGGAACGAACCGGCTGCGATCGTGGGCATCGGTGCAGGTGGTGCGATGAGCGCCAGGCTTCCCGTACCCGCCATCAACTGGGCACCGGTCGAGGCGGTGGCCGTCATCCCCAGCCTCATGATGCCGCCGTACTTGGACAGGACGACTCCGTAGATCGGAATCGCCAGTCGTACACCGCTGCGGAGGTTGAGCCGAGAGCGCGGCCTCCAGGTCGCATAACCGCTGGAGATCGCCAGCGTCCCATTGACACTCGTCAGCGTTCCTCTCGCGCCGGTCGGCAGCTTCATCCGGACAGCGGACAGGACGCCCGCGCGGCCGACAGTGCCGGCATAGGTGAGGGCTGTCTTCTGACCGGGGATCGGCCTGGTCGCGGTGATGCGGACGTTGGCCGGGCGGATGAATGTTCCGCTGCCGGCGGACAGCACGTTTCCCGTGGTACTCGTCGCCCTGAAACTCAGTGTCCACGGTCCACCACTCGGCAGCAGCACGCCGTAGAACGGAATCGAGAAGTGGGCACCGACGGCAATGGCCAGAGTCTTGGCCGGTCGCCACAGCAGTACGCCCGGCGAGATCGTGTGGACCGAGCCGTTCACCGACGTGATCCGCCCACCGGAACCCTTCGGGATCGAGACGACGATGTACCGCAGGGTTCCCGCTCGGGTTGCCGTGGCTCGGTAGCTCAGTGTCGTCGTGCCATTCGATGCGACGGTCCCCGAGATCGCGACGTTGGCCGTGACCGCCACTGCCGATCCGGTGGCGACCGTCAAGGCCGCCGGAGCGATCAACCCGACCGCGACTGTTGCTGTGCAGCCACGGCGAACCGCCGATGACCTACCGCGACTCCAGCGTCGCACGGCGTCGGCGATGTTCATGATGCCTCCACCCCGGTCGGCAGCGGAGGACTACACGCCTCGACCTGCCGGCCTCGCCCGCACTCGCCGCGCCCCCCAGCGGCCCCTCGAGTGCGCGGCCAATAAACAAGAATCACAGATCATGACGGGTCCACACCAGGGCTCAAAGGCCTTACCTGTCGGCGTTTTTCGCCACCCGGCCGTCGTCCGTTGGGTCGCCTCGCGGGTCAGGCGCGGCGGCGGCCGTCGAGGCCCACGGTGGAGAAGCGGGCGATGAGTGAGCGGGGGGTGTAGCGGCCGGCGGCCACGATGAGTTTGTAGCGGCGGGTGGGGATCGAGACGGACTTGCCGCGCATCAGGTCCTTCCAGGCCGCGTCGACCAGATCGGTCGCGTCCAGCCACATGAACGACGGGATGATCGTCTTGTCCATCCCCATCCGCTCGTGGAACTCGGTGTGGACGAACCCCGGGCACAGCGCCATCACGGCAACACCCTTGGAGCGCAGCTCGATCGCCAGCCCGGCGGAGAAGTTCGTCACCCACGACTTGTGCGCGCTGTAGCTGCCGCGCTGAAAGAACCCGGCCACCGACGACACGTTGATCACCGCACCGGATCCGCGCTCGATCATCGGGAGTACGGCGGCATGCGTGAGCCGCAGTACGACGCGCACCAGCAGGTCGAGCTGCTTCTCCTCGACCTCGACCGGGTTGGCCCAGAAGGGCTTCTTCTGCCCGAAGCCGGCGTTGTTCACCAGCACCTCGATCGGTCCGGTCCGGAACCGTTCCTCCACCCGGGCCAGGTCGTCCGCATCGGTCAGGTCCGCGGCCAGCACCTCGCACGCGGCCCCGTGGAGCCGGGCGATGTCGGCCGCGACCTCCTTCAGCCGCGCCTCGTCCCGCGACACCAGCACCAGGTCGTAGCCTTCCCGCGCCAGCTTGTCCGCGAACGCACGGCCGATCCCGGTCGCCGGCCCGGTGATGAGCGCAGTCGCCACGTTCAAATCCTCCCGTCGGTGACGCCCCCAGTGTGTCACTACCCTGGCCAGATGCGGCCTGACGTCGACACCTGGATCCTCGACCTCGACAACACGCTGTATCCCGCCGGCTCCGCACTGGCCGCGCAACTCACGCACGGCATCCTCTCGGCCGTCGCCGGCTTCTACGGCACCGACCTGACCGGTGCCCGGCGGATCCAGGCCGAGCTGGTTGCGCCGTACGGGACCTCGCTGCGCGGTGCCATGGTCACTCGCGACATCGACCCGCACGAGTTCCTCGGCTTCGAGCGCCGGATCGACTATTCGGTGCTGACCCCGGATCCCGACCTCGCCACGGCGCTCGAGGCGTTGCCGGGACGGCGCTTCGTCTACACGAACGGCTCCGTCTACCACGCCGAGCAGGCGCTCGGGCGACTCGGGCTGACGACTCACTTCGACGGTGTCTTCGACATCCTCGCCGGCGACCTGATCCCGAAGCCGTACCCGGAGAGCCTCGACGCGTTCCTGACCCGCTTCGCGATCGACCCGGCGCGGGCGGCGATGATCGACGACCTCGAGGTGAACCTCACCCTCCCCCACGAACGCGGTATGACGACGGCGTGGGTCGCGGACGAGCCGTTGGCGGACGGGACACCGTACCGGCGGATCGCGCCGAAGCAGTGGCAGGTCCGGGATCTGCCCGCGTTCCTCAGGGATATGACGTAGATGTCCGGCCGGTCCCGCGGCGCCACGGGACCGGCCGGACGACTCAGTAGGTCGTGCTCAATGGGTCGTGATGCGGTAGACGCCACCGCCGGCGGTCCCGGCGTACAGCCACCGCCCGTCCGGTGACGTGATCAGGCTGGCCACGTCCAGGTTGGGCAATCCGTCGGAGATGTTGTGCCAGCTGCGCCCGCCGTCGCGGCTGTTCAGCACACCCCGTCCGCCGACCGGGAGTCCCGCGTCGGCGCCGTCACCGTCGGCCGCGAAGAGCTGGCCGTCGGCGCCGTACGTCAGGGCGGTGATGTTCAGCCGGAACCCGGACGTCGAGGCTGCCTTGACGGTCCGGCCACCGTCCCGGCTGTCGTACAAGCCGCTCCCGCCGATGACCAGGTGGTCGGGGTTGTGCGGGTCGAGCGCCAGGACCGACACCGGTACGGCGGACAGCCGCTGGACCGATTGGCCCTGATCGTCCGAGCGGTACAACCCGTCCGGTCCGCCGAGCCAGAGGTGGTCGGGGTTGCGCGGATCGGCGGCGATCGCGGTGACGAGGATGGGCAGGTTGTTCTTCCGCCAGGTCTTGCCACCGTCACGGCTGACCACCACGCCCGGGCTCAGGACGTCGTTGACCGCCGCATAGATGTAGTCGCGGTTCGCCGGGTCGACGACGATCTGGTAGACCCGGGCATTGGCCAGCACACTCATCTTGACCGTCCAGGTCCTGCCGCCGTCGGTCGACTCCTCGATCGTCGGACGGCCCTGCGCCTTCGACACGGCCCGGAACAGCCGGTGCGGATCGGACGGGTCGGTGGCCAGCGCCGTGATCCGGTTCCCCAGCAGGATGTCGCTGCCGTTGAGTCCCCAGTCGTGGTCGGCCGGGCTGGGAGCAGGCTGCACCGGCAACCCGGTCGTGAAGGTGGAGAACGTCGTACCGGCGACGAGGGTGGACTTTCCGGACGCGTCCTGCCCCACTGCCAGCGCATGAACGTCGGCGCTGGTCAGGCCGACGCGGTGGTACGTGGCACCGGAATCGTCGGTGACGTACAAACCGCTGCCCACCGCGGAAACCACCAGCCGCTTGCTGTTCGGCGGTGAGGAGATCCGGAAGATGTCGTTGCCGACCGGAGCCGGCACCGTGCTCCACTGCGTCCCCTCGCCACGGTCGACAAAGATCTGGCCATCGGTCGCGGCGTACAGGTCACCGTTGACCAACTGCACCGTGGCGAACGTGTCGGTCTCCGCCGCAGCCAGTCCGGGTTGCCAGGTCGCACCGTGGTCACGGGACAGGTAGAGCCGCCGCGCGGTGCGCGCCACGAGGAGATTCGCGTCACCGACGACCTCCTCCACGAACTGGTCCTCCTCGGGCGAGGTGAACAGTTCCTGCCGCGGCTCCGGCGTACCGTCGACGTTCCGGATGACGTAGAGCTTGAGGCCGTCGCCGAAGTACAGGTCGTGGCCGATCAGGCTGACGTGTTGCAGGTGCTCGCCCGGGCTCGGGTAGTTCGTCCACGTCTGACCGCGGTCGGTGCTGACGTAGATGCTGTTATCGAACGCGGGCACGATGAGGATCCGCCCGGTCGGGTCGATGGACAGGTCACTCGGGCTGACGTCCGGGAACGGCAGTGTGGTCCACGTTTCGCCCGCGTCGTGGCTGACCAGGATCTTCCCCTGGTACGTCGGGTCCGGCCCGCCCTCGACCGCGAGGTACACCGTGTCCGGCCGGGTCGGGTCGGTCGCCATCCCCAGGTTCACGCCGCCACCGATCGGGACGTTGCGCAGCTCACGCCAGGTGGTGCCGGCGTCGTCGGTCCGGAACACACCGGGCCGCGGCGACAGGTACGGCAGGGCGAACATCCGCCCGGCCTTCGAGGTGTAGCCGATCTTGTCCGCACCCTGACTGGTCGGACCGACGGACTGCCATCCGTTCGGGCCGGACCCGTGCGCGGTGCCCAGCTCTTCGTACGACGTCTGTCCGTCGAGCCAGGCGCCCGAAGGGGTCCGGGCGACCGCGGACACCTGGTAAGCGCCGGCCGGCCCGGCAGGCACGGTGTACCGCCACCAGCCGGTGTGGTCGAACGTCGCCGTACCGGTGATCGCGTGATGGGAACCGGGCGCAGTCACGGACACCCGCGGAGCCGCGGCCAGACCGGCCTCCGAGTGGATGTAGACCGAGGCACCCGAGACGGTCGGGTCGGGGTTCGCGTGTAGGTCGAGCGGACGCACGGCCAGCAGCCAGGGGACGGACAATTCCGGGGATCCACTGACCGAGGCACGCAGCCAGCCGCTCCAGTCCGCGCCACCGGACGGACGCGGGCCGGTCACCGTGAGCCGGATCGTCACCTTCGTCCCCGGGCTGAGTCGGGCGGAGCCCGGAGTCACAGAGACCTTCGCCGGCGTGCCAGTGGCCGGCTTCGCGTCGAAGTGCAGCGTCCTGGTCGTGGACGACACGTTGGTCAGCGTGAGCGTGGTCGTGGAGCGCAGTGTGTGGCTGCTGAGGTCAGCGACGCCCAGGCTCAGGGACCGCTTGCTCGGCAGGACAGCCAGCCGGTCGGCACCGGCCACGTCGAGGCGACCCGATCCTTGGGTGACGGCGTCGTACCCGGAGAGCCGGTCGGCGCCCCCGGTCAGGGCTGCGGCGACCTGCTCGGCGGTCCAGTCGGGGTGCGCCTGCCGGATCAGCGAGGCGGCACCGGCGACATGCGGCGCGGCCATGCTGGTACCGCTGTCGTCGGCGTACTGACCGCCGGGCCAGGTGGACCGGATCTCGACGCCGGGCGCGACCAGATCCGGCTTGATCGCGAAGCTGCCCGACGCAGGCCCGTGGGAGCTGAACCCGGCGATCTGGTCGGTCGCGTCGGTGCCACCGATGTGCACCTGGACCGGGCCTTGCGTGAGCCACTGCGCCAGATCCGACGCATCGGTCCCGTTCATCACGGCAGCGACCATCGAAGCCTTGCCCGGATCGTTCGACGAACCGGTGGCGAAGGCCGGGAGCAGCAGGTGACCCGCGCCTCCCCTGTAGTAGTTCGGCGTTCGCAGCAGCACCGCCTTCGCGCCGTGCTGCTCGGCCGTCGCGAGGATGTCGCCGAGCGTCTCGCTGTTGTACGCGACCAGGACGGCCTTCCCGGCGGCGTCGATGGAATCGTAGTCGCCCGGCGCGCCGTTGACCGCGTCGACGACCTCCAGGTCCTCACCACCGGCCGGCGGGTTCGCCGACAGTCCCACCCGCTGGACGTCGAGTGCGCGCCGGACCGGCGCGGTGACCGTGACGGTCGGTACGTCGATGCCGGTGATGCTGGCGCCGACCGCGAGGATGCCGGGCGCCTCCGCCGGCGAACCGACGGTGCCTTCGCCGGGACCTTCGTTGCCTGCGGCAGCGACCACGACGACCCCGTCGTGGACGGCGTTCTCGGCGGCCTGCTCGAGCGGGTCGTCGGGGGCCGGGTCGCCGGACAGGCTCAGATTCACCACGTCCGCGCGGTACGGGTTGTCGACGGCCACCGCGGCCTCGAACCCGGCGATGACCGCGGACTCGTAGCCGCGGCCGTCCTCGCCCAGGACCTTGTAGGCGGTGAGGGTCGCGTCCGGCGCGACGCCGGTCCGGCCGTCAGCCTGAGTAGTGCGGCCGGCGACGATCCCGGCGACGTGGGTGCCGTGACCGTTGTCGTCCATCGGATCGGTGTCGTTGTTGACGAAGTCGTACCCGGCGGCGACCTTGTGACCATGGCCGAATCCGCCCCCGAGATCGGGGTGGGTGTAGTCGATCCCGGTGTCCACGATCGCGATCGTCTGCCCGGCGCCGGTGACCGGCGTACCCTTCCGATCCTTGGTCTGCCACACCTGAGGCGCCTGGATCTGCGACAGTGCGGCGTCACTGGTGGAGTGCAGCTGCTGGTCCGGGTACACCGCGGTCACGCCGGGCAGCGTGCGGAGCCGGGCGGCGCCGGCTTCGTCCGTGGTGACGGCCACGGCGTTGAGGAGCTGGCTGAACTCGCGGGTCACAGTGGCATGGATACCGGCGGTGGCGACGGACTGCCGGAAGCTCGCATGTGCGGCCTGCACGGTCGCGGCCTGCTGCCGAGCCCGCGTTCCAGCGGACGGAGCCGGGGCGCCGGCGAACTGGACGATCACCCGCGTGCTGGGCGTCGGAGAAGTCGGCGTCGAGGGTGTGGCGAAAGCTGGGGTGGCCGCGAGGACGAGGGTCAGCGGCGTCGCCAACGCCACCGCCCCCCGGACGACACGTCTCGGTACAGGATGCATGAGGGCACTCCCGATGGCAGGACGGAAATCGATCTATGGCGGATGCAGTGTGCTCACGGCACGCAGCGAGCGGCCAGGGGATCGGGCGGCACGATGCAGCCAATGTCCTTCACCGGCCATCGAGATATTCGCTGCGCCGAGACCGGTTCCGCGGAGTACTCTCGCCACGATGTCCACCAGGGAGCGACGTGACGAGGGCAAGCTCTCCGCCGTCGGTGTCGCCGCGCTGGACGAGCAGCTCTACCGGCGGTTGCTGACCGCTCCCGGCTCGACATTGGCCGAGCTGACGGCCGGAACCGAGATCGGCGCGACCCGTGCCCGGCAGGCGATCGCGCGGCTCGAACGATGCGGACTGGTGAGCAGGAGGCCCGGCGTTCCGGCGAGATTCCTCCCGGCACCGCCGGACGTCGCAGTCGGCTCGCTGATCGCCCACCGCCAGGACGAGCTCGAGCGGGCCAGGCTGGCGGCGGAGAGTCTGCTCGCGGACTTCCACCAGGGCACGCGCTACGAGCACACCTCGCAGGTGGTCGAGCTGATCAGCGGCCAGGCCGCCATCAGTCAGCGGGCGGTCCAACTGATGAGCGGCGCCGAGCACGAGGTGGTGGTGTTCGACAAGCCGCCGTACGTCGGTGCACGGGACAACCCTGACGAGATGGACGCCCTGGCCCGCGGCGTGCGGTGGCGAGCGATCTACTCCACCGAGTCGCTGACCGAGCCGGGCCAGCTCGCCAGGATGACGGCCTTCCGGGATGCGGGCGAGCAAGCACGGCTCTCGCCGGTGGTGCCGACCAAGCTGGTCATCGTGGACCGCCGCCTCGCGCTGTTGCCGCTGGGGGTCGCCGGAGCGGACGCGGCGGAGACCGCGGTGCTGGTCCATCCGAGTTCCTTGCTCTCGCTGCTCGTCACGCATTTCGACGGCATGTGGGAGCGGAGCATCCCGTTCGACCAGCACCTGAACGGCGGCCAGCCGCCGGCCAAGTCCGAGCAGCGGGTCCTGCAACTGCTCTCGGCCGGGCTGAAGGACGAGGCGATCGCCCGCCAGCTCGGGATCAGCCTCCGGACCACGCGGCGGTGGATCGCGCATGTGATGGCCGACCGTGGTGTCACCACCCGCTTCCAGCTCGGGCTCGTCGTCGCCCGCGAACTGACCTCCTGACATCTGATGAATCGGTCGGCACCTCGCGGGGCACGGCTCGCACAGAGGGCAATGTGACCGCGATTGGTCTGAGGACTTACCCTGCACGTGTATCGACAGGGACGGGGAGGTAGCGAGTGGCAGCCACCGACAAGGCATTGGCCGGCCTGCGCCAGATGATTGCGTCCGGGGAGCTCGGACCGGGGGCCAAGTTCCCGCCGGAGCCCGAGCTGTGCGACCACCTCGGGGTGTCGCGCAGTTCGTTGCGCGAGGCGGCCCGGTCGCTGGCGGCGCTCGGCGTGATCGAGTCACGGCACGGTTCGGGCACCTACGTCTCGGCGCTGGATCCGGCCGAGATCATCAGCCGGTTCTCGCTATCGGTCGAGCTGATCCCACTCGAAGGCGTGCTCGAGTTGCTCGAGGTCCGCCGCGTGCTGGAGGCGCACGCCACCGCCTCGGCCGCAGCCCGCCAGGACCCGGACCTGCAGGCGCGCCTGAGTGACATCCTCGACCGCCTCGAGTCGACCACCGACGCGACCGAGATCCAGCACCTCGACGCCGAGTTCCACAACGCGATCTGTACGGCGGGCGGCAACCCGACCGTCACCGCCCTGACCGGCGTGATCCGGGGCCGCGGTGGTCACTACCGCATCTTCGAGCCCGGCGCGGACTTCGACGCCATCAAGCAGACCAGCGACCGCGGCCACCGCGCCATCCTCGCCGCCATCGCCACCCGCGACCCGGCGGCCGCCGCGACGGCCGCCTCCGCCCACATCGCCCAGACCGAACTCTGGCTCCGGGCCCTCCGCCCCGTGCCCCAGGTCGACCTGCCGGCCGAAGCGGTGCCGGCGAGTTGACGATGGACACGCAGGTGGCACGGGCCTCGGAGTGGGCCTTGCGCGCTGTGGCTACCACCGACATCGAGCCGCTCGCCGACCTGCGCGCTGTCGTCATGCGTCCGGACCTGGAGCGCCTCGGGCGGTACGACGAGCACCGCGTGCGGCAGCGGTTGCGGGATTCGCTCTCCCAGCAGCACACCTCGATCATCCTGGTCGACGGCGAGTTCGCGGGCTCCATCACGCTCCGCCCCAGCGCCGACAGGCAGTGGCTCGAGCACTTCTACCTCGCACCACACTGCCAGGGCCGAGGGCTGGGATCGGCGATCCTGCGCTCGTTTCTGGAGCAAACCGACGCCCGGGGCGCGACCGTCGGCCTGAACGTCCTGCAGGGCAGCGCGGCCCGCCGGCTGTACGAGCGGCACGGTTTCGTCATGGAGTCCGAGGACCCGGTCGACGTCTTCATGATGCGTCCGCCGAGCCCTCGCTCCTGAAAGGAATTTTCTTTCTTCTGTCGAGATCTTGCAGACGGGTGCTCGACTACATACCCTCCAGGCAGTTCGTCTGGAGGGGATCCGCCAATGTCCCGATCACACCTGCGCGCCGTCGCGGTCGCGCTCACCACCGCACTCCTGGGTGCCGTCCTCACTACTCCCGCGGTCGCCACTCGCCCGGCGCCGCGGATCACCCGCGCCGGGCTGGATCCGGCGCTCGTCTCCGGGCGCGGAGCGGAGGTCGCGTTCCTCGAGCAAGAGGCCGAGAACGCTGACTACACGGGCGAGAAGATCGGCCCGAGCCGGGAGGCCTACACATTGCCGGCCGAGGCGTCCGGACGGACCGCCGTACGCCTGCAACCTTCGCAGTACGTCGAATTCACGCTGACCCGGCCGGCCAACGCGCTGACGCTTCGCTACAGCATCCCGGACGCACCGGGCGGTGGTGGGATCACGGCGCCGCTGGACGTGACGGTCAACGGGAAGCACAGGCGGACGATGACGCTGACGTCGCAGTACGCCTGGCTCTACGGGATGTATCCGTTCTCCAACGACCCGAACGTCGACCCGATCCCGGGCTGGTGGAAGCCCGAGCCGGATCCGGTCAGCAAACCGTTCCGGCCGAACCACTTCTACGACGAGCAGCGCCTCCTGCTGGATCGGACGTATCGCGCCGGCGATCGCGTCCGGTTCGCCGTACCTCGCAACACACCCGCGGCGTGGTATGTCCTCGACCTCGCCGACTTCGAACTGGTGAACGCACCGTTGAAGCAACCCACGCGATCCCTCGACGTGCGGCTGTTCGGTGCCGATCCCACTGGCCGGCACGACGCCGCACCCGCCATCGATCGGACCATCGCGGCCGCCAAGCGGATCGGCTGGTCGGTCTTCATCCCGCCGGGCACGTTCCAGGTCAACCGCCACATCCTCGTCGACAACGTCACGGTCCGCGGCGCCGGCAACTGGTGGACGATCATCAAGGGCAAGGTCCTGCCGCTGGCCGAACCCGCGCCGGACAAGTCCGTGCACAGCGCTCCCGGCTTCTACGGCAAGTACGCCGCCGACGGCGGGAGCACCCGGGTTCACCTGGCCGACTTCGCGATCGAGAGCGACGTACGGGAACGGATCGACACCGATCAGGTCAACGGGATCGGCGGCGCCATCGGCGGCGGCTCGACGATCGAGAACCTCTATCTGCACCACACCAAGGTCGGCATCTGGCTCGACGGCCCGATGGACGGGCTGCTGATCCGCAACAACATCGTCACGGACGCGGTCGCCGACGGGATGAACCTGCATCTCGGCGTCTCGAACGTCCGGGCGACAGATAACTTCGTCCGCAACAGCGGCGACGACGGACTGGCGATGTGGTCAGAGTCCAACCCGGACGGCCTGGTCAATCACAACAACGTCTACGACCACAACACAGTCCAGACGCCGGTACTCGCGAACGACATCGCGATCTACGGCGGTCGCGACAACGCGGTCACCGACAACCTGGTCGCCGACCCGATCCGCGAGGGCAGCACGTTGCATGCGGGCTCGCGGTTCAACGCGACGCCGTTCGAGGGGAAGCTGACGTTCGCCCGCAACACCACGGTCCGCGGTGGTCCGCGCGACCTGAACTGGGACATCGGGCTCGGCGCGATCTGGCTGTACGCGTTGCAGTCCACGATGTCCGGGACGATCGAGATCACCGACAGCTCGTTCCTCGACTCGACGTACAACGCGATGATGTTCGTCGTCGACTGGCCGGTCAAGGACGACTACGCGATCACGAACGTTGCTGTGCGCAACATCAAGGTCGACGGCACCGGGACCAACGTGGTCAACGCCCGGGTCGGCGGCTGGGCGACGTTCGAGAATGTCGACGCGCGCAACGTCGGGGCGCCGTTCGTCAACAACTGCGGGACGTTCCACTTCAACGGGCCGCCGGAGTTCGACGTACGCCTGCTGGCCGGCAACGACGGCGGCTGGACCGGAGCAACGTGGTGCGAGGACCGCCCCGCCGTCGTACCTCCGCCGCCACCGTCACCCTGGAGCTGACCGGCCGCTGGGGATGAGAGGCCACCCAACTCGTCCCCAGCGGTCTGCTCACACCTCGACGGTGGTGGGCTCGGGCTCGGCCGGGACCTCCGGCGTACGGCGGGCCGCGCGGAACGCCAGTGTGAGTACGACTGCGCCCACGAAGACGATGCCGGAGGCAACCGCTGCGGCGGTGTGCATCGCGTGGACGAAGGTGTTGTTCGCGACATGCACCAGGTCCGGCCGGCTGATGGTGCCGGCGGCGTGCCGGGTTGCCTCGGCGGACGTCCCCGCGGCTTCCCGGAGGTTGTCGGGAAGGCCGGCCAGCGACGGTGCGATCCGATGCTGGTACGTCGACGACACGATCGTGCCGAGGACAGCGACACCGAGAACGCTGCCGACCTGACGCAGCGCATTGCTGACAGCCGAGCCGGCGCCGATGCGATCCATCGGCAGAGTCGCCATCACGGCCGCGGTGGTGGGTGCGACGGTCACACCGATCGCCAGGCCGGCCAGTGCACCGACGGCACCGATCCAGATCAGCGAGGTGTGCACGTCGTACGTGAGGTTGAGCGCGAAGCACAATGCCAGCGCGAGTACAGCCGTGCCAGACACTCGTGCCACCCCGAAGCGAGCGGCCAGGCGCGCGCCGAGCGGTGAACCAACCACTACTCCGGCCGCGCCGGGCAGTGACATCAGTCCGGCCGACAGGGCGCTCATGCCACGCGCGCCTTGCAGATAGAAGGCCAGGTAGAAGCTCTGCCCGGTGATCGTCAGGAAGACCGCGGCGAGGGCGAAGTTGCCCGCGGCGAAGCGGCGGTTGCGGAACAGGCGCGGGTCGAAGCTCGGCTCGTGCTCGCGCCATTCGGAGTACAGGAAGCCGGCCAGCAGGACGAGGCCGACGGCGATGCTCGACCAGACCTGCCAGCGGTTCCAGCCGCCTTGGTGACCGCCCTCGATCAGCCCGTACGAGACGCCGAGCAGACCGAGGGTGGACAGGCCGAGGCCGACCGGGTCGAGCTTGCGCCGCCGCGGGCTCTTCGGGTTCGGGAGGACGAGCGCGGCGCCGACCAGACCGAACGCGACGATCGGCAGGTTGATGGTGAAGACCGATCCCCACCAGAAGTGGTCGATCAGTACGCCGCCCAGCACCGGGCCGATGGCGACACCGACGCCGGCCGACGACGACCAGGCCGCGATCGCTCCGGCCCGGCGCTCCGGCGGGAACGTCCAGCCGATGATGGCCATCGACGTGGGCATGATCAGTGCTCCGCCCAGACCCATCGTCGCGCGGGCCAGGATGAGCTCGACCGGACCGCCGGCCCAGGCGGCCCAGGCCGATGAGCCGCCGAAGATGAGCAGGCCGGCCATCAGCACGGTCCGGTGGCCGTACCGGTCACCGAGCGCGCCGGCCGCGAAGAGTGCGGTGGCGAAGAGCAGCGAATAGATGCCGATGGCCCATTGCAGCTGGCCCGGGGTGGCGCCGAGGCCGTCGACCGGGTCGGCGAGGCGTTCGAGGGC
Source organism: Kribbella sp. CWNU-51 (assembly GCF_054073265.1). Lineage (NCBI taxonomy): Bacteria > Bacillati > Actinomycetota > Actinomycetes > Propionibacteriales > Kribbellaceae > Kribbella > Kribbella sp. CWNU-51. The sequence goes on from NZ_JBSXMZ010000007.1 coordinate 577,878, forward strand.
GATTCCGAGGACGGTCGAGTCGATCCAGATCAGGACGGCCGACACGACCAGGACGGCGAGAATGCGGCGTTGCCGCGAGGGGTCGATCGAGGACACGAAGTCTCCTATAATTGACAGGACCCTGACGAGGTTTCCATCGTCCTCGATTGACAGGAACCTGTCAATCTCCTTTTTCGTCCCGGCGTGCCCAGGGACCCCGGCAGAATGTGATGCATGGACCCCAGCGACCCGACCGGCTGCGTCACCTTCCTCGTCCGGCACGCCTGGCTGAGCATGCGCTCGGCGCTGGCCCTCGCCCTGGACGAGCACGGACTCTCCGTGCAGCAGTACGGCACGCTGCTGCTGGTCCGGGAGAAGCCGGGCCGCACCGTCGCCGAGGTCGGCCGCGAGGTCGGTACGGCGCGCCAGTCCGCCAACGAGCTGATCGCCGGCATGGAACGAGCCGGCCTGGTCGAGCGCCGCCCCAACCCGTCGGACCGTCGTACCCAGCAGGTCCACCTCACCCCGGCCGGCGAACAGCGGCTGGCCGACGCGGCGCCCGCCGTACGCAAGGTCGAGGCGGAACTCGAGGCGTCGTTCAGCGCCGGCGACCGCGCGACCGTCCGGACGTGGCTCGGCCACATGGTCACGTCGGTCGAAGGTTAGGGTCGACGGCATGCGCGCGCACGCTGAGCGGTTGACCGGCCTCGGTACGACGATCTTCGCCGAGATGTCCGCCCTCGCGGTGGCGACCGGCTCGGTCAACCTCGGTCAGGGGTTCCCCGACCGCGACGGACCCGACTCGCTGCTCGAGGATGCGATCGCGGCGATCCGCGCCGGCGCCAACCAGTACCCGCCGGCCCGCGGTATCCCGGCGCTCCGGCAGGCGATCGTCGACCACCAGAAGCGGTTCTACGACCTCTCGTACGACCCGGACACGCAGGTCCTCGTCACCACCGGCGCCACCGAGGCGATCGCCGCCGCGCTGCTCGCGTTCGTCGAGCCCGGCGACGAGGTGATCGCGCTCGAGCCGTACTACGACTCGTACGCGGCTGGCATCGCCTTCGCCGGCGGCCGCCGTGTCCCGGTCACCCTGCGCGCCCCGTCGTACCGTCTCGATCTCGACGAGCTGCGCGCCGCGGTCACCCCGCGCACGAAGGTCCTGCTGATCAACTCCCCGCACAACCCGACCGGCACCGTCCTCACCGACGAGGAACTGCGCGGGATCAGTGCGGTCGCCGTCCAGCACGACCTGGTCGTCATCACCGACGAGGTCTACGAACACCTCGTGTACGACGGACTCGAGCACCGGCCGCTGGCGTCGTACGACGGGATGGCCGAGCGGACCGTGTCGATCAGCAGCGCCGGCAAGACGTTCGCGGTCACGGGCTGGAAGATCGGCTGGGTCACCGGATCGCCGTCGGTGGTGACGGCGGTGACGACCGCCAAGCAGTTCCTCACCTTCACCTCCGGTGCGCCCTTCCAGCCCGCCGTCGCGCAAGCGCTTGCCCTAGGCAACGACTACTTCGACGCCCTGCGCGCCGACCTGCAGTCCCGCCGCGACCTCCTCTGCGACGGCCTGGCCGACCTCGGCTTCGAGGTCCACCGCCCGCAGGGCACGTACTTCGTCACCACCGACATCCGCCCCCTCGGCCACACCGACGGCATCACCTTCTGCCGCCAACTCCCCGAACGCGCCGGCGTCGTAGCCATCCCCCACCAAGTCTTCTACGACAACCAGGACTTCGGCCGCCCCCTCGTCCGCTGGGCCTTCTGCAAACAACCCGAAGTCCTCCAAGAAGCCCTAACCCGCCTCCAAAAGCTCTGACCCGGTGGGTTGTGCACGGTGCGAGACACCGGCAGGTCGGTTGTGAGAGACTAGGAGCAGCTCACCTCGCGCTGCCAGGTGAGAAGTGAAGCTGGGATTCCCGCCGGAATGACGGGCCCCAGCTTTCGCGCATTTCGGAGCCTGTTCCCGCTGATCAGCGGATGACGACCTGATGGACCGTGACCACCGCGGCCATCGCCGTCAGCCACCTCTCCTCGCCGAGGACAGCCGCCGACATCGCACCCGCGACGGCATCGGGCAACCAGAGCATCGGCTCGGCCGACGGCCGGGCAAATCCCACCTGCAGGTCCGGCGAGATCAGGCGCTTGCGACGCGCACTGTCGACCAGCCGGAGGTCACGTCTGTCCTGCGCCGCAGCCCGGGACTCCAGCCAAGCTTCCGACACCCCGAACTGGTCCAGCTCGGACAGCAACCGCTCGAGGCAGCACCTGCGGGCGCGCTCCTGCCTGGACCGCTCCATCGGCGTACCGACCGTGAGGATCGCGGCGATGTCCATCCGCGCGACCGCCTCGACGACCAGGTCTCGCCGCTTCACCGACTCGCCCACCCAATGCAGCCGAACTCCCGGCTTGATGGTCAACTCCGTCAACTCACGGCGCAGCTCGTCGCAGCATCCATGGTCGGTAACGACAGCCGCCATGGTGTATGTGCCGGAGCCACCGGGAGGTCCGACGACGACGGATTCATCGACCCAGGCGGACAGGCTGAACGGTGGCGCGGTCGAGCTCGGCATCCAACGGATTGTCCAGGAATCCGCCGCCCTCCTACCGGCGCTGTCCACAGGTGTCGGGGGCATGTTGGGTCAGGACGGCGCCAGTTCTTCCACGGGTGGGTTCTTCGGTCAGCGGTGGTGGAACCAGAGCTTGGTGGGTTGCTGGAGCATCAGGATCAGTAGGGTGAGGTGGATGGCAAGGCCGAGGATGCTGCCGGGCATCGCCAGCACACCGCCGGCGATGCCCATCGCGGCGACGCCGATGAGCAGGTAGCGGGCCCATGGGCGGCGCTTGCGGAGGTAGATCGCCGGCAGCAGGTACACGAAGCCGCAGATCATCGCCGCCGCGACCGCGACACCTTGGTTGTCCTTGGAGCCGGTGAGGACCTCGGAGACCTGCTCGCCCGCGGACGTGAGCGCGATGGCGGCGAGCAGTAGGCACATCGCACCGAGGCCGAGCGAGATGACCGCGGCGATCGTGACCTGCTTCGGCGGGTTCGCCTGATCCGCATCCGCGCCGGCTCCGTAGATACCGCCGTACGCTGCCGGACTATCGCCGTACGCACTCGGGCGGTCGCCGTACGGCGTCGTGCCGGAAGACTGTGGAGCGTCGGCGGAACCGAAGACGCCTCGGTACGGGCCGGGCCTGTCCTCGGTCGAGTCGTCGCCGTGCTGCTCGGTCATGCGGTCAAGTGTTCCTTCCAGCTGCCCCCTGCCCACGATCCTCGCAGATCGAGCAAAACCGGCGTTGCGATCAGCCCGTCGTGACGGTGATGTCGAGCTGCCGGAAGGTCAGGTACGGCGTCAGGTCGGCCGCGGCGAGCCTGGTCGGCGCGAAGTACGCAGGGTCGGGGTGGAAGCGCACAGTCGTACCCGTCGAGTCGCTCGACTCGAGGGCTTCGAGATCGGTCACCGGGATGCCGTGTTCGTAGCGCTGGGTCCACGAACCGTTGCCGCGGCGGTTGGTGTGGGTGAGGTGATCGCTGAGGGCCGCGACCACGGACATACCGCGGCGCGGCCGGCCATCGGGGAGCAGTGGCGCGGCCGGGTCCTGGAAGAAGCGGAGGTCCTCGGTGGCCATGACCGGCTTCTTCACGACGTTCCCGTGTTCGTCGACGCGAGTGTCGGTGCCGCGCCCGTCATCAGCGATCGAGATCGAGCCGTCGGAGTGGAGCGTGACCGTACAACTCCCCCGCTGCCCGGCCGACTCCGCCTCGTCGTCCGGGTAGGCGATGACTTCGAGTACGAGATGGAGTACGCCGCCCGGCGCATAGCTGTCGGCGTCGTCGCGGATCCGCTGCAGATGAGCGTGATCGACCGATCCGGCCCAGTCGTGCGTGGTGTTGACCCAGTCGGCGCGTGGTTGTGTCACCCGCCCATTCTCGCCGATTCCTTTCGGGTCTGCTGCCGGTCTACAAGGCAGTTCACGGAAGGAGCAATGCGAGAACAGCCGGGCCGGTTCTTCAACCGGCCCGGCTGTCGGGGTTGCTAGGCGGGGGCTACTTCCAAGGCGTCCTTGGATTCGTTCAGCGTCACCTTGACGGTCTCGCCGTCGCGGACACTGCCGTTGAGGATGCCTCGGGCCAGTTCGTCGCCGATCGCGGACTGCACGAGGCGGCGGAGCGGACGGGCGCCGTAGACCGGGTCGTAGCCGGTCATCGCGAGCCACTCCATCGCACCTTCGTCGACATCCAGGGTGATCCGGCGATCCGTCAGGCGGCGCTGCAGAGCCTCGACCTGGAGGGCGACGATCTGGGTCAGTTCCTCGCTGCCGAGCGCGTCGAACAGCACGATCTCGTCGAGCCGGTTGATGAACTCCGGCTTGAACGACTGCCGCACGACCGCCATCACCTGGTCCCGCTTGGCGTTGTCGTCGAGCCGGACGTCGGCCAGGTAGGCCGAACCCAGGTTGCTGGTCAGGATCAGGATGACGTTGCGGAAGTCGACCGTCCGGCCCTGGCCGTCGGTCAGGCGACCGTCGTCCAGCACCTGCAGCAGGATGTCGAACACCTCGGGGTGCGCCTTCTCCACCTCGTCGAGCAGGATCACCGAGTACGGACGGCGGCGGACAGCCTCGGTGAGCTGGCCACCCTCTTCGTACCCGACGTAGCCGGGCGGGGCGCCGACGAGCCGCGCGACGCTGTGCTTCTCGCCGTACTCCGACATGTCGATCCGGACCATCGCCCGCTCGTCGTCGAACAGGAAGTCCGCGAGCGCCTTGGCCAGCTCGGTCTTACCGACACCGGTCGGACCGAGGAACAGGAAGCTTCCGGTCGGCCGGTCCGGATCCGAGATGCCCGCACGGGCCCGGCGGACGGCGTCACTCACAGCCTTCACCGCCTCCCGCTGACCGATCAGCCGGTGACCCAGCTCGTCCTCCATCCGGAGCAGCTTGCCGGTCTCGCCCTCGAGCAGCCGGCCGGTCGGGATGCCAGTCCACATCGCGATCACCTCGGCGATCTCGGTCGGGCCGACCTCCTCGTTGACCATCGACTCCGGGCCTTCGGCCACCTCGGGCTCGGCGGAGGCCTCTTCCAGCTCCTTGGTCAGCTCGGGGATGTCGCCGTACAGGATCTTCGACGCGGTCTCGAAGTCGCCGTCGCGCTGGGCCCGCTCGGCCTGGCCGCGCAGCTCGTCGATCCGCTCCTTGATCTCGCCGACCCGGTTCAGGCCGGACTTCTCCTTCTCCCACCGCGACTCCAGAGCACGCAGCTCCTCCTCGCGGTCGGCGAGGTCAGCGCGCAGCCGCTCGAGCCGCTCCTGGCTGGAGGCGTCCTCCTCCCGGGCGAGCGCAAGCTCTTCCATCTTCAGCCGGTCCACAGTCCGGCGGAGCGAGTCGATCTCGACCGGGGACGAGTCGATCTCCATCCGCAGCCGGGACGCGGCCTCGTCGACCAGGTCGATCGCCTTGTCCGGCAGCTGCCGGCCGCTGATGTAGCGGTGCGACAGCGTGGCCGCCGCGAACAGGGCGGAGTCGGAGATCGCGACCTTGTGGTGCGCCTCGTACCGCTCCTTCAGACCACGCAGGATGGCGATCGAGTCTTCAACCGAAGGCTCACCGACGAACACCTGCTGGAAGCGGCGCTCCAGCGCCGGGTCCTTCTCGATCCGGGTCCGGTACTCGTCCAGGGTGGTGGCGCCGATCATCCGCAGCTCGCCACGGGCCAGCATCGGCTTCAGCATGTTGCCCGCGTCCATCGCGCCCTCACCGGTCGCACCGGCGCCGACGACGGTGTGCAACTCGTCGATGAACGTGATGATCTGGCCGTCGGACTCCTTGATCTCGGTCAGCACGGCCTTCAGCCGCTCCTCGAACTCACCGCGGTACTTCGCGCCCGCGACCATCGCACCGAGGTCGAGGCTGATCAGCCGCCGGCCACGCAGCGACTCGGGCACGTCGCCGGCCACGATCCGCTGGGCCAGTCCCTCGACGACGGCGGTCTTGCCGACGCCGGGCTCACCGATCAGGACCGGGTTGTTCTTGGTCCGGCGGGACAGGACCTGCACGACGCGGCGGATCTCGGAGTCACGTCCGATCACCGGGTCGAGCTTGCCGTCCTTGGCCCGCTCGGTCAGGTCGACGCCGTACTTCTCCAGCGTCTTGGTGGTGCCCTCGGCCTCCGGGGAGGTGATCCGGCGGTTGCCACGCATCTGGTCGAACGCCTGCAGCAACGCGTCGGCGCCCACGCCGAGCGCCGACTTCGCGTTGCCCTCGACGGTCGCGAGCGCGATCAGCAGGTGCTCGGTGGAGACGTACTCGTCCCCGAGCCCGAGGGCCCGCTGCTCCGCCTGCGACAGCACGTCGCTGGTCTTCGGCGACAGGCTCGGCGCCTGCACGCTGCCACCGCTCGCCTTCGGCAGCCGGCTCAGCTGCTCGGCGGTCTTGCGGCGTACGGCGTCCACGTCGGCACCGGCGGCCTCGAGGAGACCGATCGTCGTCCCCTCGGGCTGCGCGAGCAACGCCGAGAGCAGGTGAATGGGCTCCACGGTCGGGTTGCCCGCCGCGGAGGTCTGACGGATCGCGACCGACAGGGTTTCCCGGGCCAGCGTCGTCAACCGCTGAACGTCCATCGAGTTCCAGCCTTTCCAGCTCAAGTTACAACAGTCACTGGTTACAACTTATCCAAACTTGAGTCCATTCCACTCAACTCTGAGAAATCCTGGGGAAATCTCAGGGTCCCCACCCACCCTCACTACAAGTTGTATCCGTTTGACTGCCGCTGGTTGAGGCTCAGTTCGCCGGCTGTGGAAAACGGGCGTCGACGGTCGTGGTGAGGTAGCCGGTGGCGATGTCGTAGACGTGTCCCGAGACGCTCACTTTGGGTGACAGTAGCGGTGAGCCGAGCAGCCGCTCGACATCGGCCTTGACGGTGATCTGCGGGTCGGCGACGGCGGAGGCCTCCAGCGCCACCTCGGAGAGGCCGGTCGCCTCGGCCGCCCGCCGGCGGAACTCGGGGTCGGCCAGGAAGGCTGTCCCACACTGCGTGTGATGGATCACCGCGACCTCGAAGAGCGTATCGGCCGCGCCGGCGCCGCCGCGCAGCTGCTCGGCGAGGAACGCGAGGTAGGCGACGTCGTCGATGACGGCCGGCGTGACCCGTCCACCGGCGTTGCGGATGACGGGGGCGTCCCCAAGCTCGAGCCCGAGGACAAGAGCCGGGTCGATGCGGTGGTCGAGACAGGTGACGACGACCACCGGTACGGCAGGCAGGCCGAGCGCGGCCGGGGAGTAGGTCCGGGCGAACTCCGCATTGCGTTCGAGCAGGGGAAACAGCTTGGTCATCGGTGCTCCTTCGAAAGGTCGGGACGGACGCCGACACCATGACGCGAGGCGATCTCGCGGATGGCGTCGGCGAGCAGGTCCGGAGCTCGCTGGTGGTCAGGTGACCGCCAGGAAAGGTCAGTACGTCGGCACTCGGCACACGGATCCGGGCGGCGGCGACCTGGCGGTGTTCGTAGCGGTCTTCCTCGCTGCCGCCGACGTACACGGCCACGGTGTCCGCCAGGTCACGTGCGACAGCGGCGAGATCCCAGCGCTGGGCATGGCGGCGATGTTCCTGGACGAAACCCGGCGGCTCGATGGAGGAATGCCGCACCCTCCCGGCGCGTGACCGCCGACCGCAGTTCGGCGAGCTCCTCCGGGCTGGGGCGGTAGCTGCGGGAGTACAACCGTGCGCCGAGCATCGCCGAGTCGAACATGTCCGGCGAGCGTTGCGCCCGGCGCATGGCCAACGCGCCCAGCGGGCTGCGCAGCATCGGCGTGACCTGCCACGGGTGCGTGTGCGAGTCGGCGAACAGGCCGCCGTTCATCATGAACACGGCCACGATCTCCGGCCATGCGCCCACGCGCCGACGACACGCTCGAAGACCCGCAAGGCGCCAGGGGTTGCGGCCGCCTCCTCGGGCAGGACCCGCGCCGGATCCGGGTGATACAGGATCCGCCGCCCGCCGGCGTACCACTGGTCCGCGGTCACCAGTATCGCCTCGTCACTCTTGCCCATCACTCCTCCTCGTTTAGTGGACACTGTCCACATTAACGCGACAAGTGGACGGTGTCCACTAAGTTAGTCTGTTGCCCATGACACCAGAGCCGACGCGGCGGAGGGTGCGGGGCGCGGTCCGCGACGGTCTCGTCGCCGCCGGGCTGGAGCTGGCCCGGACCGGTGGCCCGGACGCTGTCCTGCTACGCGAGGCGACCCGACTGGTGGGCGTCGTGCCCAACGCCGCTTATCGGCATTTCGCCGACCGTGACGAACTGCTCGCCGCGGTCTGTGCGGCGGCGATGCGCGAACTGGCGGATCGGATGGCCGCCGGTGTCAGTCGGGTGCGCGGCAAGCATGGCGATGCCGCGGCTGCCGGTCGCCGTCTCGGCGCGATCGGTGCCGCGTACCTGGATTTCGCTCGCGAGGAGCCCGGACTGTTCGCCACGGCGTTCGCAGTGCCGGCGCAGCATGAGTACGCCGCTACGGTCGATGGGACCGGGCAGGACCGGTCACCCCTCGGTCAGCTGCGAGCCGTCCTCGATGAGCTCGTCGTCGCCGGTGTGCTCGCGCCCGGACGACGGGACGGCATCGAGTACCCGATCTGGTCCACGGTGCATGGACTCGCTGTCCTCACCGGCCAAGGGCCCTTGCGCGACGCCCCCGACGCCACCCGCCGGAAGTTCGAGCAGCTCACCCTCGGCTTCATCGCCGGCGGACTGTGACGTGGCCACCCAGTCGCAGCCGCTGGTTGCTTCAGGCCCTGAATTCTGAGGCGCGGATGCGGTAGACCTGCAGATTCAGGTCGTAGTACTTGTCGGTCTCGCCGACCCACTGCATCTCGAGCCGGCGGGCCGTGGCGATGGCGCGTTTGTTGTTCGGGCGGGCGACGGCGAACAGTTCGTCGACGGCACCTTCCTTGAACGCCCAGCGCATCAGCTCGCGGCTGGCCTCGGTCGCGTACCCATGGCCCCAGGCGCTCGGCCGCAGCTGCCAGCCGATCTCCAGGTCCTCCTCGTACGGCGGGAGCAGGCGGATCACCAGTGCGCCGACGACCTCACCGTCGTCCCGGCGGGCAACAGCCCACCGGCCCGCGGGGAGGACGAAGTTCGGCTGGGCCTCGATCCAGGCCTGCAGGAGGAGCCGCATGCTGGCGACGTCGGGGACCTTGTCGATGGCCGGCGACAGCCAGGGCGCCACATCGGCCGAGCCGTAGATCTCCAGCGCGGCCTCGGCGTCGTCTTCTTCCCAGTCCCGGATGATCAGCCGGTCTGTCTGCAGACTGAGTGTCACTTCGCCAGGGTAGGCGGTGAACCGCCGCAGACAACATGGCCCGCGGTGACCGGGAGATGAACGCAAGGAGCCCCCGGCCGTGCAGGCCGGGGGCTCCGTTGCGAGCGAGCCGCAGGGCGGTCCTGGAACGGACCACCCTGCGGGGGCCGAAGGGCGCTGGGGGGATAGCGCGCCTTCGACGGTGGAGGCGTCGGGGGGACGACGACCTCCACGGGACCGGAGGATCCGAAGGGTGGGTTCGGGAATCCTCCGGTGGTCGGAGAATGCTGGGTCAGCGGGGACCCAGCTCCAGTGGCTGGGTCCGGATCCAGCGCGTCGTGGTCTGCTGCCGGCCCATGGCGATCACGTCGCCGGCCGGACCGGCTGAGAAGACCCGGCTGTTCGTGCTCTGCCGGGACACACCGACACCGCGCTGGACTTCTGCGAGGAGCTGGTTGACCCGCCTTCGCAGGTCCTCCACCTCCGACTGTAGCGCGAGGATGTGCCGAATTCCCGCCAGGTTGACGCCCTCTTCCTGGGACAGGTGCTGCACGTAGCGAAGCCTCGCCACGTCGTACGCCGAGTACCGCCGGCCGCGGCCGGACGCCCGGCTCGGCACCACGAGGCCGAGCCGGTCGTACTGGCGCAGGGTCTGCGGGTGCATGCCGGCCAGCTGGGCCGCCACCGAGATCACGTAGATCGGAGTGCGGTCGTCCCAGGTCGGCACCTGGCTGAACGGGAGGCCCATCACGAGCTCCCGAACAACCCGGCCCGCAGGTCAGGGTGGTCCGACGCCGAGTTGAACTCCTGCAGCTTGGCGCGCTGCTCGTCGGTCAGCTCGTGCGGGACCTGCACCTCGAGGGTGAGCAGGATGTCGCCCTTGGTGCCGTCCCGCCGGACCGAGCCCTTGCCACGGACGCGCAGCTTGCTGCCGTTCGCCGTACCGGCGGGGATCCGGACCGTGACCGGCATGCCGTCCAGCGTCGGGACCTTGATCTCGGCGCCGAGCGCGGCCTCGGTGAAGCTCACCGGGACGTTCAGCGTCAGGTGCTCGCCCTGGCGGCCGAAGATCCGGTGCGACTTCACGTGCACGGTGACGTAGAGGTCGCCCGCGGGGCCACCCCGTTCGCCGGCCGCGCCCTTGCCCTTCAGCCGGATCCGCTGACCGTCCTGCACGCCCGCGGGGATGCGGACCTGCATGGTCTTGCTCGACTGGCCGCGGCCGGAGCCGTGGCAGGTCTCGCACGGCTCGTCGACGACCAGGCCGCGCCCCTTGCACTCGGTGCACGGCTCGGTCATGGCGAACACGCCGCCCTGGACCGAGGTCTGCATACCCGTGCCCTCGCACTTCAGGCAGACCTTCGGCACCGTGCCGTACTTCGCGCCGGTGCCCCGGCAGGTCTTGCACGGCTCGTCGCTGGTCATCCGCAGCCCGACGGTGACACCGTTCACGGCCTCGGCGAACTCGATCGTCGCCTCGGTCTCGATGTCCGCACCGCGCCGCGGCCGGGCCGTCGACGTGGTGGTCGTCGTCCGGCCACCACCGCCGAACATGCCGCCCAGGATGTCGCCGAGACCGCCGCCGCTGCCACCGGAACCACCACCGCGGTTGAACAGGTCGCCGACGTCGAAGTTGAACCCGCCGCCGCCCTGACTGCTGCCGCTCGGCATCCGGAAGCCGCCGCTGCCGAACAGCCGGCGGGCCTCGTCGTACTCCTTGCGCTTCTTCGGGTCGCCAACGACGTCGTACGCCTCGGAGACCTCCTTGAACTTGGCCTCCGCGGACGCGTCACCGGCGTTGGAGTCGGGGTGGTACTTGCGCGCCAGCTTGCGGTAGGCCTTCTTGATCTCATCGGCCTCGGCGGTCTTGGAGACGCCGAGAACCTTGTAGAAGTCCTTCTCGAGCCAGTCCTTCGTGCTCACTTGACGCCTCCCCTCCCGTCGTGGTCGTTACTCCGCGGACCTGTCCGCGTCATCATCTGTGCTCTCCACCGGTACGTCGGCCTTCGCGGCGTCGGCCGGCAGTTGCTCGGTCGGCTCCGACACGGCCACCCGGGCCGCCCGCAGGACGCGCTCGCCGAGGCGGTACCCCGGCTGCATGACCATGGTCGCGGTCGGACCGTCCACCTCGTCGGAGTAGTTGTGCAGCAGGGCCTCGTGGATGCGCGGGTCGAAGGCGTCACCCTTCTCGCCGAACTTCACCAGGCCGAGCTTCTCGGTGACCCGTTCCAGCGATTCGGCGACCGCCTTGAACGCGCCCTCGAGCTCACCCGCCTCCCGGGCCCGGCCGACGTCGTCCAGGATCCCGAGCAGCTCGGTCAGTACCGAGCCGATCACGAGCTCCCGCGAAGCCTCCCGGTCCCGGTCCACCCGGCGCTTGTAGTTGACGTACTCGGCCTGCAGTCGCTGCAGGTCCGCCGTACGTTCGGCGAGCGCCTCGGTCAACAGTGCCTCCTGGGCGGACGGGCCGATCAGATCGGACGGGTCCCGCGGCGGCTGCGCGCCCGGGGTGCCCGGCATGCCCGGTGCGGCGCCGGCCGCGGGAGCCTCGGAAGGCTCCCGCGCCGCGCCGGTGTCCGGGTCGATCCGGCGCTTGTCCCGGACGACGGGCTCGCCGTCGCCGAACTCGCTGCCAGTCGGTCGATCCGTCACTTGTCCTCCGTCTTGTCCTGCGGCCGGTCCTCGTCCACGATCTCGGCGTCGACGACGTCGTCGTCGCTGCTCGAGCTGCTCTCGTCGGATGCGGCGCCGCTGTCGTCGGCGGAACCGCCGGCGGCCTGGGCGTTCGCGTACATCGCGGCACCCATCTTCTGGCTGGACTGGGCGAGCTTCTCCGACGCGGCCTTGATCGCGTCGGCGTCGTCACCCTCGAGCGCCTTCTTCAGCTCCGCGACGCCGTCCTTGACCTCGGTCTTGACGTCGTCGGGGATCTTGTCCTCGTTCTCCTGCAGGAACTTCTCGGTCTGGTAGACCAAGCTCTCCGCCTGGTTGCGGGACTCCACCGCTTCGCGGCGCTGGCGGTCCTCCTCGGCGTACTGCTCGGCGTCGCGGACCATCTGGTCGATGTCGTTCTTCGGCAGCGCTGAGCCGCCGGTGACCGTCATCCGCTGCTCCTTGCCGGTGGCGAGGTCCTTGGCGTTCACGTGCACGATGCCGTTCGCGTCGATGTCGAAGGTGACCTCGATCTGCGGCACGTTCCGCGGCGCCGGCGGCAGGCCGGTCAGCTCGAAGTTGCCGAGCGACTTGTTGTCGCGCGCCATCTCCCGCTCGCCCTGGTAGACCTGGATCATCACCGACGGCTGGTTGTCCTCGGCCGTGGTGAAGATCTCCGAGCCCTTGGTCGGGATCGTGGTGTTGCGCTCGATGATCTTGGTGAACACGCCACCCTTGGTCTCGATGCCCAGGCTCAGCGGGGTCACGTCGAGCAGCAGGACGTCCTTGACCTCACCCTTCAGCACACCGGCCTGCAGGGAGGCGCCGACCGCGACGACCTCGTCCGGGTTCACGCCCTTGTTCGGGTCCTTGCCACCGGTCAGCTCCTTGACCAGCTCGGCCACCGCGGGCATCCGGGTGGAGCCGCCGACCAGGATCACGTGGTCGATCTTCGCCACGTCGATGCCGGCGTCCTTGATGACGGCCTTGAACGGGGCGCGGGCGCGCTCCAGCAGGTCGTTGGTCATCTTCTGGAACTCGGCCCGGGAGAGCTTCTCCTCCAGGTGCAGCGGGCCGGACTCGGTCAGGCTCAGGTACGGCAGGTGGATCGTGGTCTCGGCCGCGGCCGACAGCTCGATCTTGGCCTTCTCGGCAGCCTCGGTGAGCCGCTGCATGGCCATCTTGTCGCTGGACAGGTCGGTGCCGTTCTTGTTCTTGAACTGGGTCACCAGCCACTGCACGATCCGGTTGTCCCAGTCGTCGCCACCGAGGTGGTTGTCACCGCTGGTCGCCTTCACCTCGAAGACACCGTCGCCGATCTCCAGCAGCGACACGTCGAACGTGCCACCACCGAGGTCGAAGACCAGGATGGTCTGCTCGGTGCCCTTGTCCAGGCCGTAGGCGAGCGCGGCCGCGGTCGGCTCGTTGACGATCCGGTGCACCTTCAGGCCCGCGATCTCGCCGGCCTCCTTGGTCGCCTGGCGCTGCGCGTCGGAGAAGTAGGCCGGCACGGTGATGACCGCGTCAGTGACCTGCTCCCCGAGGTACGCCTCGGCGTCGCGCTTCAGCTTCTGCAGCACGAACGCGCTGATCTGCTGCGGCGTGAACTTCTTGCCGTCGATGTCCACGCTCCACGCTTCGCCCATGTGGCGCTTCACGGAGCGGATGGTGCGGTCGACGTTCGTGGTGGCCTGGCGCTTCGCCACCTCGCCGACCAGGACCTCGCCGTTCTTGGCGAAGGCCACCACCGAGGGCGTCGTACGCGCTCCCTCGGCGTTGGGGATGACGGTGGGCTCGCCACCCTCGAGTACGGCGATGACGGAGTTCGTCGTACCCAGATCGATACCGACCGCGCGGGCCATGCTTTACCTCCACAGAGTTGAGTGATGCAGACTCAATGTTGCCGTTCGTCCGCCTCGGTTTCAAATCCGCGAGGGAACAAACTTGAGTTCACTAGACTCAACATGGCACACCGCCCAGGTCATTCCCAAGGCAGCTCCCGATTTTCCGGGTCCCGGCCAGGGTCGGCCCAGGGAGCACCCGAACTGACCCCTGCCGCAGAAAAGGTTTTCCGTGGGAGGGTGTCACCGTGAGACTCCGCCCTATGACCGCCGCTGACCTCGCCGCGGTACTTGCGCTCAACGCCACCGCGGAGGGTCTGGTCGAACCACTCGGCCCGGACCGCCTTGACTGGCTCCGCCTGATCGCCGCGCACGCCGCTGTGGTCGACCTCGACGGCCGTCCGGCCGGCTTCCTGCTCACCTTCACCCCGGGGTCGGCGTACGACGGCCTCGAGTTCCAGTGGTTCGCGGCCACGTACGCGAGCCGCTTCCTGTTCATCGAACGGATCGTGATCGCCCCCGAGCACCGCCGCGAGGGCCTCGCCTCGCAGGTGTACGGCGCGATCGAACGCGCCGCCAAACCCTTCGACCGCGCCGCCACCCGGGTCCGCACCGACCCACCCGACCTCGCCGGCCTCGCCTTCCACACCAACCGCGGCTACGTCGAGGTAGCCAAACAACGCCTGGCCAACGGCACCACCACAACCCTCCTCACCAAAGACCTGACCTAGCCCGGGCGCCCCCACCCGGCCTCGCCTGATCAGTGCGCCCGGGCGCTCAACAGCGCCCGGAGCGGGAGGGTGTGGCAGAGCTGACGGTCGGTGAGTCCTCTGCGCGCATCCGAATTGGCCGGACACCCCGCAAGGTGTCTACGCCCTCCCGGAGGCGCCATCCGCGCTGACAGCCGCTCGCAGCCACGGCGGCGTGGTGTCCCATCTCAGCGCCGCACAACACTGGGGACTCGGAGTTATCAACCCGCCTGTTCTCCCACACGTCACCTTGGGTCCGGGCCGCGTTCGACGCCGAACCGGGCTGCCGTGCACCTTGCACTGGGCATCTGTACCTGTCCTGGACGGCGTAACCACCCCACTCCGCACCGTGCTCGACTGTATTCGCACCTTGACGCTGCCCGAGGCGCTCGCGGTCGCCGACACTGCCCTGCGTGCGGGCTGCCTCGATCAGGACGAGCTCGTCGACGCCGCGGCAGAACTCCGCGGACCGCATCGGCGGCGCATTCTGCGGATCGCCGGGCTGGCCGACGGCCGCTCGGAGTCCGTGCTGGAGTCAGCGCTCCGCGCTCTGTTGATCGAACGAGGATTCGAAGGATTCGTTCCCCAGGTGGTCGTCCGGGACAGCCGGTTCTCCGCACGACTGGACCTGGCGAATCCCGGTCTGCGGGTCGGCTTGGAGGCGGAGGGGTTCGAACATCACAGCACCCGCCGCGCCCTCGTCAGGGACTGTCGCAGGCAGGTCAACCTGACCATCCGGGGCTGGTCGATCCTCCGGTTCAGCTGGGAGGACGTGATGTTCGACGGGGAGTGGGTCGTGAGCGCAGTCGAACAGGCGACCGGACTTGCGCCACTCACAGTGAGGCTTTCCGCGCGGCCTGACCAGGAAACTGAGCGTGCCGCCACGAGCTGGATCGGTGTTGGTGAGTGGGGGACGTCCGCGCCTCACATCGGACGGCCGGCGATGAACACCTGGGAGACGAGGGGGACTCCTGGGCGGTAGGAGAGGTGTATGTGGGTGGGGGCGTTGAGGATGGTCAGGTCTGCTTGGGCGCCGGGGGTTAGGTGACCAATGTCACTTCGGCGGAGGGACGCGGCGCCGCCTGCGGTGGCGGACCAGAGGGCCTCGGCGGGGGTCATGTGCATCTCGCGGACGGCCAGGGCGATGCAGAACGGCATCGAGGAGGAGTAGCCGGAGCCCGGGTTGCAGTCGGTGGCCAGGGCTACGGTGACGCCGGCATCGAGGAGGCGTCGGGCGTTTGGGTACGGCGAACGCGTGGAGAACTCGATCGCCGGAAGAAGTCCGGCGACCACGCCCGTGGAAGCCAAGGCGTCGACGTCGGCGTCGGTGAGATAGGTACAGTGGTCGGCCGCTGCGGCGCCGACCGAGCACGCCAGCTGGACCCCGGGACCCTCGCCGAGCTGGTTCGCGTGCACGCGGGCCTGCAGACCGCGCGCCAGGCCGGCCTCGAGGATCGCGCGTCCCTGGTCCTCGTCGAAGGCGCCGCGCTCCACGAACACATCGATCCACTTGGCGTGCCCCGCGGCGGCCTCGAGCATCGGCCCGGTCACCAGCGACACGTAGCCCGCCGGGTCGTCGGCGTACTCGGCGGGGACGACGTGCGCCCCGAGGTACGTCGTCTCGTCGGTGAAGTGCCCCGCGATCTCCAGCGCCCGCGCCTCGTCGCCGACCGTCAGCCCGTACCCGGACTTGATCTCGACCGTCGTCGTCCCCTGGCGCCGCATCTCCGCCACCAGCCGGGCGACGTTCGCGGTCAGCTGCTCGTCCGTGGCCTGCCGGGTCGCCGCCACCGTGGTCCGGATCCCACCGGCGGAGTACGGCGTACCCGTCATGCGCGCCGCGAACTCCTCGGCCCGGTCGCCGGCGAACACCAGATGCGAGTGCGAATCCACGAACCCGGGGATCACCGCCCGCCCACCCAACTCCAAGACTTCATCAGCTGCGGGCGCCTCGCGTCGGGAGCCGACCCACGCGACCTTGCTGCCCTCGATCACCAGGGCCGCGTCGTGCAGCTCACCGAGTAGGTCGCCACGCGCTGGGTCGTTGGTCACCAGCGAACCGATACCCGTCAACAGTAGAGAAGTCACCGTGTCACCGCCGCGATCGAGGCCGCCAGCTCGGCAGCCACATCAAGGTTCGTATGCTTGCCATCAGCAACTATGTGCTTGCCGGAAACAATCACGTCGCTCACGTCAGCAGCCGATGCCGCGAACACTGCCGTCTCCACAGTCCCGCCCGTCCCCGCCGCACGCACGCTGTCGAGCCGGACTGTGACCAGATCGGCCCGAGCGCCTACCGCGATCACGCCGGCGTCGTCGAACCCGATCGACCGGTGTCCGTCGGCCGTTGCCGCTCGCAACAGCTCCGATGCCGACCAGTGGCCGCGCTCGTGTGAGGCGAGCCGCTCGTCCAGTTCGACCGCCCGCATCTCCTCGAACAGATCGATCACCGCGTGGCTGTCGGACCCGAGCGTCAACGGTGAGCCGGCGTCGCGCAGCGCCACCGACGGGCCGATCCCGTCGGCGAGGTCCCGCTCGGTGGTCGGGCAGAAGCACGAGTACGTCGCCGAGCTGCCGAGCAGCCTGATGTCGACATCGGTGAGATGCGTCGCGTGGACGGCGCTCGTCCTGCCGCTGAGGAACCCGGCCTCGTCGAGCACCTGCGCGGGGGTCCGGCCGTACGCCTCGAGGCAGGCAGCGTTCTCCGCGACCTGCTCGGACAGGTGCACATGGAGTGGTACGTCGGGGAACGCCGAAGCGACCGCACCGATCTGCTCCGGCGGCACCCCGCGAACCGAGTGGGCCGCCGCGCCGATCACGACGCCATCGGATCCGGACAGCGACGAGACCCGCGCGGCCCAGCTCGCGGCGTCGCCGTCGCTGAAGCGTTGCTGCACCTCGCTGAGCGGTTGGTCGATGCCGCCGGCGATGTAACACGTGTCCAGCAAGGCGATCCGGATCCCGACGTCGCGAGCCGCCGCGATCAGCGCCGTACCCATCGCGTTCGGGTCGTCGTAGTGGCGGCCACCCGGGGCGTGGTGCAGGTAGTGGAACTCGCCGACCGCGGTGATCCCGGCGAGGAGCATCTCGCCGTAGACGGCGCGGGCGAGGTCGTAGTACGTGTCCGGGGTGAGTGCCGCGGCGACGGCGTACATCTGCTCGCGCCAGGTCCAGAAGGTGCCGCGCTCGGTCTGCGTCCGCCCGCGCAGCGCCCGGTGGAACGCGTGACTGTGACAGTTGGCCAGCCCTGGGAGCACGAGGCCGTCGAGCCGGACAGCATCGCCGGGATCTGCGCCAACTGAGATGGAAGCGAACCGCCCGTCGGCGACCGTCACCAGCACGCCCTGAGTGATGCCGGTTGGTAGCAGGGCGGTCGAGCACCAGTACGACGTCACGTGGCGAGATCCTTCAGTACGGCGGCCAGCGCGTCGACGCCGGCGAGACAGTCGTCCAGCTCGGCGTACTCGGCGGGTGAATGGGACACGCCGGTCGGATTCCGGACGAACAGCATCGCGGTCGGGATGCCGGCCGCGGAGAACACCCCGGCGTCGTGGCCGGCACCGGTCGGGAGCACGGGCGCACCATTCAGTACGCCGACCAGCCTGTCCCGTAGTCCGGTCGGGAAGTCGACGATCGGCGACACCGATTCGGCGACCACCTCGAGCGTCGTACCGTCCCGCTCGGCGCGCTCGGTGGCCTGCTTGGTGATTGCTGCGAGCAACGACTGCAGGATGTCGTCGGTGGCGGCGCGGGCGTCCAGCCAGGCGGTGACCTGCGACGGTACGGCGTTGGTGCCGTTGGGCTCCACGGACAGCCGGCCGAACGTCGCGCGGGCACCGGCCAGGCGGGCCTGCTTGTTCGCGGCCAGCGCGGTCATCGCGTAGGTGAGCATCGGGTCGTGCCGGTCTTCCATCAGCGTCGTACCGGCGTGGTTGGCCTCCCCGCCGAACGTGAACCGATACCTGCCATGCGGCCAGATCGAACTGGCCACCCCCACCGGAGCTGTCAGCCCCCGCCCCTGCTCCACATGCAACTCGACAAAGGTCCCCATCCGGCTGAGCAACGGCGACGGCCCGACTCCGGCGGGATCCGTCCCCGCCGCCTCGAGTGCCGCCGCCAGCGTCACCCCCGTGCGGTCCTCCAAAGCAAGAGCCCTCGAGGCCGGCAACACTCCCGCCGCCACCCGGGACCCCAAGCAAGGCATCCCGAACCGCGACCCCTCCTCCTCGACAAAAGCCCCGACTCCGATCGGCACCGACGGCACGAACCCCTCCGCCCGCAACTGATCGACCGCGGCCAGCGCGGACACCACCCCCAACGGCCCATCAAACGCCCCACCATCGATCACCGAGTCCAGGTGGCTCCCGGTCACGATGCCCGGGCGGGGAGCCGGCCGGTGGGCCGGCTCGCCACGCCGGTCCAGCGGGTCCCACCAGGCGACGAGGTTGCCGATACCGTCTGACTCGACTTGCAGCCCGCGGGCGACGCACTGGTCGTGGAACCAGTGCGTCGCGTCGCGTTCGGTGGGGGTCCAGCCGCCTCGGTGGTAACCGCCGGTGTCGAGGTCACGGCCGATGGCGGACAGGGCCTCCCACAGGGATTCGAAACTCAAGACAGCGGGTTCTTCGACAGCCAGTCCTTGGCGACCGCGTCCGCGCTCTCCTTGCCGACGTCGATGCGCTTGACCAGGTCGGTCAGGGTGTCGGTGGTCAGCTTGGCGTCGACCGCGTTCAGTGTCGCGGCGATGTCGTCCGACTTGTGGTCGGTCCGGATCAACGGAACGATGTTGTTCGGCGGCAGGATGTGCTCCGGGTCGTCCAGCTGGACCAGGCCCTGCTCCTTGATGACCGACTGGGTGGTGAACAGGTTCGTCAGCTGGATCTGGTTGTCCAGCAGCGCCTTGATGCTCAGCGGGCCACCGGCGTCCAGCGTCTTGTACTCCTTGAACTCGACGCCGTACTTCTCCTTCAGGCCCTTGAGGCCGGCGGACCGGACCTTGAACTCCGAGCTACCGCCCGCGACCATCTCCTTGCCGACCGGCTTCAGGTCGGCCAGCGACTTCAGGCTGTACTTGTCCGCGGTCGCCTTGGTCACCACGATGGTGTCCTCGTCGGCGGCCGGCGACTTGTCCAGCACCTCGAGCCCGGGCGTGAGCGCCTTCTTCAGGGCGTCGTACGCCTTCTCCGGGTCGGTCTCGGTGGAGTTCTTGTCGAAGTAGGCCAGCGAGGCGCCGGTGTACTCCGGGACCAGGTCGACCGAGCCGTCCTTGATCGCGGCCATGTAGGTCTCGCGGTTGCCGATGTTCGGCTTCTTCTTCACCTCGATGCCCTTGGCAGCGATCGCCTGCCCGTAGATCTCCGCCAGCAGCTGGCTCTCGGAGAAGTCGGCGGACCCGACGGTGATGCTCGACACCTTGGACGGCGCGGGCGAGGAGCCCGCGTTGTCGCTGCCGAGCTGGTCGCCCCCACCCCCACAACCAGCCAGGCCGAGCACCGCCACCCCGGCGATCGCAGTACGGATGAGTGTGGATCTCAACACGAGAGCCTCCAGAGTCTCGTCAGCCACCGGCCGGTGCCGATGGATGTTTCGATGGGGCGGTTCAGCAGATTCATCAGATCGTCAAGTTCATCAGATACGTCGGACAAAACCGGTGTCACCTGGCCTTCAGGCCCTCCGACACCGTGAGCCGGGCGATCGCCGCGAAGATCGCGTCGAGCCCGATGGCGAGCAGGGCCACCAGCAGGGCGCCGGTGAACATCTGCGGGAAGTCGCGGAGCTTCAGCCCGTCGACCACATAGCGGCCGAGGCCGCCGAGCGACACCAGTGCGGCGATCGTCGCCGTCGAGACGATCTGCAGGGTGGCGCTGCGCAGGCCGGAGATGATCAGCGGCAGCCCGATCGGAATCTCCACCTTGGTCAGGATCTCCCGGCCGGTCATCCCCATCCCCCGGGCCGCGTCGATCGTGGCCGGATCGACACCGGACACACCGGCGTACGTCGAGGCCAGGATCGGCGGGATACCGAGAGCGACCAGCGCGATCAGCACCGGCAGGAAGCCGATCTGGTTGGTCAGCAGGACGGCGATCATCAGCAGGCCGAGGCTCGGCAGGGCGCGGGCGGCGTTGCCGAGGTTGATCGCCAGGAACGCACCGCGCCGGGTGTGGCCGATCCGCAGGCCGATCGGCAGCGCGATCACAGCGGACAGCCCGAGGGCGGCGAACGTGTACCAGAGGTGCTGGATGATCCGCGCCCAGATCCCCTCGTTGCCGGACCAGTTGTAGGAGTCGGTGAGGTACTGCCACATCTCAGGCCACCCCCGCCACAGGAGTCGCGACGCGCGCCCACGGAGTCAGGATCCGCTGCGTCGTGACGATGATCAGGTCGGCACACAGCGCCAGTAGCAGCGACAGCACCACGCCGACCACCACCGGGGTGAGGAAGTCCTTCTGGAAGCCGAGGGTGAACAGCTCCCCCAGGCCGCCGATGCCGATCACCGCGCCGACGCTGACCATCGAGATGTTCGCCACCGTGACCACCCGCAGCCCGGCGAAGATCACCGGTACGGCGATCGGCAGGTCGACCGCGATCAGCCGATGCAACGGGCTGTACCCGACCGCGATCGCCGACTGCCGCACCTCGGCCGGTACGGAGCGGAGTCCGTCGATCACGTTGCGGATCAGCAGGGAGACCGTATAGAGGGTCAGCGCGACGATGATGTTGACCGTGGACAGCACCTTGGTGCCGAGGACCGCCGGGATCACGATGAACAGCGCGATCGACGGCAGCGAGTACAACACGCCGCCGAACGCCACCAACGGATTGGCCAGCCACCCGTACCGCGTGGCGATGTACCCGAGCGGTACCGCGATCAGCAGCCCGAGGATCACCGGGACGATCGACAGGTAGATGTGTTCGCGCAACTGCTCCCAAATCAGCCCAGAGTTGTCGCCTATCCAGGTCATGACCGTAGCGCCTCTGCGACGGTGCCCTGGTCGACTACGCCGACGGCACGGCCTTCGTCGTCGACGCAGACGCCCAACCCGCTCGGGGAGGTCAGCACGGAGTCGAGGGCGGCGCGAAGCGAGTCACCTCGCTTGAAGACCGCCCCGACCGGCAGCAACGTCTCCGCGCTGCCGTTACGCCAGCCGACCGGTACGCCGTCCTTCAGCGCGAGCTCAGGTGGCAACGGCTTGACCGGCAACTCGTCGGGATGCACGAATGTGAGAGCCCGGTAACCACGATCCTGTCCGACGAACCCACGGACGAAGTCGTCGACCGGGTTGGCCAGCAGCTCCGCGGGCGGGGCGAACTGGGCCAGCTTGCCGCCGACCTTCAGTACGGCGACGTTGTCGCCGAGCTTGATCGCCTCGTCGATGTCGTGGGTGACGAACACGATCGTCTTGCCGATGTCGCGCTGCAGCCGGAGCAGCTCTTCCTGCAACTGGTGCCGGACGATCGGGTCGACCGCACTGAACGGCTCGTCCATCAGCATGATGGCCGGATCGGCCGCCAGGGCACGGGCGACACCGACTCGTTGCTGTTGGCCACCGGACAGCTGGGCCGGATACCGCTCGGCCAGCTTGGGATCCAGGCCGACGCGCTCGAGCAACTCCATCGCGGTGTTGCGGGTCCGGCGCTTGTCCCAGCCGAGCAGCTTCGGCACGGTCGCGACGTTGTCGACCACGGTTTTGTGCGGGAAGAGGCCGGCGTGCTGGATCACGTACCCGATGCCGCGTCGCAGCGTCACCGGATCTTTGCTGTTGATGTCCTCGCCGTCGATCGAGATGCGGCCGCTGGTGCGTTCGATCGTGCGGTTGATCATCCGCAGCGACGTGGTCTTGCCGCAGCCGGACGGCCCGACGAACACGGTGATCTGGTTGCTCGGGATCCGCAGGGACAGGGTGTCGACGGCGACGGTGCCGTCCGGATACCGCTTGGTGACGTCCTCGAACTCGATCATTGCGCCCCTTCGCGCTCGTCGTCGGTCGCCCGATCGACCCTAGCGGACCGCGAGACCGATGCCACGTGATCGCACGGTTTCTCGATCCCCGAGAAAGTGCACCATAGCGGTAGGCATTGCTACGGTCGCACTGTGCTATCTCCAGCCCCGCCGCACCGCCCCGGTCAGGGGAGTCAGCTCTCCCGCATCGGGATCCGGACCCCTCGTTCGTCGGCGACCTCTACTGCCTTGTCGTAGCCGGCGTCGACGTGCCGGATGACACCCATCGCCGGGTCGTTGGTGAGGACCCGCTCCAGCTTCCGCCGGGCCAGATCGGTGCCATCGGCAACCGATACCTGACCGGCGTGGATGGACCGGCCGATGCCGACGCCGCCGCCGTGGTGGATCGACACCCAGGACGCGCCGCTGGCCACGTTCACCATTGCGTTCAGCAACGGCCAGTCCGCGATCGCGTCCGAGCCGTCCAGCATGCCTTCGGTCTCCCGGTACGGCGACGCGACGCTGCCGGTGTCCAGGTGGTCCCGGCCGATCACGATCGGCGCCTCGAGCTCACCGGAGGCGACCATGTCGTTGAACCGCACCCCGGCCTTGTCCCGCTCGCCCTGGCCCAGCCAGCAGATCCTTGCCGGCAGCCCCTGGAACGCGACCCGCTCGCCGGCCAGCGTGATCCAGCGCCGCAGGTGCTCGTTGTCTCCGAACAGGTCCAGGATCGCCTGGTCGGTCTTCGCGATGTCAGCCGGGTTGCCGGACAGCGCGGCCCACCGGAACGGGCCCTTTCCCTCACAGAACAAGGGCCTGATGTACGCCGGCACGAAGCCGGGGAACTCGAACGCACGGGAGTACCCGGCCTTGCGGGCCTCGTCGCGGATCGAGTTGCCGTAGTCGAACACCTCGGCGCCCGCGTCCTGGAAGCCGACCATCGCGGCGACGTGCCTGGCCATCGAGGCCTGCGCGCGCTCGGTGAAGCCGGCCGGGTCCTTCTCGCGGGCGGTGGTCCAGTCGTCGAAGTCGATGCCCACCGGCAGATACATCAGCGGGTCGTGCGCGGAGGTCTGGTCGGTGACGATATCGATCGGCGCACCCAGCTGCAGCAGCTCCGGCACGACCACCGCGGCGTTGCCCAGGACACCGATCGACAGCGGCCGCCGCGCCTTCTTGGCCTCGTCGGCCAGCCGCAGCGCGTCGTCCAGTGACTTGGCGCGGACATCGAGATACCGGTGCTCGATCCGGCGGTCGATCCGGCTGGAGTCGACGTCGATGCAGATCGCGACGCCGTCGTTCATCGTGACGGCCAGCGGCTGCGCGCCGCCCATGCCACCGAGGCCCGCGGTCAGCGTGACGGTGCCCGCCAGCGATCCGCCGAACTTCTTCTCCGCGACCGCGCCGAACGTCTCGTAGGTGCCCTGCAGGATGCCCTGCGTGCCGATGTAGATCCACGAGCCGGCCGTCATCTGGCCGTACATGGTCAGACCCATCGCCTCGAGCTTGCGGAACTCCTCCCAGGTGGCCCAGTCGCCGACCAGGTTCGAGTTCGCGATCAGTACGCGCGGCGCCCACTCGTGGGTCTGCATGACGCCGACCGGCTTGCCGGACTGCACCAGCATGGTCTCGTCGTCCTTCAGCGTGGTCAGCGTCCGGACCATCGCGTCGAACGAGTTCCAGTCTCGCGCCGCCTTGCCGGAACCGCCGTACACGACCAGTTCGTCGGGGTGCTCGGCGACCTCGGGGTCGAGGTTGTTCTGCAGCATCCGCAGTGCGGCCTCCTGCTGCCAGCCGCGGGCGGTCAGGGTGGTACCGCGGGGCGCGCGGACAGGACGGGGTCCGGACATGGGTGATCCAGCCTTTCTAGGACAGTGGGCCGGTGACGGCCTCGGCTGCGGACAGGTAGGTGCCGTCGGCAACAAGCCGGACGGAGTGCTCGAGCTCGGGGGCGAGATGCCGGTCGGTGCCCGGCCCCTCGACGTACTCCCGGAGGGCGGCCCGGACGGCGGCGGTGGCCGGCGCCGGGGTCAGTGGCGCGCGCAGGTCCAGCGCCCGCGCGGCGGTCAGGATCTCGATCGCGAGCACCCGCTGGAGCCCGTCGATCGACTTGCGCAGCTTCCGGGCGGCCGACCAGCCCATCGAGACGTGGTCCTCCTGCATCGCGCTGCTCGGGATCGAGTCCACACTGGCCGGTACGGCGAGCCGCTTCAGCTCGGACACGATCGCGGCCTGCGTGTACTGCGCGATCATGTGACCGCTGTCGACACCGGGATCGTCGGCCAGGAAGGCGTTCAGCCCGTGGTTGCGCGCGACGTCGAGGAAGCGGTCGGTACGGCGTTCGCTGATGCTGGCGACATCCGCAACGGCGATCGCGAGGAAGTCGAGC
The DNA here is from genome assembly GCF_054073265.1 of Kribbella sp. CWNU-51. Classification (NCBI taxonomy): domain Bacteria; kingdom Bacillati; phylum Actinomycetota; class Actinomycetes; order Propionibacteriales; family Kribbellaceae; genus Kribbella; species Kribbella sp. CWNU-51. The sequence continues at coordinate 602,740 of NZ_JBSXMZ010000007.1, forward strand.
ACGTAGCCGATCGGAGCGCCGTGGAAGTTGCCGTTGGACTCGACCCGTCCGTCGGGGAGGACGACCGGGTTGTCGATCGCGGCGGCCAACTCATATCCCGCGACGGTGGCCGCGTGGGCGGCGGTGTCGCGCGCGGCGCCGTGCACCTGCGGTGAGCAGCGCAAGGAGTAGGCGTCCTGGACGCGGTTGCAGTCCGGCCCGCGATGGCTGGCGACGATCCCACTGTCGGCGAGGATCGTGCGAAGGTTGCTGGCGGCGCGAGCCTGGCCGGGCTGCGGACGAAGGGCCTGCAGGTCCGCGGCGAAGACGCGGTCGGTGGCGAGCTGCCCTTCGACGCTCATCGCGGCGGCGATGTCGGCGGTCTTGAAGAGGCGATCGAGGTCGGCGAGCGCGAGCACCAGCATGCCGAGCATGCCGTCGGTGCCGTTGATCAGCGCGAGGCCTTCCTTCTCGGCCAGCACGACCGGGGTCAGTCCGTGGGTGGGCAGCGCGTCGCGGGCGTCGAGAAGGTTGCCCTCGGCATCTCTCACGGGACCTTCGCCCATCACGGCGAGCGCGACGTGGGCCAGCGGTGCGAGGTCACCGGAGCAGCCGAGGCTGCCGTACTCGTGGACCACCGGAGTCAGGTGCGCATTGAGCAGACCGGCGTACGCCTGGGCCGTCTCGACCTTCACGCCGGTGCGGCCGGTGGCGAGGGTCGACAGTCGCAGCAGGGCGAGCGCCCGTACCACTTCTGTCTCCACCTCGGGGCCGGAGCCGGCCGCGTGCGACCGGACCAGGCTGCGCTGCAACTGGGCACGCAACTCGGGCGCGATGTGCCGGGTCGCGAGCGCGCCGAAGCCGGTCGAGACACCGTAGTGCGGGGTGTCCGCGTGGGCCAGGGCCTCGATCGCGGCGCGTGACTTCGCGATCTCCTCGAGGGCCAGGTCGTCGATCTCCACCCGGGCTCCGTGCCGTGCCACCGCGACCACGTCGGCCGGTGTCAACGGCCCGACGCCGACGGTTACCTTGCTGGTCTCTTCCACTCGAACATTGCACCGCGCGGCACCCGCAACCGACAGCAGCGCCGTGCACTTTCTGTCTCGGATCTGAGACATCTGTGAACCCTCAGCCGCCTTAGAGTTCAGGAATGGTGTTCGAGATCCGGACGGCGGCCCCGGAGGATGCGGCCGGAATCGCCCGGCTCTGGGCTGTCACGATGCCGCAACTGGTGATGACGGCCCGCGGTGTCGAAGCCGGACTTCGCCGTGCGAAGAGCCGCGTCGTCCTGGTCGCGGTCGACGGCCCGGAGGTGGTCGGCTACGCGAACATCTATCTGCCCGACCCGGCGGAGCAGGCACCGCGGGTACGGATCACCGTCCACGTGGCGCCCGCGTTGCGGCGGCTCGGGATCGGGAGCGCGCTGCTCGAGCAGGTCACTGCGCGCGCCGCCGAAGCCGGCGCAGCACGATTGCTGGTCGTGGTCGGCGATGACGACGAGTCGAAGGGATTCGCGACCCGGCGTGGCTTCACCATCGGCCGCCGGATGAGCCATTCGAAGGCGGAGCTGAGCGCGGCCCGCGAGCCGGTCGCGGCACCGTCCGGGCTTCGCATTGCCGACTACGAGCAGGTGGATCCGCGGCAGCTCTACCTGGCCGAGGCCGCCGTGCGCGACGACGACCCCAGTGGTCTGTCGGGCGGTCCGGCGTACGACGAGTGGCTGGAAAGTTCTTGGAACCATCCGGACCTGCGGCGCGATCTCAGTATCGCGGTGCTCGACGGCGAGACCGTGTTGTCCTTTGTGACGACGACTGCAGACCCGGAGCGAAGCATGATCTGGTCGAACCTGACGGGGACGATCCCGTCGGCCCGTGGACGTGGGCTGGCGAAGGTGGTGAAGTCGCACGCGCTGGCGCGGGCCCGGGATGCCGGGTTCCGCATCGCATCCACCGGGAACGACGCTGGGAACGCGCCGATGCTCGCGGTGAACGAGTGGCTCGGGTACCGCGTGTCGTCGGGCGCCTGGACGGCGGAGAAGGCGCTGTGATCCGGTTCGCGCTGACGCTGGTGTTCTTCGGCGTCCTGTCCCTGGTCGTCGGATCGCTGGTGTCCGGCGACGACTATTTCGACTGGGGCGTCGCGGGCGGGCTGTTCGCACTGGCCGCGGCGGGCGAGTGTCTGCGCCTGTGGTTGAAGCGGGGCCGCGCCAAGAAGCGGCAATCGTCCGGAATCTGAGACCTGGGCGGTTACCCTGCCGTTGTGAGCGGCAACGTTCCCGCCTCGACCCGCACTCTGCGGGTGCTGACGTTCCTGGCCACGCAGCCCGGACCGGTACCGATGGAGCGCATCGCGTCCGCGGTCGGCCTGCCGCGCTCGTCGACGTACCACTTGCTGCGGGCAATGATCGACGAGGGCTTCGTCGTCCACCTGCCCGAGGAGAAGCGGTACGGGTTGGGGGTGGCCGCGTTCGAGATCGGCTCCGCCTATCTGCGGCACGACCCGCTCGAGCGGCTGGCGCGGCCGTTGCTCGTCCAGCTGGTCGCGGAGGTCGGGCAGACCGCGCATCTCGGCGTACTGCATGGTCGTGAGCTCGTCTATCTGCTGAAAGAGCAGCCGCCTCGCCCGGTCACGCTGGTCACCGACGTCGGCGTACGGCTCCCCGCCACCCTCACCGCGTCCGGCCGTGCGCTCCTGGCCGAGCTCCCAGCGGCCCAGGTCCGTGCGCTCTTCCCCACCCCGGAGAGCTTCGTACGACGCACCGACTACGGACCGCAGACCCTCACCCAACTCCGCCGCCTCCTGGCGGACGAGAAACGCCAGGGCTTCGCGGTCGAGGACTCCTTCATCACCCCCGGCGTCGCGTCCGTCGCCAGCGCTGCCCTCGACCACGCCGGCCACCCGGCCGCCGCCATCAGCGTCACTTTCCGCACCGACGCCGTACCCCCACCCGACCGCCACCTCCTGGCCCACCGCATCCGCCAAGCCGCCACGGCCCTGACCCGCCGCCTCCACGGCTGAACCGCGCGCACGACTCCCCCGAGGCCTGGTGGGCTTCGGGGGAGTTGTGGGGGTGTTACCAGGAAGACTTGGTGATGCCGGGGAGCTCGCCTCGGTGGGCCATGGCGCGGAACCGGATGCGGGAGATGCCGGCCTTGCGGAGGTAGCCGCGGGGGCGGCCGTCGGCGGCGTCGCGGTTGCAGATCCGGATCGGACTGGCGTCGCGCGGCAGCTTCTGCAGCTTCAGCTGCGCGTCACCGCGGGCCTCGAAGGTCGACTGCGGGTCCGCGATGATCCGCTTCAGCTCCGCGCGGCGGCCGGCGTACAGAGCGACAATCCGCTTGCGCTGGTCGTTCTTGGCGATCTTGCTGGTCTTCGCCACGCAGGCTTACCGCTCTTCGCGGAAGTCGACGTGCTGGCGGACCGACGGGTCGTACTTGCGCATCACGAGCCGGTCGGGATTGTTCCGCCGGTTCTTGCGCGTTACATAGGTGAAGCCGGTGCCCGCCGTGCTGCGGAGCTTCACGATCGGGCGGAGGTCGTTGCGCTTGGCCATACTGTCCTTTCCTGGATCACCTGGCGGGTGACCCTCGCTCAGGAGAACACCGGTGGGGTGGCGGCTATTCCGGTTCGGAGGGTACCTTGTATTGGCTATCGTTTTCAATAAGACAGGAGTGCGGATGCTGCCGGTGACCTTGCTGACGGGTGTCGACGATGGGTTCCGTGGCGCGGTCGCCGGGAACACTCTGGCCGCCGCCGGGCCGGCCGGCGTCCTGATCGAGTACGACGTCAGCGGGCTGACCGAGGGCTCCGTCGTACGGATCGCCCGCACCGCCACCGGCGTGATCGACCGCGAGGTGATCCGGATGGCCCACCCGTGCGCCTCCTGCGCGATGCGCGGCTCTCTGGTCGAGTTGCTGCTGAGCATCGCAGCCGTCGAGCAGTACGACGTCGCGATCGTGGACCTGCCGTCCGCCGGCGACACCCAGGCCCTGGCCGAGGAGATCGCCCAGGACGGCGCCGGCGAGCTCCGGGTGGATGCAGTTGTCGCGACGGTCGACACGGGCAGCGTCATCGACGACCTGACCGGCGACCAGTTGATCCAGGATCGCGGTGTTCCGACCGCCGCCGAGGACGGCCGGGCCATCGCCGAGGTGGTCGCGCGCCAACTGGAGTACGCGAACGCGGCAGTCCTCAGCAGCGACGACGACACCGTCCGCGCACTCGCGCGGGCGATCAATCCGCAGCTGCTCGTCCGGACCACGCCGGCCGGGCTCATCGGCGTACGCCTGCAAGCTCCGGACGCGACCGAGCCGGGGTCGATCACGGCTCCGCAGGACGACGGGCCGGTGCGGACGCTCGTCTGGCAGTCAGACCGGCCGTTCCACCCCGAGCGGCTGTACGACGCGTTGGAGGATCTGGTCGCGGGTACGGCGCGCGGGCGGGGGACGCTGTGGATCGCGACCCAGCACCGCAATCGGCTCAGCTGGGACAGCTTCGGCACCAACATCGCGCTCGGCGTCCTCGGTCCGTGGCTGGCCGATCTGCCGGCCGACCGCTGGTCCACGGTCGGGCAGCAGCATCAGGCCCGCTCGGCCCTCGAGTGGCACCCCGAGTACGGCGATCGCGCGTCGTACCTGTCCATCACCGGGGTCGGCCTGGATGTCCGGGAATTACGGGAGCGCCTCGATGGTTGTGTCCTTCGTGCGGATGAACCGGTCCACCCCCTGACCGATCCGTTCGCCCCCTACTTGGAAGGAAGTACCGCAGCATGAAGAACGCCATTCACCCCGACTACCGCCGGGTCGTCTTCCGGGACAAGTCCGGCAACTTCAGCTTCCTCACCGGGTCGACGCGCGAGAGCAACGAGACCATCGAGTGGCACGACGGGAACACCTACCCGGTCGTCGACGTCGAGATCTCGTCCGCCAGCCACCCGTTCTACACGGGCCAGCAGCGCGTGATGGACACCCAGGGCCGCGTGGAGAAGTTCAAGAAGCGCTACGGCCAGAAGTAACCCTTGGCCTTTCCAGCCCGTCGCCTCGACCGAGGCGGCGGGCTTTCTGTTGGGCGATGTGTGCAGCGCGACAGGACGTGTCCCTCGGAAAGCGCCTGCCGAGCGGCGGCCTGAGCGTGGCTGGGTGCCGGCGGGGCGATGACGTCCTGTCGACCTGCACACCGTGGCCGAAGATCTCGGATCCGAGACGGTGGGCGGGCGGGGGTGCTAGGTGGGGGCCGTGGCGGGGATCACACTGTGCGCATGGAACCGGTGGAGCTCACGGGTGGTGGGTTGACGCCGCTGGAAGCGGTCGCGCTCGGGCAGCGGCGGACGGCTGTGCGGTTGAGTGACGACGCCCGGAAGCGGATGCATGAGTCTGCCGTCGCCGTGGCCGAGGTCGCGCGGCATCGACCGGTGTACGGGCGGACCACCGGGGTCGGCGCCAACCGCGACGTACTCACGTCCGACCCCGAGCACGGCGCCCGGTTGCTCAGATCGCATTCCACCACCGGTACGACGTCGTACCCGAAGGACGTGGTCCGGCTCGGGCTGCTGATCCGGGTGAACCAGCTCGCGGCCGGCGGATCCGGACTCGAGCCCGCGGTCGCCGACGCGATCGTTGCCTTACTCAACGATGACGAGCTGCCAGACCTGCACCGCGGTGGCGCGATCGGGACCGGCGACCTCGGTGCGCTGGCCGAGCTCGGGCTCGCCCTCGGCGACGTCATCGACGGGACCAGCGCTCTCCCACTGCTGTCCAGCAACGCCATCACGCTGGCCGAATGCTGTCTCGCGTACGTCGAAGCCTGGACGCTGATCAACGTCGTACCGCTCGTCGGCGCCCTCTCGCACGTCGCCCTCCGCGGCAACGCCGAGGTGTACGACGTCCGAGTGCACGAGGCTCGTCCGCAGCCGGGGCAGGTCCGGGTCGCACGCCGGATGCGCGGACTTCTCGACGACCTGCAGCTGCCACCGGCCCGGATCCAGGATCCCTTCGGACTCAGGGCTTTCGCGCAGGTGCTCGGCCCGGCCGTCGACCATGTGGATGCCCTGGGCAACAGCATCCGGATCGACATCAACGCCTCGGCGGAGAACCCGCTCGTGGCCGGCAACACCGTGCTGCACAACGGCAACTGGCACGCGATGCCGATCGCGCTCGCCCTCGACTCGCTCCGGCTCAGCCTGCACAGCGTCGCGACCCTGTCGACGTCCCGGGTGGCGAACCTGGTCGACTCGGAGTACACAGGGCTCAGCCAGTTCCTGGCCAGCGGGGCCGCGGCGAGCTCCGGCGTGATGATGATTGAGTACGTCGCACACGACGCGCTGTCCGCGGTCCGATCGGCCGCGCAGCCGGCCACCCTTGGTACGGCGACCCTGTCCCGAGGAGCCGAGCACCACGCCAGCTTCGCGCCACAAGCCGCCGTACTGACTGCCAAGCTCCTGGACGACCTGCGTGAAGTCCTGGCGTGCGAGCTGGTCACAGCGGTGCGGGCGATCCGGCTGGCCGGGCTGACGCCTGAGGATCTCGCGCCGTCCGCCGTCGGGCCGTGGCTGGCGGATGCGTTCACCTCGCTGCCGGGTGATCTCGCCGACCGTTCGTTGCGGGAGGACCTGGAGATCGCCCGCGGTCTGATGACGCAGTGGGGCGACCGCCAGGTCGAGCATCCCGCCGAATCCGGTTAGATGCGGTTGTAGGCCTTGAGGGTGCGGAGTGCGCCGAGGGTGACGATGCCTCGGTACGCGAGGGTGGACGCGGGGCCCGGCGGCTCCCAGGTGATGGCCCAGCCGCCGTCGGGTTGCTGGTCGGCGAGCAGGCGGTCCAGGTGGGCTTCCAGTTGGGCGTCGCTGAAGAGCGGGCGCCAGAAGCTGTCCGGGGTGGGGGCGAAGGACAGCGGGGTGACGCCGTACGTCGGGTCCGCGGCGTCGGCCCGGAACCACTGCAGCTTGGGGAGCCAGTCGCGGACGCGATCGAGGTCGACGTCGTCGGTGTGCTCCAGGAACTCGAGAACCTCGTGCATCCCGTGGGCGTCCTCGGGGAAGCCCTTGGCCACTTCGGCGCTGCACCAGGCGCCCGCCTTCTCGCGCCACGGGTGCTCGAAGCCGAGTTTGTGCAGGCGGCCGACCAGGCCCGCGGTCGGGTTGAGGCCGGGCTGGTACGTCCATTCGCTGATGTGCTCGGCGCGGGGATAGTCCTCGACGGCCGGTGCGCACAGCGACACCGCGCCGTCCTGATTCGCCGTCAGGCCCAGCCAGTCGACGGCCCGGCGGATCATCAGGTCGTCTCGGGCTCCCGCCGCGAGCAAGGTGTCGAACGCGACCTCCACGTCGAGCGCGAGGCTGTCCGGGCACCGCTTGTCCGGCTCCAGGCCGTGACCGAAGCCGCCGTCGGCGTTCTGATAGCCGCGGAGCGCGTCGACCACGCCCTGCGGGTCGGCGTCCTCGAAGAGTGTGGCGAACAGCCGGCTCTCGAGCAGCCGGGCGTCCCGCCGTACGAAATCACGACCTGCGGTGAAGATGTCCATGGGTCCACCTTGGCGCAGATCGCACCGCACGTCTTGAACGAATCGGACACCGGCGTGAGGCGCGTGTTGAAGTTCGCGCGGGCGGCATGAGGATGCTGTGAGGATCGGGTGTCGAAGCCGGCCCCGGACCCGAGAGTGGGGGGCGTGAGTGTCTCCGCGGACGAACGGCATCGGCTCGGTGTGATCGGCGGCCTGGCGGCACTGTCGCTGGACGCGATGGCCTCGGTGGCCTACGGGCCGGAGGCGATCGTTCTGGTCCTCGCCCTCGGCGGGGCGAGCGCGATCGGGCTGACGCTGCCGGTGACACTCGCGATCTCGGGCCTGCTGCTCGTGCTGGTGCTCTCCTATCGGCAGGTGATCGCGGCCTTCCCGGACGGCGGTGGTTCGTACGGCGTCGCGAAGAAGTACCTCGGTCGGCGCGCCAGCCTCGTGGCCGGCGCGTCGCTGGTGATCGACTACGTGCTCAACGTCGCCGTGTCGGTCGCAGCCGGGGTCGCCGCGCTGACGTCCGCCGTACCAGGGCTGTATGGCTACCGGGTGTGGATCGCCCTCGCGGTGCTCGCCCTCGTGACCGCGGTGAACTTGAAGGGCGTGGCGCACAGCGCGCGGATGTTCATCGTGCCCACGGCCGTGTTCGTCGCGGCCATCCTGACGGTGATTCTGGCCGGTCTGCTCCGCGGCGAAGCCGCGGTCACCACCACGAGCGCGGAGCAGGCCGGTCAGATTCACGCCCTCGGGATTCTCCTGCTGCTGAAGGCCTTCGCGAACGGGTGCGCGGCACTGACCGGGGTCGAGGCGATCGCGAACGCCGTACCGAGCTTCCGCAAGCCGCGCGTGATCCGGGCCCAACGAGCCGAAGCGGCGCTGGGCGTTCTCCTGGCGACGATGCTGATCGGGCTTGCGGTGCTGATCAAGAAGTTCGAGATCAAGCCGGTCGAGGGGGTGACCGTGCTCTCGCAGCTCGCCGACGCGTCCCTCGGGCACGGTTTCGGGTACTACGTTGTGCAGTTCTCGACCGTGATCCTGCTGGCCCTGGCGGCCAACACGTCGTACGGCGGACTCCCGGTGCTCGCGCAGTTGCTGGCGAAGGACCACTACGTACCGCACGTCTTCAAGCTGCGAGGTCAGCGGCAGGTGTACCGCTACGGGATCGGGTTCCTGACGCTTGTCTCGGCGGTGCTACTGATCGGGGCGCGCGGCGACATGAACACGCTGGTGCCGCTGTTCGCGATCGGGGTGTTCGTCGGGTTCACGTTGTCGCAGGCCGGCATGGTCCGGCACTGGTGGCACGCGCGCCCGGCCGGGTGGCGGTTCAAGCTGGCCCTCAACGGCTTCGGCGCGATCCTCACCGGAGTGGCCGCGATCGTGGTCACGGCGTCGAAGTTCACCGACGGGGCGTGGCTGATCGCCATCGCGCTACCGGTCCTGGTGGTGGTGATGCAGGCCGTGCAGCGGAACTACCGGCGGATCGGTGACCGGCTCGAGCTCGGTCGTGTTCCGGATCGTCCCGAGGCCCGCCGGTCGCGTGTCGTCGTACCGGTGAACGGCGTGAGCAAGCTGACCCGGGACGCGCTCTCGGTGGCGTCCGGGCTCGGGCACGACGTGGTCGCCGTTCACGCGGTGAACGCGAGTGACCCGGACGACGTGCGCGCCTTCAACCGGCTGCTCACGGACTGGGAGCGCTGGAATCCCGCCGTACCGCTGGTCGCGCTGGCCGACGACCGCCGCCGGCTGACCGACCCGATCGTCCGGTACATCAAGCACACCGAGATCGAGACCGTCTTCGTGCTCATCCCCGAGGTCGAACCCGAGCACCTGTGGCAGCGCCTGCTGCAGAACCACCGCGGCGCCCTGCTCGCCCACGCCCTCCGCCGCGACACCAACGCGATCGTCTGCCGCCTCCGCTTCCGCATCCGCGCCAACGAGCCGGCCCTGGCCGACCCCACCCCGACCCTGGTCACCATCAGCCAGGGCTGACGGGCCGGCGCCGTACCGAAGAACAGGACGTAGTCGTCTCCGTAGATCGCACCGCGCGCCTGGGCGCACCTGGCGCAGGGGTCGCTGATCCCACTACGTCCTGTCGTTAGGTACGGATCAGGGCTCGAAGCGGTAACCCATGCCTGGTTCGGTGAGGAGGTGCTTGGGGCGGGCCGGGTCTTCTTCGAGTTTGCGGCGGAGCTGGCCCATGTAGAAGCGCAGGTTGCCGCTGGCGGTTTCGTAGCCGGGACCCCAGACCTCGGTCAGGAGCTGGCGTTGCGACATCAGCTTGCCGGGGTGGCGGATCAGGACCTCGAGCAGGTGCCACTCGGTCGGGGTGAGGCGGATGTCCTCGCCGGTCTCGAGAGTGACCCGCTTCGCCGACAGGTCGACGGTGGCGCCGCCGACCGTCACCACCGGCTGGTCCTGCGCGATGTTGCTGCGCCGCAGTACGGCGCGCATCCGCGCCAGCAACTCGTCGATCCCGAACGGCTTGGTCACGTAGTCGTCCGCGCCGGCGTCCAGCGCCTCGACCTTGTCGGTGCTGTCGGTGCGCCCGGACAGCACCAGGATCGGCGCCTCGGTCCAGCCGCGCAGGCCGCGGATCACGTCGACACCGTCGAAGTCCGGCAACCCCAGATCGAGGATCACCAGCTCCGGCGGGTGCTGCGCCGCCACCTTCAGGGCCGACGTACCGGTGCCGGCCAGATGCACCTCGTAGCCGCGCGCCTTCAGGTTGATCTGCAAAGCCCGGACGATCTGCGGTTCGTCGTCGATCACCAGGACCCTGGTCATGCGGCCTCCCGGCCTGGACTGAGGAGCGTAGGGAGCGAAGCGACTGGAGGGACGAGGGAAGGGCGGGAGTCGAAGCCGCACGACCCGCCGCGCCGGAGGCGTGGCATCAATACGGTCACTCTTGCACCTCCGACTGGGTCATTTCGGGTATCTCGGGCTGGGGTACTTCGGACCGTTCGCGGGCGCCGGGCACCGGCGCGTCGGCCGGTCGCAGGGTTGCGGTCGGTATCGCCACCACCATGGTCAACCCGCCGCCCGGGGTGTCCTCGGGCAGCAGCGTGCCGTGCATCGCCTCGGCCAGACCACGAGCCAGCGCCAGTCCGAGGCCGACGCCGACGGTGTTGTCGGTGTCGCCGAGCCGCTGGAACGGCGCGAACACGCGATCCCGGTCCTCGCGCGGGATCCCCGGTCCACGGTCGATCACCCGGATCTCGACGGTGTCGCCGAGCGCGCTGCCAGTAATCAGCGGCGGCCGTCCGGGCGGCGAGTAGCGAAGGGCGTTGGCCAGCAGGTTCGCGATCACGCGCTCCAGCAGCGCGGGGTCCGCCTCGACCAGCGGCAGCGTGTGCGGGATGTCTACCGTGACTTTGTCACTGTCGTCACCCAGCTCTGCCAGCACACCGGGCAGGATCTCGTCCAGAGCCATCGGCCGGGTGAATACGGGCAGGACCCCGGCCTGCAGGCGACTGAGGTCGAGCAGGTTGTCCACGAGTCGCGACAACCGGTCCAGCGACTCGTCTGCCGTCTCCAGCAGCTCCTCGCGCTCGGAATCGCTCCACTCCACATCGTCACTGCGCAGGCTGGTCACCGACGCCTTGGCCGACGCCAGCGGGGACCGGAGATCGTGGCTGACCGCGCGAAGAAGCGCCGTCCGCAGCTTGTCGGCTTCGGCCAGCGGCTTCGCCTCGGCGGCGGCCTCGCTCAGCCGGGCCCGGTCCACCAGCGCGGCCGCGTGCGCGGCGAACGCCCCGACCAGCCGCCGCTCGTCCGCGGCCAGCTGATGGCCTTGCAGAACGAGGACCAGGTCGTCGCGGGCCGGGACCTCGGCGTCGGCTTCCTCCGGTCGGCTGCACGTCAGCGTGCCGGCCGAGGCCACCGGCCGCCAGACCTCGGTCAGCTCGTCGTCGTCGACCCGCTCCATCAGGCAGGCCCCGGTCATCCCGAAGGCCTCGCGGACCCGTTCGAGCAGGGCGGGCAGGGCGGTCTCGCCACGCAGTACGGAGCCTGCCAGCGTCGCCAGCGTCTCGGATTCCGCGGCCGCACGGGCCGCCTGTCTGGTCCGACGGGCCGCCCGGTCGACGACCGAACTCACCATCGCCGCGACCAGCACGAAGATCGCCAGCGCGAGCGCGTTGTTCAGCTCGGCGATGGTGAACGTCCGGGTCGGCGGTGTGAAGAAGTAGTTCAGTACGACGGTGCCACCGATCGCGGTCAGCAACGCGGGCCAGAGGCCACCGACCAAAGCGACCACGACGACCGCCAGCAGGAACGCGAGCACGTTGCTGGTCAGGTTGAGGTTGTCCCCGCCCAGACCGAGGAGCAGCGCGAGCACCGGCGGCAGTACGACGGCCAGGATGAACCCCTGGACCTTGCGGCGCCTGGACAGGCTGCCCCGCAACCGCGGCAAACGGCCGCGACCCATCAGCGCGTGGGTGACGATGTGAACGTCGATATCACCAGAATCGCGGATCGTGCTCGACCCGATCCCGGGGCCGGTGATCAGCGACGACAGCCGGGACCTTCGCGAGCCACCGAGGACCAACTGGGTGGCGTTCTCGGCGCGGGCGAACGTCAGCAACGCGGCCGGGATGTCGTCACCTACCACCTGGTGATAGGTCCCACCGAGGCTCTCGACCAGCAGGCGCTGCTCGGCGAGGCGTTTCGGGTCGGCGCCGGTCAGACCGTCGGAGCGGGCGACGTGGACGGCGAGCAGGTCCCCGCCGGAAGAGCGGGCGGCGATGCGGGCGGCACGCCGGATCAGTGTCTCGCCTTCGGGGCCGCCGGTGAGTGCGACCACCACTCGTTCCCTGGCTTCCCAGGTCGAGTCGATGTCATGTTGGGCGCGGTACTGCTGCAGGCCGGCGTCCACCCGGTCGGCAAGCCAGAGCAACGCCAGTTCGCGCAGGGCGGACAGGTTGCCGACACGGAAGTAGTTGCCCAGGGCAGCATCGATCTTGTCCGCCGCGTAGACGTTGCCATGGGCCATCCGGCGACGCAGCGCCTCCGGGGTCATGTCGACCAGCTCGATCTGGTCGGCGGCCCGGACCACGCGGTCCGGGACGGTCTCCTGCTGCGGTACGCCGGTGATCTTCTCGACCACGTCGTTGATCGACTCTAGGTGCTGGATGTTGACCGCCGAGATCACGTCGATCCCGGCGGACAGCAGCTCCTCGATGTCCTGCCAGCGCTTCTCGTTCCGGCTGCCCGGCACGTTGGTGTGCGCCAGTTCGTCGACCAGCGCCACCTCCGGCCGCCGGGCCAGCACGGCGTCGATGTCCATCTCGGTGAAGCTCGCGCCGCGGTAGTCCAGGATCCGGCGGGGTATCACCTCGAGGCCCTGGAGCATCTCGGCGGTGTGCTCACGGCCGTGGGTCTCCACGAATCCGACCACCACATCGGTGCCCCGGGTCAGCCGTCGCTGACCCTCGCCCAGCATCTTGTAGGTCTTTCCCACGCCGGGCGCGGCACCGAGGTAGATCCGTAGATGCCCACGGCCGCTCCTACTCATCCACGTCCTCGCTTCGCTCCGGGCGCGGATGAGGCTCGAGTTGCCCTGTGCTTTCTGATGAACTCGCTTCGCTCGTTCATACCCCCATGCTCTCAGTTCAGCCCAGCGCCGCGAGAGCGTTGTTGAGCTTGACCACGTTGACGCGGGGTTCACCCAGGAAGCCCAGGGTGCGACCCTCCGTGTTCTCCTTCACCAGTTGCTGGACCTTGGCCACGTCCAGGCCACGCTCCCGCGCCACCCGGTTGACCTGCAGAGCGGCGTACGCCGGGCTGACGTGCGGGTCCAGACCGCTGCCGCTGGCCGTCACCGCGTCCGGCGGGACCTGCGACGGGTCGACACCCTCGAGCGCCGCGACAGCCTTGCGCCGCTCGTCGATCAGTGCGACCAGGTCGGCGTTGTTCGGCCCGTACTGCGAGGCCGCGCTGCCCATCGCGTCGTAGTCGACCGCGGACGGCCGGGTCTGGAACCACTTCGGGTCGGCGACCATGATCGCGTTGCCGTCGGAGTCCTTCTTGCCGCTGTCCTGGGTGTACGCCTGGCCGATCAGGTCGGAGGACGTGTCCTTGCCGTTGACCTGGACGATCGAGCCGTTCGCGTTGCCGTGGAACAGCACTTGGGAAACACCGGTCATCACCAGCGGGTACGCGATGCCGAGGATGACGGTGAGCACGAGCACTGCCCGGATCGCCACCCCGAACTGGCGGACCGAGCCGGGGAGATTGCTTGCCATGAACAACTACCTTTCACCGAAGACCGGGGATCAGGGAGATCACCAGGTCGAGGAGCTTGATGCCGATGAACGGGCTGATCAGGCCACCGACGCCGTAGATCAGCAGGTTGCGGCGCAGCATCGCCGACGCCGACGACGGCTTGTACCGGACACCCCGCAGCGCCAGCGGCACCAGGGCCACGATGACGAGCGCGTTGAACACGATGGCGGACACGATCGCCGACTCCGGCGAGTGCAGCCCCATGATGTTCAGCTTGTCCAGTCCCGGGTACGCCGCCGCGAACAGGGCGGGCAGGATGGCGAAGTACTTCGCCACGTCGTTGGCGATCGAGAACGTGGTCAGCGAACCGCGGGTGATCAGCAACTGCTTGCCGATCTCGACGATCTCGATCAGCTTGGTCGGGTTGGAGTCGAGGTCGACCATGTTGCCGGCCTCCTTGGCGGCCGACGTACCGGAGTTCATCGCCACGCCGACGTCGGCCTGCGCCAGCGCCGGGGCGTCGTTCGTCCCGTCACCGGTCATCGCGACCAGCCGGCCGCCCTCCTGCTCCTTCTTGATCAGCGCCATCTTGTCCTCGGGCGTCGCCTCGGCCAGGAAGTCGTCGACCCCGGCCTCCTCGGCGATCGCCTTCGCGGTCAGCTGGTTGTCACCGGTGATCATCACGGTCCGGATGCCCATCGCGCGCATCTGGTCGAACCGCTCCCGCATGCCTTCCTTCACGACGTCCTTGAGGTGGATCACGCCGAGCGGGCGCGCCTTCCCGTCGATGCTCTCGGCAACGACCAGCGGCGTACCGCCGGAGGCCGAGATGCCGTCGACGATGTCGCCGAGCTGCGGGTCGGTGGTGCCGCCGTGGTTCTGGATCCAGGCGTTCACCGCACCGGCCGCACCCTTGCGGACCTGCCGGTTGTCGAGGTCCACGCCGCTCATCCGGGTCTGCGCGGTGAACTGCACGAAGGTTGCGTGCGGCAACTCTCCGGTGTGCCGCTCGCGCAGTCCGTAGCCGGTCTTCGCCAGTACGACGATCGACCGGCCCTCCGGCGTCTCGTCGGCCAGGCTGGACAGCTGGGCCGCGTCGGCGAGCTCGGTGTCGGACACGCCCTGGACCGGGATGAACTCCGACGCCTGCCGGTTGCCCAGCGTGATGGTGCCGGTCTTGTCCAGCAGCAGGGTGTTCACGTCACCCGCGGCCTCGACCGCGCGGCCGGACATCGCCAGCACGTTGCGCTGCACCAGCCGGTCCATACCGGCGATGCCGATCGCGGACAGCAGCGCACCGATCGTGGTCGGGATCAGGCAGACCAGCAGGGCCACCAAGATCACGATGTTCAGGTTCGTGTGCGCGTAGTTCGCGAACGTCGGCAGCGTCACCGTGGCGATCAGGAACACGATGGTCAGGCTGGCCAGCAGGATGTTCAGCGCGATCTCGTTCGGCGTCTTCTGCCGCGACGCGCCCTCGACCAGGGCGATCATCCGGTCGATGAAGCTCTCACCGGGCTTGGTGGTGATCTTCACGACGATCCGGTCCGACAGCACCTTGGTGCCGCCGGTGACCGCACTGCGGTCGCCACCGGATTCCCGGATGACCGGGGCCGACTCGCCGGTGATGGCCGACTCGTCGACACTCGCCACGCCCTCGACGACGTCACCGTCGCCGGGGATGACCTGGCCGGCCTCGACGACCACCAGGTCGCCCAGCTGGAGCTGGGCCGCGGGGACCTGCTCCTCGCGGTCGCCGACCAGCCGCCGCGCGGTGGTCTCGGTCTTGGCCCGGCGCAGGGTCTCGGCCTGGGCCTTGCCCCGGCCCTCGGCGACCGCCTCCGCCAGGTTGGCGAAGATGACGGTCAGCCAGAGCCAGACCACGATCCACCAGACGAACACGCTCGAGTCGGTGAAGCCGAAGATCGTCGATGCGACCGCGCCCACCTCGACCACGAACATGACCGGGTTCTTCACCATCACCCGCGGGTCGAGCTTGCGCAGCGCGTCCGGCAGGGAGGTCCAGAGCATCCGTGGGTCGAACAGGCCCGACGGAGCTTTCTTCGCCACCGTCCCCGGGTCCTTCTTGGCACCGGGCGAGGGGGTCTTCACGAGCGTGGTCACAGTCCCTCCGCAAGAGGTCCGAGAGTAAGAGCGGGGAAATAGGTCAGGCCGGTCACGATCAGGACGACGCCGACGAGCATCGTCACGAACAGGGCCTTGTGGGTGGGCAGCGTGCCCTGCGTCACCGGCACCGGCTGCTGCTGGGCGAGCGAGCCGGCCAGGGCCAGCGCGAGCACGATCGGGACGAACCGGCCGAACAGCATCACCAGCCCGAGAGCGGTGTTGTAGAACGGGATGTTCGCACTGAGACCGCCGAATGCACTGCCGTTGTTGTTACCGGCCGACGTGAACGCGTACAGCACTTCCGAGAACCCGTGCGGGCTGTCGGTGTTGAAGATCGAGGCCCGCGCCACGGCCAGCCCCATCGCCAGCGACGCACCGACCAGTACGACGGCCGGCGTCGTGAGGATGTAGAGCGAGACCAGCTTCATCTCGCGAGCGGTGATCTTCTTCTTCAGGTACTCCGGCGTCCGGCCGACCATCAGGCCGGCGACGAACACCGCCAGGACGGCGAGGATGAGCATGCCGTACAGACCGGTTCCGGTACCGCCGGGTGACACTTCTCCCAGCATCATGTGGAACAGGACTGTGCCACCGCCCAAGGGCGTGAACGAGTCGTGCGCCGCGTTGACCGCGCCGGTCGACGTACCCGTGGTGGACGCCCCGAAGAGTGCGGAGGCCCATTCACCGAAGCGGGTTTCCTTGCCTTCCATCGCGGCCCCGGCGGCGTGCGACGCCGTACCGGCACCCTGGTTCTCGAAGAGCGTGGCGGCGAAGGTGAAGGCGCCCCAGAGGACGCCCATCACGCCGAGGATCGCGTAGCCCTGCTTCTTGTCCTTGACCATCAGGCCGAAGGTCCGGGTCAGGCTGACCGGGATGAGCAGCAGCAGGAAGATCTCGAACAGGTTCGACAGTGGGTTCGGGTTCTCGAACGGGTGGCCCGAGTTGGCGTTGTAGAAACCGCCACCGTTGGTGCCGAGCTCCTTGATGACCTCCTGGCTGGCCACCGGGCCGCCGGGGATGGTCTGGGTCGAGCCCACCACCGAGGTGACCTCGTGCCCACCGGAGAAGTTCTGCACGACGCCCATCGCGACCAGCACGAGCGTGCCGATGATGGCGATCGGCAGCAGGATCCGCAGCGACGTCCGGGTCAGGTCGACCCAGAAGTTGCCGAGCCGGTCGGTCTTGGCCCGGGAGAACCCGCGGATCAGGGCGATCGCGACGACGATACCGACGGCCGCGGACACGAAGTTCTGCACCGCGAGGCCGGCGAACTGGACCAGGTGGCCCATCGTCACCTCGGGCGAGTACGCCTGCCAGTTGGTGTTCGTCACGAAGGACGCGGCGGTGTTCCAGGCCAGGCCCGACTCCACGTTCGGCAGCCCGAGCGACAACGGCAGCCAGTGCTGCAGTCGCTGGAGCAGGTAGAGCAGGACCAGGCTGACCGCGGAGAAGGCGATCAGCGACCGGGCGTAGACGCCCCAGGTCTGATCGGCCTTCGCGTCGACGCCGAAGAGCTTGTACGTGACGCGCTCGACCGCCATGTCCTTCTCGGACGTGTAGACCCGGGCCATGTACCCGCCCAGCGGCCGGTAGACGGCGGCCAGCAGCACAAGCAAGAGGGCGACCTGCAAGAGGCCGGCTGCGGTGTCGGACATCAGAACCTCTCGGGGAAGATCAGGGCGGCGACCAAGTAGAGGATCAGGGCCGCGGCGACCACCAGGCCGGCGATGTTCTCGGCGCTCACAGCTTCTCCACTCCACGCAGCGCGAACCAGATGGCCGCGAACACGACGACGGTGACGACCAGATAGATGACGTCAGTCATGACGCCACCACCTCACGGCAAAAGTGCTCATGAGTTCACTGCACACCGCTCGCTGCCTGCTCAGGAGTGTTCTCACAGGCCTCTCACACCCGCTGACAGACCTCTCACAGGCTTCTCACAGGTAGCTCACTGCGGACAGAACTTCGCGAGAGCGCCACCAGTCCGCATACTTACGCGTGGCAATCACAGCTCACGGACAAGGGAAGAACACCTAGTGACCGACATGGACATCGCCCCCGCCGAGCAGTTCTTCTCCACGGAGACCCGGGATGCGCTCGCCGACGCGAGCCGCAAGCTCGCCGAGCGCCTCCAGGCCCACACCGAGGCCCTGCTCGCGATGACCGGCGACGAGGAGCAGGCCGCGCTCTACGAGCAGAACGCCGCGCTCGAGGAACTCGTCGAGGACTGGAACGACGCCGTCTTCGAGCACACCGGTACGGCGCCACTCCTGCTGGACGACGCGGTCGACGAGGAGGACGACGAGGACACCGAGCAGGACCAGGTGATCAGCGTCGTGTCGCGGTTCGACCTGCGCGTGATCGACCTGGACGCGCTGCTCGAGGCCGGCCGGGCCGCGCAGGAACGGCACCCGGCCGAGCTGGACGAGACCGTCGAGCAGGAGCCGGTCGACTCCGCCGAGCAGGCTATCTACGAGATCAGCCGCGAGGTCGGGGAGGCGTGGTTCGAGCTCCCCGGCATCGAGATGGTGGCCGGCGCCCGCGCGTACGTCGTACCGGAGCACCCGTTCGAGCCGCTGGACGCGGACGCCGAGGACGTCGTCACCGAACTCATCGCCCCGAACGGCGTGGCCACCCACGCCGAGACTTGGGCCTAGACCAGTAACTGACCGTCGAGTGTGGTGATCGCCTGGCCGCTCAGGTGGACGCGATCGCCGACGGTGGCGACGCGGACGACACCGCCTCGGGCGGACGCCTGGAATCCGACCAGTTCGTTCCGTCCGAGGCGCTCGGCCCAGTACGGCGCCAACGCGGTGTGCGCGCTGCCACAGACCGGGTCCTCCGGGATCCCGGCGGCCGGAGCGAAGAACCGCGACACGAAGTCGAAGCCGGAGTCCGCGGGGGCGGTCACGATCGTCCCCCGGTTCCGCTCGCGCTGATTGATCGCCTTCACCTGACCCAGGTCCGGCGCCAGCGCGCGGAGCGCCGACTCGTCGGGCAGGACCACGAACACGTCGGTCAGCGCGCCCGTGCTGTGCACACTGACCGGCTCGGCCCCGAGCGCCGCGATCAGACCCGCGGGCGCCTCCGACTCGACCGTTCGGTTGACCGGGAAGTCGAGGGTGATCCAGCCGTCGTCGACCGAAGCCGTCAGCACACCGCTCCGGGTGGAGAAGCCCACCTTGCCGCAGACCAGCCCGTCCGACAGCAGCGCGTGTGTCGTCGCCAGGGTCGCGTGACCACACAGGTCGACCTCGATCGTCGGCGTGAACCAGCGAAGCTCCCACTCCGCGTCACCACCCGGCGACGGCTTCACGAACGCAGTCTCGGCGTGCTGCAGCTCCGCCGCGACCGACTGCATCCAGGCGGCCTCGGGCCAGGCCCCGGCGGGCAGTACACAGACACCCGCTGGGTTCCCGGTGAAGGGACGATCGGCGAACGCGTCGACTACCCGGATTCTCATGCTCTTCACGCTAAGACGGCGTACGCACGCTTTCCATAGCCACTCGGCGCGCGGTGGACCGGTCAGGCCATGGCGACGGCGTCGATCTCGAGTAGCCAGTTCTCCGCGTAGATGTCGCAGATGATGACGGTGAGGGCCGGCACGTGCTGGCCGAGCACCTCCTCGCGGATCTTCGAGTTCAGCGCCCGGTACTGCCGGTCGGACAGGTACGTCGTCACCTTCACCAGGTTCCGGATCCCCATGCCGGCCTCGGCCAGCACCGACAGCACGTTCCGCCAGACCATCCGGCACTGTGCCTCGAACGTCTCCGGCACCCGGCCGTGCTCGTTGCCCCACGGCACCTGACCGCTGACGAACACCATCCGCTGGGCTCCGTCCACCTGGACGCCGTGCGCGTAGTTGCCGGTCGCCGGCGGCAGGATCTCCGGATTCAACGGCTCGATCGCAAGTCCTGACATGTACTCCCCCTCCCTACTCATCAGTGCATTCCCCACCCCGAGTTCTCCGCCATGTTTACCTTGCGGCGATTGAACCGCCTAGCCCGCCGGGCCGTATCCATGGTGTTCCACATCCAATGGAGGGGAAAGTGTCATGCCGCTTCTCGCGAAGGGCCGCCCACTCGCCATCACGACCGCGCTCATCGGCGGTCTCGCGCTGATCGCGCCGTCCACGGCCAGCGCCCACCAATCCCACCACCACGCACTCGCCGTACAGCAGGTCAACCTGGTCTCGGACCAGAAGGGCAAGGCCTCGCTGCAAGACCCCGACCTGGTCAACCCGTGGGGCCTGTCCCTCGGTGCGACCACCCCGCTGTGGTCGTCCAACAACGGTACGTCGTCCTCGACGCTGTACTCGTCCGCACCAGGCTCGACCACGGCGACCAAGGTGCCCACGGTCCGGGTGACGATGCCGGTGCCGACCGGGCAGGTCAACAACCCCGGCACCGGGTTCGTGCTCACCAACGGGACGGTGAGCGCGCCGGCCCGGTTCATCTTCGCCACCGAGACCGGACAGATCGCCGCCTGGGGTCCGCCCGTCAGCCCGCTGATCGGCGCGGCCGAGATCAAGGCCACGACTCCCGGCGCCAGCTACAAGGGCTTGGCGATCGCGACAACCAGAGCAGGGGATCGGTTGTACGCCGCCAACTTCACCCAGCGCCGGATCGACGTCTTCGACACCACGTTCACCCTGGTGAAGAAGCCGTGGTGGGCGTTCCGGGACCCCCACCTGCCGAAGGGGTACGGGCCGTTCAACGTGCAGACGCTCAACGGCCGGATCTTCGTCGCCTACGCCAAGGTGAACGCTAAGACCGGCGACGAGATCGCCGGCCGCGGACTCGGGTTCGTCGACGAGTTCACCGTGGACGGCAGGCTGATCACGCGGGTCGCATCGCGCGGCACGCTGAACGCTCCGTGGGGTCTCGCCTTCGCACCCGCTGCCTGGGGTGAGCCGGCCGGCACGCTCCTGGTCGGAAACTTCGGCGACGGCCGGATCAACATCTTCCATCCGAAGTCGCACGGCAGGTACGACTTCGCCGGTCAGGTCCGCAATAGCCACGGCAGGACCCTGGTGATCGACGGCCTCTGGGCGCTCCTCCAAGGCACGGCCACCACCGGCGGCACCGACTCCCTCTTCTTCTCCGCCGGACCGAACGACGAGACCCACGGCCTCCTCGGCGTACTCAGGAAGCCGTGAGCTAACGCAGCGACTTCTCGAACCAGTGGTGGGCGTAGGGCTCGGTGTTGAAGGCCGGCACCTCCCGATAGCCCGCGGCGCGGTACAGGGCGATCGCCTCGGTCAGGTTGCGGTTGGTTTCCAGCCGTACGGCGGGGGCACCGTGGGCGATCGCCTCGCGCTCGAGCTCGGTCAGCAACCGGCGCCCGAGCCCGAGGCCCCGCGCCTCGGGTGAGACCCACATCCGTTTGATCTCGGCCGGTTCGGCACCGTGCAGCTTCAACCCGCCGCAGCCGACCGGCTCGGTGTGGAGTGTTGCCATCAGCAACAATCCGGCGGGCAACGTCAACTCGGCGTTGTCCGCCGGGATGCTGCGGGTGTGATCGAATCCGGCGTCGAACCTCCGGCCGAGCTCGGCGAAGTACGACTGCACGCAGTACTGCGCCTCCGGCCGCCGCGGATCGACCACCCCGACGCGCACCATCGACGCGGTCAGCAACCGCGACACCTCGTCCATCGCCGCGACCAGCCGCTCCTGCTGCCGCGCACTCAACGGCTCCAGGATCGACACCGCCAGCTCGTCCGACCGCCGATCCAGCACCTCCCGCTCGGCGACACCCTCCTTCGTCAGCCGCGCGATCCGCACCCGCCCGTCGCCACCGCTCCGCTCGACCCGGACCAGCCCACTGCTCTCCAGCGATCGCAGCAGCCGGCTCAGATACCCCGAGTCCAGCTCAAGCCGGGCTCGCAGCGACCTGACATCACACCCGTCGAGCCCGATCTCCCACAACACCCGATCCAGCCCCAACGACCGTCCCCGAGCCAGATAGGCCTCCTGCAACGCCCCCACCCGCTGCGTAACCACCCGATTGAACCGCCTGACCCCACCAATCTCCATTCTCTGACTTTAGTCAGAGAATCCTCGACCAGTAAATGCCCCGGGATGCCCCGCGATCTGCCCTCCCCTGACCGCTCGGTCGCGCTGAGACTCGAGAGTCATGACGACAGATAGTGAGCTCGAGCGTTTCTACTCCGAGCGGTGTGACGAGGCGAGCCGGCTGGGGTCGACGATCAAGGGGCGGCTCGAGTTGGCGCGAGTACAGGACCTGCTCAGCAGATATCTCCCGCCGCCGCCCGCGTCGGTCGCGGACATCGGGGGCGGACCGGGCGTCCACGCCACCTGGCTCGAAGGACGCGGGTACGACGTGGAGCTCGTCGACCCGGTGAAGCGGCACGTCGACCAAGCGGCGGCGGCCGGGATCACCGCCGTACAGGGTGATGCCCGGAGGCTGCCCTGGGACGACGAGCAGTTCGATGCCGCCTTTCTGGCGGGACCGATGTATCACCTGCCGGAGATGGCCGACCGGCGACAGGCCTTGCGGGAGGCGATTCGGGTCACCAAGCTCGGCGGGTTCGTCGCGGTCGTCGCGATCAACCGCGCGGCCAACCTGATCGGCTCGACGCTGGCGAACGAGCTGATCGAACGGCACAGCGTGGTCAGCGATATCCTCCGCGACGGCTACAGCGCCGACAACGACCGGTTGGCCCACGCGAACTACCACACGGTCGCGCAACTCCGGTCCGAGCTGATCAACGTCGGCCTCCGCGGAGTGACCATCCACGGCCTGACCGGACCCGGCGGATGGCTCACCGTGATGATCGATGCCCACTACAACGGCCGGCCGTTGCCGGACACTCTCTGCGAACCGGACCCGCTCCACACCGCCCTGGAATGCTCCCGCCTGGCCGACAGATACCCCGAACTCGTCCAGTCCAGCGCCCTCTTGCTCGCAGTCGGCCAACGCTGGGACACCTAGAGTGCCCCACCGCCTGAGGGGGTTGCCCCCCGAGACGGTGGGTTGCCTCCTCCGATTCTCGGTGGGCAACCCTCCATCTGAGGGGGTGACCCCCAGTGGTCTCAGTCGAGGGGGCGGAGTTCGTCGGCGTACGAGACGGAGATGCGGCGGAGGACGCCGTCCTTCACCGAGTACTGGCCCATGCGCCACAGGGGTGGGCTGTAGGCGTGGACGGTGACGCTGCCCTTGTCGAGGCCGGTGAGGCGGTGGATGTGGTCCGGGCCGAAGCCGTAGACATCGCCGGCCTCCACCTCGGTCTCGACCGACTCGGCGCCGATGGCCAGGTTGTGCTCGACCAGCTTGCCCTTGGCCACCGCGACCGCGCCGGACGAGACGTCGTGGTCGTGCCAGCCGGTGTCGTTCACCGGGGTCCAGCAGATCAGCCAGACGTCGACGTTGGCGTCGCGGTGCAGCGAGGCGAACACCCGCTCCTCGTCGCTGTAGGCAACCTTGTCCTCCCACAGCTGCGGCTGCGCGGCGATCGACGCGGCCAGCTCGGCCAGCTCGGCGGGATCGAGGTCGCGGCCCGGAAGGTCGTCCAGCGACAGACAGTTGTTGAGCTCCACGAGCCGGCTGGCTTGGCGCGCGGGCACCGGTACGTCGGTGATGGGCTGAGCAGTCACTGCACTCCCCTCTCAGGAGTCGGTGTACCGGCGCCGAACAGCAGCCGGTGTGGATTGTCGTGGCGGATCACCGCGGTCGCGGCGTCGCCTTGGCGGAGGTCGGTGATCCCGGCGTACGGCCGGTCGGTGCCGTGCACGACCTGGTCGATGCCGAGGACCCTTGCGACCGCGTCGATCCCTTGCGGGCCGTAGCTCGAAGTGTCGACGTACAGATTGGGGTCGATGGTGCCGAGCCGACCGCCGCGCGCGGCCAGCCGCTCGTGGTGCACCGGCGCCAGCCCCGCCGCGGCCGCGAAGCACAGCCGCAAGGCCGGGTACGAGCGTCGCCCGCCGAACGCATGCCATGACCACCAAGCAGCCTGCAACTGGCTCGTGTAATCGACCACCGGCGCCCACCAGCACAGCGCCTCGTCGACCGGCTGGGCCACACCCGGGTGGACCAGGATCGGCTTGTTCACTCGCTCGAGGGCGGCAAGCAACTCACCCAGCGCGGCCCACCCGGCCGGCGTGCCGAGCACATGCGCAGGCAACTGCAGCCCGAGAAAACCGTTGTCCAGAAGGGATTCCAGACCGTCGACGTCAGGATCGAGCAGATCGACGGCCGCCCAGGCCTTGAACGGCGCCGGGAACTCCACGGCCCCGGCGTGCCAGGCATCGAGCAGCGCGGCATCCCCGAGATGCTCGATCCCGAGCGGACTCGACAGCGAGACCACGGCGAGTTTCATCCCACTGTCCTGCTCCAGCGCGACCCGCTTGTCGACCGCATGCGCGGCCGGATCCACGTCGTACGGCGCCTCGCTCGCGGTGTGGAGCGTCCAGCCGTCGAGGTACGGCGGCTCGGAGCGGGCCCGGAGGCCGTCGACGAACCCGACCGGCCACAGATGCTGGTGGACGTCGATCATCGAACTCTCCCCCCAGCGGTTTGATCAGATTGAAGCGCTTCAGGACAATTGAAGTGAAGCGCTTCAATGCACCTCTTGTCAAGCTTTTGTCGGAGGTCTGCCCTAAGGTCGTGGACATGTCCGGAACCGGCCGGAGGCCAACCCTCAAGGACATCGCCGCCGAGACCGGGCTCTCGATGGCCGCTGTGTCCTACGCGCTGCGCGGCCTGCACGGAACGCCGGAGACCAGGCAGCGCGTCCAGGACGCCGCCGACCGCCTCGGCTACCAGGCCGATCCGGTCGCCCGGGCCCTCGCCTCGGGCCGGAGCGGTTCGATCGGCGTGCTCTGCGCGTCGCTGGAGGATCTCTGGCAGCAGAGGCTCGCGGCCGCCCTCGGCCGGGAGCTGCTCGCCCCGGACCGGAATGCGTGGATCATCGACTCGGCCGGCGACGCCGACCGCCAGCTCGAGCTCGCCCAGCACCTGGTCGACCACCGCGCCGACGCGATCGTGGTGGTCCCGATCAACCCGGCCGCGAAGGGCTGGGCCGAGATCGCGCGGCAGACGCCGGTGGTCGCGATCGGCGACGCGCTGCCGGGCGCGAAGGCGAAGTCCGAGGTCATGCTCGACAACGAGAGTGGCGTCAGCACGGCCCTGCGCCGGCTGGCCGACGCCGGCCACCGGCAGATCGCCGTACTCAGTCCGACCCGCCGCTTCGAGGTGGAGCGGCCGGCCGAGGAGATCGCCCAGCGCGTCGGCGTCGACCTCAAGCTGAAGATCCGCATCCTGCAGTGCCCGCACGACCTGGCCGGCGCGACCGAGGTCGCCCGAACCTTGCTCACCGGCACCGGGCGCCCGACCGGCATCCTCGCGCTCGCCGACTCGATGGCCTTCGGTGTGTACGCCGCCAGCCGCGAGCTCGGCCTCCGCGTCCCGGACGATCTCTCCCTGCTCGGGTACGACGACCAGCCGGTGTCGCAGCTGCTCACGCCGCCACTGTCCACCTTCCACTGGCCGCTCGACGAGCTGGTCGCCGACGTCGTCGCCCGCGTCACCTCGACCGTCGACACCAACCGCCGGGTCCGCCGGACCACGATCGCGCCGGTCCTGATCGAGCGCGGCTCGGTCGCCGCCCCGCCCGGCTGAGCGGGACGGCGACGGTCGAGCGGCAACATCCACACCGCGAAACTAAACTAATTCACTACACTTACTTCCCGTTGTCCACGATGTGGGCCCTACTTGGTCACGGGGTGCGGCCGCAGGTGCTCGTCTTCACGGCCGTCCCACCGGCCACCGGCCACTGAACGCCGGAAGGCCGGCCGAGCGGGTGCTCGGCCGGCCTTCGCGGGGGGGTTGTTACTTGGTACCGAAGACCTGGATCTCGGTCATGTCGGTGAACGTGCAGCCACCGAACGCGCCGGCCGGGCAGTTGGTCTCGAAGTCCGGGACCTGCGGGCTGAGCATCCAGAACCGCACGTACTGAACTCCGGTCACGTTGCCGCTCGGGGTGAGCAGGGTGTACTTGCCCCGGTTGGCGGCGGTGAACTCGCCCGTCTGAGCGGGCAGCCAGGTGGTGCCGTCGACCGAGGTCTCGATCCGGTACTTGCCGGTCGACGAGCTGCCCGGGTCACCACAGGTGTTCGACGGGTCGACGTTGAAGGCGCTGATGTTCACCTTCGCCGGCAGCTTGATGTCGACGTGCTTGTCGATCATCTTGTTGGTCGGCGTGCCGGCGTCGTCACCGGTGGTGCTGCCCCAGCCGGTGCCCTGCGCGTTGTCGATCGCGTACGCCGGGCCGCACTGCGGGGTGAAGTCCGGTCCGTTGAAGCCGACCACCGAACCGCCGCCGGAGCTCGCCGCCCAGTTGCGACGCGGCGTGAAGGCCACCTTGGCACCCGGCTTGACCGTGGCCGACTGGACCAGCAGCTCGTAGCCCGGAGCCGACATGACGACCTTCGGGTAGGTGCCCGGAGCAACACCGGTGATGGCGTAGTTGCCGTTCGCGTCGGTCGAGGCGGCGTAGTCACCGGCGTAACCGGACGAGTGACCGCCGATGTAGACCAGCGCGCCGGCCACCGGAGCACCGGTGTCCTTGTCCTTCACCGTGCCGCTGAGGGTCGTGGTCGCACCTGTCGGCGGCTTGTGGAAGTCCTCGGCCGGGAAGGAGTCGCCGCCGTCGACGACACCGGCGTACCAGCCCATGCCGCGGTTGGCGAAGACGGTCCAGATGATGTCGGCGTTCTTGCCGCCACTGGCGACCAGGTCGGCCTGCACGATCGCGTTGCGCATGTCGAGCATCGTCGGGTCGGCCGGCGACAGCTCCATCGCGCGGGTGATGATGCTCATCGCGTAGCTGCGGCCGAAGCGCTCCCGCAGATCCCACAGCGTCTGCGCCCAGACCTCGCCGGAGGCGTGGACCTCGGGTGCGCCGCCGATGGTCGGGAAGTCGGCGTAGGTGTAGCCGCCCTTCGAACCGTCGGGCTGGATGCAGTTCGGGCTGACCGCCTTGACCCGGCAGTCGATCGCCTGGGTGCGGAACAGCTCGCCGTGGGCGACGTACTTGCCCTCGAGCACCTCACCCGGTGCGGTGGTGTCCTTCTCCAGGCCGTGCGAGACCAAGTAGTCCATCGCGTAGAAGTCGCTCCACGCCTCGCCCATCGAGCCGGCCTGGATGCTGTTCAGCGTGCTGTTGCCGGTGGCGTCGACGACCAGGCGGTTGGACAGACCGTGGGTGTACTCGTGGTACAGCACGCTCGCGTCGTTCGCGCCGCTGGCCGGGACGAACGGGTCCTGTGCGTCGGTCGCGCCGGGCTGGTGCCACAGGTACATCTGCATGGTCGGCGGGGTGCCGTCCGGAGGGGTGGACATGTTGGCGTTGTCGATGTGGTTGGCGTCCGGGCCGCCGTTCGCCGCGGTCGCCGCGCCGTCGAGCGCGTTCAGCAGGACCGGGTCGCCGCCCGCGGCGTCGAACGAGCCGGCCGCGGGGGTGAAGCTGATCGGCGGCTTGGCCAGCCAGTCGTGGAAGTTGCTGGCCAGGTAGAACGCGTTGGTGACGTCCTGGTTCATGTTCGTCTTCCAGGAGTCCGGCTTGGCCGGGTCCCAGGTGCAGACGAAGGCCGCCGAGCAGAACGACGACGCGTTCTGGAAGGTGGTCAGCTTGTACTCGGCGCCGGTCTTGGTGCCCGGCACCTTGACCGTCTCACCGGCGTTCGGCTGGTTGTCGTCGTTCACGTCCGCCCAGGCCGCGACCGACGTACCGTCCAGGAGGGTCTTGGCGTTCTTCGGCAGCCACTTGTTGTAGATCAGGTTCTCGACCCGCTGGGTGCCGCCCTTGGCCGCGCCCGGGTAGTTGTCCTGGACCAGCGCGTCGCCGTTGCCCTCGTTGACCAGGTCCTTGCGGTAGAGCAGGCTGCCGGTCTGGGCGTCGATGACGTGGTTGTAGATCTTCATGCCGCCGGCGTTGACGTACGTCAGCCAGCCCTTGCGCAGCCCGTCGGCGGTGTGGAACCACACCTGCTGGGCGGTGTCGCCGTTGCTCCACTGGGTGCTGACGCCGGCCGCCTTCGCGGTGGCGGACTTCGGGGTACCGCCGACGTCCTCGGCAGCCGCGGTGCGGGCCGCGGCGGCTGTCACCTTCGGAGCGGCCGCGGCGGCCTCGGCCTGGGCCGTGAGACCGGCGACCGGAGAGCCCATGAGCGAGATCAGCTGGCCGTTCTTGGTGACGTTGGCCTTGAGGCCGTTGCCGAACACCTCGACACCGTCGACCACCTGCGACCAGGACACGTGGTGGGTGCCCAGGTCGTCGACGTAGTCCTTGCGCAGCTTCAGGGTGGACAGGTCGGCGTCGGAGAGCTTGAAGACCTCCGGGTGCGCCTTCACGTAGGCGAGCGCGACGTCCGGCGCCTTCTTCGCGCTCTTGCCGGTCAGGAAGCCGTTCAGCTTGCTGACCTGGGCCGGGGTGCCGGTGTTCGGGTCGAGCTCGACGACGCCCTGGGTGCCGAGCGAGTTGCGGAACTTCTCCGAGGCCGCGGTCTCCTTGCCGGCCACCTTGGCGGCGCGGGCGTTGGTGATCTTGGCACTCGGGGTCCGGGCGTCGTAGTTGCCCTTCCGCTCCTTGCCCGACATGTTCTCGGCCTGGGCCGCCTTGCCCTTGCCCTCACCCGGTCCGGCGGTCTGGGCGGCGGTGGCGCCACCGGCGGCCGTCACGGCCAGCACAGTGGCGGCGGAGACGGCGGTGGTGACTGCCAGGAGCCCCCGCCCTCTGCGTGATGTTGTCACAGCAAATCTCCATGGAGTTCGTGTACGCGGGTCGCCCTCCACGACCCGTCCGGGGGCGACCTTAGGCGGGCAAGCGCTCGCTGGGAAGGGAAATCACCGGAAATGACGTGGAGACGAGGGTTGTCCTTCGTGCCCGGAAGGGTACTAGGAGCGACAGGCCAACAGTCGCACCCAGCCACCAACGCACCGCGGCGTGTGTCGCCGCGGCGGTGGTGGACCTACCGGGGAACGGGCGGACCCCAATCGCGGTAGGGGTCCGCCCGTTCGATCAGAAGGCGCCGGCGCCGTTCGGGGTGCCGAGGCCGGTCGGGCCGTCCCAGCCGGTGCGGGCGTTGCACCACTGGGTCGTCGGGCAGGAGCCGTTGCTCCCGCTGGTCACGTCGAACAGCGAGCCCGGGTGCGCGTACGGCAGCGCGTTCGCGTAGCCGCTGGTGTTGCCGGACAGCGCGTAGACCGCGGCGATGATCGGGGCGGCCTCACTGGTGCCACCGAACTGCGCCCAGGTCGACGCCGTCTTGCTGGTCGGGTAGTAGATCGCCATGCCGCCCTTGCCCGGGTCGGCGGCCGCGGACACGTCCGCCATCGCCCGCTTCGAGCAGCCGGTGTTGAACGACGAGGCGGCGCTCAAAGCGGTGTTGTACGTCGAGCAGCCCGAACCGGCACCGCTCCACACGGTCTCGCTCCACCCGCGTGAGTTGCTGGCGGCAACAAGCGACGTACCGCCGACGGCCGTCGTGTACGACGAGGACGCCGGGTAGCTGCCACCCTGGTAGCCGTTGTCACCGGTGGACGCGGTGACGGCGATGCCGGGGTGGTTGTAGTAGGTGCCGTACGTCGCGTCGGACGCGTCACCACCGCCGTAGCTGTTCGAGATCGCGACCACACCGGCCTGCTTGGATGCGGTCACCACGGCGGTGCCGAGGTCGGCGAAGCTGGCCGAGTTGGCCTGTACGACGACGATCTTCGCGTCGGGCGCCGCGGCCGAGACCGCGTCGACGTCGAGCGCCTGCTCACCGGCCCAGCCCGCGTTGAACCTCGGCAGCGAGGTCCCGCCGGTCTGGTTGATGACCCGCAGGCAGCCGTTGGCCGTCGTACACGCGGACAGGCCGAACTGGGAGCGGTAGACGCCGAGGTCGCGCTCCAGGTTCGGGTAGCCGTACGCGTCGACGATCGCGACCGTGCGGCCGCCGGCGCTCAGGCCGTTCAGCTTGTAGGCGTCGCGCAGGCCCGCTGGGGTGAGCCCGGTCGACGGCGGCGTGGTGGAGGCCGGTGCGACACCTTTGTCGTTCACCAGTTTGATCGCGTTGCAGGCCGCGGTGTGCGCGGCCTTCGGAGCCGCGCAGACCTTGGCGGCGTGCTTCCCGGCGGTGTACGGGGTGGGGGCGGCGATGGCCCCTTGGGCGGTCAGTCCCGCGACGGCTAGTGCGCCGGCGCCCAGGGCGGACACGAGAATCCGTTGCCTCAACAGAACTCCTCGAGCTGGGCAGGCCTCCGCCCGAGTTCCCTGTGCGGTGGGGGCGGAGACCGGCATGGGTGGGTTCTGGCATCGTCCGTCGGCGACGCAACCCGAAGCCAGCGATCGGAGCCCTGACAAATGTCATGGGTGAACCCGTGACAACCGACCCGATCGAGCCGGATTTTCCCCGCACTGACGGGGTGATCGACAGCCGATCCGGCGATGAAGGTTTCCCCCTGAGTTTCCCGGCCCGTCGACGAGACGGTCGTGCCAGCAAACCTTTGGTGATCAGCACAACCTCAGGCCTACCGTCACAACATGACGCTCCTCGAACGTGCACGAGCCCTGCAGACCGAGGCTCACCAGCTGGCCGACCAGCTGGACCTGCAGACCGCCTTTCCCTGGCCAGGGCAGGTGATTGGGAGTGCGTTGTCCGGGCTGATGGTTGTCCGCGACCTCGACGTCGTATTCGACGCACCCGGCGCTACCGCCGCTGACGTCCTCGAGGGGCTGGCCGTGCTCGCGCGGCGGGCGGACACGCTCGACGTGGACTTCCGCGACGAGCGCGGCGCCCGCCGGCCGACCCCTGCGATCACCGACGAGCGCTTCTACGCCGTGCTGCAGGTCAACGGCCGCTGGAAGGTCGACCTCACCTTCTGGCTGCACGTCGTCGACCGCCCATTCCTCCGAGACGCCCAACGGCTACGCGAAGCCCCCGAGGAGCAGCGATTGACGATCCTGCAACTCAAGGACGCCTGTCGCGGTGTCCACAGCACGGACATCTACAACGCCGTACTGCACAACTGCGTCCGCACACCAACCGAACTCGACTCCTACCTCCAGGCACCGCATTGAGCCGCCTATGACTAAGCTGGGTTCACCACGCCAAGGCCTCGCGGCTTTGGTCCAACGGCCTCCTTCGGGAGGCCGTTTTTGTCGTTCGGGGCACCAAGTCGAGCGCCGTGCTCGGGGAATGAAGAGTGCCGGCCGTCCGGCAACGCCACCGGACGGTCGGCACTCGCTCAGAGGAGTCCCAGCGCTTCGGACTCCTGGTCGGTGAAGACGCGGGACCGGATCAGGAAGCGGACGCCCTCCGGTGCCTCCACCGAGAATCCGCTGCCGCGGCCCTTCACCACATCGACGGTGAGCTGTGTGTGCTTCCAATACTCGTACTGATTCGCGGACATCCAGAACGCGATCGGCCTGTCGAGGCCGTCGACGACCAGATCACCGAGATGCACGTCCGCCGCCCCCGTTCGAAATTCCCCGTCCGGGAAACACATCGGCGAGCTGCCGTCGCAGCACCCACCGGACTGGTGGAACATCAGCGGACCGTGCATGTCGGTGAGACGGCGGAGCCAGTCCGCCGCCTCGTCCGAGAGCAGCACCTTGTCGACCATGATCAGAAGAACCCGGCCGCGTTCGGGCTGTAGCTGACCAGCAGGTTCTTGGTCTGCTGGTAGTGGTCGAGCATCATCTTGTGGTTCTCGCGGCCGATGCCGGAGTTCTTGTACCCGCCGAACGCCGCGTGCGCGGGGTAGGTGTGGTACGAGTTGGTCCAGACCCGGCCGGCCTGGATCTCCCGCCCGGCCCGGTACGCCGTGTTGATGTCGCGCGACCAGACCCCGGCGCCGAGACCGTACAGGGTGTCGTTCGCGATCTTCATCGCGTCCGCGTAGTCGTCGAACCGCGTCACCGAGACGACCGGCCCGAAGATCTCCTCCTGGAAGATCCGCATCTTGTTGTCGCCCTCGAAGATCGTCGGCCGGACGTAGTACCCGCCGGCCAGGTCCCCTTCGAGCTCCGCGCGAGCGCCGCCGGTGAGAACCTTCGCACCCTCGGCCTTGCCGATGTCGATGTAGGACAGGATCTTCTCGTACTGGTCGTTGCTGGCCTGCGCGCCCATCATCGTGTCGGTGTCGAGCGGGTTGCCCATCTTGATCGCCTGGGTCCGCGCCGTCGCGTCGCCGAGGAAGTCGTCGTAGATCGACGACTGGATCAGCGCCCGGGACGGGCAGGTGCAGACCTCGCCCTGGTTCAGGGCGAACATCGTGAAGCCTTCCAGCGCCTTGTCGTAGAACTCGTCCCGCGCCGACGCGACGTCGGCGAAGAACACGTTCGGGCTCTTGCCGCCGAGCTCCAGCGTCACCGGGATGATGTTCTCCG
Organism: Kribbella sp. CWNU-51; assembly: GCF_054073265.1. NCBI lineage: Bacteria > Bacillati > Actinomycetota > Actinomycetes > Propionibacteriales > Kribbellaceae > Kribbella > Kribbella sp. CWNU-51. The sequence goes on from NZ_JBSXMZ010000007.1 coordinate 634,972, forward strand.
AGGCGTACTGCATGATCAGCCGGCCGGTCGTGGTCTCACCAGTGAACGCGACCTTGGCGACTCTGTTGCTTGAGGCAAGCGGTTTGCCGGCCTCGACGCCGAATCCGTTGACCACGTTGAGCACGCCGGGTGGCAGCAGGTCGTGGATCAGCTCGAGCCAGACGTGGATCGACGCCGGTGTCTGCTCGGCCGGCTTCAGGACGACCGCGTTGCCGGCGGCCAGCGCGGGCGCCAGCTTCCAGGTCGCCATCAGGATCGGGAAGTTCCACGGGATGATCTGCCCGACCACGCCGAGCGGCTCGTGGAAGTGGTACGCGATGGTGTCGTCGTCGATCACCGAGACCGAGCCCTCCTGGGCCCGCAGCGCACCGGCGAAGTACCGGAAGTGGTCGATCGCCAGCGGCAGGTCGGCGGCCAGCGTCTCCCGCACCGCCTTGCCGTTGTCCCAGGTCTCGGCGACCGCGAGCAGTTCGAGGTTCGCCTCCATCCGGTCGGCGATCTTGTTCAGGATGTTCGCCCGCTCGGCCGGTGAGGTGCGTCCCCAGCCGGGCGCGGCACCGTGGGCGGCGTCGAGGGCGCGCTCGACGTCGTCCGCCGTACCGCGGGCGATCTCGGTGAAGTTCTGTCCGGTGACGGGACTGGGATTCTCGAAGTACCCACCCTTGGCCGGCGGCACCCACTCGCCGCCGATGAAGTGCTCGTACCGCGACTTGTACGTGACCGGGCTGCCATCCTGCCCGGGAGCTGCGAAGATCGTCATAGGTCCTCCTTCAGATCGGAAACCTGACGTTTGACCGAACGTAGGAGGATGGACGTTGCACCGACGTTGCACCGTGGAGCGAGGCGGCATGGACGCACCGGAGCAGGCTCGCCGGTTGAGTGCGTTGTACGACGAGGTGCTCGGTGGCGGCCGGGTGCCGGGTGCGCCGCGCCCGCTGGTCGCCGCGTCCTGGGAGCGGTCGCTCGCCGCCGCGGTCGATCCTGAACTGGACGCGCCGCCGGTGATCGTCGACCCCGAGGTACTCGAGGCGGTCCGCGAGAACCACCCCCTGCGCGCCGTCCTCCCGGTCCTGCGGCAGACGCTGACCACGATCGCCGACGAGGCGTCGCACATCATGATCATCACCGACGCCCAGGGGATGATCCTGTGGCGTGAGGGTGCGTCCGACGTCAAACGCCAGGCGGATCGGATCGCCTTGTCCGAGGGCGCGGTGTGGTCCGAGGACCAGATCGGCACCAACGGCATGGGTACGTCGCTCGCCGTCGGGGAGCCGGTCCAGATCTACTCGGCCGAGCACCTGGTCCGTCGCATCCATGAATGGACCTGTGCCGCCGCGCCGGTCCACGACCCCGACACCGGCAAGCTGATCGGCGCGGTCGACGTCTCCGGTCCGCTTCGCACGGTCCACCCCGCGATGGTCGCGCTGGTGACCGCCGCGGCCCAGCTCGCCGAAGGACAACTGCGGGTCCGGATGGCCGCGGCCGACGAGATGCTGCGCGCCCGCAACATGCGGCACCTGATGGCACTCGGCGATGCGCCCGGTGCGTTGCTGACCCCGTCCGGCCGCGTGCTCGCCGTACAGCCGCTCGAGTGGTTGCCCGACCGCCTCGTCGTCCCGGACGGCGCCGACCGCATCGACCTCGGCGACGGCCGCGAGGGGTTGATCGAGCAACTCGACGAGGGCTACCTGCTCCGCATGCCCGGTACGCCGGTCCGCCGCAGCCGGCCGTCACTCCGGCTGAAGCTGCTCGGTACCGGTCAACCGATCGCGGTCGTCGGCGGCCGCGAGATCGCGCTGACCCTGCGGCGGGCCGAAGTACTCGCACTGCTTCTCCTGCATCCGTCCGGGCTCACCGCCGAGCAGCTGATGCTGCAGTTGTACGGCGACGAGGGCAACCCGACCACCGTGCGCGCGGAGATGCACCGGCTGCGGACCCTGCTCGGTGGTGGAGTCCTCGACACCAAGCCGTACCGGATCATCGCCGACGTCACCGGCGACGTGACCGACGTCCAGGCCGCCCTCCGCAACGGCGACCTCGACGCCGCCCTCGACCTGTACGCCGGCCCGCTGCTGGCGCGCTCCGACGCGCCGGCCCTGCGCGCGGAACGTGACGAGCTGGACGCCACCGTCCGCCGCGCCGTCCTCGACGCTGACGATCCCGACGTCCTCTGGCTTTTCGCCCAGACATCGACCGGCGCCGAGGACCTGGAGATCTTCGAGTCGCTCGACGCCGGCCTGCCGCCGGACGACCCGCGCCGTCCGGCGGTCGCCGCCCGGGTCGACCGTCTGATCAGTTGAGCGACCGGCCCCGGCCGCTCAGGAATTCTGTCCGACCAGGATCCACATGTAGTCGTGGTTCTTCACCGGGAAGGTCGCGGTCTTCTTGCTGATCTCCTTGGTCTTCTTGCAGTTGCTGGTGGTGTAGCGCCAGCGGACCACCTGCACCATCCAGGACTGCTTGAGCTGCTGCAACCGCCGTACCTGGCCCGCCTTGACCTCCGCCGTGTACGACCAGTTCTGCGAGACCGAATAGGACTTGCCGACGGTCTTGGAGTACTTGCTCTGGATCTCCGCGATCACCGCCGAGACGCTGACGCCGAGGTCACCGGTCCACGCCGAGTTCGACTCCGAGGTCGCCGTCCGCGAGTAGGTGATCCGGCCGGGTCCTTCGAACCAGTCGCTGTGCAGATTGGTCCCGACGTACACCTCTTTTCCATAGCGTGTGTACCAGTTGATCGTTCTGGTGTTGCACTTCTTTCCCGCGGCCGGAGCTGTGGCGGGGGCCGGGGTCGCACTCGCCGGCACGCTCGGCACCACCAAGCAGGTCGCCAGCAGCACTCCCGCCGCGATTCCGTGACGAAGACGCATCACACTCTCCCCTGAAAAAGATTCGCTTCTACTGCGGTCGCAGTGGAAGGAAATTTACGAGTGGTCTACTGCGGTCACCACGGGATTCAGGTAACGCTCTGTGTCGATTCGCTCACGACCACATCTCGGGCGTGACGAGGGCCGCATCGACATGACTCATGGGTAACCGCCCAATAACATCGCTGGTATGCAGATCCTCGCCATCGTCGTCTCGCTCGCGGTCGCCGCCGTCGGTATCGCGCTGTTCGGCAAGACGATCGGGCACATGGTGTCCGTCATCAGGCTGGGCCAGCCGGCCGGCCGCACCGACAACCCGGGGCGGCGCTCCGCCACGCTGGCCAAGGAGACCCTCGGCCACACCCGGATGCTGCAGTGGAGCCACGTCGGCGTCCTGCACTGGTTCGTCGCGTTCGGATTCATCGGGCTGTTCCTCACCCTGGTGACCGCGTTCGGCCAGTTGTTCGACCCGCACTGGGTGCTGCCGGTGATCGGCCACTGGTTCGTGTTCGAGGGGGTGAGCGAGTTCCTCACCTGGACCGGCCTGGTCTCGATCATCGGGCTGATGGCGATCCGGCTGCGCAATCTGCCGCGGGGCGAGAAGGGCCGCTACAGCCGATTCTTCGGTTCCACCGCCTGGCAGGCGTACTACGTCGAGTACACGATCCTCGGCGTCCTGATCTGCATCCTGTTGCTGCGCGGCCTGGAGTACGAGCTCGGCGGCGGCACGAAGTTCCACTTCCCGACCACGTTCTTCATCGGGGAGGCGCTCTTCGGCGGCATGTCCGAGCAGGCACTGGAGAACACCGTCTACCTGGTCGCGATGATCAAGATCCTGATCTCGTTCGCCTGGATGATCACGATCTCGCTGAACGCCACGATGGGCGTGGCCTGGCACCGCTTCACCGCCTGGCCCAACATCTGGTTCAAGCGCAAGGCCGACGGCGGTACGGCGCTCGGCGCCCTGCAGCCGATCATGGTCAACGGCGAGCCGATCGACTTCGAGAACATCGAGGAACTGGACGAGGACGCGGCGCTCGGCGTCGGCAAGGTCGAGGACTTCACCTGGAAGGGCCTGCTCGACTTCACCACCTGCACCGAGTGCGGCCGCTGCCAGTCGCAGTGCCCGGCGTGGAACACCGACAAGCCGTTGTCACCCAAGCTGGTGATGATGAACCTGCGCGAGCACGCGTACGCCAAGGCGCCGTACCTGCTGGCGTCGTCGGACGACGAGAGGAAGTCGCTGCCCGAGCTGGTACTCGCGGAACAGGACAAGCCGCTCGTGGGTCCCGCGGACGTCGCGGTCATCGACGAGGACGCGCTGTGGGCGTGCACCTCGTGTGGTGCGTGCGTGCAGCAGTGCCCGGTCGACATCGAGCACGTCGACGCGATCATGGACATGCGCCGCTACCAGGTGCTGATCGAGTCGTCGTTCCCGTCCGAGCTCAACGGACTCTTCAAAGGCCTGGAGAACAAGGGCAACCCGTGGAACATGAACCCGTCCGGCCGGATGGACTGGGCCAAGGACCTGCCGTTCGAGGTCAAGCAGGTCGGTACGGACGTGGAAACACTGGCCGAGGTCGAGTACCTGTTCTGGGTGGGCTGCGCCGGCGCCTACGAGGACCGCGCGAAGAAGACCACGCAGGCGGTCGCCGAACTGCTCAACATCGCCGGCGTCAGCTTCGCCGTACTGGGTGACGGCGAGACCTGCACGGGTGACCCGGCCCGGCGGTCCGGCAACGAGTTCGTCTTCCAGCAGCTCGCGATGCAGAACGCAGAGGTCTTCAAGGAGACCGGCGCGAAGAAGGTCGTCTCCACCTGCGCGCACTGCTTCAACACACTGAAGAACGAGTACTCCCAGCTCGGTGTCGAGCTCGACGTGATCCACCACACCCAGCTGCTCAACCGGCTCGTCCGCGAGGGCAAGCTGACCCCGGTCGCGCTGGCCGACAGCTCCCTCAACGGCCAGAAGATCACCTACCACGACCCGTGCTACCTCGGCCGCCACAACCAGGTGTACGACGCCCCGCGCGAACTGCTCGACATCATCCCGGGCGCGGAGTACGCCGAGATGCCGCGGAACCAGACCAAGTCGTTCTGCTGCGGCGCCGGTGGTGCGCGGATGTGGATGGAGGAGAAGCTCGGCAGCCGGATCAACCTGAACCGGACCACCGAGGCGGTCGACACCGGCGCGGACAAGATCGCCACCGGCTGCCCGTTCTGCCGGGTGATGCTGTCCGACGGCCTCACCGCCAAGCAGGCGGACGGTTCGGCCCGGGAAGAGGTCGAGGTCCAGGACGTCGCCCAGCTCCTGCTGGCCTCTGTAAAACGTGGGGAAAGCTGACTGCAACAAGCTGCAAAACCCCTTCCTCTCCAGGTGGTCCAGACCATAAGATCCACCGTCTGTTTCATCTGGGGAGGAATCCGCACCATGAAGTTCCGTGCCGCGATGGTCACCGTCGCTGCCGTACCGTTCGCCCTCGGCCTGGCCGCCTGTGGCAACGACAAACCCGAAGCCACCGGCTACAAGCCGTCCGCACCGGTCAGCACGCCGGTAACCACCAACACCGCCGCACCACAGCAGGCGGCGCCCGTCGCGCACCTGAACCGGGTCACGTTCGTCCCGGCGATGACCACCGCGATCGCCAAGCAGAAGTCCTGGCACACCACCGGGACGATGACTGCCAACGGCACCACCGTGCTGACCATGGACGGCATTCAGACCGCGAACCCGGTGGCCATCTCCATGACGATGACCGGCGAAGCGTTCCAGGGCAAGACCGCAAAGATCGTCGTGATCAAGAACACCGGCTACGTCTCGATCCCGGGGATGACACCGGCCGGGAAGTACGTGAAGTTCACGTCCGGCATGAACGACGAGCTCGCCGACCTGATCAACGGCGGCGACCCCACCAAGATCTTCAAGTCCTTCAACACGAGCATGGTCAGCGTCAAGTTCGTCCGCACGGAGACCGTCGGCGGCCAGAAGCTCGACCGCTACGCGGTCAGTGTCGACACCGCGAAGGCGCTGGCTGCGCAGGGCAAGAAGGTCCCGGCAGGTATGCCGAAGACGCTGACCTACTCGATGTGGATGGACAAGTCCCACCTGGTCCGGCGGCTGTCGTTCGACCTCGCCGGAGTGTCGATGGTGATGAACATGGCCGACTACAACAAGCCGGTGCACATCACCGCGCCTCCGGCGAGCAAGATCGTCTCTCGCTGAGATCGGATCCGGACAGGTCCCATCCGTTCTGAGAAACGTCTCGTACTCTCTCGTTCGAACTCGAGGTCTACGGCAACTAGTGCAGGTAGGAGGCGCCGTTGAAGTCGAGGACGGCGCCACTGGACCAGGTGGCCTGCGGGGAGGCGAGCCAGACGATGGCGTCGGCGACCTCCTCGGCAGTGGCGGTGCGGTTGAAGGGGCTCTGGGCCCGGATCGCATCGCCGGCGGGACCGGACAGGATGGACTCGGTCATGTCGGTCGTGATGAATCCCGGCGCGATTGACGTCACCGTGATGTCATGTGGCGCCAGCGAGACGGCCAACGACTGGCCCAGGGAGTGCAGTCCGGCCTTCGCGGCGCCGTACGCGGGCACGTCCGGCTCGCCGCGGTAGGCGCCGCGCGACCCCACATTGACGATCGCACCCCGCCGTACGCCCTCGGCAGGCTCCTTGTCGAGCATCTGCCGGGCCACGCACCAGGTCACGTGCGCCGCCCCTTCCAGATTCACCGCGAGGGTACGACGCCAGGCCGCGACCCACTCGTCGTACGGCGTCTCGGCCGGCGGATGCCCGATCCGGCGGGACCCGGCGACCGGCTCGTCGACGAACAGGGCGGCGTTGTTCACCAGAACGTCGATCCGGCCGAGCGCCGTGGCCGATTCCTCAACCAGGGCAGGGATTGCGGCCGAATCGCCGAGGTCGGCGGCGACCACCGCATGACCGTCGCCGGGCAGTCCGGCCCGGACCTCCTCGGCCCGGTCGACCGCGCCACGGCAATGCAGCACGACCCGGTCGCCGGCCTGCGCGAACGCCCGCGCGGCGGCCGCACCGACACCCCTGGACGCTCCGGTGACGAGTACTCCTCTGGACACGGTTCCTCCTGTCGACGACTGGCCCTCATTCTGCCCGTGCCACCACCATGACATCAGAAGGGGTTGACAGTGACGTCACGATGACGTCATGCTTGCTGCCATGGAACTTGATCACTACCTCGAGTCGGTCCGGCGGAGCGTTGAGAACGCAACCGCCCTGGCCGACGACCAAACTCGCTCAGTGGCACAGCGCCTCGGAGCCACGCTGGATGACGCGGGCCGACTGGCCCTCATCTCAGCCCTGTCCGACGCCGCCGGGGAGATCAGCCGCGAGCTGTCCCCCGGTTCGGTCGAGCTCCGGATGGCCGGTGGCCGTCCCGAGTTCGTGGTCACGCCGGCTCCGAGCCAGCTGACCGGTCCGGACGAGACCGACGACGACATCGACGACGAGACCGACACCGACGTCACCGACCAGCTCACGCTGGACGCCGACGAGCCGACCGCACGGATCACGCTCCGGCTGCCGATGTCGATCAAGAACAAGGTGGACGAAGCCGCCACGGCCGAGGGCATCTCCTCGAACGCGTGGCTCATGCGCACCGTGATGACCGAGCTGAGCGACCGCCGCCGCGGTGGCCCCCGCCCGCCCCGGCCGCCGCGCCCGCCGCGCGGTGGGGTCTTCGGACCGGACGGACCGCTCGGCCCGAACGGCCCGCTCGGACCCGACGGCGTCTTCGGACCGGACGGCGTGTTCGGCCCGGGTGGACCCTTCGGTGAGGAAGGCGTGTTCGGAAACGACCGCGGCCGGCGTGGCCGCGACCGTGACCGGGAGCGCCGTCGCGAAGACAAGGATCAGCGCCGCGAGGAGCACCAGCGGCGGCACGAGGAGCGCCGTGGGGGCCGCGGGCCGGGACAACGGATGACGGGATGGGTCCAGTGAGCGGCTTCAGCAGCCAGATCGTCGAGGACGCGGGCAAGATCGACCGGGTCCGGATCGAGATCGGCTCCGGCAAGGTCGAGATCGTGCCGAACGACGGCACCGAGACCATGGTCACCCTGGACGTCGACAGCGGTCCCGAGGACGACGTGGTCTTCACCGTCGAGGACGGCGAACTGATCGTCGAGGGTCCCCGCAACGTCCGTGGCCGCGGCCCGCAGATCCAGGTCAGGATCGCCACCCCGGCGACGCTGGACGCGCGGATCAAGACCGGCTCCGGCGACATCGACTCGCGGATGCCCTTGGGTACGGCGCGGTTGTCGACCGGCTCCGGCGACGTCCAGCTCGACCGGGTCGAGGGTGACCTCGGAATCAGCACCGGCAGCGGCGACGTCAAGGTCGAGCACGCGGCCGGCACGGTCCGGGCCAGCACCGGCTCCGGGTCGATCGACATCGGCGAGGCCGCCGACGGGCTCGGCCTGAGCACCGGCTCCGGCGACGTCAAGGTCGGCGACGCCGGCGGTCCCACCACCGTCAAGGTCGGCTCGGGTGACATCACCATCGAGCGGATCCGCGACCACTCGGTCGCCACCTCCGGCTCCGGCGACGTCACGGTCGAGATCGCCGACGGGCCGAGCGTCCAGGCCGAGACTGCTCGCGGTGACGTCCGGATCGGGGTTCCCGACGGCGTCCCGACGTACCTGGACCTGAAGACCGTCACCGGGCGGATCCGGTGCGAGCTGGAGCCCGGCGAGAAGCCGGCCGAGGGCGAGCACGCGCTGATGCTGCGGGCCCGCACCGTCTCCGGCGACATCACCGTCGTCAAGGTCTGAACCACACCACCCAGGAAGGTCCCGCACGTCTTCGGTCTGGCGGGACCTGGGCGAAGCATTGCCGAAATCACATCAGTACGGGGACAACGTGAGGGGAGCAAGGACATGATCACCGAATACGAAGAGGTCGCACGCTACCGGGTCGCCGAGCAGTTGCGGGCCGCCGAGGCCAGGGCCCAGCGCCACGACCGCAAGCCGAAGGGCAAAGGCCCGCGGCACGGACTCGCCACCGCCCTCCGCCGCCTGGCCGACCGCCTCGAGCCGGCCTCCCGCCGGCTGGCCGAACCGCAGCCCCGCCACCGCGGGACCGGCCTGTCGATCGTCCGATGACCGGCGTGCCGATGACCGGCCAACCCCTGAGCGGTGCAGCCGCAGCACTCTGCAGCGTGCTGCACCGCCTGGGGCTGGTGACGGTGGGGACCCGGAGTCACAGCTGAGCCTGCAGCTTGGTGCAACCCCTGTGGATAACCGCGATCGGGGACCCGCGAACACTGCTAGCGTTCAGGCGATCATTCTCGGTCGAGACCTGGGGAGAGTAACCAACGATGCTGCGTCCGATGGTCGCAACAGCCGCCGTCACCGCCGCCGTCGTCCTGCTGGCCGGCTGCGGCGGAGACGACAAGAAGTCCGACGCGAAGTCCGCAGGCGGAGAGTCCTCGGCCCCGGCCACCCCGTCGCCGCCACCCGTAGCCTCCTTCGACCCGCCCAAGGGATTCGCCGCCGTGTCGGCGTTCGGCGTCCCGCGGAGCGACAAGGACAACCAGTACAGCCTCGCCTACGGCATGGTCGGCCAGACCACGCTGGTCGCGGGCAAGTTCGGCATCACCGGACGGAACATCGCCGCCCAGGGCCAGCCGTGGACCGTCCCACCGGCGGAAGCCGAGACCACCACCATCGCAGCAGTCACCGGACCTATGCCCGTGCAGCTTGACGGCAAGGACGTGGTCGCGATCGCGTACATCCAGTCCGTCGCCGGCAGCGGCACCCAGAAGGCCAAGGGCCAGGTGCTGTTCCAATGGATCGACGCCGCCGACGGCAAGAAGGTCGCCGAAGTGGCCGCGGACCTCACTCCGCTTCTCGGCCCCGGCCAGACCGGCGACAACATCGTGAGCCAGGCGTACGACGCCGCCACTGGTCAGATCGTGGTCGGCGTCCATCCCGACAAGGCGACCGCGCAGTCCGGAGCGATCTTCAGCGTCTTCGCCGACCCGAAGACGCAGAAGCCGAGCCTGATCCCGTCCTTCGAACCGGCCGGCGTGCTCAACGGGGTGGTCGCCGGAGTGAACGGCGGCGATGCCGGCGGCCACGGCACGACGACGATCCTGATCGCCGATGCCGCGACGGGCAAGATCACCAAGCAGTTCCCGACCAAGCAGGCCTCGCTGTGGAGCGCGGGCCACGGCTCGAAGCGCGCCTATGTGTCCGGCAGCACCAGCGGCGGAGACAAGTTCAGCAACGTCGTGTACTCGATCGACATCGCCACCGGTGCGGTCGTGCCGATCCAGGCTCAGGTTGTCGATCACCTGTTGAAGTTCAGGTGCTTGGGCGACGAGGCGAACGCGGTGGTCTGCGCCGAAGGCGTCGGCAACAGCAGCGAGATCATCGGTATCGACGACACCACCGGCAAGAAGACCTGGGGGTACACCGACAAGGCTGCGAACCGGATCGTCCCCGACGTCACCGCCGCCTTCCATGGCGTCGTCTACGGGCAGACCGACGCGCAGCCGGTGATGCTCGATGCGGCCACCGGGAACGACGTTCCGACCAGCGCGCAGACACCGTCGGACAGCATCAGCCCGTCAGACGGTGGCAGCCCGTCGGAGAGCAGCACGCCGACCGAGGGTGCGACCCCGAGCCAGGACCCGGGCTCGCAGGCGACTGACCCGGGCGGTGCGAACGGTTCGGACATGTCGCTGTACAACCACAAGCAGGAGTCGCCGACCGCGGTGACGAAGTACGGCGGCGTCTACACACAGGCAACGGGCGACTCCAGCTTCCAGACGGTGCTCATCGCGCTCAAGCCGACTGCCTGACCACGACCCGCACGGCGAAGGGCTCCTGGGGTGACCCGGGAGCCTTTTGCATTGCGGCGTACTAGACGTCGGTGCGGTGGAAGTTCTGGTAGGAGCGGGACGGGGTGGGGCCGCGTTGGCCCTGATAGCGGGAGCCGTACTTGGTGGAGCCGTACGGGTGCTCGGCCGGGGACGAGAGCCGGAAGAAGCAGAGCTGGCCGATCTTCATACCGGGCCAGAGCTTGATCGGCAGCGTCGCCACGTTGGACAGCTCCAGCGTCACGTGGCCGGAGAACCCAGGGTCGATGAACCCGGCGGTGGAGTGCGTCAGCAGCCCGAGCCGGCCCAGCGAGGACTTACCCTCCAGCCGCGCCGCCACGTCGTCGGGCAGCGTCACCAGCTCGTACGTCGATCCCAGGACGAATTCACCGGGGTGCAGGATGAACGGCTCCTCGCCGTCCGGCTCGACCAGCCGGGTCAGGTCGGGCTGTTCCTCGGCCGGGTCGATGTGTGGGTACTTGTGGTTCTCGAAGACCCGGAAGAACCGGTCCAGCCGTACGTCGACACTCGACGGCTGCAGCATCGCAGCGTCGAACGGATCCAGCTGGACCCGCTTCGCGTCGAGCTCGGCCAGGATGTCACGGTCGGAGAGCAGCACGGTCGCACGTTAGCAGCGCGCTGCTCATCCGCCCAGTTCCCGCCTCACTCCGCCGGTCGTCCGGCGGATCTGTCCGTGGGCCGGTGGTGGATCGTCCGGAGCCCTCAGCTCCCCGGCGAGACCTCACCACCAGACCTTCACGGGCGGTTCCGATACCGTTGCGGCGTACCGAAACCGGGCCTGAGGCAACTAACTCAGCCGGCCACTTTGTTGAATCTCGACACCTGGGTGGCGAAGGTCTTCACCTGCGCCGGCGACCAGTCCTTGAGCAGGTCCTCGATCACCTTGTGCCGCTTCTTCCGGGCCGCCGCCAGCTTGCGCTTGCCGGCCGCCGTCAGGGTCAGCAGGGTCGCCCGCGCGTCCGACTTGTCGGCCGCCCGCTTCAGCAGACCTTCCTCCTCCAGCCGCGCGCAGGCCCGGCTGACCGGACCCTTGTCCACCTCGAGCGCCGCGACCAGGTCGGCCATCCGCACCGGCGCCAGCTCCTCGACGTGGTTCAGCAACGCGTACTGCGCCGGCTCCAGGTCCGGATGCGCTTCGTCCGACAGCTTCCGCTGCAGACCACGCAGCCGCCGTGCCATCGTGACGAGCTCCATCTCCAGGTTCTCCAGCGCGTCACTTGTGTCTGTTGCCACCGTTCACCCCTTCATCCAGTTGCCCCGCAACCATCTTGTCCGGTCCTGACGAGGACCGCATCCTCACGTTGCGTCAAATGTTGCCCCCGGCAACGCGTTCTAATCTGCCAGAAGATCACGGACCTGCCCAGTCCTGAGCGTGCCCTTTGTGGAAAACTCCCCAAGAACCCCGATCGCAAACCGTCCGCGACCCCCTTTTCGATGCACTCGGCACCTGATCTCCTGACCCCGCAACAACCACCCCACCGGCCCGGTCCCGAACGACAGACCGGGTGCCGGGCCGGGGCACTGCGCCACAGTCGGTCGTCCGTTCCCGCCGCGCCGCACCCGTCGTGCTTTCGCCCCCACCGATCGGCTATGCTCTTCTGCGCCTGCCGGTTCCGCCGGCTGCGCGGGTGTAGTTCAATGGCAGAACATCAGCTTCCCAAGCTGACAGTGCGGGTTCGATTCCCGTCACCCGCTCCCATGTGAGAACATGACAAAAGCCCAGGTCAGAGGGGTAATTCCCTGACCTGGGCTTCCGTTTGCTCCGGCTGGGGCCGGGGCGCCGTGCCATTAACGCGCCATTAGTCGACTCCCACCAGGATGCCCGCGGCGCCGTCCTCCTCGCCTCGATCTTCCAGGTTCCCAGCCGCCTTCGGAGTGCCACCGGGGCCGGCTACTGGCTGGTCATCAGCCGCGGGCTTGCCCTCGATCGCCCGGACAGCCTTTGACTTGGTTGCCTTGGCACCCTTCTTCTTGGTCGTCTTCCCGCCCGACTCGAGTCGCTTGAGCTGGGTATTCAGGTGCGCGGCGATCGACCTGTCGGCCTCCCGGCTTGCGTGCTGATAGATGATGGCCGCCTGCATGGAGTCGTGCCCCATCCGCGCCATCAGGTCCTTCGTCGTGACCTTGCTCGCTGCCGCCAGCATGTTGCCGGTGTGCCGCAGGTCATGAAAGTGCAGGTCAGGTACGCCGATCTTCGCCGTCGACTTCTTCCACGCAGTCAGCTTGTTGAAGCTACTCCGGCGGACGGGAAGCCCGGATTCGAGGGAGAACACAAGAGCATCCTCGGCAGACCCGCAGTACAGCTCTAGGTGCTCCCGGAGCAGAGCGACGAGGGCAACAGGGATTGCCACAGTGCGGATGCTCGCCCTGGACTTCGGCGGCCCGAGTGTCAGCCCCTCTCCCCTGACTTCGAGGTATTGCTGACGGACTCGAACGGTCGCTGTGTCAAGGTCGACGTCCTGCCGCTGCAACGCGGTGATCTCACCGAAGCGCAGACTTGCCATCGCGGCGAGAAGGATCATCAGTCGATAGCGGTCAGGCATGGCTTGCATCAAACGATTGACTTGAGCAAGCGTTAGATGCGGACGCTCTGGCGCACTCTCCTTGTCCGCTCCCGGGATGCGGCACGGATTGGACTTGAGAATCTCGTCCTCTCGAACCGCCGTCCACAGCACCGCCCGGAGCAGTCGATAGGCCTTGGCAACCATCCCAACGGACACTCCCTCCGCGAGGAGCTTCGATCGCCACTCACGAACGATGGGCGGGCTGAGAGTGCCGAGCTGCACCTCACCGAGGTACGGACGAACATGCTTCTTGAGCGTCCAGCGGTAGAGCTGAAGCGTCCGAGGCCGCAGGTTCGGTCGTTGGTCGATCCACCGGTCCGCGTAGTCACCGAGCTTGATCTTCGCCCGCTCCGGATCGGTCCACTCCCCCTTCAACATCTCGGCCTCGACCAGGACCAAGTACCGTGCGGCCGACCTCTCGTCGGGGAAGGTGCGCGGCGCCGGCCGAAGCTTCCCGTCAGGTCCGGGGTATCGAGCTTGATACCGGCCGGACTTGAGCTTGCGAACGTTGCCGAACCGCCGGTGACCTTCCTTGTTCGCCATCTCAGGCCACCTTTCGCAGGCCGGCCCAGACATCCGCCGCGGTCATCGGCTCGACGCGGTTGGACGCGATGTAGGTCACCACGTCTTCATCCGTGAGCCGAACCGATCGGCCGAGCTTGTGGAAGCCGATCTGCCGCTCAGCGATGAGCCTGCGGACCTGGCGAGCACTCAGCCGCATGCGCTGGGCCGCCTCTTCGACCGTGTAGAGATCGTTTGATGCCATGTGACTCTCCCCAGATTCCTATGCCGCGGTTGCGGCGGATGCGTCAGTTGCCGAATTGGTTTCGTCCGGTGGTGCGCCGGATGGATTGGCACGTTGCTTGGCTTGCTCGTACTGCGTGCGCCACCGGATGCGGGTGGCGATGGCTTCCGCCATGACTTCCTTGTGGGTCGGGAGGCGACGCGGCCCGCGTTCCTCGCCAGGTCGGATCGCTTGCCAAATGAAGCGAGGTGCCTCGGTGTCGTCGGTGTGCGTGGCCAGCTCGTTCTGGTCGTCCATCTCGACGTCGGCGGCGGCCAGGGTTTGGCGGACGACCTCGGATCGGTCGGCGCGGTGTTCGGTGAGGGTCTTGCCTGTCCACTGGCGCGAGACGAGGACGCGTCGACCGCCGAGGCCGAGGTGTTGGCGGTCATGGGCCTTGGACGGGCATTCGCCGGGTACGACGCTGCCGGTGGCGTCCTTCGGGGTCACGCGGTACCGGAGCCAGTTGGCGCACTCCGGCGAGCAGGGCAGGACCCGCACATGGGCGTGCAGCTTGTTCATGTGGGCGAGCTGAGCCGGGTGGAGTTCGTCCCGGTCGTCGCCGTAGGTCTCGCCGATCGCCTTGCCGAGGTACTTGGTCAGGTAGCCGACTGCCTTGCCGACCTTGGCGTCGGAGTCGGCGATGATGCCTTGGTAGTCGATCTGCGAGCCGAGGCGGACGACGTGCGCAGGTTGGGCCGCCGGGTCGGCGTCGAGGTCGTCCAGGGCCTGTTCCCAGGTCGGGAGCAGAGCGCCGGTCGACGGGTCCACAAAAGCCCCGGCCATCTCGTCCCACACGGCCATCTCCAGGTTCGAGGCACAGCCGTAAACGGGCCGCCGATGGCTCGGCCACCACACTTGGTGGTACGTCGCCTTGGCAACCTCACGGACCGTCTCCCGAGCAACAACGCCCCGGACGGCGGCATGCAGGTGAGGTGCTAGACGCTTCTGCGGCTCGACCACCGCGAAGTACTGCGCCTTGTAGCCGGCGCAACGGCGAAGGTTCTGCATGAAGCGGTCGACGAGCTTCGGGAAGTGCAAGGCGTCGAGCGCAGCACGGCGGTAGTTGTAGGTGTCAGGGTCGACCGGGGTCGAGAGCAGCGGCGAGTTCTGGCCGTGGATCACGCCGCAGTCGCACGGCACAAGACCCTTGCCCGGCACGCGGTGCGGCAGTCGGTGGGTCGCGCCGTACGAGCCGAGCGTGAGTGTGATGAACATCGACGGGCGATAGGTCTTGCCCTTGGCACCGGTGAAGGTCGCACCAACGGTGCGCTTGTCCATCTCGACCTTCGGGAGGTCTGCGGCGTCCTGGCGTCGTCGCGTCGATCGAACTCGGCGAGTGGATTCCGGCTCGTCAGCCGCATTTGGTTCGTCGTCGGGTACGTCGTCCGCCGGCGCTTCGGGTTCGGAGTCGCGGTGCCAACCCTCGCGGCACTGCAACATGCGGAGGCGACGGTTCGCCTCGGCGCAGGGAGGGCACTTGCTGACCAGCGTGGAACCGCACGACACCCCGACCACTCGGTCGGTGCCGGTCTGTGTGTCGAACACCCTGTTGAGCACCGGGCGTACGCAGACGCCGTTGGTCACGGCCAGGTCCCGGACAACGTCCAGCGGGAACCGGTCGAGGGTGGCCTGTGCGGTGAGGTTCATGCCGCCGTCATCCAGAGCGCCGCGGGGCCGTCGAGAACGACACTCAGCGCGCGGTCAACGTCGGCGCCGAAGGCAAGCTCTTCGCGGATGGCGTCGCGCTCGTCCTCCGTCGTACGACCCCACACACCGTGTTCGTCGGCGACGATCGCAGCAGCCACGCAGGACCGGACGACCGGACAGAAGGCGCAAAGATCCTTGGGGTTCGTCGTACGCCGCACGCCGCGCCTGGTCTCGTCGTCGGGGTAGAAGTCGTCCGTGTCGAGGTAGCCGGCGCAGTAGGCCTTGTCCTGCCAACGAACGTCGATCCGCTGCACAAGCGAGGCCCGCGACTTCTTCGAGAGTCCCGGCACCAACGGGAGGAGCAGTTGCCCAGGTACCTGCCGCCGCGCGGTCATGCTGCCACTCCTTCCGGGTTCGCGATGCGTTCGGTAGCGCCGATCAGATCTGGCGCGTAGATGTTCACGAGGTCGGCAATGTCGTCATCGGTGATGTGGGAGAACCTGACTCGAATGGGCTCGGTCTCGCCGTCGACGGCGACGTATCCGACGCCGGGCAGGGTCTCGGGGATCTTGTCGCAGCGTGCGCCCCGCTCGCGGGCTCCATCGGCGAGGACGAGGCGAACTTGCTCGGCCTCCGCCATCCGCAGCGCCAACCGAGTCGGGAATAGGTCGCGGAACGGAAGTACTTCCTTGCGCGGGTCCTGCAACGCGCCTACCACGGTGATGCCAACGGCACGGCCCTGAGACAGGAGCAGTGAGAACGCCTTGGCAATCCGCTTCTTCATCGCCGGGTCGGTGACGTACGCCGTCAGAGAAGCGAGCTCGTCCGCGATCAGGACGATGAACGGCTCATCGCGGCTCGGCTTGAGGAGACGGGAGAAGCCGCGGAGCTTGCCCTGCCGCCGGCGCATGATTGCCACCAGATCTTCAAGCAGGGTTGCGAAGGCCTCTTCGTACTCGGCATCGCTGGCACCATCCATCGCCGGATCGGAGCCATAGCAGAACCGGTGAAACAACCGCCGGCCGAGCGCCAACTCCATGCCGCCCTTGGGGTCGAGGACCCAGAGTTGAACCAGGCCCGACCGGATACCCGGAGCGAGTGCCGCGATGATCGACCACAGCACCGAGCCCTTACCAGCACCGGTCGCGCCGGCCACCAGAAGATGCGTGTACAGCAGCCGAAGCCGGAACATCAGGCCGTCCTCGCGGCGCGCCACGTCGAGAGCCTGGAGGTTCGGCGGATCAGCCGCAGGGATCGGAGCGACGACCTCCCGCAGCGGGTCGTTGGTCAGGAACCACAGCACCAGACGATCGGACCGCCGAGGCAGCGCCCAAGCGAAGAGACGCGCCATCCAGCCCTCAGAGCCGCCCGGCCACCATGCCGGGATCATCGACGCCGCCGAACGGACTCGGCAATCCTCAGCACCGAAGGTGCGTGCCAACCGCTCGGAGTGCTCGGCGTAGTCGGTCAGGATCTGACCCGGCAACAGCCGAACCGTCACCTGATCGACCGTGCCGGACGACCGAACCTTGACGATCCGGGGAACGTACGTCCGATCGTCGAGGCGCACCGTGAGGTTGAGCGCCCGCATCGTCGTGTCCCAACGGGTCCGGTACTCCATGAAGCGTCGCCGTGAGCCACGCAGCCGCCAGATGATCCGCTGCGCGAACGAGTCGGGCCACCGCCAGCGCCAACCTGCTAGGCCGGTCGCCGGTACAGCCGCAGTCGCAATGACCAACCAGGCCTCGCCGCCAGTCCAGAGCTGATACGCCTTGAGGCCCAGCAGCGGGACGACGACGAACAGCGGGTGCCGGATCAGCCAGCGCGTCGCGCGGATCATCGCCCGCAGGCAGTACCAGATCACGACCCACTTGAGCCGAATGGCGACCGAGGGGGCCCGGAAGTTCACCGGACCCGTCCCGACCTCCTTGCCCTTGATCTTCGCCATGTTGGTCACCCGCCGTTCGGTCGCGACTCATCGCACATCACCGGCTCGACCGGGAGGCGGAGGGTGTACTTCGGGCACGGACCCGGGGTGTGCCGGCGCTTGCCGCAGAACGGGCACGGACCCTTGGCGCCGCCGTCCGGGATACCGCAGTAACCGATCTCGTCGCCGTCCGCCCGGATGAAGACCTCCCGAGCCTCCCGCCCGCAGGTGCAGAGTTCGCCCGGCGCGGCCTCACGCCAAGGCGTCATCACAGCCACCCCTCCGAGTAGAGGACGCGGTTACCGGGCCGGTCGGCGGGTAGGTCGTCCTCGTCCGTGTCGTCGGTGTCCTCCCAGGGGTCGCTCTCCTCGTCGGAGTCCGAGAGCCAGGCCTGGTGCTGGTTGAGCCACGTGCGCGCCTCGAAGCGAACGAACTTGCTCGGCTCGCCCGTCAGCAGCTCGCTCAGCAGGAATGCCGCGCGACCGTTCTGATAGGCCAGGTACTGACCGGGGTCCACGCTCTCCGCGACGCTCATGGTCAGGCCGCCTTCTGCTCGGTCGCGCCCGAACCCGGCATGTTCTTCGGCGACCGGAGGCCCATGCATCGGAAGCTCCAGCCCTGACGCGCCCGGCAGCGGTGCGAGCGGCCTTCATCCGGAGCCGAGCAACTCCGGGTGTCGACCCACGGCGCGGCCGTCATGCCCTGCAACTCGACTGCCGTGAACGGCAGACCCGGAAGAGCCGGCGGGAGCACCGGCTGCACCTTGGAGATGATCCGGACCGTGAACGTCCGGTCCGCCTTGCGCGCCTCCGGGTCACCATCCATCACGTCGAGCGTCCAGACCGGAAGGCCGGAGTCCTCATCGATCGTCTGAACAGGGTTGGTCTTGGTGGACTTTTCGAAGTCCCGAGCCGCGATCACCTCGCTGACCGCGAACAGACCATGGGGAAACGTGTCGCCGAACTCAACGATGATCCTTCTCGGCATACCCATGATGGATCTGATCCCTTCATTGGATTCGTACCAATGTTTGGTACGAGACCAATCTTTACCGTGGGGTTGGTGCGAAGTCAAGGAAAATGGGACCATTGGTTGGTACGAACCAGGAGGTTCCCTCGAATGGCACAGTCAGCACCGCTCTACCAGCGCATCGCAGCCGAGCTGCGCGAGCAGATCCGCACCGGCAAGATCAAGGCCGGCGAACGCCTGCCGACCGAGCAAGACCTCATGGCCTCGCACGACGTATCCCGGAACACCGTCCGCCTCGCGGTCGGCATGCTCCAGAACGAAGGCATGATCACCAGCACGCCGGGCCGCGGGACCATCGTCCGCGAGCGGATCATGGCGGACTATCACGCGACCTGGGCCGAGACCCGCGACCGCCGAGCCTCCGACCAGGCCGACGCCTTCCAGTCCGAGATGGCCGAGCAGGGACGCCACGCGGAATACCGCGACTTCGCGATGAGCCTGGAAGTAGCCGGCCCTGACTTCTCCAACCGACTCCAGGTCGACCAAGGCGACGCGCTGGTGTCCCGCGGCTTCGTCCGGTACGCCGACAACCAGCCGCTCAGCATCCAGGTCAGCTACTACCCGATGGACATCGCCCAGCAGGCAGGCCTCCTCGTGCCGAACGACATTCCGGGCGGCGTGATCCGAGCGATGGCCAAGGTCGGGCATGAGGAGATCGGCTACCGCGACGAGATCACCGCCCGCATGCCGACCCCGGACGAGGCCCGCAAGCTCCAGCTCGGCTCAGGAACACCGGTCATCGTCTACGCGCGTACGACGTACAGCGACCAACGCCCTTTGCGTCTCACGCTGACGACCTTCGCGAGCGACCGAAACCGGGTCATCTACGAACTCGGCGACGTGCGCGCGTACCTTGCCCAAGAGGGCGCCGAGGCATGATCATCGAGCGCGCCGACGCCGACGACCTGGGCGTCATCCTCACCCTGCGCACCGAGGCCAGCGGATGGCTCGCCGAGCAGGGCATCAACCAATGGGCTGTCGCCTGGCCCACCCCTGAGGAACAGAACCGCCGCATCCTCGCCAGCATCGAGGCCGGCGAAACCTGGATGATCCGCGACGAGAACGAGGCCACCATGGCCACGGTCGCACTGGACACATTCTCGGACCCGCGCCTCTGGACTCCCGAGGAACAAGCCGACCCGGCGATGTACATGCACCGCCTCATCGTCCGCCGCAAGCACGCCGGCCTAGGCACCGAAATCATGGACTGGGCCTGCCACCGAGCCCACCGCCTCGGCCTCCACTGGCTCCGCATCGACGTCTGGACCGACAACACCGGCCTCCACAACTACTACCTCCACAACGGCTTCAAGCACGTCCGCACACTTGACCTTGCCGACTACCCTTCGGGTGCGCTGTTCCAGCGGCCATGTGACGACTGAGCCGCGGAATCCCTGGGGAGATTCGAGGCATGGGCGACACAGCGGAGGTAGGGGCACGGATCGCCCTGCTCCGGAAACACCGGCAATTGACCCAACACGGCCTTGCCACGTTGGCGAACGTGTCCTACAGCCTCCTGACCAAGGTCGAGAGCGGCAGCCGTCCTGCGAGTGAGGGATTCGTGGCGGCATGCGCCCGAGCGCTCGGCGTCGAAACCTCTGTCCTGCTTGGCGATTCGGCACCCGAGGCGACGAAGGACCAGCGGTTAGGCAAGACGCTCGGCCGGGTACGCACCCAGCTCGATCTCTACGACCTGGACCCGGACGAGACCATCACGCCGCGCCCGTTACCCGTCCTCCGCGAGGCGGTCCGGGTCGCCAACGTCGTCGGCCAGGCCGCCCGGTACGAATCGATGACGCCGGTCCTGCCCGGTCTGTACGCCGAACTCCACGCGGCAGCAAACACCTGGACCGGGACCGATCGAGCCGACGCCTGGGGTCTGCTGGCAGAGGCGTACCGCTGCGCGCACACAGTTGGCATCGCCGCCGGCTACCCCGACCTGTCGCTGATCGCGCTCAACCGGATGGACTGGGCAGCTCGACAGGCAGGCGATCGGGCACCGGCACTTCGTGCAGCCCGCGAATACCTGCGGATCACCGCGTACCTGCGCCGCCACGACTACGAGACCTGCTGGCACCTGAACAACGCCGGCCGAGCCCACCTCGAGGGCACAGATCCGAAGACGCCCGGAGCCTTGATCGCCTCAGGTCAGTTGAACCTCGGCGCGGCAGTCCTGTCAGCGCGGGCCGGCGATGCCTCCGCAGTCAGCGACTACCTCAACGAAGCCGAGCGCTACGCCGACCTGACCGGCGAAGATCTCGAGACCTTCTGGTTCGGCTTCGGCCCCACAAACGTCGCCGTCCATCGGGTCATCACGATGATCGAGCTCGGCGACTACTCCCACGCCATCCACCTTGGCGAATTCATCCAGTTTCCCCGCGGCTGGCTCCCGACCCGCATCGGGCACCACCACTTCGACCTCGCCCGCGCCTACCAGCGCCTGAACGTCCCAGAGCAGGCCCTGCGACATCTGCACATCGCCCGCCAGGTCGCGCCAGGCCAAGCCCGCCGGCACCCGCTGGTCCGAGGCGTAGTGCAAGACCTCCTCCACATCTCCCGCCACCCGTCCGAGTCGCTTACCCGGTACGCCGCGTGGATCGGTCTCTGACAGGCCGCGGAGACTTTCACAAGCTGTGAAAGTTGCCCCCTTCACGCATCGCCACTCTTGATCACGTAGCGCACTGAGGCCGTTACCGAAGCCCTTCGCTTCGCCCTCAACAACAACGGGGTGCAGATCATGCTTACGGCGTTCGCGATCCTCGTACTTGCCGGTGTAGTCCTCGACGGAATCCTTCTCGCCTTGGTGCGGAGCCGGGTCCAATGAGCGCGCCGGCCACCGAGCAGCCTCTACGCCGGGTCTGTGTGTGGTTCGGCGAGCACCTGGTCATCGATCACGTCTCGGACCCCGACTACGCGGCCCGCTTCGAAGACGCCATGCGCCGACGATTCGCCAGCCTCCGTGTCACCAACGAGGAGGCGACCGACCAATGACCCACAAACCGGCCGCCGTTGGATACGTCAACGCAAGTCTCCTGATCACCGACTCCGAACTGGAGCGGGTCCGGATGGACGTGGCCCGATTCGCCGGCGACTGGGGCTACGCACTCACCTACATCCACGTCGAAGACCAGGCAAGCACACCCGATGCCTTCACCGGCCTAGTGCAGCAGGTCACGGCCCTGGAGATCACCACGGTCCTGATCCCGAGCCTCCTCCACTTCGCCGGCCTCGGCAGCCCTCTCGAAGTGAAGAACCGCCTCGAACACCTCATCGGCGGCCGGGTCATCCCCACCACCGCCCCGTAAGCCGGCGAGGCCGGCGTGTAGATCCCTGCATCCGCGCCGGCCTCGCCCACCACCCCGTGCCCTTGCCCTGGCTCCTCCGCACACCTCTGGGCAAGGGCGCGGCCATGTCCAGACCCGACGAACGGACACGCGATGCCAAAGCCCAACCAGCCATCGCGACAGCCCTGCCCCACCTGCAACGGCAGGGGATGGACCGTCGTACAGAAAACCCGCATCAAGAACGGCAAGGTAGTCACCGAACCCGAACACGAGCCCTGCACGGCCTGCGGCGGAACCGGCTGGACCAGGACTTGAGCGGCTGACGATGCGGAGGTCCGTGTGTCGCTTCAGAATCAGAATATCGCTACGCGAATCGGCATCCAAACAAGCCACCATCGTCAAAGCTGTCCGTAAGACGTGGCTCTAGGTAATTCGATGTCAAATCGACTCCTAGAGACCTGACCTTCGATAGCTCGTCAGAATTCAAAGCGGTCAAATACTGCATTGACTCCTCTTCGCAAACCTCTCGCGCGAGACTCAAGGCTCGCGTTAACTGCCGTTCGTCGACGCCGTCAAATAGATGACTGTCGTGCACAATAAAGTCTGGGCCGCGGTGCCCTCGGAGGGCGGTTACCGCAACCGCCAGGTCAAAACAGAAGATGACCATGTTCCCAATGCCGCGACTGTCTTGGCTGTCGATGTGCGGAGAAATCTTCAAACTAGTCGCGGTCGGATCTATGTCTAGATACGCTTCCCGATTTTCCCCGTAGAGACGGTTGGCATACCCCAGGAAACGCATATTAACATCGGTGATGATGCGATCACGCTCGCGCAAGTCCATGCGTATTTCAGCTTCTAGTTTGCCCCGCTCAGCCTTGATCTCGGCAGCGCTGGCCTCAAGCGCGACAGCCGCTTCATATCTGTGTCGTAGCGCTTCGAGTGTCGCACGCTCTTGGCCAAGGATTTCCTGAAGGGCGGTCAAAGCCTCTAGTGCTCCACCTTCATTTAATAGCCGGAGAACCCTTGCCTGCTCCTCGCCAAGCGTCTCGCGCTCAGCACTCCGTCGATCGATACGTTCTCGAACCGACGCCAGCTCACTTTCGAGATACATGCGACGATTCCGAATAACTGTCTGATGAAACTCCTCAACCTCTTCATATCTACGCCTTACCGAGTCACCGAGGACAACACCTAGCTCAGAGTAGACCGATTCCAGATAGTCAACTTCGGGATCTACTGAATCCGTTAAGGCCCGTTCGTAATCTTGCAGGTTCCGCCTATCGACGATGTCTTCCTCTCGAAGGAGTCGGACTCTCTGAGCAATCGAATCAGCTTGAGACTGCAAGCCCTCAAACTCCGGCACAACGCGAAAATCCTGGATTTGGCCTTCGAGGTTCGATACCCGTTGCTGTACAACCGTGATCTGACCGCGCAGCTCAGCAGAGCGGCCAACGATCCTTCCCCAAATAGGGTCTTTTGCGGCCTGGACAAGTTGCCTTCGCATCGCCTCACGCGCACTGATATCCCGGTATCTGGCCGCAAGCCTCCAATCGAGGCCTAGGAGGTACGCCACGTTCGCACTCGCCTCGGCCGGCGACTGCTGGGAAGCGGTCTTCACAGCTTCATTGAAGGAATTAGAACCGATCCGGCGCATATACAACGCGAGCATGGAGCGGCCGCTGATTCCCGGATGCTCATCTGGAAGTCCGAACAGGTCTCGTTCGATCAATCGGCGCCACTCAGGCAAAGATTTTCTGCTCGGCCCGTCCGATGCTGGACCAGGCCCGGCAATATCTGGGTCAAGGATAATATCGGCCGGTGATGCCACCGCCCGTCGGACGGTAAGTCCTGATTGAGTCCGAGGCCAATCTAGGTGCAACTCAAACTCATACCTTCGGAGCTCGGGACGGTCAAGAAAGGACCGTTTTCCGGCGTCTGCGCCCAACAAGAAGTGAAGAATTTGTATGAGACTGGACTTTCCAGCACCGTTCCGACTGTCAGTGTCCGTTGAACTGGCGGTCTTGTCCGCGACGAGGATATTCAATCCCGGCTGAAAGGTGAGCGCCTTGAACCGATCATCATTGGCTTTGATGCTCCTAAGCATCGGCTCTCCTCAATGCCACAAGATCGCCATCGAAGCGAACGACGTCCATAGCAAACAGCACGTCCAGTGCAAGCGCGAACCACCAGAACGGAACTGGCGCCTTATGCGCGTTCTCTTCACGCCAGGACTGAAGCCGTACCCAGATTTGACTCACGGTCATCGGCTCATGCAGGACAGACGCAATCTGAGCACCCACGCTGAGGAGTGCCCGCTGCGGAGCGATGCCTTTTGTTGGAATGATCACCGTGCCGTCCGCTCGTGAGTCGCCCAACCCGCAGGTGGATTATCAAAGACATCACAACTCTGAAAGAAGTAGGTGACGACAGCCTTGGCGACATTGCTCTGTCGCAGAGGAACCGAAGCATTGCCAAGTATGTACCGCTCAAGGCCCCAGAAAACTAAATCGGGGTCAGTGTATTCTTGACGAAGCCGCTCATACTCCTCGCGAAATCCCGATGCTACCTCGTCGCGTTCGGTGACATCTACCCGATTCGCATAGTAGGCATCTATTGGCGTACCGAGATATAGCAGCCTGACAATCTCCTCGCGAGTATCGTCACTAAATTCATTATAATCCAGCTTTGATTCAGAGGGAGCCTCGAGAGGTTGCAAGACGTCAGGCCGCACCCGATGCTCACTCAGGTGATCAAGCAGCGGCTTCAACTCATCAAGGCCAATACCGAAGACCATATCCTGAACTGGCAGTTCCGCGCCTAGCAAGTCTTCTGCCTGAGTCCGATCGAGCTTCATTACTTCGTCGCGAAATTTGCGGAACCCGAAGTTTTCAAACGCCAGCGTATCGCTGGCGTTGACCTTGGCGATCATTCCAGCGACCTTCGGATGAACTCCACGCAGATCGTTATGCACAAATACGAAGATTTCAAATTCACCGGGACGCTTGGCTTTCGCCTTGGCGAGATCCTCGGCGAATTTGCTTGACACCTTCTTCTCGTCCAGGGTCTTCGGCCCGTAGCACGCATACAGCTTGCCCGAGTAGAGCGAGATACCGTCGCTACCGAGATCCCCGAGGCTTCCCGCGGTACGGACGTCCAGGAAATCTTCGTGCCGGGCGGCCATTAAGTCTTGAAAGAAGGTCTCAAACTGCTCGCCGTTCAATTCGGCAAACTTAGCGGTTAGAAGAAACCTGGCGGCGAGGCGTTCATAGAAGTTCATGCCCACAATTACCCCCTCCCCAATCGTCTCGACGCTGATGTCAACACTATCGCGTCCTGATCCAATCGCGTTACGTCCGATACCTACTCGTGTCGCATCGCCCTTGGAGTCCTGCGCGGCCCGCCCGATGACGATCCCGGGCAACCCAGTGACTGCGTCGCGCATCACACCGAACGGACGCATCGCTCTCCGATCTGTCCGTCGGCACCGCTGAACGCGCATCCTCGCCGAAAGCCTCAGCCCGGAGCTCTGTTGCCGGTTTCACCTCTTAAGAATCAAGGCACGCCGCAAGCGGCGCGCAGCGCGGCCCGGGCTTGCGACCTCCGGCCGACGCCCTCCGCCGCGCGCACCTTCTACGTTTGGCCGATCCCGAAGCGCTCACCCCGACCAGGCGAGTCCGAGCCGATTGAGAACGGCGAATGGCCGGCGGGTTGGCCTCGTCCCCCTGGTCGCTCGATTGTCCGGCCACCACGCCACGCGTCAAGAGCGCTTCGCGTCCCTACGGGATCGGCAAGCCGACTCTTGACCCGCACCGCGCTGCCCTGGGTTTGCAGCTATCAGGAGGACGGGGCAGGTGTAGCGGTCGACGGCGATTCTGCTGGCTTCTCCCGAGTGTCCAGGACGTTCGGCGCCTCTTCGAGATGGGTTACCGAGATGTAGTCGATCTTGTCGCGCGACACGATGAATCGATCGAGGCTCAGCCACTTCGGATCGGCGCCATCGCTGGCCGCAGCACGGATCGGCCAACACAGGGCGATGTCCCGATCCCCGCCGAGGTCCTCGATGGTGTATGAGTGGAGCACACCCTCTACGAGCTGTCCGTTTTGTAGGCGTACGGCAACCCATGGGCACGTGCCCTTGGGCCGGGTCCCGAGTGAGTGGACCCAGACGTTCCCATCGGGACGAAACTCCGAGCTTTTCCACTGCCGCTGGAGCACGTACAGGAGTGTGGCGATCACGAGCGCGAGGAGGAGGACCGTCACGACCGACCAACCCGCGTTGCGGGCGTGATCGCGAAGATAGGTTGCTCCATCGCTCGTCCACTGATCAACGTCCAGCGTCCACGGGTGCAACCGGTATGGAATCAGTACGACGATCAGGATGGCCGTCCCGGTCGTCAAGGCGCCGACTGAGACGAACTCCAGCAGTTCCTGCAGACCGCTCGTCTTCGTGCGAGCGCGAAGACGGCTCGTCAGGCGTAGGTAGTACCAGCCCGGAACGAGCGCGAGCACGACGAGAAGTGCTGCGAGTCCGGACGGGATCATCGGACTACTTCGATTCCCCGGAGCCAGAGTCGGACCCGCCGCCCGCCTGGGAAGTCGGAGGCGGAGGGGTCAGCGAAGACGCGGGAGGGGGCGTCAATGAGCCCGAGGGAGGTGCGATGCCTTCCGGCACGCCAGTGGTGGACACGACTCCGGCGCTCCCGCGGATCGAGGTGGGATCGGAGACGATGTTTAGTTCCACGCGGTTGTGATCTTCCATGCAAGCAGTATGGCCGCCCAGGTCGACAGTTCTGCGCCGGCGGCCCGGGGGCCCATCGATTCCGTACTCCAGTCGTACCCCAACAGCCCCGTACAAACTGGTCACATGCGCTACCTCTGGCACGGCGGCCCAGCGGGCAGCAGGTCTGCGAGCTGATGACGCAGGCTCCTACGGATCAGAAGGTCGGGCGTTTCGGATTCCTCAACCTCCCTGGGCGAGTCTGGGCTCGCGAGGCTGGCTTAGAGGCTTCCGGAGCGCCGAGCTTCACGAGCCTCCCGAGCGCGAGTCACGCGGGCCGGCGACTGGAACACCTCGTCAAGAACTTCAGCCATCAGCTCCAGCGCCAGCGCGGTCTCCTCCGAGGTCACCGGGTCGATGAAGTCACCGTGCGCCATCTCGTTCCCGAGGTATCGCACCTCGTGGGCTGCCTCCTGGATGTGCGGCCGGATGTACCCAGCTTCAGCCATCGCGTCGACCTTGGCGGCTATTCCGTTCATGGTCAGGCCTTTGTGCTTGGCGGTGGCCTCGATGACGGCGCGAGCTAACGAACAGGACGCGCGGAAGGCTTGGACGCTCTGACACTTGAACGCCTCCGACGCAGCCTCGCCGATGTGACCAGGCACATCCGGAAACTCGCGGCCGGTCGCATGGGCTGGAATCCACTCCATGCTGTCCATCTGCTCTAGGTCGTACTCGATGTCCCGCCACTCCGACTGATCACCGTCCTGGAACATCTGGCCGATGCTCATGGCGCCGCATTGGTCACAGGTGAAAGCTGCGCTGAGGCGGGTGACGCCCGTGCCCGATCTCATGTCAAACAAGTACCGAGCCCGTCCGGACCCGTCGACACGCGCCATGTGTGCCTTCGTCTTACAGGCATAACAAACTCGGGCAGCCATGCGTGCAGAATGTCAGAGACACATCCGCATCAACAGTTCCGCTCGTAGGCGGTGCGCGAGATGCCTAGAGTCGTGCCATTGGTGTGCCATTCCGGGTGGCCAGGGAGGGGTACTCCAGGCCGGAACCGGCCGACTTGGGCAAGCGCGGCTGAGTGGCGGCGGGGGAGCCGGGTGCGATTCCCAAGCTGACAGTGCGGGTTCGATTCCCGTCACCCGCTCCAGATGTCAAAGCCCAGGCCCACGTTTCGGGACCTGGGCTTTGTTGTGCACTCACCTCTGCATCAAACGGTTGACCCAGGTGCGGTCCAGACCGTTGCCTTGGTCAACCGTGCGCAACTCCGGGTCGCGATCGTCACTGCTGGACGAGGTAGGGCGCGATCATCAGGTCCAGCTGGTCGGCCAGGAAGTCGCGGAGAGAACCCGAGTCGGTCACTGACCAGACCTGGAGAGCGCCGGTGAAACAGACAAGGGTGTGGCGAGCAAGCGCCGGTACGTCGGTGTCGGGGCGCAGCTCACCGGCTTGCACAGCGGCTTGGTAGAGCCGGGCGCAAGTCCACGATCGCCGCCGAGTGCGCGAGCGCGTGCTGCCGGAAGTCGGGCTCGGTGACGTCGAACCCGTTGCCGAGCTCCTCACGGTGTTTGATGTGGGCAACGGCCGTCAGCGTGAAATCCCGCAGCGCGGCCACTGGGGATGTGTTCCGCGCCTCCGCTTCCTCGGCCGCACGGAGCAGCATCAACGGCGATCTGGCGGCCGAGGCGAGCAGCAGACCGCGCTTGGAGCCGAACCGTTGCAGCAGCGTCGGCGGTGCGAGACCGGCGCGGGCACCGACTGCCGCCAGGGTCAATTTCGCCAGCCCTAGCTCGGCGAGGACCTGGCGGGTCGCGTCCAGGATCACGTCGTCACTCACGAGTCGCGGCCGGGCCATCCAGCCACCTCCGAGTTTGTGAATGGCCATTCGCTAATTGATGGGACAGTAACAGATCCTTGTGCGCTCAGTTATTCAGTAGCAACGGGTGATCGTCGGGCCACTGAGGGTCCCGGCGGGGGTCCCGTTGCCCGGTCCACCCGCCGCGGGCTGGGTTTTCGTCGTACAACGGGAGCCTTTTCATGCGTTTCGCCCGCACCGCCCTGGGCCTGCTGCTGGGCTTGGCCGGTCTCGTGGTCACCGTCGCCGGAGCCGTGGCGGCCTTCTGGCTGGTCGGCCCGGACAACATGATCTCCACGTCCGCCCGGGAGCTGACCACGGAGGGCCTGGCCGTCATCACCGCGCCCGACCTGCTCGACCGGCACGGCCCGACCCTGCATGTGACCGCGACCGGCGGCAAGCCGCTGTTCGTCGGCATCGGGCAGGACCTCGACGTCCGCGACTACCTGGCCGGCGCCGCGCACACGCGGCTGATCCGCTTCGACCCGCCGGCCACATTCGGCACCCAGGACATGCGCGGCCGCAGCACCAAGCTGACGGCTCCGGGCGACCTCGACTGGTGGGTCGCGAAGTCTGGCACCGGACAGTCGTCGGTCGCCTGGCCGATCCAGGACGGCCGGTACGACGTGGTCGTGATGAACGCGGACGGGAGCCCGGCGGTGGGCGCACAGGTCCGCTTCGGCGTCGAGGTCCACCGCGCGTTCGGCATCAGTCTCATCACCTTCGGCGCCGGCATCGTCGCCCTCGCCCTAGGCCTAACCCTCACCCTCCGCCGCAGCCCGGCCACGACCATCACCGCCTTCCCGGTGGTCGCCCTGCCCACAGCCCGTCAAGCTGCACCCACCCCCGCCGGATCTGCCGCGACCAATGCGGCCGGCGCCGGATCTGCCGCTGCCGCTGCGGCTGGCGCTGGCGCTGCGGCTGGCGCTGGCGCTGCGGCTGGCGCTGGCTATGGGGCTGGGGCAGGGGCTATCCAGACTGCGGCAATCGTCGAGCCTACTGCCGCGCTCCAGCCCGCCACGGCACTCGAGCCCGCGCTAGCCTCCCTCACTTTGGCGCCGACCTCCGCCCCGGCACCCGCCCTCACCCCATCATCCACCTCGTTCGCGGCGACCACCTCGTCCGCGGCGACCACCTCGTCCGCGGCGACCACCTCGTCCGGGGCGACCACGTTCGCGCCGGCGCGTGTCACGGCGAGCCCGTTCGCGCCCGCACCGCCGCCCCCGGCCGTGCCGGCCGCTCCGATGTTCATGTCGGCGGCTGCGGTCGCCAGGGCGAAGTCGCCCGGACTCCTGGTCGGGGTCGGCGTGACCACCTACGGCGAGCCGAGGTACACCGAGCACTCCGACAAGCGCGGGTACGGCGAATCGCGCGGCGACCGGTCACCGTCCAACGAGCCGCCCTACGGCGGGCCGACGTACGCCGGACCCGCGTACGACCGACCGTCCTACGAGCAGCCGGCGAACGGGCGGCCAGCGCACGACCGACCGACGAACGAGCGGCCGGCGCACGAGCGGCCGGCACACGAGCACCCCGCGGACGATCGACCGGCGAACGAGCCGCCAGCAAACGGGCGGCCAGCGCACGACCGACAGGCACACGGCCGGGCGACGGGCGGGCAGCCGGCGGGACGGCGGACGGCGGAGCAAGGAGGCGTCGGGGTGGGGACTGTTTCGTTGGTGGAGTCGCCGGAGTTCGAGAAGAGTGATGAGGCGGTGCGGCGGACGGCGGCACTCCTCGCCAGCGGCGCATTGTTGCTCACGACAACGAGTTGCGGCCTGCTGCCGGCCCAGAACAGCGACGCCGCGCCGGAGCGCCGCCCGGCCGTGACGCTCGCCGACGCGCAGGCCGTCGTCCAGCGCTACAACCAGATCAACAATCAGGCGAACCAGGCCCGCGACACCAACCTGTCCGAGACGATCGAGGCGGATCCGACCCTCACCCAGACTCGGGCCGGCTTCCTGATCGGGCGCAAGCTCGACGCGCCCGGCAAGGACAAGGACAAGCCGTTCACGTACACCGACCCGCAGATCGGCGCCCCCGAGTTCGGGTCGTACCCGATGCGGTTCGTGGTCAGCTCCGGCGTCTCGAACGCCCCGGGGAGCCGCCAGCTCGGCGTCTGGCAGCGGCAGAGCGCGGGCGCGCCGTGGTTGCTGACGAACTCGGTCTACCCCTCGAAGACGATGAAGCTGCCGCTGCTGGAGGGTCTGCGGACTCCGGCCAAGGCCGACCTGGACAAGCTGGCCAGCCTGCCGACCGCGGTCGGCACGAGCCTCGCGGCGTACCTGACCGGCGGTGTGAAGGCCCCGCAGGCGAAGCTGTTCACGCCCTCCCCCGGGATGTCGAAGCTGCTCGAGCTGGGCGCCAAGTCCAAGGTCGCGGACACCGCCGAGACGTACATCGCGAGTGTCGCCGACACCTTCCAGCCGTCCGGCGACCCGCTCACCTTCATCACGTCGTCGGGCGAGGCGCTCGTGTTCCTCTCCCTCACCGAGCAGTACCTGCAGCGGGTCGAGCCGGGTTCCAACGCATACTGGACCAGCGGCGAGGCGACCGCCTTCAGCAGCATGGTCAAGTACACGCAGACCCTGCACCAGGACTACCTCCACCAACTCGCCCTCGTCATCCCGACCAAGGCGACCGGCGGCCCGATCCGCATCCTCTCGATGGACGGCCAGCTAGTCGGCGCCGGAGGCTCGTAACAACCACCGCCACCGCGGCTGCTCTGTCACGACACAGCCAACCGCAAGCACGCTGACCACGACTGCGACCACCATCGGCCACGCAAACCAAGCGGCGACAACCGCGGCGGCCAACTGGAGCAGCACCAGCAGAATGGTCACCACCCCGGGCACCGCGACGATCACGCGCGGCTTGTCCCCTGGGGTCTGGAAGATCGTCGGCAGACCTATCAGTACGACGACGGACGCGACGGCGAGCGGGATCGAGTGCGGGGCGAGCGCCCACGGGGTCGCGATCCAGGCGATCAGCTCGGTGGTGAACCGGAGAGCCGAGGCGAGCCGGCTGTCCGGTGACGTCTGCGTGGTCACGGCGGAACGATGCCACGAGGACGACCAAGAAGTCGGTGGCAAGCGGTTGCTGAAGAATAGTTTCGGCTGGTTGACTCCGGGGGTGAGGTTTTTCCCATCCGCCCGGGAGTACCAGTGGACATCACCCGTCGCCGCCTGCTGTCGTTCGTACCCGCCACCGCCCTGCTGACCGCGGCCAACCCCGCGCCGACCGCCCGAGCTGCCACCCTGAAGGCCATGGCCGATCCGAGCCAGTTGCTCGCCAACGCGATCGCGATCTACGCCGGTACGGCGGAATCCAACGCGCGCCCCGAAGTCGCCGCCAAGCTCGCGGCCCTCGACGGCACCGCGCGGACCTGGCTCGCGGCACTCGACCGTGCCGGCGCCGGTGAGCTCTTCGCCGGGCTCACCCTCGGGACCAGCGATCCCAACCTCAGCGCGTCGTACCAGCACCTCTACGAGATCGCGCTCGCGACCAAACGCCCTGGGCCGGCCTCGGACCTGCAGGGCAACGAGCAGGTCCGGGCCCGGGTCGCGGAGAAGCTGGTCTGGCTGCACGAGAACTACTACGGCGACCAGTCGAAGGGGTACTACGGCAACTGGTTCACGTGGGAGATCGGCATCTCGACGTACGTGTCGAAGACACTCGCCCTGCTTGATGCGCCGGCCGCGCTGATCGCGCAGTACGTGCCCTCGATGGACGCCTACCTGCGCAACGGCAAGGACGGCGACGTCGACCTCGACTCGCGCTTCCACACCGGCGCGAACCTCGTCGACATCACCGCGAACCGGGTCCTGCAGGGCGCGCTGATGGGTGACGACGCGCGGATCCGGAAGGCGCTGCAGGACCAGTTCACCGTGTTCGCGACCGTCGACCCGTACAACCTGCAGCACGGCGTCACCGACGGGTACTACGCGGACGGCTCGTTCATCCAGCACTCGTCGGTCGCGTACACCGGGTCGTACGGGAAGGCCCTGCTCAGCCGGGTCCTGCAGACCATCAAGGTGCTCGACGGCACCGAGTACGCGCAGGGCGACGACCTCGTCGGCGTGGTCCAGGGCTGGGTCGAGCACGGGTTCGCGCCGCTGATCTTCGAGGGCTGGATGATGGAGATCGTCAAGGGTCGCGCCGTGTCCCGGACGGCGACCGGGTACGACGACGTCGCGGTCGTGGTGGAGGCGATCGTCGATCTGGCCGACTACGCGACCGGCGCGGACGCGTCCCGGCTCAAGTCGTTCGCGAAGTTCACCGCGCGGCCGACGATCAACCCGACGACCTTCGTCTCCCCGGTCAGCGTCGCGCGGTTCGCCGACATCAAGGCCGACCCGGCAATCGTTCCGGCCGACCTCAACCCGGCCGCGAGCAGTACGGCGTTCAACGCGATGGACCGCACTGTGCATCGGCGGCCGGGGTTCGCGTTCGCGCTGGCGCGGAACTCGGAGCGGATCAGCAAGTACGAGTACATGAGCGGCGAGAACCTGATGCCGTGGTTCCAGGGCGACGGCGCGCACTACCTCTACCTGGCCGGCCAGGACCAGACCACGTCGTACGGCGTTGACTACTTCACGACTGTTTCGCCGTACGCGCTGGGCGGTGTCACCGCGCCGGTCGAGGCCCGCAAGACGATCCCGGAGCTGTACGGGACGCAGTACTACGACAACCCGCCGACTTTCACCGCGTCGTCGGAGTCGCAGAACACCTATGTGTACTTCCCGACCGGCACCAACGCCTACTCCGGCGGTGCGACGCTCGACGCGTACGGCGCGGTCGGGTGGGTGCAGTCGGATGACTTCGCCTACGCGTCGCGCGACAGCCTGCCGGACGACTTCGTGGTGTGCCGCAACGCGTCGGCGACCAAGTCGTGGTTCCTGCTCGACGACGAGATCGTCGTCCTCGCGGCCGGCGTGGGCGACGCGGATCGTGCAGTGACCACGACACTCGACACCCGTATCGCGGCGACCGGGGACGCTGTCGCCATCACCGGCGTACGGCGGGATGGCCGCGCGTGGGCCGGGACAGGGACGGTCGATCCGCGGTGGCTGCGGTATGCGGGCGGCGGCGTGTCACTCGGCTACTACTTCCTGCAGCCGAGCCAGGTGTCGGTGGAGCTGCAGCAGGTGACCCGGAGCCGGCGCGTGGTGCGGACGTCGAACCCGGACACCGCGGTGACCAAGCAGGTCTTCGGTCTGACCGTCGCGCAGGCCGCCGGGGTCACGCGGTCGATGGCCTACGCATTGGTGCCTAACGCAACGGAATCCGGGCTGCGTTCGTATCAGCACGGCCGGATCGCGGTGCTGTCGAACACCCCACGAATGCAGGCGATCCAGCACCTCGGTCTGCGGCTGACCGGCGCCAACACCTTCACGCCTGGCGCTCACCACCTCCCTGGACTGACGATCGACGGGCCTGCTTCCGTCCTGCTCCGACGCCAGTCGAGCGCGGTCACCATCGCCGTGTCCGATCCCACGACCGCCCGCGACACCATCACGGTCAACCTCTGGGCTCAGTATCTTCGGCCCGCGTTCCCGGCCCCCGGCGTACAGGTGGTGCGGACCGTGGCCGGGACGCGGCTTACCTTCACCACGCGCCACACCTACGGTCGCAGTCTGGCGGTCAGGCTTCTTCCAGCTTGGTGATCAGGGTCTGCATGGTGGCGAGCGTCGTACGCAGCTCATCGAGGTCGACGGACTTGCTGAGCTTGGCGGACCACGGATGCTGGGCGACGGAGATCTGCCGGATCGCCCAGTAGCCGGCCTCGGTACAGGCGAGCAGTTTGGCGCGGCGATGCGCCGGATTCGGGCGGTACTCGGCGAGGCCACGGTCGACCAGGAGGTCGGCGATCCGCTGGACCGCCTGCCGGCTGACGCCCATGATCCGGCCGACATCGGCGACGGAGCGCGGCTCGTCCAGGACGCCGCCGAGGACCTGCCACCACGCGGCGGTCAGTCCGCCGTGCGCGGCCAGGTCCTGGGCTGCCTCCATCAGCCGTGTGTTCAGGCGGAAGGTGGCGATGATGACGTCGGTCAACAGCGCACCACCTTCCGTCTGCTTGGCCGGCTTCGGCCAGTCGTCGCGAGGTGGAACCGTCATCCGACCAGGATCGGATAGTCGGCCGCGTCGGCCCGGTGGAACACGCCCTCGTACGCGTCCAGCTTCCGCTCGTCCGCGAGCCCGAGCCGCTGCAACGTCGCCCGCGCGAACTGCACCGGCGAATCCGGCCCGGCCGTGATCAGGTCACCGTCGACGACGGCCCGCTCGTCCAGGTAGTTGTCACTGCCCTGGTAGCCGGTGGCCTGCAGGTACTCCTTCGCTGCGCTGGTGTGCTTCCGGTTGTCCAGCAGACCGGCCCGCGCCAACCCGGACGTCGCCCCACAGATCGCCGCCACCGGGATCCCGCTGTCGAGGAACCGCTGCGCCAACTTCGCGAACGCGTCCCCTTGCCCGGTGTCCCAGAGCCCGGATCCCGCGAGTACCAGCAGATCGCCGTCGTCCGGCTCGACATCCGCCAGCGCCATGTCGGGCACGACCCGCAGCCCTCCCATCGTCACGACCGGCTCCGTCGACTCGCCCACAGTCACCACCTGCCACGGCACCCCGGTGAACCGCCCGGTCCGCAACTCGACCAGCAGATGCCCGATCTCCCAGTCTGCCCACGTGTCATACACCGCTGCATACGCTGTCTCCATAGACAACACCTTGTCATCTCGACAACATGTTGTCAACAGTCGCTGCTGCGATGCCATACTCACGTCAGGGGGCATCATGACGACAGCCGCACTCGGTGGGCCTGTCGGGCGGCTGCGGCAGTACTTCGGCGACCGCCTGATTCGCCCGGGCATCGCAGAGGCGCCGTACGACACCAGCATCCGGCTCGGCGCGGCCGCGCTGGTCGCGGCCGGCCTGGCCATCGTCGGGGGCGTCTACGACATCGGGCCGACGGAACCGCAGGTGTGGTTCTACAGCACGCCGATCGCCGACGCGACCGTAGTACTGATGCTTGCGTCGCTGGCCCTCGGCGCCTGGTCGGTGGCGACCGTCGCCGCGGTCGCGACGAACGCCCGCCCGTTGCTCGGAGCAACGGCATTGCTCACGTGTGGCGTGAGCTTCAGCGTCCTGGACGGTGCGACCCGGTTGGCGCGCAGCATCGCACTGGTCGCCAAGGAGCTCCCATCCTTCCGGGTCGAGTGGAGTTCCGTGCCGCGGTGGACGCTCGGCCTCATGGTCGTGGCCAGTCTCGTCCCAGCGGTGTGGCTCCTGTTGCCGGCCAGGCGACTCACCAGGTCACCGGTGACGACCGGCTTCATCATCAGCGTGCCGCTGTGGATCACCATCGCCGTCTGGGCGTGGTCCAGCCACGTCACGAACGTCATCCCGTTCCATCTCGCCGGCGGTCTGGCGCCCGACGTCGCCGCGTCCCTGCGGGCGCCTCGATCCGCGTCGGCGTTGAAGCTCTTCAGTGGGGTCGCCGCAGCCGGACTCACCGGCTGGCTGGTCATCCTGATCCTGCTGTCCGGTTCGGAGTTCGCCCGGGCGCAGGTGTCGCTGGCCGGCCGGCTCGCCAGGTTGCGTGTCCTGCATCGGCGCGGCGTGGTGATCGCGGCCGCCGTACTCATTCTGGCCGTCCTGACCCTCGGCTACCTCGGTGCCTTCGGCTCCACCTCGACAGGTATCTGGCGGGTCGGCTCGATCTGGCAGTGGGCGTACTGCGTCCTCGTGGCGGCAGCCGGCGTGGCGGCCCTGCGATGGGAGTATCGCAACCCGATCGCTCCTGGCAGATTGCGCAGTACCGTGGCCGTCGCAATCGC
This sequence comes from Kribbella sp. CWNU-51, assembly GCF_054073265.1. Taxonomy (NCBI): domain Bacteria; kingdom Bacillati; phylum Actinomycetota; class Actinomycetes; order Propionibacteriales; family Kribbellaceae; genus Kribbella; species Kribbella sp. CWNU-51. Next base: position 671,372 of record NZ_JBSXMZ010000007.1, read on the forward strand.
CGCACTTGGTCTGCCCTCGGTGTTGCTGGTGGCCGGATCCCTGCTTCAGTTGGTCGTCGGTCCGATCGTCCGCGGAGACTGGGCGCCGACGGCCTTGGACTGGGGTCTGTGGTTCCAGCGGTACGACGGTCTCGCCGCGATCGTGGTGGTTGCCTGGGTCACCAGTGTGTACCTGCGGTCCGATCGGCGGCTGACGACGGGGACGGCGTTCGGACTCGCCTTCGTCTTCTGGGCTCTGCCGAGCGCCGTGCAGGTTGCCGTCGGCAAGCACAGGATCTCCAGCGACCAGCTGCTCGCGTCTCCGCAGCGCCTCGTGGTGTGCGTGTGCATCGCCGTACTGGTCGTCGCGATCCGCGTCCGCGACATCGGCGCGGTCTCGCCGTTACTGGTGCAGACGCTGATCGGGTCGACGATCTCGGCCTTCGGCATCGACGCGTTGCTATCCGGATCGCCGGCCACGGCCGCCGCCGTACTGCTGGTGATCCTGCCGGTGGCGTGGCGGTTCCTCGTCGACACCCGGGACGAGCGGGAGAAGCCGGCCTGGAAGTCGGTGCTGGCGATGGCGACGTGGGCGACCCTGATCAGCCTGGCGGCCTTCACGATCGGGGCCGGCGCGGGGATCGGCCTCTTCGACAACGGCTCGCGGGTCGAGTGGAACCTGCTGATCATTCCGTTGACGTTCGCGTTGTTGTGCCAGACCGAGCCGGTGGTGCGCCCGGTCGGTCCAGGGTGGAAGGGTGGGCCCCCGGCCCCCGTGGTGCCCGCCGGTGGTCCGATCAGATTCGCGGCCGGCGCCGTCGCGGCTGTGGTGATCGCGACCTCGGCGATCCTCAGCATCGCGAGGGTCCCGGACGCTGTCGCACGGCCGCCGGATCATCAGGTGACGATCAGCGTGCCGTCCGGCTGGACACCGGGCCAATGCGACCGCACCGACGCCGAGATCGCAAGCATCAACTCATCCGACCACAAGACCGTTGTCATCGTCGCGAACGCACCCGAGCAGGCGCTCCGTACGGCGAGTACGGACGAGGCATGCCAGGAGGCAGCCCTTCTTCAGAAGACGCTGGACTCCCACTGGTGCAAGACAGCCCCATCAGCTCCACTGGCCGGCCTCCCTGACCTCTCCTGGTACTCCTGCACACTGCAGGGCACCACCTTGCGCTACGCCTTCAATCACACCGCCGGAGACATCAAGGCTCTTCTCGTCGTGACGCTCCCCAACGCGTCCCCACCCGACGCCACCACCGCCGAGGCCACCCTCGCCACCCTGACCTTCAACTGAGCCCAAAACCAGGTGCCTCCTCATCGACCGGCCTGCCATCCTGCCTGTCATGCCCGTACGACGCTTAACTCTGCACGACTGGGATGAGCTGTGGCCGTTGGTGCAGGGGTTCGGCACCGCGATGTCCGAGGCGGAGACCCGCCCGCTCTACGAGGAGCTGGTCGACGACCCCCGGTGGGCCGCCTTCGGGTACGACGACGGTGGGCTGGTGGGCTATGCGGTAGTGCAGGACTACGGAACGCACCTCCGCGCCGGCCGCGTCCACCAAGGGCGTCTCCACGACCTCTACGTCGACCCGGCCAACCGCCGTACCGGCGTAGGTCGCGCCCTGATGGCCGCCGTCACCACCTGGGCCTCCACCCGAGTCCGCCACCTCGAGTGGCAAGCTCACCACGAACGTTCCGCCCCCTTCTACGAAGCCCTGGGCCACCAAGGCTCCCCGTGCCCCCAACCCGACTACCCAACCTTCGACATCGAGTTCCCGGCCTGACCTTCAGGTGGGTGCGTCGACAGTCAGCCCGGCCACCCGAGCGGCGTCGGCAAGTCGCTTGTCGTAAGTGACGAACGAGGTGAGCCGGGGCTCGACGCGCAGCGCCGTGGCCAGGTGAATCGCATCCAGGCTGCGCACCGTCGGCGGCTTCACGGTCTGCGCAAGGATCCTCGTGCCGGCATCCATGTCGATCAGATCGACAAGGTCGAGGACCAGGTGCAGTCGCGCCACGGCAGCGGGCGCATGCCGCGCGAGCGCCCGAGACGATTCGATCTCAGCGAGGACGGAGCTGATCCACCCCACTTCGGCTCGTTCGTCGAGCCAGTCGCGCAGCGCCTGCGACTCGGATTCGGCGTGCACCAGCTTCACGATGGCGGCCGAATCGAGGTAGATCATCAGCGCTCCCCCTCGCGATCGCGGGATATCTCGGCGGCAACATCAACGCCGTCCGGTTCGCCGAGCGGCATCCGCAGAACTGCGCGGCGCATCGCCGTAGCCCGCTCCTTGCGCAGGGCGGCTTCCAGCACGGCTTGCCTGATCACCGCGGAGCGCGAACTGCCGTCGCGGGTCAGCACGTCCAGCGCGTGCTCGGTCTCCGAGTCGGTACGAATCGTGATGGTGTCGGCCATGCAACCAATGTAAGACATAACGTCTTACGACACCAGGCTCCCGAGGTGGTCGCGGATTTGTTCGGCGGCTGATTGGGCCGGGTGTTTGGTCGTGTCAATGACCAGGTCGGCTGCTGGGAGGAGCCAGGGGCGGGCGGATTGGTAGGCGGCTACGTGGTTGTGGCGCCAAGGGCGGATGTCGTGGCCTTCGGGGTCGGCGTCGATGCGGGTGTGGAGGGTTTCGGGGTCGGCGTCGAGGAGGACGTGGACGATGTCATAGCCGCGGGCGCGGAGGCCCTCCTCGACCTCGCCCCAGTAGGACTCGACGAGGACTGTTTGTACGGCGATGAGGTGGTCGCCCGTGAGGCGGGCGATCTCGTCCATGACGACGGGGACGAGGGTCCGCCACGGTGGGAGCTGCTGGAAGTCGGTGAACTCCTGGTCACTCAGGTTGGCGCGCAGCATGTAGCCGACATGCTCAGGGTCGAACAACCGCGTCCCCTCGGTCAGCCCGACCAACTTCCCAGCCGTGGTCGTCTTACCTGCCCCGAAAGTCCCATTGATCCAGATGACCGTCACGTTGTCGTACGACGCTCCGCAGCACCAACTGGTTCATCCAGCCGGACAGGCATTACCAGGGTGGTGAACGTGCCCTGGTCGGCCGAGCGTACGACGACCGGCCGGTCCTGGGCGCAGATCTCCAGGAGCACGTCCGGCCCGACGCTCGCCTCCAGCGCGGCGCCCAGCAACTCCGCGGTGAACCCGATCCGCACCGCCCCCGACCCGATCACCTCGAGCGTCTGCTCACCGTCGACCGTCAGCCCGCCCGAACCGATGTCAAAGGCAACAACGTCACGCCCCTCCAGCGCCGCCCGCAACGCAGCCCGGTCCACAACCACCCGACACACCGGTGCCGCGAGCCCATCCAGAATCCCCTGGTACGCCGGATACTCCGCCGCCACCACGCTGATCTGCCGGACCTCGTCCCCTCGCACCAATTCGGCGCCCCCAGGGCCGACCTCCACCCGCACAGCCTCCCCAGCCGCCGCCCACCGCCCGAGCTCAGCCAACTCATCCGCCCGCACCAGCACCCGCGCGCTCGGTCCCGCGAACTCCATCGCCCGCACAGTCCGCACCGCCAGCCGATACCTGTCGGTCGCCACAAACGTCACCTCGTCCCCGGCGAGCTCGACCAACACACACTCGAGCGCAACAGCCAACCCCGCCTCGACTCCAGTGGAGGTGGCGGAAGTCCCGGCGCCCGGCGCGATGATCGGAGCGGGGGTTGCGGCGGCAGGGGCTACTTGGCGGGTGGCGCTGGCGAACTCTGGGCCGCCCAGGATCACGGTTGTTCGTTCGGTGCGTAGCTGGGTGAGGAGGTGGTGGGCGGCGGCTCGGGCGGCTGCGGTCCTTGCCTCGACTGTGCGGAGGTGGGCTCGGACGATATCCGCGAGTACGGCGGGGTCGGCGTCGAGTGCAAGGCGGACCTCGGCGAGCGGGAGGTCGATTTCGCGGAGGTCGCGGAGCAGGCGGGCGCGGGGTTGCTGGGACGCGGCGTAGTAGCGGTACCCGTTCGAGCTGTCCACCGACGCGGGCGGTAGCAGACCGCAGTCGTCGTAGAACCGCAGCGCACTCGGCGCCAGCCCCACCAACCTGGCGAACTCACTGATCGTCAAACTCATGCCGCCGACCCTCCCCCTTCCACCAGCCTGAAGGTCAACACGGCACCTTTGTGGAACATCACTGCCACCGAGCGCAAGTTATGTTCCACAGATCAGCCGCGCAGCCGTCCCCAGAGGTTCAGCGGGCCGCCGAAGCGTTCGCCGCGGAGCCACTCGAGGATGCTCTTCGCGCACTGCTCCGGCGCGACGTCACCCCGGACCGACCGCGGCACGTGCTTGCGGAGCTCGGCCGCGTCCTCGAGCGCCTCCTCGATCTGCGCCGCCGGCCAGCCTCGCCCGGCCAGCCGTTTCCGCCGGACCGCGTCGGGGCAGTCCAGATGCAGCCACCGCCCCTCGGGCAGCTCGGCGGGCAGCAACGGCGACAGCAAGAGCACGGGGATCCCGGACCGCCGGATCAGCTCGGTGATCCGCAACCACAGCGCGTTGTACGCCGGCCAGATCGGCACCGCGGTCGGACTCGCGATGTCGATCCCGAGCAACCGGCCGTCGTCGTCCAGTAACTCGTCCATGTCCATCACGACCAGGTTCCCCGGACTCAGCCGGAGCAACTCAGGCACCACTGTCGATTTCCCAGAACCGGGCGCACCGGTCACCACGAACAACCTCGTCACAGTCCTAGTGTGCGGTCAGCCCACCACCAGCCGCACGGGAGGCCGCACCTCGCCCGGAACAACCGGCAGGCCGCCCAGCCCGGGAGTGACCGACCCGAGCACGCTCGAATGCCCCGCCCCCGTGCAGCTCGGCACCGTCCCGCCGAGCCCATGGGCCGTCAGGAAGCCCAGTACGGCGAACGCGTACGCCTCCTTGGCCGCCGACGGGAGCCCGAGCTCGTCCGTCGTCCGCACCGGGACGCCGACCTCCGACGCGAGCAGATGCATCAGCACCGGATTCCGGATCCCACCGCCGGACGCGATCACCTCGGTCCCGCCGTACCGTCGCACCGCGTCGCCGACGGTCCGGGCGGTCAGCGTCGTCACCGTGGCAACCAGATCGTCGGCCGGGATGTCCGGCAGCCCCTCCAGTGCCCGCGCGAGATACGCGAGGTTGAACAGTTCCTTCCCCGTCGACTTCGGCGCCGGCCGGCCGTAGTACGGCTCCGCCAGCAACCGCCCGAGCAACTCCTCGTTCACCCGCCCGCGCGCAGCCATCACCCCGTCCGCGTCGAACGCCCGATCGGTCAGCTCCGCCACCACCGCATCGATCAGCGCGTTCGCCGGACCGGTGTCGAAGGCAACAGGTTCGCCATGCACCACGGTGATGTTCGCGATCCCGCCGAGATTCAGCGCGACCGGTACGCCGCGGCGCCCGCGCAACCACAGCACGTCGAGGATGCTGACCAGCGGCGCACCCTGGCCGCCCGCCGTCACATCACGCGACCGCAGATCCGACACGACCGAGATCCCGGTCGCCTCCGCGATCCAGGCCGGCTGCCCGAGCTGCAGCGTCCCACGCACCGACCCTCCGTCGATCCAGTGGAACATCGTCTGCCCGTGCGACACGATCAGATCGGCGTGCCCGCCACACAACTGCTCGACCGCCTGCCGCGCGACGTCGGCGAACGCCTGCCCGATCCCGGTGTCCAGCCGGCACACCTGCTCCATCGTCGTACTTGCTGGCGGCAACGAACCGGCGACGGCTGCACGCAGCTCGTCCGGGTAAGGCTGGCTCAGAAGGCCGAGCGGCGTCAGCACCAACTGATCGCCGTCCAGCTGAAGATCCGCCGCGGCGGCGTCGATGGCGTCGTACGACGTCCCGGACATCAGGCCGATGACTCGCATGTCAGTCCCGCAACTCCCGTCGGTAGTCGTCTCCGCGCAACGTGAGCAGCGCTGCCACGCTCACCGCACACGTCACCGCCACATACCAGGCCGGGATGTCGACGTTCTTCGTCCGCTTGATCAACTCGGTGATGATGAGCCCGGCCGACCCCGAGAACACCGCGTTGGACAACGAGTACGCCAGCCCGAGCCCGGTGTAGCGCGCCCGGGTCGGGAACATCTCCGCCAGCATCGCAGGACCCGGACCGGCCATCAACCCGACGACCAGACCGGCCACGAACACCGCGGTGCCCTTGGCAACGTTCCCGGACTCCTTGTCCTGGAGGAGATTCATCAACGGGAACGCGAGGACGACGACCAGCGCGGCGCCGGTCACCATCACCGGCCGCCGCCCGATCCGGTCGCTCAGCCAGCCGGCCGGAATGATCGACACCGCGAACCCGGTGTTCGCCAGCACGGTGGCGACCAGCGCCTGCTGGAAGGTCGCGTGCAACGTCGCCTGCAGGTACGACGGCATCACGACGAGGAACGTGTAGCCGGCCGCGGACCACCCCATCAACCGACCGATGCCCAGGACAATCGCCTTCGCGACCTCTCGCGGCGCCGCCGGTCGTGGCTCCTCCTGGGCGGCGCGGGTGAAGTTCGGCGTCTCGTCGAGCTTGAGCCGCAGCCACAACGCCACCAGGCCGAGCGGCAACGCGACCAGGAACGGCACCCGCCAGCCCCAGTCCGACAGCGCCTCCTGGCTCAGCGACGTGGCCAGGATCGCCGCCAGCCCGGCCCCCGCGAGCAGTCCGAGCGCGACCGTGAACGACTGCCAAGCGCCGTACAGGCCGCGCTTCGTCTTCGGCGCGAACTCGGTCATGATCGACACCGCACCGCCGAACTCACCACCCGCCGACAGCCCCTGCAGGGCCCGCACCAGCGTCAGCATCCACGGCGCGGCCGCCCCCACTGTCGCGTACGTCGGCAGCAGTCCGATCAGCGTGGTCGACGCAGTCATCAGCAGCAGCACGAGGATCAGCGTCGGCCGCCGCCCGATCCGGTCGCCCAGCCGCCCGAACACCGCGGCTCCGATCGGCCGGAAGAAGAACGCCAGCGCGAACGACGCGTACGTCTTGATCAGACTCTCCGCATCGCTGGTCGACGTACTGCTGAAGAAGTTCGCCGCGATCACGGTCGCGAAGAACCCGTACGCCCCGAACTCGTACCACTCGACGAAGTTGCCGACCGTCCCGGCGACCAGCGACCGCCGGATCCGCGGGGTGTCGACGACGGGCGTCGTTGGTGCGCTCATCGGAATCCTCTTCCACTCGGCGTCGGTAAATTCCTCCCGCCCCACGACCCATCTTCGTCTATTTGTTCCCGTTCCCGCGACCCCGGAGGCAACCTTCCCCGCGCCGCCGGTGTCATTCTCGGTAACGGCCAACTGATCGAGGAGGGGCGAATGGTCTCCCCGGGAGACGATTTCGACGAGTCGTTCGCGGCAGCGCGACCCGGCTGCTGCGGACCGCAGTACTGCTCGCCGGCGACCGAGCCGCGGCCGAGGACCTTGTCCAGGAGACGTACGAGCGGATCTACGTCCACTGGCCGCGGATCCGGACCGGCGTCCCCGAGGCCTACGCCCGCAAGACGCTGGCCAACCTGGCCGCCAACCGGTGGCGAACCAGGCGCCGGCGGCCGGCCGAGGTCGCCCTCGCCGACGACTACGAGCGCCCCAGTCCGGACGGTTCCGAGCAGTACGCCGTCCGCGACCACATGGTCAGCGCACTGCAGTCGCTGCCGCCGCGGCAGCGCGCCGTGATCGTCCTGCGGTACTACGAGGACCTCACCGAGGCCCAGACCGCGGAGGTCCTGGGCTGCTCGGTCGGGACCGTCAAGAGCCAGGCCTCGCGCGCCCTTGACCGGCTCCGTCTGATCACCGAACCCGCGATCCTGGAAGGAGTGCGATGACCGAGCTAGACCTCAAAGAGCGGATGGACCGCGATCTCGAGCACATCGTGGCGCCAACGGACCTGCTCGAGCGCGCCCGCCGCGGTGGCGCCCGCCGCGCCCGGCGTCGCCTGGCCCGCCTGACCGCGACCGCAACCGCGGTCGTCGCGGTCGCCGGCGCGATCACCATCCCGACCCTCCACAGGCACACCACCGACACTCCGACCGCCGGGATGGCAGCACCATCGCCGACGTCGACACCGATGAGGGCACTGACGTCGCCGCCGTCGCGGGCGCAGTCCGGGGATCCGTTCGCGGCCCTGCTGAGAGGGAAGACCCGGGGCGACCTCGCCGGCGACAGCGTCTTTCTGGGGCAGGCCCTCGCAACTTGGAAGGACATCACGGACCGGACCCACATGACGACCGGGGACGACCCGTACCCCGGCACCCCCAAGGTCTACTGGGCGGGGAACACCCCGGCCGGCAAGGCCGCGCTCGTCGTGCAGCCGATGACTTGGTTCGAGCCGCGGACGTACGCCAAGAGTCACCCCGTCGGCGGCACCTTCATCGGCGAGAGCGACAGCGGCAGGCTGGAAATCAACGGCGGGATCTGGCCCGGCGGGCACGGGATCTACTGGGCCATCCTGGCGAAGGGCAGTACCAGCGTGCTGATCGTCCTGACCGCCGGCACCTCATCCGGTCAGTGGAGCATGGACGGAGAGGCGATACCGCTGCGGCCGTTCAAGGACGGCATCAGCATCACCGAGCTCCCATCCCACACCCAACCCCTCGACGTCGACTTCAAGCTGCTCCGCACCAGGTAGTCCGCCGTAGTGAGCCCTTGACACCGCGTGAGGGCCGATCGATGATCGGTGTCGCTATACCGGTTTATCTCCCGTCACCGCCTGGGGTTCTCGGCCGGGCGGTGACGGCTGCTTAACCGATATAGCACACCGCCCGCCTTTGACGAGGAGTCGATCGTATGAGTCCACAACCCATGCGCAGAAGGACCCTGTTGTCAGCCCTGGCCGCCGGCGCCGCCGCGGCCACCACCGGTGTCGCGCTGCCCGCCCAGGCGCAACGGAAGCACTGCCGCGCGGCGAAGACCGGCCCGGTCACGGTCGCCTACATCGAGGTCAACGACCACAGCATGCTGAGCGCCGGCAAGTACACGCTGGCGAACGGCGGCGCCCAGGTGATCGACGTCGCGGTGATCTTCGCGGCGAACATCAACTACGACGGCTCGAACGCGTACCTGTCCTTCAACCAGCAGGTGCAGAGCGTGCTCGACAACGTCGCGACCCAGGTCCGGCCGCTGCAGCAGAAGGGCATCAAGGTCCTGCTGTCGATCCTCGGCAACCACCAGGGCGCCGGCTTCGCGAACTTCCCGTCCCAGGCCGCGGCCGATGCCTTCGCCCAGCAGCTCGCCGACGCGGTCAACCAGTACGGCCTGGACGGCATCGACTTCGACGACGAGTACGCCGAGTACGGCAACAACGGCACCGGCCAGCCCAACGACTTCTCGTTCGTCTACCTGGTCCAGGCGCTCCGCGCCAAGCTCCCGAACAAGCTGATCACGCTCTACGACATCGGCCCCGCCGCGGACCGCCTCACCTACAACGGCCAGAGCATCGCCAACACGTTCGACTACGCCTGGAACCCGTACTACGGCACCTGGGGCGTCCCGAGCGGCCCGACCTCGAAGTCCCGCCTCTCGCCGGCCGCCGTGTCGTACACCGCGACGAGCTCGGCCACCGCGGCCAGCCTCGCCCAACGCACGGTCAGCGAGGGGTACGGCGTCTTCCTCACCTACAACCTCACCGAGTCGGACACCTCGTCGTACATGACCGCCTTCACCCAGAAGCTCTACGGCAGCGCGACGATCTACACGCCCTGACTATCCCCATGGCAGCAAAGGGACGGCCGGCCGAAACACCGGCCGGCCAACCCTTCAGCTCCTGCTCCCAACGCTGCGGTCACCTGACCGTGATGCGTCGTGGAGACTAGCTGCGCCCCTGACCGCCCTTGCCTTTCTTGGACTGCTCGCGTGCTGCCCTGGCATCGGCCTTTGTTTCCGGTGAGTCGAACCGGCCCTTTGCTTCGGTGAGTTTCTGATCCGCCACAGCAAACACGGAGTCTCCTGTCACCTCAAGGCGCTTGTTGAGCCCGTCGGACACCCCGGCGTAGAGGTTGGCGTCCTTCCCCGCCTGTTCGGTCGCTTTCTGGTCCTTGGGGTCGTTGCTGCTCGCGTTGCTCGGTGTCTTTCCCCAGGGCATATTCATCTCCTGCACGATTCGACGTGAGGTCGTGTGTGACCTCGTGCTGACACCGCAGCATCCTAGGTCTCGACAAGGTCTCAGCCCCGAGTTTTGTTGCCGGGGGCTAGAACTCGTACTCCCACCCCGGCTGCCAGTTGAACGAGGCAACGATCAGTTCGCCCATCGGCTTCCGACTGCCGAGCAGGTGTTCGAGGGACCACTGGTTCGCCGAGTGGGCGACCACGAGCACCACCTGGTCGTCGTACCAGCGCTTCACGTCGGCCAGGAACGAGCGAGTCAGCTCGACCACGTCGTTGTAACTCTGGCCGCCGGGGAACGGGCGCTCGACGTGCTGGGCCGGCGGAACGCGCAGGTCCCGCGAGACCCCGTTGAACTCGCCGTAGTCACACTCCCGCAATCGCCAGTCCTGGAAGTGCGGCGCCGCCAGCCCAGCCAGCTCGACCGTCTGGACCGCACGCCTCAGGTCGGAGCTGAAGACCACATCGACGTCGCTGCGCCGCCGGCCCAGCTCGCGCGCCTCATCGCGCCCGCGCGCGGACAACTCTCCCGGCAGCCAGCCGGTCGCGACTCCGTTCTCGTTGTCGACAGTGGTGGCGTGAGTCTCGTAAATCAGCTTCATACCTCACACCCAATCGCACTTTGCCTTCGTTACCGGCGGGTATATACTTAAGTTACTCGTGAGTACAATGCTGCGAAGAGGTAGGGGAGCCCCAGTGAGCCACTACAAGTCGAATCTGCGGGACATCGAGTTCAACCTGCTCGAGGTTCTGGGCCGTGACGAGGTGCTCGGGCAGGGCCCGTACGCCGACATGGACGTCGACACCGCGCGCGAGGTGCTGGCGGAGATCGACCGCCTGGCCAAGCACGAGCTGGCCGAGTCCTTCGCCGAGGCCGACCGCAACCCGCCGGTCTTCGACCCGGACACGCACGAGGTCCGGATGCCCGAGGCGTTCAAGAAGAGCTACCACGCCTACATGGACGCCGAGTGGTTCAAGCTCGAGCTGCCCGCCGAGCTGGGCGGCCAGCCGACCCCGCCGTCGCTGCGCTGGGCCGCCGCCGAGCTGGTGCTGGGCGCCAACCCGCCGGTGCACATGTACGCCGCCGGCCCCAACTTCGCGCACGTGCTCTGGCGCAACGGCACCGAGCGGGACCAGAAGATCGCGCACCACATCATCGAGCGCGGCTGGGGCGCCACCATGGTGCTGACCGAGCCGGACGCCGGTTCGGACGTGGGCGCCGGGCGGACCAAGGCGACGCTGCAGGAGGACGGCAGCTGGCACATCGAGGGCGTCAAGCGGTTCATCACCTCGGGCGAGCACGACCTGACCGAGAACATCATCCACCTCGTCCTCGCGCGGCCGCAGGGCATCGACGGTGTCGGTGGCCCGGGGACCAAGGGCCTGAGCCTCTTCGTCGTCCCGAAGTACGACTTCGACCTGGAGACCGGCGAGCTGACCGGGGAGCGCAACGGCGCCTTCGTCACGAACGTCGAGAAGAAGATGGGCATCAAGGTCTCGACGACCTGCGAGATCACCTTCGGCGACGGCGTACCGGCCAAGGGCTGGCTGCTCGGCGAGGTGCACGACGGCATCGCGCAGATGTTCCAGGTGATCGAGTACGCGCGGATGATGGTCGGCACGAAGGCGATCGCCACCCTGTCCACCGGCTACCTGAACGCGCTCGAGTACGCGAAGGAGAGGGTCCAGGGTGCCGACCTGACCCAGCAGGCCAAGGACGCGCCGCGGGTGACGATCACGCACCACCCCGACGTCCGCCGTTCGCTGATGACGCAGAAGGCGTACGCCGAGGCCCTGCGGGCGCTGGTGTTGTTCACCGCGACGTACCAGGATCGCGCGGAGCAGGCCCGGTACGCCGGTGAGCACGACGCGGTCGCCGAAGGTGTGAACGACCTGCTGCTGCCGCTGGTCAAGGGCTACGGCTCGGAGAAGTCGTGGACGCTGCTCGGGACCGAGTCGCTGCAGACCTTCGGTGGTTCCGGCTTCCTGCAGGACTACCCGATCGAGCAGTACGTGCGGGACGCGAAGATCGACACGCTCTACGAAGGCACAACCGCGATCCAGGGCCAGGACCTGTTCTTCCGCAAGATCATCAAGGACCAGGGCAAGGCGCTGGGCCACCTGGCCGACCTGATCCAGGGCTTCGTCGCCTCGGAGGCGGGCAACGGCCGGCTGAAGGAGGAGCGGGCGCTGCTGGCGAAGGGCCTGGAGGACACCCAGAAGATTCTGGGCGTGATGGGCCAGGCGCTGATGGCGAGCAACCCGCAGGCCGAGAACGGCGACCCGCGCAACATCTACAAGGTCGGCCTGAACACGTCCCGGCTGCTGTACGTCCTCGGTGACGTGGTCTGCTCCTGGCTGATGCTGCGACAGGCCGAGGTCGCGCTGAACGCTCTCGGCGGCGAGCTCTCCCCCGCCGACCAGGACTTCTACTCCGGCAAGGTCGCGGCGGCCCAGTGGTTCGTCCGCTCCACGATGCCGACGGTCCGGGCCGAGCGCATCAAGGCCGAGCTCACCGACCTCGACGTCATGGACCTGCCCGAGTCCGCCTTCTGAGTTTCCAGCCCCTCCGGCTCGACCACTTGCGCGGGTCGAGCCGGAGGCTCGGGGCAGATTGATCTGCCCCGGTCTGCCCCACGATCTGCCCTGGTGGGGACGTGGCTGGTGTAGCAACGTTTCTGTCGGTGGCAACACCACGACCCTGGCTTGGCTTCCCCTGTCCGAGCCAGGGTCGCGTCACGTCCGGCGACCTCCGCCCGAGGGAACCGCCTGTCCACGTCCCGCGTCCGGGGCGAGCTGCACCGCTGACTCAGGCTTCCCTGAGGATCCGCTCAGGGAAGCCTCCGGGGGTCTGCCGGATCCTGCGCCACCGCGCCCGCGCCTACTGTCGAGCCGACAAGGGTGGGCGCGGTACGAGAAGAGGCGGATGATGGCGGAGACCAAGCAGCTCGGGGCGATCCTTCTGGTGGCTGCGGCCGGGCTGGCGTTCTGGCAGTTCGGGGACCGGGACTCCGACGACACTCACCAGGTCGACGAGCGGATCAGCACGGTCCAGCTGGCCGCCGAGAGCGCCGATATCACCATCAAGGTGTCCGATGACGACAAGACCACGGTCCAGGAGAAGCGCACGTACTGGCTCTGGAAGCACGGCGACGCGTACTCCGTGAAGGACGGCGTACTCAAGCTCGACGGCGACTGCGGCTGGCAGTGCAGGTCCGACTTCGTCGTGACGGTCCCGCGCGGCACCAAGGTGACCGGCGACAACGCCAGCGGCGACCTGTCGATCTCCGGGGTGAGCGGAGTGGACGCGAAGTCGCGGTCCGGCAAGATCGAGCTCGATGATGTCAGCGGCGACGTGAAGCTCGACCTCACCTCGGGCGACGTCGAGATCGGCGACCTGACCGGCAAGCTGGACGTGACGGCGAACTCCGGCGACATCACAGCCTCCGGCCTGAAGGGCGGTCCGGTGAACGTCCAGACCAGCTCCGGGGACATCGAACTCGAGCTGGCCGAGGCGAACGACGTACGCGCCAAGGGCACCAGCAGCGACATCGAGGTGACCGCTCCGTCCGGCGGCTACAACGTCAGCACTGACACCCGCAGCGGGGACGTCGACAACGAGCTGGGCGACGACCCGAACGGCTCACACACCATCGACGCCAGCACCGTGAGCGGCGACATCGACCTCCGCACCAACTGATCGACCAGGTTTGACGGCGGGTACCGATTTGGTGCCAGGTGGTGCACAAGACACCCGGTGTTGATGGATAACGCCGCCGTGACGGAGTAGCGTCACTGGTGTAGGGGACGTCACTAGGAGGCTCGCATGAGCGAGCGGAGCGAGCTCATCATCAAGCACCGCGCGCCTTGTGTCTCATGCGCGCCCGGAGCGAAGCGAGGACGTGCATGAGCATCGGTGTGGGGATCTTTCTGATGGTCGTCGGCGCCATTCTGGCGTTCGCCGTCCGGGACTCGTGGGACGCCGTCAACCTGCAGGTGGTGGGATACATCCTGATCCTGGCCGGTCTGGCCGGCATAGGGCTGTCCTTCTACATCACCAACCGGCGCCGTCGCGTCGACACCGACGCGATCGACCCCGCGGTCGAGGAGGAGTACCGCGTCGTCGAGGAGCACCACCGCGACGTCCAGGAGTAGAGCTCAGGCGGTCGCGCCTGACAGCACCAGTTCCAGCCGGTCGGGGCCGTCCGCCGTGACGCGGATCGGCACGCCCCAGTCCTGCCGGTGCATGTGACACGCCGGGAACTCGACCTCGGCCGAGTCGTCGCAGGAAGCAGCCTGTACGGCGACATGCAGCACCCCGTCCCCGACCCGCTCATCGATGACGAGCCGGCGCGTCAGGTCGGTCGAGTCGCCCGCACCCTCACGGAGCAGGCCCTCCGGCGTGGACGACACCAGTAACCGCGTCGACGGGCCGTACCGGTTGTCCAGCTTCTGCCCGGGCGGCGGCGTGAACACGACCTCCAACGTCACCTCGCCGCCCGCGAGATCCATCGGCGGCCGTTGCGTCCGGGTGCTGAACTCGTCCACGTTCGCCGACGCGCCCAGCGGGACCCGGGTCAGCCGGTGCGCGGCCGACTCGACCACCAGCAGTTCGTTGCCCACGACAACAGCACCGCTCGGCTCAGCCAGCCCGGTCGCCATCGTGTCGACCACGTCGGTGCGCGGGTCATAGCGACGTACGGCGCCGTTGTAGGTGTCGGCGATCGCGATCGAACCATCCCGAAGCAAGGTCACGCCGAGCGGATGCTGGAGCAGTGCCTCGCTCGCCTTGCCGTCACGCAGCCCGAAGTCGAACAGACCGGTGCCGACCGCGGTGTGCACCTCGGTGTCGATCCAGCGCAGCGCGGAGATCTCGGAGTCGGCCAGCCAGAGCCGGTCCCCGTCCACCGCGAGACCACTCGTCTGCGCGAACCACGCCTCGGCGAGCGGGCCGTCCTTCAGCCCCTCGTTCGTGGTGCCCGCGGCAACTTCTGTGACCTTGCGAAACGGATCGTACGTCCACAACTGATGGACGCCGGCCATCGCGATCCACACCTTGTCCTGCCACCACGCGACATCCCACGGTGAACTCAGGACGTCCGTGCCGTCGCCGTCCATCCATTGCTTGCCGGTGCCAACGAGTGTCGTCACCTCGCCGGTGTACAAGGTGATCCCGCGCAGCGCGTGGTTCACCGTGTCCGCGACCACCACGTCGTACCCGACCCTCGCCGCCACTTCGTCCGGCAGCAGGGTCAACCCGTTCGGCTCAGAGAATCGCGCCTCGGACGCGCCGCCGTCGACGAACCCACGCTCACCGGTGCCGATCCGCCGTACGACGGTCTCCGCGTCAGCAGCCAGCTCGACGAGGCTGTGGTTCCCGGCGTCCGCGACCAGGAATCCGTTGTCCAGCGCAACGATCTTCGCCGGGAAGCGCAGATCCGTGGGCTCCGGAGTGGGAGCGACGTACGGCGAGTTGCCTCGGGTCAGCGTGCCGGCCTGCTCGTGCTCGGCGATCAGCTCGGTCAGCAGCGCGTCGAGGGCGTGCGCGTGGCCCTCGCCCGAGTACTGCGCAACGATATAGCCGTTCGGATCCACCAGTACGAGCGTCGGCCAGGCGCGGGCCGTGTAGTTCTGCCAGGTGATCAGCTCCGGATCGTCCAGGACCGGGTGACCCACCTCGTACCGCTCCACGGCAGCGCGGACCGCGGCTTCCTCCCCCTCATGCGCGAACTTCGGCGAATGTACGCCGACGATCACCAGCGCATCGCCGTACTTCTCCTCCAGCGGTCGCAACTCGTCCAGCACATGCAGACAGTTGATGCAGCAGAACGCCCAGAAATCCAGCAACAGAAAGCGGCCCCGGAAGTCCGAGAGCTTCAGCTCCCGTCCCCCGGTGTTCAGCCACCCACGACCCTTGAGCTCCGGCGCACGCACATGCATGCCCCCATTGTCCGCAGGGCCCCAACCACCCAACCCCCGGGGGACGGTTAGCGGGGGAGGATGAGGGTGTCGGTGAGGAGTTTGGCGGTTTTGCGGAGGGTGGCGGGGGACGAGGAGAGGTCGGCGGCCAGGGCGTAGGGGGTCAGGGTCTCGCCGGGGCCGACCAGGCGGTGGCGGTGGGCCAGGAGCCAGACGATGGCCCGTGGCCAGGTCGAGAGGCGGGCCTTGGTGAGGAGGTCGGGGGCGTCGCGAACCAGGCGTTCGGCGATGTCGAAGGCGTCGGGGGCGTAGGCGTTGCCCAACGTCTCGCCGGCCATCAGCCAGGCGTGTGGGGCTAGGACGGAGAGGGTGGCGGCCTGGGACTTGTCCAGGCCGTGCAGGTCCGGCTGCGGCGGTGAACCCAGGCCGGACAGCGCTCGGTAGGCGTCTTCCAGGTCGTTGGTGGTGTCGTCGAGGAAGACCCGCTCGCCCGGCTTGGAGCCGACCGGGTCGATCATCGCGGCAGCCTCCAGCGCCGGCGTCCAGACGTCCACCGCGTCGACCGCCTCGTCGATGGCGTCCAGCGGCAGGTGGGTCCGCTCCCCGGCGAACTCCAGCCACACCTTCACCGCCACCGGAACCGCTTCGAAATAAGTGCTGTCGGCGAGCACCTTGCGCGGCAACCAGTGCGCCAGGAAGAGCTCGACCAGTACGGCGCTCACCCGCAACGGACCGCCGACGGTGTGATCCACCGCGTGGTCGATCCACAACCGGATGATGTCCGCGGCGTCCTCCGACAGCCCCATGGCGTGCCGCGACTCGAGGAACTCGTCGACCAGATGGTCCCGCTGCCGAGGTGACAGCACCGGCCGGATCGGCGGCCTGATCGGGCGCTCCGGCAGCTGGGTCAGCCGGTTCACCAGCAGTCCGGAGAAGAACTCGAAGTCCTCGCTGACCGGCGGATCGTCGTAGTCGTCGGTCTCGCCGAGCGCCTGCAGGATGATCCCGGCCGCGGTCGACGGGCGCACGGTCCGGATCGTCACCCGGCCGCCCCGCTGATACGCCTCCAGCACCCGATCCACCGGCGGCCCGATGAACACGTCCTTCACGATCGCGCCGAGGTTGTTGTCGATGAAGACCACCACAGTGTGCGGATGCTGCTCGTCGTCGTAGTCGAGCACCACGCTCAGTCCGTCGCCGGTGATGTCCTCCGACACGATCGCGCTGGTCAGCCGGAACCCCGCGATCCGGGTCACCCACTCCGGCACCTCGGCCTGCGTGCGCAAACGGGACAGATGGGCCCGCTGCAGCGGCAGCCGCCCGGCCGGACCGACCGTGCGGGCCAGGCTCGTCAACAGCACGAAGGAGTCCACATCGCGGCGCTCGCCGAGCACCCGGGCGGCGTCGGCCCAGAAGAACCGCTCCACCTCGCCGATCTCGTCCGGACGCCCGGCCGGCCACAGCTGGTCCGCGAGCATCGCGGCCGAGCGCGCGACCGAGGCCTCGGCGATCACCGGGTGCAGCGCGCGGGGCGCGGCGGCGAGATCGAGGGAGAGCGTTTCCTGCAGGGTCTCCAGCACGGCGACGCTGGGCGTGATGTCGACATCGACACCTGCCGTCGGTCCGTGGGGTGAGCCAGGCGTGGAGCCGACCAGCCGCAGATGGCTGCGTCGTCCGTCCCGGCCGCGGGGAGACTTGGTCACGTTCGTGAGGTTACCGTCCGGCGACAGTCCCCCGCAGGCCCGTGCGCGCGTCCTGTGGACAACTGTGCCTTTGGCCGCGCCTCCGGCACGGCGGGTCATGGGGCCTTAACTCCCGGCCCCATGACCACACCTGACCGCTCAGCCCTTGAGGGCGCCCGCCATCAGGCCGCCGATGAACCAGCGGCCCAGCAGGATGTAGACCAGCAGGGTCGGGAACGACGAGATCAGCGCACCCGCCATGCTGGCCGCGTAGTCGACCTTCTGGCCGCCTGCCAGCGCCGCCAGGCCAAGCGTCACCGGGCCGTTGTTCTGCTGGGTCAGGAACAGTGCGAACAGGAAGTCGTTCCAGACCGAGGTGAACTGCCAGATCAGCGTCACCACGAACCCGGAGATCGAGATCGGCAGGATGATCCGCGCGTACGTCTGGACCAGTCCGGCGCCGTCCACCCGGGCCGACTCGATGATCTCGTTCGGCACGATGGTGGCGTAGTAGTTCCGGAAGATCAGCGTGCAGATCGGGATGCCGTAGATGACGTGCGCGATGATCAGGGTCGGTACGCCGCGGGTTACGTCCAGCTCGGTGAAGGTCGTCCGCAGCGGCAGCATCACCGCCTGATAGGGGATGAACATCCCGAACAGGATGAACGCGAACACGATGTTCGCGCCCGGGAACCGCCAGCGGGCCAGCACGAACCCGTTCACGGACCCGATCATGGAGGAGATGATCGCGGCCGGGATCGCGAGCAGCAGCGACCGGATCATGTACGGCTGCAGTACGTCCCACGCCTTACGCCACGGCTCCAGCGTCCAGATCTGCGGCAGGTTCCACTGCGCGGCGGCGGTGGTGTCGCTGGACGTCTTGAAGCTGCCGACCACCACGACGTACACCGGGATGAGGACGAACAGCAGGAAGAGCAGCAGCAGGAGGTACTTGACCGACCGGCTCAGCCGGGTCGTCCCGTCAGCGCCGGCCCGCGGCTTCTGGCGAATCGCTGTCGCGGTGGTGCCGGTGGCGGCCTCGACGGCGGTCATTCGTTGCTCTCCTGCCGGACGGTGTACGCGACGTACGGGATGACGAGGACGGCGACGACCGCGAGCATCACGATCGCGATCGCGGCCGCCTTGGCCTGGTCGCCGCGCAGCAAGGTGTTCCACATCAGGATCGAGGGCACCTCGGTGCGGAACTGGTTCGGCCCGGTGATCGCGTAGATCAGGTCGAACAACTTCAGCGACATGTGGCCGAGGATGATCAGGGCCGACAGGGCGATCGGCGACAGCTGCGGGAACAGCACGTGCCGGTACAGCTTGAACTCCGACGCACCGTCGACCCGCGCCGCCTCGCGCAGCTCCGGCGGGATGCCCCGGAAACCGGCCAGGAACAGCGCCATGATGTACCCGGACAGCTGCCAGACCGCGGGCAGGGCGATGGAAGCCATCGTCGTCCATCTGCTCCCGGCGGTCCACCACGCGTTCTCCAGGAAATGCAGCTGGAGAAGCTCGAACAGCCGGTTCAGCCCGCGCGCGTCGTCACCCTGGGACGGGTTCAGCAACCAGCCCCAGACGACACCCGAGGCGATCATCGAGATCGCCATCGGGAAGAGGAAGATCGACCGGAACACGCCCTCGCCGGTGACCCCCTTCTCCAGCAGCAGCGCCCAGACCAGGCCGAAGATCAGCGTGCCCACGATGAACAGCACCGTGAGCACGCCGAGATTCTTCAGCGAGTTGAGGAACCGGTCCTCATGGAACAGGTTCGTGTAGTTCTCGAACCCGACGTAGTTCGCCGAGCCCTTGCGCGCGGTGTGCCGATCGGTCAGCGAGGTGTTGAACGACCAGGCGATCAGCACGTACACGAAGTACCCGAGCAGCAGCACAGTCGGCAGCAGCACCAGGGCTCCAGGACCCCATGTGCGAATTCTTCCGTGCATGCTCAGCTCACCGCCCGAGGGCCGGTCCTCAACTCGACCTGCATCAGCTCGTCTTCATCGCGTTGCCGAGCGCCGTCTGCAGCTTGGCGACGTCCGGGCTACCACTGAACTGACTGATCGCCGACAGGATGTCGTTGTTCTGACCGACCGAGCAGGCTGCACCGTGGGCGCAGGACGGGACGATCGTGTCCTTCTTCCAGTCCGCCATCGCCGACTGCTGGTACTTCGGGTAGTCCGCCGGGTCGGCGTCCGAGCGGGCCGGGATCGAGCCCTTCTTGGTGTTGAACGCCTTCTGGCCCTCGGCCGAGCCGACGGTCTTCAGCCAGCACTTCGCCCCGTCGGGGTCCGCGCCGTTGGTCGGCAGCGTGAACGAGTCCGCCAGGAACTGGAAGTTGCCCGCGGTACCCGGCGCCGGCCAGTAGGTGTACGCCGTGTCCGGGATCTTGTCGGCCAGCTGCTGCGCGGCGACCCAGTCACCCATCAGCGTGTAGCCGGCCTGGCCCTTGTTCACGTAGCCCAGCGCGTCCGGCCAGTCGATCGCCTCGCGGTCGGCGTTGGTGTAGGACAGCAGCGTCTTGTACTTGTTCAGCGCCGCGGTCACGTTGGCGCCGTTCCAGTCGGTCTTGCCGTCCCACAGACCCTTGAACGCCTCCGGCTTGAGCTCGGCCAGCAGCACGGCCTCGACCAGCATCTCCTGGGCGAAGCCCTTGGAGATCGCCAGCGGCGCCTTCACGCCGGCAGCCTTCAGCTTCTCCAGGTCCGCGATCCACGCGTCCACGCTGGCCGGCGCGGTGGCGCCGTCGATGTTCGCCTTCTTCAGCACCGCCGGGTTGGCCCAGACCACGTTCGCCCGGTGGATGTTGGCCGGGATCGAATAGATCTTGCCGTCGACGGTCAGGTTGTCGACCAGGTTCTGCGGGAAGGCTTTGTCCAGCCCGTAGTCCTTGTACAGCTGACTGACGTCGTCGACCTGGCCGGCGTTGATGTAGTCCTTCAGCTCCGCACCGGCGTGCGCCTGGAACGTGGACGGCGGCTTGCCCGCCTGCAGGTCGTTGGCCAGCACCTGCTTGGCGTTCGACCCGGCGCCACCGGCGACCGCGGAGTTGACGAACTTGAAGTCCTTGCAATCGGTGTTGAACACCGAGACCAGACCGTCCAGACCGGCCTTCTCGCCACCGTCGGCCCACCAGGTGAAGACAGTGACGTCCTTACTCGCGGACGAGTCCCCGCCGCCGCTGCTGCTGTCGTCGCTGTTCCCGCAGGCGCTGACTGCGAGAAGACCCGCTGCACCCACCAGCGCCAGGGTCTTACTCAGACCACCACGCATGATTCACTCTCCGATCATTGGATGGAGCCGCCTGTGACAACGATGCCCCCTTGACGGTGCAACTCTGGGCACGCCGCGCGCCGAGTGTCAACGCTCCGCGCAGGCGCGTTGCGCAGACGTGACCCCGAGCCCATCGAACCTGTGAGAGCGCGCACATTCGACGCGCGATCGAGCACCGCGCGCAGTCGCGCTGTTCATTCAGGGACGCAGCAGAACCTTGATGGCCCGCCGTTCGTGCATGGCTTTGTAGCCCTCGGCCACTTCTGCCAGCGGCAACTCCGAGTCGAACACCCTTCCGGGGTTGATCTCGCCGGCCAGCACGTCAGCCATCAGATCCGGCAGATAGGCCCGCACCGGCGCCGCTCCACCGGCCAGTCCGACATTGCGCCGGAACATCGTCGGGATCGGCGCCTCGACCCCGTGCGGCACGCCCACGAAGCCGACCGTGGCCCCGGCCCGGGCGACGTCGAACGCGGTCGTCATCGCCTGTCCGGTCCCGACACATTCCAGTACGGCGTCCGCCCCGACACCATCAGTCAGTTCCAGTACGGCGTCCCGCGCGGCATCACCACGTTCGGAAATGATGTCCGTGGCACCGAATTCCACCGCAAGCTTCTGCCGGGGTTCGTGCCGCGACATCGCGACCACCCGCTCGGCACCCATCCGCGCAGCCGCGAGTACGCCGCACAGCCCGACCGCACCGTCGCCGACCACGACGACCGTGTCGCCCGCCTTCACGCGAGCAGCCCGGGCGGCGTGCCAGCCGGTGCCCATCACGTCGGAGAGTGTGAGCAGTGACGGCACGAGCGAATCGTCCGGCACCTCGGGCGTTGCCACCAGCGTGCCATCGGCGTACGGGAGCTTGACGTACTCACCCTGGCCGCCGTCGGCCTGGTCGCTGCCGTAGCCGACCATGTTCTGGCAGGCGGTCTGGTAGCCGGCCAGGCAGTGCGGGCAGGTGCCGTCGCTCACCACGAACGGCGCGATGACGAAGTCGCCGGGCTTGACCGTGCGTACGTCGGCGCCGACCTCCTCGACGATGCCGACGAACTCGTGCCCGATCCGCCGGCCCGGGGTGACCTTGTTCTCCCCGCGGTACGGCCACAGGTCGGACCCACAGATGCACGAGGCAACGACTTTCACCAGTGCGTCGGTCGGCCCGTCGATTGTCGGATCCGGGACGTCTTCCAGCCGGATGTCGTACGGCGCATGAATTGTGGTGGCACGCATGAGGTCACCTTAGCCACCAGACGCGGCTCAGATCGTGACGTAGCGGCCTCGGCGGTGGACCAGGGGTGGGATCTCGTCGGGGCTGAGTTCGACGTGGGCGATCTCCAGTTGGACCTGGAGCGCCCAGCCGACTTCGGGCGGATCGGGTGTGACCAGCGTGCAGCCGGCCCAGGTGCTGACACCGACCGGCGCGGGACCCCACGCGGTGTCGGTCCAGTCGATCAGGCGGAACGGTCCACCCGGTGCGGGGGCCACGTACCCGAAGGCGTCCGCGAGCTGTTGATGTGGTGCGCCGAGCAAGGACACCACCGCGGTCCTTGCCTGACGCAACGTTTCCCACAGGTCCGACTCCGCGTCGATCAACCCGATCACGAACCCGGGCTCGCCGTCGGCGACCAGCATCGACGACACGGTGAGCCCGGCGCGCTCCCCGTCGTACGCCGTCGTCCACAGGCCGACCGGTGACGGCAGCCGCCCGCGGAACCGCCGTACCGGACTCCGCTCGGACTCGGGCGGCAAGAACGGGTGATCGCCGTGGATCGTCATACCCGCACCGTACTTAGGTGACCGTGACGCGATCCGGGAGGGTGAAGCGGTCGAGAGGGTGGGACAGGAGACCGCTGGAGCCGCGGACGGACTCGACCCGGCCGGCTGGGCCGAACGTGAAGCGGTAGGTCTCGCCGTACGACCCGTAGCCGGAGCCGCCCGCGACGCGGAGTTCGTCGCCGTCGGCCTCGAGCGGGGTGGGCTCGGCGGCCGGGTCCCCAGCGGCCGGGTCGAGCACGTACAGGCGGCCGCCGAGCAGCGCGATGTCGGCGACACCCCACAGGTTCGCGTACCGGCCGGTGAACCGCTCGAGACCCTCGGACTCACCCCGGTCCTTCGACTCGGCCAGGTCGATGAGCTTCAGCGCGGCCTCGGCCAGCTGGCTCGGCTGACCGTCGATCGCGTTGGTCAACGCAGACACGACCAGCCGGCGCTCACCGTCGACGAGCGTCCTGGTCGCGTGGCCCGGGTACCCGCCGCCGTGACCGAACACATCCCGGTCGCCGACCTTCGTCACGGACAGACCGAGCCCGTACCGCGCCTTGCCGTCCTCGCTGGTCGTCCACAGCGGGTGCCGCATCTCCCGCTTCGACCGGTCCGACAGCAGTCGGTCGTCACCCGGCAGATGCGCGGAGAAGTACGCCACGAGGTCACGGGCGTTGCCGAAGAACCCGGTCGCCGAGGCCAGTGCGTGCGTGTCGACGTGCTCGATCGGCACGCGGGTGTCGGCGTACGTCAGGGCGCTGTACCCGGCGGCGTACTCGTCCAGCCGGTCCGGATCCAGCTCCGGGCCGAGGCCCGAGAGCCCGAGCTTGTCCACGATCGCGGTCTGGACATACGCGTTGTACGACGTCCCGGCCGCCGCCTCGACGACGAGACCGAGCAGGCCGTAGCCGATGTTCGAGTACTTGAAGCGGTCGTTCTCCGCGATCACGGCCGAGGTCTCGTGCCGCAGTATCTCGAGCAGCTGGTCCCGGTCCGGGAAGCTCGTCGCCAGCTGCCACCAGTCGGCTTCGAGGCCGTCCCGGGTGACACCGCCGGCGTGGGCCAGCAGCTCACGGACGGTCCGCTCGCCGAGCGGCGTACCGACGATCTCGGTGACGTGCTGCTCCGCCTTGTCGTCCAGCCGCAACCGGCCCCGCTCGATCAGTTGGAACACGGCCGTCGCCGTGAACGTCTTCGAGTGCGACGCGATCCGGAACAGGTGCTGCTCGGTCAGCGGTACGGCGTTCTCGACGTCGGCGAGACCGTAGGCGCCGGAGAAGGCGATGCCCTCTCCGGCGTACACAGCGACCTGGATCCCGGGGATCCGCTGATAGCGCTGGTTGAACGCCAGCCAGCTGTCGTAGTAGGTGAGCGCTTCGCGCAGGTTCTCCGGATCCAAGGCCTCAGACATGACGCCTAGATTGAATGACGCGGAAGCGACTCGCAACGTAAGCGCCGTCGGTGTATGTCGCATTGGCGGCCGGATTCGCGCCGGTGCCGTGGAAATCGCTGAAAGCAGCCGATTGATTGACGAACACCTGGCCGGTCAGGTTCTCCGACAGGGCGACGCCGGCGTCGAGTGCGGCCTCGCGGGTCTCGTCGAGCACCTTCGCGTCGGTCGAGTAGATCCCGGCCGTCATCGCGCCGCCCTCGGTGACCGTGGTCCGGAACAGTTCGATCGACTCGTTGGTATCGGCCGTCTTGACCAGGAATGAGACCGGCCCGAAGCACTCGCGCCCGTACACCTCGGCGTCCTTGGCGTCGATCGCGACCAGCAGCGGCGTGCGGACCACCGCGTCCGGGAAGGCGGGGTGCTGGATCGCCCGCGACTCCAGGACGACATCGCCGTACTCCGGGGCGAGCTCGAGCCGGCTGATCACGGCCTGGTTCACGATGCCGCCGAGGATCTCGACCGCGCGCGCGTCGTCGCCGAGCAGCTTGCTCATCGCTGTGGCGATCCCGGCGCCGACCTCCTCGAAGGACTTGTGTCCCTCGTCGGTCTCGATCCCGCCGGCCGGGACGAAGAGGTTCTGGGTGGTGGTGCACATCTGGCCCGAGTAGAGGGACAGGGTGAAGGCCAGGTTCCCGGTCAAGGCTTTGAAGGCGTCGGTGGAGTCGATGATGACCGCGTTGACGCCGGCCTTCTCGGTGAACACGGTCGCCTGGGTCGCGTTCTGCTCCAGCCACTCGCCGAACTCGGTCCCGCCGGTGAAGTCGATCAGCTTCACCTCGGGCCAAGTCGCCAGCGGCTTGGCCAGGCCGTCGCCGGCCCGCTCGACGGCGAGGGTGACCAGGTTCGGGTCGAAGCCGGCCTCGGCGAGCACCTCGCGGCAGACGTCGACCGTGATCGCCAGCGGCAGGACCGCGAGCGGATGCGGCTTGACCACCACGGCATTGCCCGTGACGAGGGAGGCGAACAGGCCGGGCCAGGAGTTCCAGGTCGGGAAGGTGTTGCAGCCGATGACCAGCGCGACGCCGCGGCCGGTGACCGTGAACGTCTTCTCCATCCGGATCGGGTCACCCTTGGCGGGCTTCTCCCAGACGGCCTCGGCCGGGTAGCGGTTCATCTCCTCGTACGCGTACGCAACGGCCTCGAGGGCCCGGTCCAGCGCGTGCGCGCCGCCGGCCTGGAACGCCATTACAAACGCTTGACCGCTGGTGTGCTGGACCGCGTTGGCCAGCTCGAACACCCGCTTGTGCAGCCGGTCGAGGATCTCCAGCGTGACCCCGGTACGGGCGTCGATGCCGGCCCGGCGCCAGTCCGCGAGACCCTGCTGGGCCGCCGCGAGCAGGTCGTCCAGCCCGTCCTCGACCGTCCGCGGGTAGGAGACGTCCATGGTGATCCCGTACGGCGACTGCTCGGTGACGACCGTGCCCCGGGAACCCGGTGTCTCGACGGCGTACGTCGTACCCAGATGAGCCTCGAACGCGGTCTTACCGTCCGCGGCCGCGGTCTCGCCGTACACCCGTGGGCTGGGCGACTCGGGGAAGGCGGAGAAGTAGCCGCGCCCGTGGATCGCTTTCAGGGCATCGTCGAGTCGCTCGCGGTGGGTGGCGAGCAGGTCGGTGCCGGTCGTGGTCATGGGTTTGCGCTCCAAGCCTCGGGGTCTCACTGATGATGTTACAGTCGAGGGCGCAAGCGGCGGTAGAGTGTCACAAGCCTTCTCCTCGATGGGGCAATTCTGTGGGTGACGAACTGGCGGCCCGCGTGGCCGCGGCGATGTGGGCGGAGGACACCGCCAGCGCCGGCCTGGGCATGCGGCTGGTGGATGTCGGTGAGGGTACGGCGCGGGTCGAGATGCCGGTTCGCGAGGACATGGTCAACGGCCACGGAATCGCGCATGGTGGGTTCGTGTTCAGTCTCGCCGACTCGGCGTTCGCCTTCGCCTGCAACTCGCGCAACCAGGTCACCGTCGCGCAGGCCTGCGACATCGTCTTCGTCGCCCCGGCCCTGCGCGGGGACCTGCTGGTCGCCGAGGCTCAGGAGCGGACGTCGTTCGGCCGGAACGCGATCTACGACGTGACGGTCCGCCGCGGCGACGACGTGATCGCCGAGTTCCGCGGCCGCAGCCGCCAGTTGTCCGGCACGATCATCCCCCCGGAGGAATCATGAGCCGTGAGGCGTTTCTGGTGGACGGCGTCCGTACGCCGATCGGCCGGTACGGCGGTGCGCTGTCCGCGGTGCGCCCCGACGACCTGGCGGCGCACGTCGTCTCGTCGTTGCTGAACCGGCAGGCCGTCGACCCCGACCTCATCGACGACGTGATCCTCGGCTGCGCGAACCAGGCCGGCGAGGACAACCGGAACGTGGCCCGGATGGCGGTGCTGCTGTCAGGGCTGCCGGTCTCGGTGCCCGGTACGACGATCAACCGGCTGTGTGGATCGGGTCTGGACGCGGTCGCCTCGGCGGCCCGGTCGATCATTGCCGGGGACAACGACATCGTCATCGCCGGCGGAGTCGAGTCGATGTCGAGGGCACCTTTTGTGATGCCGAAGGCAACGACCGCGTTCTCGCGGCAGGCCGAGGTCTTCGACACCACGATCGGCTGGCGGTTCGTGAATCCGGCGCTCAAGGCGCAGTACGGGATCGACTCGATGCCGGAGACTGCTGAGAACGTCGCTGCGGATTATGGAGTCTCCCGCGAGGACCAAGATCTCTTCGCGCTGCGGAGTCAGCAGCGAGCGGCCAAAGCGCAGGCGAACGGGCGACTGTCCGAAGAGATCGTGGCGGTCGACGTGCCGGGCAAGCGCGGCGCGATCACCGTCGTCGACACCGACGAGCACCCGCGCGAGACGTCCTTGGAGGCTCTGGCGGCGTTGAAGACTCCGTTCCGCTCTCCTGGGACAGTCACTGCCGGCAACGCGTCCGGGGTGAACGACGGCGCGGCCGCGCTGCTCGTGATGAGCGGCGACGCGGTCGAGCGGCACGGTATGACACCGCTGGCCCGGATCGTCGGTACGGCGGCTGCCGGTGTGCCGCCGCGGATCATGGGCATCGGCCCGGCACCCGCCACCCGTAAACTCCTCGACCGCACCGGTGTCGCACTGTCCGATATCGGCGTGATCGAGCTGAACGAGGCGTTCGCCTCGCAGTCCCTCGCCGTACTGCGCGAGCTCGGGCTGCCCGACGACGCCGACCACGTCAACCCGAACGGCGGCGCCATCGCCCTCGGCCACCCACTGGGGATGTCCGGCGCCCGCCTCGCTCTCACCGCCGCCCTGGAGCTTCGCCACCGCGACGCCGGGTATGCGCTGGCCACCATGTGCATCGGCGTAGGCCAGGGCATCGCGACCCTGCTCGCCCGTCCCTAGGAGAGTTCCAATGCTCGGTGAGGCGTTGCCCGAGGAACTTCGTGACGCCGGCGAACGGCTGTCCGTCGACGAGCTCCGGTCCCGTCAGCTGTCGTTGCTGCAGTCAACGATCAGGACGGCGTACTCGCGGGTGCCGCACTACCGGGCCGCGTTGGACAGCGTGGGATTCGCGCCCGACGACTTTCGTGGCTTTTCGGATCTGAGCCGGTTGCCGTTCACCGCGAAGAACGATCTGCGGGACAACTATCCGTTCGGGATGTTCGCCGTACCGCAGTCCGAGGTGGCGCGCGTGCATGCGTCGTCGGGTACGACGGGACGGCCGACCGTGGTCGGGTACACCAAGCGGGATCTGGACAACTGGGCCGACCTGATGGCCCGGTCGATCCGGGCGGCCGGCGGGCGTGCGGGCGATGTGTGTCATGTTGCCTATGGCTACGGTCTGTTCACCGGCGGACTCGGCGCGCATTACGGAGCCGAGCGGCTCGGGTGCACCGTCGTACCCGTGTCTGGCGGGATGACCGAGCGGCAGGTCGACCTGATCCGGGACTTCGGGGCGCGGATCATCATGGTCACCCCGTCGTACTTCCTGGCCATCGTGGACGAGATGGAGGCGCGCGGACTCGACCCACGGGACACGTCGTTGCGGATCGGCATCTTCGGCGCCGAGCCGTGGACCGAGCAGATGCGCACCGAGGTGGAGCAGCGGACCGGCATCCATGCCGTCGACATCTACGGTCTGTCCGAGGTGATGGGTCCGGGCGTCGCGCAGGAATGCGTGGAAACCAAGGACGGGCTGCACATCTGGGAGGACCACTTCTACCCGGAGATCATCGACCCGGTCACCGGCGAGGTCCTGCCCGAAGGCTCCGAGGGCGAGCTCGTCTTCACCACGCTGACCAAGGAAGCCTTCCCGGTCATCCGCTACCGCACCCGCGACCTGACCCGTCTCCTCCCAGGCACCGCCCGCCCTGGCATGCGCCGGATGGAGAAGATCACCGGCCGCACCGACGACATGATGATCGTCCGCGGCGTCAACGTCTTCCCCACCCAGATCGAAGAACAAATCCTCCTGGTCGACGGCCTGACCCCGCACTATCTGTGCGTCTTGACCCGCCCAGGCCGCCTCGACGAGCTCACCGTCCAGGTCGAAGCCGCCCCCGGCCTCACCGGCCGTTCAGCGGCCGCCGCCCACCTGGCGCAGCGTGTGAAGGAGCGCGTCGGCGTTACGGTGTCCGTCGAGGTCGTCGACCCCCACGCCCTGGAACGCTCCCTCGGCAAGGCCAAACGCATCAAGGACAACCGCAAGACCTAGCCGTGCCAGATCGACAGGTAGTGCACTGCCCGAACGCCGTACGCATCTCAATCACAGGCAGAGGTGCACTAGGTAGTCACCCCGTACTACCTGTTCACCTGCACGGAACCCGCTAGAGGAGAGGTTGCGCCCGGGCTGGGGCGTGGCGGGCTTTGCGGTGGGCGGGTGGGCGGATGTGGGGGCGGACCAAGGCCTCGACCTCGTAGTCCTCGAGGGCGAACTTGGTGGCTATCTCGCGGTACGACGAACCCGTGCGGACGTGGTCGACGACGTCTTCGACGGGGACGTCGGAGCGTTCGACGAGGGGTTGGCCGTGGGCTCGTTCGGGGTCCACGATCACGTCGATGTCGTGGTAGATGACAAGCCGGAGGGTCCCGGCGTATCCGTCGTCGGACCAGCCGACCGCGGCTGAGCCACGTAGCAGGACGCCGGGGAGGCCGCCTTGGCTGTCGCGGATGCGTTCCCAGCCCTGCTCGCGGCCCTCGGCGGCGATCTCGATCAGCAGGTCGCGCCCGTCGTGGGCCAGACCGGACCAGGCCAGTGGATAGCGCCGCCCGGCGCGTGATCGCAACGCGACTGCCGCTTCGCCGATCGCCTGCAGGGAGAGGCCGGCGTGCCGCAGCTGCCGGAGCATGTGGGTCTCGACCAGCCCGGCGAAGGTGATCGTCGGCTCGCCACGTCCACCGTTGCGGGCCTCCAGCGCGCCCGACCGCAACCAGTCGCCGAGCGTGGTCGGAGGTAGCCCGAGCTGGAGCGCCACCTCGGCACGCGTGTAGAGCGGCAGGTCGAACCGTGGGTCCACGTCTCACCTCTTCGCGCGGTGCGGGCGCCTTCCCCCCGAGCATGCCATCCCCCTGGATCCACTTTGGGCACCCACCAACCGATTCGCGGGGCGAAAGTGGTTGGTGGGTGCTCAAGGTGGGTGTACGTTTCTCGTGCCGGTGGGCTCGACACCCCCGGCGGCGGAGAGGAGGTGAGCGCGATGTCGAGTCACAGTGTCGTGCTGCCCGTCCGCCGTACCCGCGGCTGAGACCGGGTGGCTCCTCATCAGTACAGGAGCTTTCGAATGACCGAAGTACAACGTCCGCCGCTGACCGCCGACGAGCGGGTCCAGCTGATCGGATGGCTCGACCTGCAGCGTTCGTTCGTCCGGATGAAGTGCGAAGGGCTCAGTGAAGAAGATGCCCACCGCAAGGTTCTGGAGACCTCGCCGTTGATGACGATGGCGGGACTCGTGGCGCACCTGCGCTGGAACGAGTACTCGTGGTTCCAGCTCAACCTCATGGGCGTCCCGAACACCGGACAGACCCCGTGGACCGAGGGCGGTCACGACGACGCCGAGATGTTCGTCGACGACATCCCGCTCGCCCAGTTGCTCGACGAGTACGACGCCGAGTGCAAGCGATCCAACGAGACCATCGCCGCGCTCCCGCTCGACGCCGTGGAACAGGGCCCGTACGCCGCCAAGGGCGAGGCCGCCTCACTCCGCTACATCCTCTGCCACATGCTCGAGGAGACCGCGCGCCACCTGGGGCACATGGACATCATCAGAGAGCTCGTCGACGGCAAGACCGGCTACACGACGATGAGCGAAGCATGAGGCCGCCACTGACCGCCGACGAGCGGACCCAGTTGACCGGCTGGCTCGACCACCTCCGGTCGCTCGTCCGGACGAAGTGCGAGGGCCTGAGCGAAGCGGACGCGCACCGGAAGGTGCTGCCGACCTCACCGCTGATGACGGTGGCAGGTCTGGTCTCCCATATGCGCTGGGTCGAGTACTCCTGGTTCACCCAGAACCTCCTGGGTACGCCGGACCACGGCGAGACCCCGTGGACCGAGGGCGGCCACGTCGACGCGGAGATGTTCGTCGACGACGTACCGCTTGCCCAACTGCTCGACGAGTACGACGCCGAGTGCGCGCGATCCAACGAGATCCTCGCCGGCGTCTCGCTCGACGACGTGGAGCGGGTCTCCTTCCGCGAGTCCGGCGCGGCGTCGACGCGCTACATCCTGTGTCACATGATCGAGGAGACCGCCCGTCATCTCGGCCACCTCGACATCATCCGGGAGCTCCTGGACGGCGCGACCGGCTACGAGCGGATGAACTGAGCGCTGCCCGAATAGTCTTCGCGGAGCTAGTCTCTGCGAAGACTATCCGGTGCTCAAAACCCTGGAAAACAAGGGACTCCTCGCACACCAGGCGTCATCCACCGACGCCCGCGCCAAGACCGTGCACCCGACCGCCGCCGGCCGCTCGCCGGCCGGGAGGGCGGTCGCCGCGGTCGAGGCCGTCGACGCGGACTTCTTCACCTCGGTCAACAGCACCACCCTCACCCGGACCCTGAACCCCCTGATCGGCTAACCCGGTTACACCCGCGCCGAAGGGTGGATAGGATGTCCGGCATCTGGCACGGGGTAGCGACAAGAGGTGTGATGAGGGAACCCTCCGTACGCCGTTATTCCGGGCGATCCGTCGAGGAGTGGAAGGCCGCGCGCCGGGAACGGTTGCTGGCCGCGGCACTGGAGTTGTTCGGGACCGAGGGCTATCCGGCCACCTCCGTGGAACGCCTGTGCACACAGGCGAAAGTGTCCACCCGGCACTTCTACCACGAGTTCCAGAACAAGGAGGCCGTGCTGCTCGCGGTGCACGCGCAGGTGATCGAGCTGGCCGTCCGGACCACCGGCGACGCGTTGCGCCGGACCGCCGACCGGCCGGTCCGGGAGCGGATCACCGCCGCCGTCGACGGCTACCTGCGGACGATCATGACCGACCTGCGCCGGGCCCGGATCTCGTTCGTCGAGGTGGTCGGCACGAGCCCCGCGGTCGAGGAGCAGCGGATCGCGTTTCGGGAACTGCTGATCGGGAGCGTGCGCGACCTAGGCGACACGGCGGTGGAGCGGGGAGAGATCAAGCGCAAGGACTTCCGGTTCCTCGGGCTGGCGTTCTTCGGTGCGGTCAACACCGTGGTCTACGACTGGATGCTGGCCGATCCGCGACCACCCGAGCAGAACGTGCAGGACTCGTTGCGCGAGCTGGCGGTCCAGCTGATCACCAGCTAACCGGCGTCACGACGAGCTGAGGCGCTTGCGGAGTTCCGCCACGGCCTCGTCCGTGGTCAGCGCCGCGCCGGCGTCGTACGCGGCGTCGAACGCTTCGTTGCCCAAGGCATCATGCAGCCGGTCGTAGGTGCTCCGGACGTCGGCGTCCGGGACCGTCCGCATGCCGCGCATCGCCGCCGCGAGCCCCAGCGTGCGCGCGGCCTGCTCGGTCTCTCCGGCCCGCAATTGCACGTCCGCGGAGGCCTCGATGATGATCGAGGCCAGCGGCATGTCCTCGGTGGTGAGGGCGAGTTCGACCGCATGCCGGTCGTAGCGCTGGGCCGTCTCGAGCTCGTCCCTGGCGACGTGCACCCGGCTCAGGTTGGCCAGCAGCATCGCCTGACCGTGCGGCGCCATCCGCTCTGCCTCGAGGTCGAGCATCGAGTACGCGCGTTCCGCGAGGTCCTTGGCCTCGTCCAGCCGGCCGGTCCGGCGGGCGATCCGCGACATCCCCAGGTAGCCGAGCGCCTGGCCGGCCCGGGAACCCGTCTCCTCGGACAACTGCATGGCGCGCTCCAGGTCCGCGCGGGCGCCGTCGAGGTCACCGAGCTCGATCCGGCTGGCCGCGCAGGAGCCGAGCAGTTGCGCGAGGCCCTCGGTGGTGCCGAGCTCCTCGACCAGTCGGATCGCCTCGTGCAGTGAGGCGAGTGCGCCCTCGTGGTCGCCGAGATTGCCTTGGTAGCTGGCCTGCCCGCGCAGCGCCAGCGACGTACCGAACCGGTCGCCGATCGCCCGGAAACCCTCGAGCGCGATCGCCAGGTCGGCCGCCATCTGCTCGACCTCGCCGTCGTTCTCGCGGAACATCGCCGTCATCATCACGCCCATGTTCCGGGTCCACGGGTCGTCGTGCTCGCGCGCCGCCTCGAGCGCCCGGAAACACCCGGCCTTGTCCCGCCGGATCGCCGCCCACACCGCATTGGTGAACAGGCCGACGCCGGACTCCGCGACCTGCGTGTGTCGCCGGCTGAGCCAGCGGACCTCGGCCAGTCCGCGGATCACCCGGGGGAACGACCCGGCCTGGTCGTCACCACTGGACAAGGTGCCGAGCGAGAGCAGCATCACCGCCATCGCCCGGTCGATCGGAGAACTCGGACCAGGTACGGCGAGAGCCGCCTGCATCCAGTTGACCGCCTCGGCCGGACGGCCACTCATGTTCCAGTACTCACCGAGCGCGGCGACCATCTGGACCGCGCTCCGCGCCGAGCCGCTGTCGATCGCGGTCCGGAGCGCGTCGAGCAGGTTCTCGTTGTCGGCGGTCAGCCGGGCGATCCAGTGGATCTGTTCGCCGGTGAACAGCTTCGGCCGGGCCCGCCGCAGCATCCGGCTGAAGTACGTCGTATGCGCGTGCCGGAACGGGTCGTACTCACCCGAGTTCTTCAACTGCTCAGCGCCGTACGCGCGGACTGTCTCGAGCATCCGGTAACGCACCGACCGGTCGTCGGCCGCGGCCTCGACGAGCGATTTGTCGACAAGTGACGCGAGCACACCGAGGATGGCCTCGGCCGGGAGGTCGTCGTCGCTGCAGACCTGCTCGGCCGCGTCCAAAGTGGCGCCGCCGGAGAACAGCGACAGCCGCCGGGCGACCGCCTGCTCGTCCCGATCGAGCAGGTCCCAGCTCCATTCGACCACCGCTCGCAGGGTCTGGTGCCGGGGCAGCGCGGTCCGCGAACCGCTGGTCAGCAAGCGGAACCGGTCGGTCAGCCGATCGACGATCGCGAGCGGAGTGAGCGCCCGGAGCCGCGCCGCCGCCAACTCGATCGCGAGCGGCATCCCGTCCAGCCGTCGGCAGATCTCGGCGACCGCCTCGCGGTTGCTGTCGGTGAGCTCGAAGTCGGGCCGAACCGCGCGGGCGCGGTCGACGAACAGCTGCATCGCCGGGTACTCGTCGTCCAGGCTGTGCTCCGGCGGCAAGCCGAGCGGACCGACCGGGTGCAGGTGCTCGCCTTGAATGCTGAGCGGCTCACGGCTGGTCGTCAGTACCCGAAGCCGCGGACACGCCGCGAGCAGGGAGTCGACGAGTCCGGCGACCTCCGCCACCAGGTGTTCGCAATTGTCGAGGACGAGCAGGATCCGGCGGTCGCCGATCACCTCGACCAATCGCAGCGTCGCGGCCCGGCTGGTCGGGAACGGCTTGCTGAACGTCCTCGGCGGCAGGTCGACGTACTCACTCGCGCCCAGCGTGGACAGCACCGCGGGCGCCACATCGGCGGCGTCACCGAGTGGTGCGAGTTCCACGAACCAGATGCCGTCGCCACTGTGGTCCACCAGGGTCCGGCCGGTCTCTGTCGCCAGTCTGGTCTTCCCAGCGCCACCGGGGCCGACCATGGTGACCAGACGGGTCCCGTTGCTGAGCAGCCGCGTCAGCTCGGCTACGTCGTCGCGCCGCCCGACGAAGCTGGTCATCGGTGCTCTGAGGTTGCTGCGCGGCGCCGACGGCGCTGCGACGGGTACGGCGGTCGCCTTGGCTACCGGGTCGAGCGAGTCCCCGCGCAGTACGGCGACATGCAGGTCGCGGAGGCGAGTGCCCGGATCTGCACCGAGCTCGTCGGCGAGAGTGGTCCGGACACGTTCGTACGCCGCCAACGCCTCGGCTTGCCGGCCATCGGCGTACAGGGCTCTGATCAGGAGTTCGTGGAGGCGCTCGCGGAGCGGGTGGGCGGCGGCCAGGTGTTCGAGCTCGGTGATCACTTCGCGGGCGTGGCCGCAGGTGACGGCAGCTTCGGCCAGATCCTCCGCCGCGGCGAGCCTGAGCTCGGCCAGGCGGTCCGCCTCGATTGCGGCGAACGGCAGGTCGCGCAGGTCGGTGAGCGCCTCACCACGCCAGAGCCGCTCGGCCTGGGTGAGCAGTGTGTGCGCTTGCTCCGGGTCGGACGCGAGCAGCCCGCGACCACGCCGTACGAGGTCCTCGAACTGGAGGGCGTCGACACAGTCCGGACCGATGGTCAGCGTGTAGCCGGCTGGGCCGGACTGGACCGAGATGCTCGACTCGGTCACCGGGAGGCTCGCGCGCAGACGGGACACCAGCGACTGCAGTGCGTTCGCGCTCGGGGCCTCGCTGCCCCACAGACCGTCGACCAGCGTCTCGACGCTCACCGGGCGGCCGGCGCTCAACGCGAGCCGTGCGAGCAAGCCGCGCAGCCGGACTCCGCGGAC
The DNA here is from genome assembly GCF_054073265.1 of Kribbella sp. CWNU-51. Lineage (NCBI taxonomy): Bacteria > Bacillati > Actinomycetota > Actinomycetes > Propionibacteriales > Kribbellaceae > Kribbella > Kribbella sp. CWNU-51. The sequence goes on from NZ_JBSXMZ010000007.1 coordinate 706,454, forward strand.
GTCCAGCGGAGTCCCGTCAGCCGCCCACATCGCGAGAGGCCCAAGCACCGCTATGCGCACTCCACCAGCGTCGCACATGACCCGTCCCAACACCCCTGCCTTTTGTCATTTGGTTCCCTTAAGGTCAGGGTTCGTGACAGATATCGCCGCGCAGACGCAGACCGCACTTTCTCGCATCGTTGCCGACCGTCAGGCCAACGGCCGGGTCCCCGGAGTGGTGGGCGCCGTCGCCCGCGCGGGGTCGCTGGCCTGGTCGGCCGGCGTCGGGTCGGCCGACCTGGAGAATCCGGGCGTACCACCGACAGCCGACTCGCAGTTCCTGATCGCGTCGCAGAGCAAGACGCTGACCGCGGTCGCGGTGATGGCGCTGCGCGACGAGGGCAAGCTCAGCCTCGACGACACCGTCGAGAAGCTGATCCCGGAGAGCAAGCACGAGGGCATCACCGTCCGGCAGATGCTCAGCCATGCCAGCGGCATGCAGCGCGAGCCGGTCGGCGACGTCTGGGACCTGATGGAGTTCCCGGACCGCGCCGAGCTGGTCTCGGGCTGGAACGAGGCCGAGCGGGTCGGCAAGCCGCACCACCGGTTCCACTACTCGAACCTCGTCTTCTCGCTGCTCGGCGAGATCGTCGCCCGGCTCGACGGACGGCCCTGGTACGACGCGATCAAGGCCCGGATCCTCGACCCGCTGGAGATGCGCCGGACCACGGTCGGGATGGACGGCGGACCGGCCGCCACCGGGTACTACGTGCCGCCGTTCTCCGACGTACCGGTGCAGGAGCCGCTGTTGAACCTCGGCGCGATGGACGCGTGTGGCGGGCTCGCGTCGACGGCTGCGGATCTGGCGAAGTGGGCCATGTTCGTCGCCAACCCGATCGACGAGGTGCTGTCGAAGGACACGCTGGACGAGATGTGCCAGGTGCAGATCATGGCCGACGTGGACCGGTGGCAGCTCGCCTTCGGGCTCGGGTTCATGATCCTGCGCCGCGGCGACCGCTTGTTCGTCGGTCATGACGGCGGGATGCCGGGTCACATCACGTCGACGTTCGTGCACCGCGAGTCGGGTACGGCGGGGATCGCGCTGTTCGGCGCCACCTCGTCCCCCGCACCGAGCGCGCTGGCCACGGACCTGGTCATCAAGGTCCTCGAGGACGACCCGCTGCCGACCGAGCCGTGGGTCCCCGGCACCGCCGTCCCGCCCGAGCTCGCCGGCGTCCTCGGCACCTGGTTCTCCGAAGGCAGCCCGTTCGTCTTCTCGGTCAAGAACGGCACCCTCCAGGCCAAGTCCCCGGCAGCAGCCGAGTACCAGGCACCGGCCGTCTTCGAACGCATCTCCGAGGACGTCTACCGCACCATCTCCGGCCGTGAACGCGGCGAACTCCTCCGCATCACCCGCACCCCCGACGGCACCCCCGAAAAGTTGCACTGGGCAACCTACCTCTGCACCCGCCAACCCCTCGCCTTCGCCGACCTCACCACCACCTGAGGAGTCAGACGACGCAGAAGTCGTTGCCTTCTGGGTCGTGCATCCAGAGGTGGTCGAGGGTGGTGGTGTTGTCGACGGGGACCTCGCGGACGAGGGTGGCGCCGGCGGTGAGGAGGGACTCGGCGGTGGCGCGGATGCGTTGTTCGCGGAGGTGCTGGGGTTCGGCGCGGCCGCCGCTGACCTGGAGGTCGAGGTGGAGGCGGTTCTTCGCCGTACGCGGCTCGGGGACCTTGAGGAAGGAGAGGGCAGGGAGTACGCCGGCCGGATCGGTGATGCTCGCGCCGTCGTTCCACTCGTTCGCGGGGACGTTCTGGTCGGTGAGGAACGCTTCCCAGCTGTCCCAGCCCTTCGGCGGATCCGCGTCCACATAGCCGAGCGCCGTACACCAGAACCGCGCCACCAGCGCCGGGTCGGCGCAGTCGATCGTGATCGTCCACTTCGTCGTCATGCCGCCCACTCTCGCGGACGGCACAGACAAAAAGGGCGCCGGGGAAGTTCCCCGGCGCCCCCAGGATCGGTCAGGTACGGCGGCGGTAGGCGCGGATCGCCAGCGGGGCGAAGACCGCGACCAGGCCGACCATCCAGGCGAGCGTGATGAGCAGCGGCTTCTGCACATCGCCGCCCAGCATCAGGGCCCGCATCGTGTCGACCAGGTACTTCACCGGGTTCACCTTCACGAACGCCTGCAGGAAGCCCGGCAGCGTGCTGGTCTGGACGAACACGTTGCTGCCGAAGGTGAGCGGGAACATCACCAGGAACGCGACGCCCTGCACGCCCTGCGCGGTCTTCAGCGACAGCCCGAGCCACACCCAGATCCAGCACATCGACAGCGCGAACAGCAGCACGATCACGAGCGCCAGCAGCCCGTTGCCGAGCCCGTTCTGGAACCGGAACCCGAGCGCGAACCCGGTGGTCATCAAGATCACGATCGACAGCGAGTACCGCACCGCATCCCCGAGGACCGCACCGATCAGCGGCGCCACCCGGGCGATCGGGAGCGACCGGAACCGGTCGAACACGCCCTTGGCGAAGTCGTCGTTCAGCGCCACCCCGGTGCCCATCGTGGAGAACACCACGGTCTGCACGAGCAGGCCCGGCAGCAGGTAGGGCAGATAGTCGTGCCAGTCCCCACCCTGGGCGATCGCGCCGCCGAAGACGAACAGGAACAGCACCAGGAAGATGATCGGCTGGAACGTCACGTCCGCCAGGGCTTCGGGGTTCTGCCGGATCCGGACGATGTTGCGCCAGGCCAGCGTCAGGCTCTGCGTCGCCCAGGCGAACGGCCGGGTACGGCGGGCCGCGTGGGCCGGGGTCTCGAGTGTCGCAGCGGTCATCGGCCCGCTCCTTCCAGGACGGCGTCCTGCGGACGCGCTTCGGCGGCGTGACCGGTCAGGGCGAGGAAGACCTCGTCCAGACTCGGCAGCCGCAGGGACAGTTCGGTGACGGCGATCCCGGCCTCGTCGAGGCGCCGTACGACGACCGGCATCGAACTGCCGTCCGTCACCGGCACACTGACCAGCGTGTTCACGACGTCGACGGTCGGCCGCGTGCCGACGGACTCGGCGACGATTGCGGCGACCCGCTCGATGTGCGCGGGCTCGGCCGGGCGGACGTCCAGCGACTGCTTGCCCGCCTGGGCCTTCAGCTCGGCCGGCCGGCCGGAGGCGACCACCGAGCCCTTGTCGAACACCACGATCGAGTCGGCCAGCGCGTCGGCCTCCTCCAGGTACTGCGTGGTGAGGAGCACCGTGGTTCCGTCGAGCACCAGGTTGCGGATGGTCTCCCAGACGCCGTTGCGGGCGTGCGGGTCGAGACCCGTGGTGGGCTCGTCCAGGTACAGGATGCTCGGGTGGCCGACCAGGCTGGCGGCCAGGTCGAGGCGCCGGCGCATACCGCCGGAGTACGTCTTGGCGATCCGGTCACCGGCGTCGGTCAGCTCGAACCGCTCGAGCAGTTCGGCGGCGCGGGCCCGGGACTGCTCCCGCGAGTACCCGAGCAGCCGGCCGATCATGATCAGGTTCCGGCGGCCGGACATGTCCTCGTCGACCGAGGCGTACTGCCCGGTCAGACCGATGATCCCGCGCACCTTGCCCGCGTCCCGGACGACGTCGTACCCGCCGACCGTGGCGTGGCCGGCGTCGGGCCGGAGCAAGGTGCCGAGGATGCGGACCACCGTGGTCTTGCCGGCGCCGTTGGGGCCGAGGACGCCGAGGACGGTGCCGGTCGGCACACTCAGGTCGACGCCGGCCAGGGCGGTGGTGTTGCCATATTTCTTGACCAAGCCGGTTGCCTCGATGGCGACCTGGTTCGTTGTGGTCATCGGTTCCTCCCAGTGGACTCACTTCACTGGGACTACCGTGCTGCACCGCCCTGGCACCGCCCTGGCACTCGACTGTCAGCGCATCTCAGCGCGCTGGTATCAGCCCTTCACCGGGACGATTTGGTTGGCGATCAAGGCCTGGTAGGCCTCGGGGTTGTAGCGGGCGAGGTGACCGCGGGCCTTGCGGCGGTACTTGAGGATCTGGCGGGTGCCGATCGCCCACAGCACGTACTGGAAGGCCAGCGCCCACTTGAAGTCGGTGATGGTCTGCGGCGCCCCACCCGACGACGCGTCGAGCAGGATGCCGACCATGCCGATACAGATCAGCGTGGCGATGAATCCGCCAGTGTTGACCATTCCGTTGGCCGCACCGAACCGAGTGGACGGGTTGAACGTCCGCGCGTAGTCAAGCCCGAGCATCGAACCCGGGCCACCAGCGGCCTGCACGACGATCAGCAGCAAGAGCACCGGCATCGGCGCCTGCCCCGGCCAGAGCAGTACGACGGTCCACATGAGTACCGAACCCGAGATCACCGCCAGCACGATCCAGGACCGGTAGAACGGGAAGCGGGCTGCGTACCGCCCGACCAGCGGGCCATAACAGAGCCCTGCGAGCACGGGGAGAATGAGCATCGCCGCAGCGGTCGTCGGAGCCAGGCCTTGGCCCTGCACCAGGAACGGGTACCCCCAGAGCAGACCGAACGTGCTGCCGGAGAAGCTCGTGGTGAAATGCGTCCACAGCCCCAGCCTGGTGCCAGGCTCCTTCCAGGCTCTGCGCAGGTTGTTCCGCACCTCACCGAGCGACTGCTTGGCCCGTCGCAGCGGCTCGTCGTACGGAGTGTCCTTGATCAGGAACAGGACGGCCACACCCGTCACCAGGCTCAGGACGCTGGCACCGGCGAAGGTGCTGGTCCAGCCGAAGGCGTGGAAGGCGGCAGCCATCGGCACGGTCGACATGATCGCGCCCAGACCACCCAGCATGCCGGTCGCCTGCGACATCACCGGCTGCCGCAGCGCCGGGAACCAGGACATGACGACCCGCAGCACGCTGATGAACACCAGTGCGTCTCCGACACCCAGTACGGCGCGCGCCGCGAGGGCGGCCGGGTAGGAGTCGACCAGACTGAACGCGGACTGCGCTACGAAGAGCAGTCCGGACGCAGCGATCAGCAGCCGCTTCGAGCCGTACCGATCGAGCAATATGCCGACAGGCACCTGCATCGCGGCGTACACGGTCAACTGGACGACGGTGAAGCTGGCCAGCGCGGATGCGGAGATGTGGAAGCGCTCCGCGGCCTGCAGCCCGGCCACGCTCATCGAGCCGCGGTGCAGCACGGTCACGAGGTAGGTGAAGACAGCAGTGGCCCACACCGCCCAGGCGCGCCGTCCGCCCAGGGGGAAGAGGAGTTCGGTCACCGAGTGCTCCGCAGGTCCGCCGCGGCGGTGTCGATGTGGGAGACCACGAGCTCGCGGAACCGCTTCACGCTGTTCCCACCGAGGGCGTCGATCATCTCCTGGTGCGCAGTGATCGACTTATCCATCCGGGCCGGCTGCATCTCGATGCCGGGCACCCCCATCCGGACCTGGCGGTCGCGCAGGCTGTTGTAGAGCTTGGAGAGGATTTCGTTGCCGGCGGCACCGACGATGGCCTCGTGGAAGGCCCGGTCGGCCTCGAGGAAGGTCTTCGCGTCCCCGGCCTTGCGGTGCGCGCGCATCTCGTCGACGCGCTGGGTGAGGATCTCGATCAGCTGCTTGCGGCGCGGCCACACCTTGGCGGCCGCGTGCGTCTCGATCAGCTCGCGCGCCTCCAGGACGTCGTCGATCTCCTGCGGCAGCACCGGCAGGACGAGGGCGCCCTTCTTCGGGTACAGCTTCACCAGGCCGGACTCCTCCAGCCGGAGCAGCGCCTCCCGCACCGGGGTGCGTGAGACCCCGACCGCGGTGGCCAACTCGCCCTCGGTGAGCAGCTCGCCGCCCGGGTACGTCCGGTCCAGGATCGCGGCCTTCACGTACGCGTAGACCCGCTCCGCCGCGGGGATCTTCTCCACCCCCGGCGCGGCCTCGACCACCACCCGCGCGATCTCCGCGGTCTGGTCGCCCAACTCCATTGCCGCCCTCGCCGGCTCGTACTCCGGCACCCCGCTGGTCACTGAACTCCCACCCATACGACTCGTATCTTTGTTGTATCTATCCTACACACACATCTAATCCACTGGCCTGGGCCAGTATTCCCCAGCTTGTCCACGAGTTATCCACAGGCAGATCCACAGCATGTGGGCAACTGAGGGTGAACGGATAGACGCTAGGTAGTGACAAGTGGAGGGTTTCCCCTGCGTTGTGGATGAACAACTCCGCCGGTCCGGAATCCGCTCTAAAGTCCGGGGTACCGAGCTTGGGCCCGTCCGCCCAGGCCCTGCACCGAGGAGGCACCGTGTCCCGAAGTTCCCGTCCCCGCCGATTGACTGCCGGCCTGGCCGCGGCCGCATTGGCCCTGACGACACTCGGTGCCGCGACCGCGCACGCCGTACCCAGCTCCGACTCTTCAGCAGCGGCCACGCCCGGGCCGCTGATGAACTACGTGGTCAACACGAAGGCCACCCCGGGGCACGTCCGCAAGGTGGAGCAGGCGGTCAAGGCAGCCGGCGGCACGGTGCTCAGCTCGTACACCCAGCTGGGCGTGGTGGTCGCGCAGTCGACCAACCCGGACTTCCGCACCGCCGTCCGCGCCGGGCACAACGGACGTGAGGTCCAGTCCGTCGGCGCCACCCGCACCGCCGCGGTCAGCGAAGGCCCAGCCGGCGCCGGTACGGCGTCCGCCGCCGGTGCCTCGTCCGCCGCGGGGCTGAAGGCGGTCGACGAGGCCCAGGCGACCCCGGTCCTCGACCCGCGCGAGGGCGAGCAGTGGGACATGGTCCAGATCAAGGCGGATCAGGCCCACCAGATCACCGACGGCTCCCGGCAGGTGCTGGTCGGCATCAACGACAGCGGTGTCGACGACACCCACCCGGACCTCGCGCCGAACTTCGACGCGAAGGACTCGGTCAACTGTGTGGACAACGGCGTACCCAACACGACCCCCGGCGCCTGGCGCCCGACGACCAGCTCGCACGGCACGCATGTCGCCGGCACGGTCGCCGCGGCCCGTAACGGCGTCGGCATCGTCGGAGTGGCCCCGGGTGTCCGGATCGCGTCGGTCAAGGTGGTCAACGACGACGGCTTCATCTACCCGGAGTACTCGATCTGCGGCATCGTCTGGGCCGCCGAGCACCACATGGACGTCACCAACCACAGCTACTTCATCGACCCGTTCGAGTTCTGGTGCAAGGACAACGGCGACCAGGGCGCGGTCCAGGAGGCGGTGCGGCGCGCGTACGAGTGGGCCGCGGATCGCGGCACCCTGTCCGTTGCGGCGGCCGGCAACTCGAACTACGACCTGGCCAACAAGACCACCGACAACGGCAGCCCGAACGACACGACCCCGGTCCCCCGGCAGATCAACAACAGCTGCCTGGACATGCCGACCGAGCTGCCCGGCGTGATCACCGTCGCCAGCACCACCCAGGCCGGCGCCCGCAGCAGCTTCTCGAACTTCGGCCTCAACAAGATCGACGTCGCCGCCCCCGGCAGCTCGATCCTCTCGACCATTTACCCTGGCGGCGGCTACGGCCTGATGAGCGGTACGTCGATGGCATCGCCACATGTGACCGGCGTCGCGGCCCTGATGAAGTCGACCCACCCGTCGTGGGGCCCACGTGAGCTCGAGTCAGCGCTGCGCAAGGAAGCCGACGACAAGGCCTGCCCGGTCACCCCGGACGCCCGCTGCACCGGCACCACCGCGAACAACTCCTTCTTCGGTGAAGGTATCGCCGACGCCCTCGACGCAGTCCACCGCTAACCCAAGCTGAGTGGGGGTCCCCCGCCCGGGACCCCCACTCCTCCACCCGCAGTCCGCCCCAAGCGCCTCGTGCCACGGCTACTTACGGAGCATTGTCCAGAGTGTCGGGCCGTCTTCTGGGAGTGAGATCTCCTGGATCACGGCGAAGCCGAATCGCTGGTAGAGCGGCACGTTCCTCAGATTGCTGCTCTCCGTATAGGCAGGCCCGTCGATGCTTGCCAGGCGGCGCTCCAGCAACGCCGACCCGACGCCTCTTCCCGGCGTCGAGGCGCCGAGCGCCGCGAGATACCAGAACTGTCCGGCGGGCCTCGCTCGCGTGAAGGCGCGCTCCAGCAGAACGCCGCGGCGGAAACCCGAGCCCATCCCAAGAAGCAACCTCGACAACCCCATCAGCCCTTGTCGAAGTGACACGCTGTGGCCCGGTGGATCCCACAAGGCAGCCCCCACTGGTTGACCGTCGTCCAACGCGATGTCGGCGCAACCGGGAGCGGCATGCAGGTGAGCGGCAAAGGCTCGAAACATCTGAACGTCGCCACCTGCCTTCGGCATGAGCCAGCGGACCACGGGATCGGCGACGAACGCAGTGGCCAAGACCTTGCTGATGGCAGTCCGGTCCTGCGCCGTGGCTCTGCGGACCTCCAGCATGGCTAGGAGTCTATGGGTCGCAGCCTCGCCAAACGAGAGCAGATTCGAACATCCGCATCTGCTGCGATCCGCGCGACGATCAGCCGATGGGCTGCCTCCCGCCGGTCCGCCGCAGAGAGTGATCCATTGCCTGACTACCCGCCTTGCGATGACGTCTGCGGCGCACTTGAGGAACACGTCAGGCGCTACTTCGCGGGCCGAACCATCGACGTGTTCACGCGGCCGGCTGGACCCATCTGCGAACCACGGTCATGGCACTGGACTCAGCCTCGTGCCGGCCGCTTCGCGTTGTACTGGTTGAGGGCCGCGACGAGGGCTAGCCCGGCGGCCTCGACGACGTCCTTGGACGATGCCCGGACCGCGACCCTGCGGCCCGGCAGCTCCACCTCGAGCTCGACCTCTCCGACCGCCTCGCTGCCCGGGCCGACCGAGTAGGCCCGGAACGCGACTACCCGCGCCTCCACGCCTGTCGCCTGCGAGATCGACTGGCACGCGGCGTCGATGAGCCCGGCGCCAGAACCCTCGGCGTGCACCTGTTCCTCAGCCCGGGAGAGCTTCACGTGGGCGTGCGGCCCGTCCTGCGTGCCCCCGGAGTACGTGATGGCGTCGAGCTGCCAGCTGGTGGATGGCTCCGTCATGCGATCCCCCTTGATGTCCAGCAAAGCCAGGGTCGGTACGGTCCTCGAAAGTATGAACCCCGGCGAGACAGAATCGCCACAGCAGGTGGTAGTCGCAGGCTCCTCTCCTGAACTGTGATGGCACGGACGGCCCGGCGTACAGTTTTGACCAGGATCGGGCGACCCGGGGTGCGATGTGGGCGTTGAGTGGCAGCTGTTCGAGTCAGGTCCGGCGGACGCCGAACACACCGTGCTGTTGCTTCCCGGCGGCATGTGCAGCGCGCGCTCGTACCTGGAGTTGACGCAGCAATCCAGTCTGTCCGGGCTGCGGCTGGTGGCGGCGACGCTGCCCGGACACGCGGGCGCGCCGTCCCCGTACGACTACAGCCACGAGGCCTACGGCCGAATGACAGCGTTCCTCGTGGCCGAGACGGGTGCGGATGTCGTCGTCGGGTTCAGCATGGGCGCCAACGTGGCGTTGGAGATGGCGGAGAAGAAGCTCTTCACCGGCCCGACGGTGCTGCTCGGCATCAGCTTGTCGTTGCCGGACGAGTCGGCGTCCTTCATCAACGTCGTCCGACTGTCCAAGGTGCTCGGCGGCTTGCCGCTGGCGCTGATGAAGCAGGCCGTCGGGTCGATGGTGAAGACCATCCCGGTAGCACCGGAGCGGCAGGCCGAGCTTGCCGCGGACTTCCGCAGGACCAGCACGCGGGACATGCGCCTCGGACTTCGCGAATACCTGAAGTGGCTGGAGAGCGGCGAGGACCACGCCGCGATACTGTGCCGCTCAGGCGTACCGACGTGGGTCGTCCACGCGGAGAAGGGCGACGGCGGGCTCACCGACGCCGAGCGGCGCACACTCGAGGCGTGTCCGACGGTCAAGATCGTGACGATTCCGGGCAGCGTGTTCTTCCTGCCGAACGAGGTGCCCGACCAGATCGCTTCTGTCATCAACGATGCCGTCGCCGCGGTCAACGCGTGATTCCAGAACCGGAGACCGACGCCAAGAGCGCCCGGACCTGCTTGATCGTCGGGTTGGGTCCTAGGCGGCGGGCTGCACGGCTCCCGTCAGAGCTCGGCGCGCAGGATCGACGCCGCGCCGGCCATGGCACGCATCTTTCCCTCCGCACTCGCGCGAGGCAGATACTTCATCCCGCAGTCGGTGGCGATGGTGATCCGGTTCGGTGAGGTGTAGGGGAAGGCTCGGCGTACCCGATCGGCGACCAGCTCGGCGGACTCGACCTCGGGGTCGGACAGGTCGATGACGCCGAGGATGATGGTCTTGTCGCTGAGGTCCTTCAGGACGCCGAGATCGAGACCCGACTGTGCGGTCTCGATCGAGATCTGGTCGGCCGAGCAGCCGGCCAGCTCGGGCAGGAACGAGTACCCCTCGGGCCGTTCGTGGATGATCGCGGCGTACCCGAAGCAGATGTGGACGGCGGTACGGCCGGTGACGCCGTCGAGCGCGGCGTTGAGCGCGGCGAGGCCGTACTCGCGGGCCGCCGCCGGCCGTGCCTGCATGTACGGCTCGTCGATCTGGACCAGGTCGGCGCCGGCGGCGTGCAGGTCCTTGATCTCGGCGTTGACCGCGGCGGCGTACGCCAGAGCCGCCGACGCGAGGTCGGGGTAGTGGTCGTTCTGTGCCTGCTGCGACATCGTGAACGGGCCGGGCACGGTCATCTTGACCCTGTGATCGGTGTTCGCCTTCAGGAACTCCACGTCGCGGACGCCGACGGAGTGCGGCCGCACGATCGGGCCGGCGATCCGCGGCACCGGGTTGGGATGCCCGCTGCGATCGAGGGCCGTCCCAGGGTTGTCGATGTCGACGCCCTCGAGGGCGGTGGCGAAGTGGTTGCTGTACGACTCGCGCCGCATCTCACCGTCGGTGATGATGTCGAGTCCCGCCTCTTCCTGGGCGCGGATGGCCAGCAAAGTGGCGTCGTCCTGCGCCTGCTCGAGGTACTCCGCCTTGACCCGCCACAGCTCTTTCGCCCGCACCCGCGGGGGGAAGCGGCCGGCGAGCTTGGCCCGGTCGATCAGCCAGTCCGGCTGGGCGTAGCTGCCCACCAGCGAGGTCGGCAGGATCGGCAGCGGGGTCGATGTCGCAGTCACTCTCGCGACTCTAGACCCGCCGCTGCCCGTTGAGGAGGCCGTCCGCTTCCGTCCCAGATGCTTCGGGCAATTTACTCATTTGGCGCGACCCGCGCAGATGCCGATGAGCTGCGGTAGGGGCGGCGCCGGCGAAGACCCTTGAGCCAACCGCGACCTCACTGCTGTTCACTGGTGTCGTGGTTGCGCAGGACCAGCGCCTCGGGATGGCGCACTTGGCCGACGGCGGGCGGGTCGCCTATGCCCTGACGGGAAGCGGGCCGTTCCTGCTGGTTGCGCCGGGATGGCTCAGTCATCTCGAGCTCGGATGGGCCATCCCCGCCGAGCGCATGTTCCACGACTCGCTGTCGTCGGGCCGCACGTTGGTGCGCTACGACCGCCCTGGTTGTGGTCTCTCCGACGCCTACGACGGCCCTCGCACGATGACGCTGGAGCTTGCCGCGATCGCCGCGGTGACCGAAGCGCTCGGCGTTAGCCGCTGTGACGTCCTGGGCTGGTCGCTTGGGGCGGCGGTGGCCGCGCAGTGGGCCGCCGATCATCCGGAGAGGGTTTCGCGTCTGGTCCTGTACGGCGGTTGGGCGAGCGGTGACGCCATCGGCGACGAGGACAGCAGGCGGCACGTGCTCGGGCTGCTTGCCTCTCATTGGGGTCTGGGATCAGACCTGCTCACCGATCTGTTCGCACCCGAGGCCGATGCCGGCACCCGCCTCGCGCTCGCCCGCTACCAGCGCGCAGCCTCCTCGCCCGAGACGGCGGTCGCCTTGCTGCGTCTCGCGTACACCCTGGACGTGCGTCCGAGCCTCGCACGGGTGCAGGCACCGACGCTGGTGCTGCACCGCAGCGGAGACCGAGCCGCTCCGCTCGACCAGAGCAGGGTGCTCGCCGACGCGATCCCGGGCGCCCAGCTGGTGGAGCTCGCGGGTCGCTCGCACCTTCCTGCCATCGGGGATGTGGAGTCGCTGGTCGAACAGGTACGACGCTTCCTCGGACTGCCACGGCTACGAAGGACCGTTCCCACCGGACTCACCGCCCGCCAGACAGAAGTCGCGGCCCTCGTGGCAGACGGCCTCACGAACCGCCAGTTGGCCGACCGCCTGGGCATCACCGAACGATCCGCCGAGTCGCACCTCGAGCGGATCCGGCTGCGGCTCGGGTTCAGATCTCGTTCCCAGGTCGCAGCCTGGTACGTCGCGCGACACCCGCACAAGTGAGGTAGTTCCACGGCTGCGCCGGGGACGGTCACCCCGCAGCATGAAGACCATGTCCCGACGCCCTGCCCATCTCATCCTCTCGGCCACCGCCTGGTTGGGGTTCGTCGTTGTCACCGTGTGGACGATGGCCTTCCTCGCCGGCGTGGTCGTCCCCCGGACCGTCGACGGGCCCGACCGCACGACCACCGCTCGCGCCGTGGCCATCGACCTGGCGCTCCTGCTGCTCTTCGCCGTCCAGCACTCGGTGATGGCACGGCGTCAGGTGAAGTCATGGCTGAGTCGGCGGATCCCGCCGGCGCTCGAACGCACTTCCTACGTGCTCGCCACCGACATCTGCCTCGCGCTGCTGCTGATGCTCTGGCAACCCTGGGGTGTCCAGATCTGGCACACCGAGGACCCGGTCACGGTCATCGCCTGGACACTCTTCGCCGCCGGTTGGGCGCTGGCGATCACCGCAACGTTCGCGATCGATCACCTCGAACTCATGGGGCTGCGGCAGGCCGGATGGGTGGCCGCCCGAGACCCCGGCCTCACCTCTGACCTCTACGTCGGCGGTCTCTACGCCGTCGTGCGGCACCCGTTGATGACGGGGGTGGTGCTGGCCTTCTGGGCGACACCACGGATGGGCGCATCGCATCTTCTCTTCGCCCTCGCCGCGACCGGCTACATCGCCGTCGGGATCAGGTTCGAGGAGCGCGACCTCCGCAACACGTTCGGAGCGTCGTACGACGACTACGCCGCCCGCGTCCCCGCCCTCCTGCCAGGATTCCCCATCCGGCGAGGCTCGATGCACAGACCAGACCCTTCGCGTCGTGCGACGCGTCGGCGAACCGCTGCCACTGAAGATTAGGCCGTGGTGATGAGGATGATGCCGGCGACGACTACCGCTGCGGCGATCGCGCGCCTGGGGCCGAAGCGTTCGCCGAAGAAGATGGCGCCGATGATCGCGCCGAAGATGATGCTGGTTTCGCGGAGGGCCGCGATGGCGGCCAGGGTGCCCCGGGTCTGCGCCCACAGGACCAGCCCGTAGGCGGCCATCGACACGACGCCGCCGGTGAGGCCGGACAGGATCGCGCCGCGGGGGAGGTTGAAGACGCGAGGGCCGCGCCACCAGATCACGACCAGGGGGACCGCGAAGCCCTGGAGCATGAAGACCCAGCCCATGTACGTCGCGACCGGCATCTTGTGGACCGCCACCCCGTCCACGACCGTGTATGCCGCGATCATCAGCCCGGTGCCGAACGCGGCCAGCAGCGCCGGCGCCTGTCGCCGACCGGGCCGCCCGATGAACACCAGCGCGATGAGCCCCGCCGAGACCAGCAGCACGCCCGCCAGCTCGAGCACGGCCAGCGCCTGATGCAGTACGACGATCGACACCACCGCCACCACCCAGGGCGACGTCCCGCGGGCCAACGGATACATCTGACTGAACTGACCGAGCTGGTACGACGCCAGCAGCCCACCCAGATACGCCACATGCAGCAACGCCGACGCGATGATGTATCCCCAGGTGCCCGCCGGCGGCAGGCCCATCACGAGCACCGCGACCAGCCCGATGACCCCGGCCGCCACCTCGAACAACGCCAGCCCAGCCACCCGATCCGGTGCCCCATGCGCCATCGCGTTCCACGTGGCGTGCAGCACCGCCGCCCCCAGCACCACGATCATCACCAGCACCGCTACACCCTCTCACCGGTCCAGCATCCGCCGAGGTGATTTTTCACCGAGTGGACCCCGCACACGCGATCCCGTCGCGCCGATCCGCCGGCCTCGCCGAGTGCCGGATCAGATGCTCGCGGGCATGCCGAACGCAGCAACGTGGTGGGACCCGACGAAGGCGTTGCTCGTCACGATCTTGCCGTTCTCGACGGTGAGAACGTCGACGACCAATGCGTCGTACCGGTCGCTGCCGGGGCGTCGGAGATAGCAGATCAGGGCAGGCCGGCCGTTGGCAGCGGACGGGAACGTGCGCCAGTCCAGCGGCCTCGCCAGGAACTCGGCCGCCGCCTCGCTTCCGAAGACTGGTGGATCCGGCGGCATGGTGATGCGCACGTCTTCGGCCAGCAACTCCCGGAAGCTCGCGGGATCGGTAGCTGCGGCATAACGACGCAGGATTTCCTCGTCCTCGCTGGTCAGCGCCGGCCTGCGCCAGTGCCGGGAGTCACCGGGCGCATAGTGCCGGAGCGTCTTGCGGGCCCGCTGGATCAAGCTGTTCACCGCGGGCACCGCGAGTCCGAGGGCGTCGGCGATCTCGGCCGCTGTCCAACCGGAGACGTCGCGCAGCACGAACGCCGCCCGTTGCCGTGGCGGCAGATACATCAGCGCGGCGATCAGCGCGAGTTCGACGGTCTCCCGTGCTACCAGATCTGATGGCGGGTCCTCCCCCAGCAGCGCGTCGGGGTACGGGCCGATCTCGGTGCTCCATTCCATCGGGTCACCGACCGGTATGGTCCGCCGCGCCGCAGCCTTGCGGTGATCAAGGTAGACATTGGTGGCGATCCGGTAGAGCCACGCCCGGATCGACGCCCTCCCCGCGTACTGCGTCCGGGAGCGCCAGCCGCGCAGGAAGGTCTCCTGGACCAGGTCGTCGGCGTCGGCGACATTCCCGGCGAGTCGGTAGCAGTGCGCATGCAACGGGCGCCGGTGCTCCTCGAACGCGTCCTGGAACCACGCGTCGTCCGCCGCACTCGTCATGCGCTCAGGTCCTCCCGGATCCTGCTGATCGTGCCCGCTCGTACGCCCTACCCCGGCGCCCTCGCCGAGAAAGTGCGATGACGACCCGACCGGCCGCTCGTCGATATTCATAACACCACCCAGACCGACGAGGAGACCCCCATGACCGAAGCGACCGCATCGCCGCAGATCGTCGACCGTGAGACCTGGAGTCGTGAACGCCAGGCCCTCCTGGTCCGGGAGAAGGCCCACACCCGGGCGGGCGACGCGATCGCGGCGGCCCGGCGCCGGCTACCGATGACCGAGGTCGACGCCGCGGCCACACTGGTCGGGCCGGACGGACCTGTCGCGTTCCTGGACGTCTTCGACGGGCGCGACCAACTCGTCGCGTACAAGCACATGTGGCACACCGGGGCAGGGATCGAAGGCCAGTGCGAGGGGTGCACCGCAAGCATCTTCGACGTGCACGACGCCAGCTACCTGAACCACCGCGGAGTGTCCTTCGCGGTCTTCTGCGAGGGGCCGTGGGAGGAAATCGCGCCGTTCCGCGAATTCATGGGCTACACGGTGCCGTGGTACTCGATGCTCGAGGTCGAAGATCGCGGCGTCGGGACCGGGCTCATCGACGAGCCGGGCTACATCGCCTGCTACCTGCGCATCGGCGACCGGGTGTTCCTCACCAACGAGACGGTCGGTCGCGGCGTCGAAGCCACCATGGTGCAGGCCCACCTGCTCGATCTGACGGTCTACGGCCGCCAGGAGGCCTGGGAGGACTCGCCGGCGGGCTGGCCGCAGGATCGGACCCACACCTGGTGGAAGAAAGACGGCCGCCCCGTCCCGCAATGGACCAGGCCGGGCGCCGCACCACAGGACGAATCCGCAGCTTCGGCTGGACATTGCTGCGGATGAGGTGCCGGCACATCGGCCCCGACCAACGGGGGTGCTTACAGCAGCCCGAGCTCCCGCAGACTCTCGGCAGTTTCGACGATGGTGGTCTCGGCCGGGCGCGGGTGCCATCCGAGCTCCGTGACTGCCCGCTCGTTGTGGATGATCGGCCGGGGCGGGTCCTCGCCCGGCGCCTCCTGCGTCGGTGCGAGCGCGGCGAGCGGTCCGAGTCGGCGGCGGAGGATGTCGGCGATCTCGAGGAAGCTGAGTGTGGGCCCGTCGGCGACTGCCAGGTAGCGCTTGCCGGCGGCCGTGGGCTCGGCCATGGCGCGGAGGTGGAGATCGGCGACGTCGCGGACGTCGACGATGCCGAAGCGCTGCCGGGGCGCGACGGACATCGTGCCGTCGAGCATCATCTTGATCAGCTGCGTCGACGAGCGCAGCTCGGTCGTGAGCGTGGGCCCGAAGATGCCAGTCGGGTTGAGCACGACGAGCTCGGTGCCGCCACCCTCGCCGTTCATCAGGTCCCACGCGGCCCGCTCGGCGATCGCCTTCGAGCGCGGGTACGGCGCCAGGCCCGGCGTATCGGGATCTGTCCAGTCGTCCTCGGTGTACTCGGCCCCCGGCTTGCGGGAGTACCCGACCGCGGCGAAGGACGAGGTCAGTACGACGCGCCGCGCACTCGCGTCCCGAGCGGCACGCAGCACGCGGAGCGCTCCGTCGCGGGCGGGGACGATCAGCTCGTCGGGATCGTCGGGCTGGGCGATCGGGATCGGCGATGCCACGTGGTGGACCTCGTCGCACCCGGCTACCGCGGCCGGCCAACCGTCGTCGGTCATGAGGTCGGCCGCGACGATCTCCAGGCCGGCGTCGTCCGCACCGCCGCGTCGCACGGCCGCGCGCAGTTCGGGTCCGCGAGCCGTGGAGCGGATCGTCGTACGGACCGAACGTCCGGACTTCAACAGGGCCGCGATCAGCTGGGTCCCGAGGTAGCCCGAGCCGCCAGTGACCAGGACCGGGGTCATCGGAGTGCCGCCAGGTCGCCGACGACGTCCATCACCCGGTGGATCGCGTGAGCCTCCGCGGTGGAGTCGGCGCGGTCGCGGGCGTCCCACAGGGCCGCCTTCTCGCGCAGGTATTCCAGCCGGACCTGTTGGGCGACGATCTCGGCCTCGATCCGCTCGGCGTGACGGAGCAGCAGATCACGCTGTTCGGCCGCGGCCTCGCGCCCGCGGGCACGGTTGGCCAGGTAGGTGCGCATGTCCTCGATGCCGACGCCGGCCGCGCGCAGGCAGGCCAACGCCTCGAGTACGTCGAGATCCTCGGTGCGGTACCGCCGATGTCCGCTGCGCTGGTCGCGGCCGATCGGGCCGACCAGCCCGGCCTCCTCGTAGTACCGCAGCGTCGGCTCGCTCAGCCCGCTCCGCCGCGACACCTCCTGGATGGTGAAAGCTGTCATGCGGTCCACCGTCACACACCTCAAGTGCTTGAGGTCAAACAGAAAGGCCCGGGGTGATGACCCCGGGCCTTTCGTGGCGTACGTCGTACCCCTAGAACATCAGCGCTCGCGCCGGGTCCTCGAGGATGCTTGCGACATCGGCGAGGAAGATCGAGCCCTTCTCGCCGTCGATCAGGCGGTGGTCGAAGGACAGGGCGAGGGTGGTGATCCAGCGCGGGACGATTTCGTCGTCCACCACCCACGGCTGCTTGCGGACCGCGCCGAAGGCGAGGATCGCGGCCTCGCCCGGGTTGATGATCGGGGTGCCGGCGTCGACGCCGAAGACGCCGACGTTGGTGATCGTGAACGAGCCGCCGGCCTGGTCGGCCGGTTGGGTTTTGCCCTCGCGGGCGGTGGCGACCAGGTCGTTCAGCGCCGCGCAGAGCTCGGGCAGGGTGAGGGCGTCCGCGTTCTTGATGTTCGGGACGATCAGTCCGCGCGGGGTGGCCGCGGCGATGCCGAGGTTGACCGCGCCCTTGTAGACGATCTCCTGCGCCTGCTCGTCCCACGCCGCGTTGATGATCGGCGTACGGCGAGCCGCCAGCGTGACCGCCTTCGCGACGATCAGCAACGGCGACACCTTGAGCTCCCGGAACGCCTTGTCGGCCTTGAGCCGGTCGACGAGCTCCATCGTGGCGCTGACGTCGACGGTGATCCACTCGGTGACGTGCGGCGCCGTGAACGCGCTGGCAACCATCGCCTGCGCCATCACCTTCTGCACGCCCTTGACCGGTACGCGGGTGTCTTCGCGCCCACTCACCACAGGAGCAGGCTCGTAGGCCGGCGCGACCGGAGCCGCCTCGACCGGAGCCGTGACATGCCCCTCGACGTCCTGCCGGGTGATGATCCCACCCGGCCCGGTCGCCGTCACGGTCGCCAGATCGACGCCGAGATCCTTGGCCAGCTTCCGCACCGGCGGCTTGGCCAGCACATGCACGCCGTTGCCTCCGGCAACTTCAATCGGCACGCCGGCAGGCGCTGACACAGCCGGCGCAGACGCGGCGGCTATGGGAGCCGGCGCGGCGGCCGCCGGGGCGGCGGTGGTAGCCGGGGCAGCACCGCCCGCAGCCGGAGCCGGCGCCGAGCCGGCGGAGGCTGCGGGCGCCTTGCGAGCCCGCCGCTTGGCTTCGGTTGTCTTCGGCCCGTAGCCGACGAGAACCGCGGTCCGGCCGCCGGTCTTGTCCTCTTCGGGGATCGACGGGACGAGGTCCTCGACAGCAGCCGCCACCTCGTCCGCGGACTCGGTTTCCACGGCGATGATCGGCGTACCGACGGGGACTGTTTCGCCCTCCGGGACCAGGAGTTCGGTGATGGTGCCGGCGAAGGGGACGGGGAGTTCTACCAGGGACTTGGCGGTCTCGATCTCGACCACCGTGTCGTTGAGTTTGACCGTGTCGCCAGGCTTGACCTTCCAGCTGACGATCTCGGCCTCGACCAGGCCCTCACCCACATCGGGGAGGCGGAAATGCTGGATGCCCATCAGTACCCCATCACCCGGTCGACCCCGTCGAGCACCCGGTCCAGGTCGGGGAGGTAGTCCTCTTCCGTCCGCGACGCCGGGTAGGGCAGGTCGTACCCGGTGACGCGCAGGACCGGCGCCTCCAGGTGGTAGAAGCACTCCTCGGTGACCCGCGCCGCGATCTCCGCACCCGGGCCGAGCGTGAACGGCGCCTCGTGCACCACGACCGCCCGCCGGGTCTTCTTGACCGAGGCGAAGATCGTCGCCAGGTCCAGCGGCGAGATCGTCCGCAGGTCGACGACCTCGAGCTGCCGGCCGTCCTCGACCGCGGCCTCGGCGGCCTGCACGCAGGTCTTCACCATCGGGCCGTAACAGAACAGTGTCGCGTCGGTGCCCTCGCGGACCACCTTCGCCTGGTGCAGCGGCAACGCCGGCGGGACGGACTCGTCCAGCTCCGCCTTCTCGTGGTACCGCCGCTTCGGCTCGAAGAAGACCACCGGGTCGTCCGAGGCGATCGCCTGCTGGATCATCCAGTACGCGTCGACCGGGTCGCCGCAGGCGACGACCTTCAGACCGGGGACGTGCGCGAACAGCGTCTCCGGCGACTCCGAGTGGTGCTCGACCGCGCCGATGCCGCCGCCGAACGGGATCCGGATCACCACCGGCATCTTGATCCGGCCGGCCGACCGGTAGTGCATCTTCGCGACCTGGTTGATGATCTGGTCGTACGCCGGGAACACGAAGCCGTCGAACTGGATCTCGCAGACCGGCCGGTACCCGCGCAGCGCGAGGCCGACCGCGGTCCCGATGATGCCGGACTCGGCCAGCGGGGTGTCGATCACCCGGTCCTCGCCGAAGTCCTTCTGCAGACCTTCGGTCACTCGGAAGACCCCGCCGAGCTTGCCGATGTCCTCACCCATCACGACGACCTTGGGGTCGGCCTCCATCGCGGCCCGCAGGCCGGCGTTGATGCCCTTGCCGAGACTGATCTTCGTCATCGCTCAGCCCTCGCCTTCGAACGACGCGGCGTACGCGGCGAACTGTTGCTTCTGCTCGACCAGCTGGGCCGTCTGCTCGACGTACACCTGGTCGAAGAAGTCGGTCAGCACCGGGTCCGGCATCGAGAGGCAGCCGGCCCGCAGTTCGGCGGCGATCTTGTCGGCCTCGGCCTCGACCTCGTCGAAGAAGTCGTGCTCGACCCCGGCGGTGCGGGCCAGGTAGGCGTGCACCCGCTCGATCGGGTCCTTCAGCTTCCAGTGCTCGAGGTCCTCGTTGAGCCGGTACTTCGTCGGGTCGTCGGAGGTGGTGTGGGCGCCCATCCGATAGGTGTAGGCCTCGATCAGCGTCGGACCGCTGCCCTCCCGCGCCCGCTTCAGCGCCTGCTGGGTGACGGCGTAGGTCGCGAGTACGTCGTTACCGTCGACACGAACGCCGGGGAAACCGAAGCCGGCCGCGCGCTGGTACAGCGGGATCCGGGTCTGCCGGTCGATCGGCTCGGAGATGGCCCACTGGTTGTTCTGGCAGAAGAACACGACCGGTGCGTTGAAGACCGAGGCCCAGATGAAGGCCTCGTTCACGTCGCCCTGGCTGCTGGCGCCGTCGCCGAAGTACGCGATCGTGGCCTCGCCGTTCTCGGCGTCGCCGATCGCGTGGTCGCGCTGCTGACCCATTGCGTACCCGGTCGCGTGCAGCGTCTGGGCGCCGATCACGATCGTGTAGAGATGGAAGTTGTTGTCCTTCGGGTCCCAGCCGCCCTGATCGACGCCGCGGAACAGGCCGAGCAGCCGCAGCGGGTCGACGCCCTGGCACCAGGCGACACCGTGCTCACGGTAGGTCGGGAAGACCATGTCCTTGGCGTTCAGGGCGCGGCCGGAGCCGATCTGCGCGGCCTCTTGGCCGAGCAGCGACGCCCACAGGCCGAGCTCACCCTGGCGTTGCAGGGCGGTCGCCTCGGTGTCGATCCGGCGGACCAGGGTCATGTCCCGGTAGAAACCCTTGATGGCGTCGTCGTCCAGCTCGAATGCGTAGTCCGGGTGCTCGACGCGCTCACCTTCGGGCGTCAGCAGTTGGACGAACTCGACCTCTTCGGAGGCCTGGGGTGGACTGACCGGCGCCTCGACGGGCGCGAACACTTCCGGGGTGATCCCCGGCACCGACTCACTCACATGCACTCCTCGGGTTCGAGCGCGGGATCGCCGCGACCGCAACGTTGCACGGGCCGGCCCGTTGCGCCGGATGAGGCTTCGCAGGCAGGACCGCGTGGGATCCAGGGTTGATGCACTGTTGGGCAGTGGACCTCCTCACTGGTCTCACTCCCATCTTGCCGGACACCGTACCCAGCGGGTGCCTGATCCGCTAACTGTCTGGACGCGAGCGGGTACGGCGGTACGGAAACGGGTCCTGGAGTGAGACACCAGTCCATCCACTGGTCCCATCACCGCGCTCATATTACAGAGATCGGCCGACCTCGACAGCATGTGTCACAAATCTGTCACGACCGGTCGCGGCGATCCGCATCCAGCTCTCCTCACCCTCGGGGTCGTAGCGGCACCTTGCCCGGCACTGATGGCCTGGCGGGAAACAGCGGATTGCTGGCCGGATACCGGCTTGCGCGGCGGATCGCGCACGCCTAGCGTAATGATCATTAACGCATGACACCCCTGACACGCTGAGGAGACCCGGATGGCCGCGTCCGCTCCGGCCGCACTGCCCGAGACCGGCGCCCGGCCGGCGTCGGGGGCGATGATCTGGACGGCGCTCGCGGTGGTGTACGTCGTCTGGGGTTCGACCTACCTGGCCATCCGGGTGGTCGTGGACGCGAAGATCCCGCCGATGCTCGGGATGGCTACCCGGTTCCTCACCGCGGCGGTGCTGCTGGCTGCGGCGCTGAGCCTGAAGTCGGGCTGGCGGCGGCTGCGGATCACCCGGCGCGAGGCGCTCGGCGCGGCCACGGTCGGCCTCCTGCTGCTTGCCTTCGGCAACGGTGCGGTCGCGATCGCGGAGCAGACCGTTCCGTCCGGCCTGGCCGCGTTGCTGGTGGCCGCGGTTCCCCTCTGGCTGATCCTGCTGCGGGTCGGAGGTGGCGAGCGACCCCGCGCGCTGACGTGGGTCGGCGTACTGATCGGCTTCGGCGGTGCCGCCCTGCTCTCGCTGTCCGGTGGCAACACGAGCGCGAAGCCGCTGTCGGTCGCGATCCTGGTGGTCGGCACGATCAGCTGGGCAATCGGTTCCCGGTTCGCGCCGCGACTCGGGCTGCCGCGCGACCCGCTGGTGACCGCGCTGTACGAGATGGTCTTCGGCGGTACGGCGATGCTGCTGATCGGCGTACTGCGGGGTGAGCCCGGGCGGCTGCACCTCGGGCGGATCGACGGATCCGGGTGGTTCGCGCTCGGTTACCTGGTCGTGTTCGGCTCGCTGCTCGCGTACTCGGCGTACTCATATCTCTTGGCGAACGCGCCGATCTCGCTGATCGGGACGTACGCGTACGTGAACCCGGCGGTCGCCGTACTCCTCGGGTGGCTGATCCTCGACGAGCACATCACCTGGCAGATCCTGGTCGGCGGTGCGGTGATCATCATCGGCGTCGCGCTGGTCGTCACGGCCGAACGCCGGCGCAGCACTACCTGACCGGCCCTCGGCGGAATGGAAAGACCCGGGCCCACGAGGGACCCGGGTCTCCCACCGCTGCCGATGCGCGCGGCAGCGGGCCTTGGTTTGCCGACCGGCGCCCTGCCCCGAAAAAACACGGCGCGAAACTCCGGCAATGGTTGCAACGACATTCCGATTCATCGTGGTATTGCCTATTCGGCGACCACCGAGCCCACCGAGAACAATCTTCCGATTCACCGGGTTTCATCCGTCACCCGCGCTGACTCAACGACCTACCGCGGCATCCGTTACGGGCCGTTCCATCTCAACTTCCGCTCGCTCCGGCGACCACCTGATCACCGGGAAGTTGCCTGGTCAGCACGGATTTGGCTGCGCTGTCAGTGAACTCATCACCGGCCGGCTATGAGTGCCGGGACCGCCCGAATATCTGACAAAAAAGTTTGTAACCGGCGTAGCCAGGTGTCGTTAGCACTAAGACGAATCCGTCAAACCCGAAAGGAAACCTGGCATAATGCAGGTAACTCGCAAGATCGCCGCTGCCGCGGCTGTGGCGACCGTCGCCACGCTGGGCCTGGCCACCGTTGTGAGCGCGAACGTTCTCGACGACACGCAGAAGAAGGCTCAGGACACTGGCCTGGCCGACGCCGCGTCGCTGGCCAGCAAGGCCTACGGCAACCACGGCTGGTACGGCGTCAAGCGCGATGGCGGGCTGCTCGCCATCGACGACAACAACGTCGGCCCGTTCCAGGCCTGCCACCTGTTCGGTTCCGGCACCGGCATCGGCGGCAACGTGCCGGCGAGCGATGTCGTCGGCGTCGTCGGCTTCTGGAACAACGGCAACTCGGTCACCGCTGTCAAGACCTGCGAGCAGGGCAACACGCAGGCCAACCACAAGTGGTACAAGATGGGCGACAACGGTCTGCTGTCGGTCAGCCGCAACAACGTCGGCCCGTGGCAGGCCTGCCACAACGAGCTGTCCGCGACCGGCATCGGCGGGAACGTGCCGCTGACCAACCTGTCGGGCGTCCTGGGCCTGGGCAACAACGGCAACTCCGTTGACACGCTGAAGACCTGCGAGCAGGACTCCGAGCAGAACAACTGACCCTCCCTGGTCAGTGATGCAGGACCCGAAAGAGCCACCTCGGTGGGGTGACTGATTCGGTAGCACCATCCGCGGCGCCGGGAGAAAGCCTCACTCCTCCCGGCGCCGCATCACACCCGGCCCTTTGTCCCAGCAAGGGCCGGGTTTTTCTTTGTCTGCTGGACTACCAGGCACTACCTAGAGGTCTCTGAGGTCGACGCAGGCGCCGTTGGGGAGGTCGCGCTTCAGTAGGGACCAGATGCCGGCGGCTGCGGCGGCTGGTGTGCTGAGGGCGCCGGTGCGCTTGAGGTCGTTGAAGCGCTGGACGGCGGGGAACGCCCGCTCGTCGGTCGAGCGGATCTCGGTCTGCATGGCGGTGTCGACGACGCCCGGCGCGACCGCGATCACCCGGCAACCGCCCGCCTGTTCCATCCCCACCGTGCGGACCCATTGCTCGATCGCCGCTTTCCCCGCGGAGTACGACGACCATCCGGCGTACGGCGTCCTGGCGGCACCCGAGGACAGCATGATCAGGTGCCGTTCACACGTCAGGTGCGCCGCGGCGCGGAGGAACGCGCTGCCGAGGATCTGTGGCGCCGCCGAGTTGAGCAGGACCGCGCGCCGGTACGCGTGGCGGTCGACCGCGTCCGCGGGACCGATCGGCGTGATCGTGCCCGCGTTGTGGATGAACACGACGCGATCACCCTCATACGCCTTGAGCTCCTCCTCGAAGTGGAGCTCGACCCGGGACCAGCCGGCCGGGTCGGAGAGGTCCACCTCGACGTGTTCCGCCGTACCGCCACCGCTGCGGGACAGGTCGATCACGCGGGCGTCGCGGAAGGGCACGGCCGCGGCCAGTGCGGCGCCGATCCCGGCCGATGCTCCCGAGATCCAGATTTGCGACGGAGGCTTGGCTGTCACTGGCGCCAGGCGCGGGCGACGGAGAGGAAGAGGTCATTCGCCTCGGGCTCGCCGATGGTGACGCGCGCGCCGTCACCCGGGAACGGGCGGATCGACACCCCTTCAGCATGCACCGCCTCGGCGAACGCGGCGGTGTCGTCGCCGAGTGCCAGCCACACGAAGTTCGTCTGCGTCTCCGGCACATCCCAGCCGGCCGCGCGCAGCTCGTCGACGACCCGGCTCCGCTCGACCACCAATGCGTCGACGCGCTCGAGCAGCTCGTCCTCCACCGCCAGCGACGCGATCGCGGCCGCCTGGGCGACGTGGCTGACCCCGAAGGGAAGCGCACACTTGCGGATCGCCGCGATCACCGTCGGGTGGCCGATCGCGTACCCGACACGGAAGCCAGCCAGGCCGTACGCCTTCGAGAACGTCCGCAGGACAACGACGTTCGGCCGGTCGCGGTACACCTCCACGCCGTCGGCCACGTCGGTCTCGCGGACGAACTCGCGGTACGCCTCGTCGAGCACGACCAGGACGTTCGACGGTACGGCGTCCAGGAACGCGAGCAGTTCGTCACGCCGGACCACGGGGCCGGTCGGGTTGTTCGGCGTACAGACGAGGACGACCTTCGTCCGATCGGTGATCGCCGCTTCCATCGCCTTGAAGTCGTGCCGGGCGTCGTCGGTCAGCGGCACCTGCACCGAGGTCGCGCCGGTCAGCTGGACGGCGATCGGGTACGCCTCGAACGAGCGCCAGGCGTAGATCACCTCGTCGCCGTCAGTGACCGTCGCCTGCAGCAGGTGGTATAGCAGCGCGACCGACCCGGTGCCGACGGCGAGATCGCTCACCGGTACGCCGAACCGGTCCGACAGCGCCTCGAGCAGATCGACGGCGCCCATGTCCGGGTACCGGTTCATCTGTCCCGCGGCCTCGGTCGCGGCGGCCAGGACGCCGGGGAGCGGCGGGTACGGGTTCTCGTTGCTGGACAACTTGTACGTCGGCCGGCCGTCGGTGCGCGCGGGCGGACGACCGGGCTTGTAAGCCGCCACATCGTCCAGACAGGCGCGGAAGCGAACCTCACTGTCAGGGGTCATGCCCGCAGGTTAGTCCTTACCCCACGCCGCGACCACCCTGCTTACATCACACCCACGGCGCTTCTCAGCACACCCACAGCGCTCCTCTGCGCACTTCCACAGCACTCCTCCGCGCACGTCCGCGGTCACATCCGTGGCGCCCCGACGAACCGTGTTGCGCGGACGGAATCTTGGCTGCACACTGACTGATTGTCGGACAATCAGGGGATCTGGCAATAGATCTCAACGGTCAGGAGGGTGTCATGGGTCAGCCGCTGGAGTGGGGTCGCCGGTATCTGATGGTCCGTCCGGACCACTTCCGGATCGATTACGTGATCAACCCGTACATGTCCACCCAGGACCAGCCGGATCCGGCGCTGGCGCTGAAGCAGTGGGACTCCCTGCGCCAGGCGATCGTCGACGCCGGCGGTGCGGTCGAGGTTCTCGCGCAGCGCGCCGACTCACCGGACATGGTGTACGCGATGAACCTCGGCCTGGCGACCGCGGACGGCCGCGCGATGCTCTCGCACATGCGCTTCGAGCCGCGCCGGAAGGAGTCGCTGACCGCGGCCGAGTGGTTCACCGGGCACGGCTTCGCGCTGGGACGGACCGGGAGCGACGGGGTCGGGCCGCACTTCGAGTCCGGGGACGCGTTCGTGTTCGGCGACAGCCTGGTCGTCGGGTACGGGCCGCGGACCGAGGCCGACGCGCTCAAGCACTTCGCGACCGAGTGGAACATCCGGGTCCGCGGGCTGCGGATCGCGCACGAGGGGATGTACCACCTGGACCTGCCGTTCTGCCCGGTGGACAGCACCCACGCGATGATCTACCCGCCGGCCTTCGACACGGCCGGCCAGGCGGAGCTGTTCGGCCTCGTCCCCGACCCGATCGTCCTCACCGACGACGAAGCCTTCGCCTTCTCCGCCAACTCGATCGTGGTCAACGAGACGATCATCATGCCGGCCTGCTCCCCCCGCCTGCACGACATCCTCACTGCGCTGGGTCTGCGGGTGCTCGTCCTCGACCTCTCGGAGTTCCACAAGGGCGGCGGCTCCATCCGTTGCCTCACCAACCCCCTGGACTTCCCCCTCCACCCCATCACCACCCCCGGCGGCGACCTGATCCTCCCAGCCTGACCGCGCAAGCTTCAGCTCGCCCCCTGTTCAGGACCAGCGACCTGGGACAAGATGCCAGGCCCTCGGACGACAAGATGCCACTCTCATCGGCCACGTCGGTCGCTGCCTGAAGGCCCTGGGACAAGGTGTCGGGACCAGGGACAGGGCGTCGGGACCAGGGACAGGGCGTCGGGACCAGGGACAGGGCGTCGGGACCTGGGGCAGGTCATGAGTTGTCCGAGGCCCCGACATGGTGTCCGCGCCCCCGCCCGCCAAACGGCACCCCGGACAGTGGAGCCGATATCCGAATGCGTGCCGGGTTGTCTGCTGGTGTCCGAGGAGAGAACCCCCCGAGCCGAGGCGTTGTCCGGGCTGTTGTGTGTCGTCTCGGTGGCTGCCCGACCTTGGCGGTGTCGACACCACGGTTGCGGGAACCGGTGCGGGTGCGGACCTGAGACACTCACCAACCCCACCGTCAACTCACCCAGGGCCCGGATCGGAGCGTGACCGGGGCAGGACCGCGTTGCTTGGTGAGTGCGCCAGCACCGCGGACTCGAGCCCGGATCCCGACCCAACCGGTGTCGGCCACAACAGAGATCGACTCTGTGCACCAGATCCGTACCCGGAGGGCCGGCGGAGTACGGATCTGGTGCACAAAGTGACCGACCGAGCCGGCCAGGCGGGGTAGCCAGGCAGCCAGGCGGGGCAGCCGGGCGGGCTGTCAGGCAGCCGGGCGGGGCAGCCGGGCGGGCTGTCAGGCAGCCGGGTGGGGCTGGCGGGTGGGGCTGGTAGGGCGATGAGCGATGTCATCGAACGGTTCTGGGCGAAGCTGGGGCTGTCGGGCGGCCTGGCGGCGACCAGCGATCGGGGCTGGCGCTGTGGTGTCGGCGGGGATGGGGTTGGTCGCCAGGGCGCCCACGGAAGCGACAGGACAGCTGCTATTTCTTGTTGCCGCCCTCCAGGGGTGTCCGAGCCCACCAGAGCCGACCGTCCGAGTCACCGCCGGCCGCGGCGTGGGCTGCGACGAAGGCGGGGGTTAGCTGGTCGTGGTGTAGATGATGTCGAGGGTTGCGGGGTCCCAGCCGTTGCCCTGGATCCATTGCAGGGCCTTGGTCTTGCCGTCGGGGGTGTACGTCGAGATCACGATCGAGATCGCCTCGGGGTTCTTCGGGTCCGACTTGGAGGCCCCGTAGTTCGCCTCGAACCCAGGCCCGAGGTACGGCAGCGACGCGATGATCGGATACTTCTCCCGCAACCGCTCGTTGATCTCGTCGAAGCGCCGCCCGGCCTCCTCCTCGGCCTTCGAGGTCTCCGCGGGATGCTTCTCCGCCCACTCGCGCCCTTCGGCGCTGTTGGCGTACAGGTACATCTTCACGTCGATCGGGTCGCCGCCGCGCGCGGTCACCGTCTGGCTGTAGGTCTGGAACCCCTTCCGCTCCCCCGTCAACGTGTGCTCGCCGGCCTTCAGCTTGATGTCGCCGGTGCTCGCGACCTGGTGCCCGTCCACGCTCAGAGTGAGGTCGTTGGGCACCGCGTCCACGGACAGCTTCGACTCCGGATCGCCGCGAAAGAGCAGATAGCCGCCAATCACCACGAGAGCGATCACGACAGCGGTCACGCCGATCAGGAACGTCCGCCGATTCTCTTCCAGCATGATGCGCTACTCCCTACTTCTTCTTCAGCCGCGCGACGGCGTACGTCGTGCCGACCTCGTACGCGTTGCTCGCCTCCGGCACGTGGCCCGGTCCTGGATTCGGGCCGTCCAGCGACGCGGAGGCCGCGTTGTGGCCGTTGGCCCAGGGTCCGACGAACAGGTAGGTGTGCCCCGGCCCGATCAGGATGTCGCCCGGTTGCAGCTTCGAGACGTCCCAGTCGTCGTGCACCTCGTACTTCCCGGACGTGCGCAGGTAGTTCTCCTGGGTCGGCGTGTACACGTCGGGGTAGTCGGGGTCGGCGCCGCTCATGTGCATCACGGTCGCGACGAACCGGCCGCAGTCGGTCCAGGCCACGTCGCCGGCACTCTTGGCCGACTTGTTGTACTGGAAGAAGTTCTTCTTGTACATGTCGGTCGCGTGCTCCGCGTAGGGCTGCGTGGTGTGTCCCGGGGTCGGCCAGGCCAGGCTCATCGCGACCGCGGCGATGTTGCCGCTGCCGGCGCCGCAACCGCCGGCCCCGGTCGGCGCGCCCGCTCCGAAGGTGGACAGGACCTGCTTGGCGGCAGTCTTGCGCTCGGTGTAGCGGGAGTTGCTCAGGTCGTCGGAGCCGGCGAACCGCTCGTAGTACCGGCCGAAGGCGACCGCGGCGTCCTCGACGGTCTTGGCCGCCTTCACCTGGTCGCCGGCGTTCTTCTCCGGGGTCGGCGTCTCGCCGTTGAGCTGCTTACGGAGGAAGTCCAGCTGGTACTGCAGCGAGACGATGGTGGCGTCGTCGATCCCGGCGGCGCGGGAGGGTTTGATCATCTTGCCGGCGGGCGTCCACTGGACGATGCCCCAGCCGGCCGAGCTCTCGACCGCGTCGGACGGGTTGGTGACCTTGCCGGACGGCGTGCCCTGCAGCCGACCGGGCTCGACGCTGGACTCGTGGATCATGTTGCCGACGATCCCGGCGGCCTGCTCCTTCGAGTACCCGCTGGAGGCGAAGTAGTTGAACGCCTTCTGGGCGTTGTTGTTGCCGGTCAGGTCGCCGCCGGCACAGCAGCCCGCGCTGCCGGTGTCCTCGCTGCTGCCGGCATCGCCGAAGGAGTCTTTGTCGGGCTTCATGTTGACGAGGTTGCCGTCGTCCTTCTTGTCGACCCACAACTCGAAGTGCAGGTGGTCGCCGGTCAGGCCGGGCGGGTCCTCGTCGCCGGAGCCGGAGGTGGCGATCTGGTCGCCGCGCTTGACCTTGTCCTTGACCTTGACCTTGATCTCTTTGAGGTACTTGTACCGAGTCTCGACACCCTCGTCGTGCCTGATCCGGATCTCGTGGTTCGCGATCGAGGTGATCTCGCCGTCCGCGACGGCGTACACCTTGCTGCCCTCGTCGGCGTCGAAGTCGATACCGGAGTGGCTGTAGCCGTCGGGGTCGGGGGCCTGCCAGTCCTGGTCGACGTTGTGCTCGTCGGT
Organism: Kribbella sp. CWNU-51; assembly: GCF_054073265.1. NCBI lineage: Bacteria > Bacillati > Actinomycetota > Actinomycetes > Propionibacteriales > Kribbellaceae > Kribbella > Kribbella sp. CWNU-51. The sequence goes on from NZ_JBSXMZ010000007.1 coordinate 736,137, forward strand.
CGGCCAGGCGAACGCCTTGCCTTCGGTCTCCGTGGTGGTGCCGCAGTCCGACGCGGCAGCGTCCATCCCGGCCAGGCCGCCGACGATCAGGGCGATCACGATGATCAGCGGCAGGAACAGCACCAGCATGACACCGCCGACGATCGGCAGGGCTTTGCTGTCACCCACGGTGTGCTCCTCGCTCGCTGGGTGGCTCTCCGTGCCGGTCGGCGGAGTGGGGCGGCCACTGAGGAAAATCCTGCCTGAAAACCAGGTCATTGTGCCGAGAGTTATCCACAGGTGGCCGCCGGGTCGGTCCCGGGAGCCGGGTCGCGCGCGACAACGGAGCTTGACTGGACGAGAATCGCCCTATGTACGAACGGCTGCGGGTGGACCGCTCGACCACGGTGGACCGAGTGGTCGACGCGCTGCGCGCCGCCCTCTTCGCCGGAGACCTCGAACCAGGTACGCCGTTACGCGAGCAACCGCTCGCGGAGGCGCTCGGCGTTGCCCGGAGCACCGTTCGTGAGGCGATGACCTTGCTGGTCACCGAGGGGCTCGCGGTCCGGGAGCCGAACAAGGGTGTCAGCGTGGCGATCCTGCACCCGGACGCGGTGGCGGACATCTGCCGGGCCCGGTTCGTGCTGGAGTCGGCCGGGATCCGGGCGTGGTTCGACGCGGACGAGGCGGCGCGCGAGCGGGTGGGCGAGGCGATGCGGGTGTTCGCCGCGACCGCCAAGGACGGGGCGGATCCGGAGGCGATGACGGAGACGCACCTGGCGATCCACCGCAGCCTGGTCGCGCTGACCGGCAGCGAACGGCTGATCGCGACCGCCGACTCGATCACCGGCGAGGCGAGACTCGCGCTGGCCCGCGTCGACGCCCTCCGCCAGGACGCCCGCCAGCAGGTCGCTTCGCACCGGAAACTGGTCCGCCTGCTCGAACGCGGCGAGCTCGACGAGTGCGTCGAAGAGCTCCGCCACCACCTCGAGGGCGCCGAAGAGTCCCTCCTGGAAGCCATCGCCATGCCGCCGAGCTGACCCTGCGTCTCGGTGGGCAGCCCCTCAGTTGGAGGGTTGCCCACCGAGAATCCGAGGGGGCAACTCACCGTCTCGGGGGCTGCCCACTCGGATGAGGGGTTTGCGCAGGGTGGGTGGGGGCGATCCGCTAGGCCTTGGTTAGTCCTTCGGCGGTGACGTCGTACGTCGTGGAGCCGACGCGGAGCCCGGTCAGGCGGGCGTCGGGGTCCAGGGCTGCCACCTGGGGTTTGGCGGTGACTGTGCCGTCGAGGGCGACCTCGACGCCGAAGATGCCCTCCAGGACCAGGCTGACCCAAGATCCGGAGGACGAGCAGGCCCAGTCGATCAGGTACGGGAACTGCGGCGGGGACTTGCGGGCGCCGCCGGACATCAATGGCTCGGCCTCTTCGACGAAGTGGGCTTGCCCGCAGGGACCCTGGTTGGCGGTGCGGGCCAGGCCCGGGAGCCAGTCGAGCGCCACATCCCCGCGCCCCAACGCGAAGAGAGCGCGGCCGGCGTCGGCTGGCCAGGCCGGGTAGGCGCCGTTCCACTGGTGGTCGGGACGGACGCTGAAGGCCGCGTCGGCGTCGTACGGCGACAACGCGCGCATCCACTCCGGCGTCTGGAGTTCACGCTGGAAGAAGGACACCATCTCGGTCCGCTGGGACTCCGAGAGGTCGGCGGCCATCGTCGTACCGATGATGTTGAAGTCGTAGCAGTGCCGCACCGGGATCAGCGAGCCGTCCGGCTGCCGCGCGTGCCAGAAGCCCGCGCCCTCGATGTACAGCTCGTTGACATGACCGGCCTGCTCGTCGGCCTCCTTGCGCAGCAGCACAGCGCGATCGGCATCACCTGAACGCTCGGCGACCTCCGCGGCGACACGCAGGCACCACACGTTGGCGGCGTTGAAGCTCGCCACCTCGTGCACGTAGCTGCTCACGCACTCCAGCAGGTTGTCGATGCCTCCGTAGTCGGCCAGCGCGTGCTCACCCCGCAGGCCGCGCCAGGCGGTGGCCCAGTCGTGCAGGTGCTCCGACACCGGCTTGGGACCCACTGAAGCGTCCAGGAAGCCGGAGTCCCCGGTGAAGCGCACGTAGTCGCGCACCAGCCGCGTCATGGCGAAGTCGTTGACCGAGTACCACTGCCCGACCGGTCCGCCGGTCAGCCACTCGGTGCCGAAGTGCTCGTGGATGTCGAGGTCGATCCAGTGCTCGATGTGCTTGCGCATCGGCTCCGGGTCCAGCAACGCGTGGGTCAACGAGGAGAGGCTGTAGTCCCAGATGAACGTCGTGGTCTGCCAGTACCGCGGCATCAACGTGTCGTACGTCCGCCCGATCACGCTGGCCGGGTTGTCCCGCCGGAACCAGATCACGCCGAGCACGCCCCACCAGTACAGCTTCCGCAGCGCCTCGTTCGTGGTCTCGAGGACCGGCAGGGATCCACTGAAGCCGTCGCCGGCCGGATCGAACGCATCCGCGAGGGCCTTGTCCCACAAGCCCTCGGCCGCCGAGAACACCGCGGGTACGTCGGCCACACACGCGTCGAAATGGTCCGTCGCCTCGGCGAGGTCCCCGGCCAGGACGTGCAGGTAGGAGACCCGACCGTTGCCCGAGGCATCCAGTACGACGGTTGCCTCAAGCATCGACCGGTCGATGACGCCGGCCACGTCGAGCCCCTGGAGACTCACCGCGGACCCGGACTCCCCTGTCCCGACAACGCGGCCGTCGACCGCGGTCAGTGTGTTCGGCTCCGACGGTGGCTCCGGCCTCAACCATCCGCTCCCCAAGCGGGTCGCCGTACTGTCCAGGGCGAACCCGAGCCGCACCGAGCGGCCCGGTGCGCCTTCCACGTCGAGCTGTACGACGACAGCCGGCCGACCGGGAGCGCATGCGGTGACCGTCCGCAGGGTCAGCCCGTCGACCACGGTCGAACGGACCACCTGGTCCGGTCGCCACACCACCTCGACGGTCCCGCCGTACGAGCGAGCCAGCCGCCCGTCGACGTACAACTGTCCGGTGATGCAGTCGCCGTGCGAGTACGGCGGGAAGTTCACGCTGCGGATCGCGAACACGTCGTGGTCGACCTGCGCCGTACCCAGGAAGTTCGTCAGCCCGGGCGGGTTGAACATGTCGTCGTACGTGTGCGTGAGGACGTCGCTCGCCAGGTCGGCGCTGCGCGGGATCGTCATGAAGGGTCGGCCCAATCGGTGTTCGGGAGCAGGGGGTACCAGTCCGGGCGTGCCGGATCGCGGTCGTAGGGATAGGGGCCGAGTTCGCGGAACAGTTCGGCGTACTCGGCGAGCTTGTCGCGGTCCAGTTCGACGCCGAGGCCGGGACCGTCCGGGACCGCGATCGCGCCGTCGACGTACGGAACCTTGCCGCCGGCAATGATGTCGTCGCGCAGGTGGTGGTAGTGCGCGTCGGCGGCGAACGACAGGTTCGGTACGACGGCGCCCAGGTGCAGCATCGTGGCCAGCTGGATGCCGAGCTCGCCGGACGAGTGCACAGCGACCCCGAGCTGGAAGGTCTCGCAGACGCCGGCCGCCTTGATGCACGGCCGGATGCCGCCCCAGAACGTGGTGTCCAGCAGGATCACGTCGACGGCGGGGTCGCGCACGTTGGCCGCGAGCTGCTCGAAGTTCACCACCACGGTGTTGGTGGCGAGCGGGATCGGCGTGTTCTCGCGGACCCGGCGCATCCCGTTCATGCCCCAGGTCGGGTCCTCGAGGTAGTCGTTGTCGAGGTCCTCGATACCGCGGGCGAACCGGATCGCCTCCTCGACGCTGAACGCGCCGTTCGGGTCGAAGCGGACGCGGTGCTCGGGGAACGCCTCGGCCAGCGCGCGAAAGCACTCGCGCTCGTAGTCCGGCGGGAAGACGCCACCCTTCAGCTTGTGCACGCTGAACCCGTGCTCGTCGACGAGCTCCCGAGCGTGCTTGACGAGTTGCTCGGCCGTCCGGATCTCACCGGTGCCGTCGTCGGCCGGGTGGCGGAAGAACAGGTAGCTGGCGAACGGTACGCGGTCGCGGACCTTGCCGCCGAGCAGCTCGTGCACGGGAACCCCGAGCTCGCGGCCCTGCAGATCAAGACAGGCGAACTCGATCGCGGCCAGCAGCTGGGTCCGGTTGTTGTACAGGCTCGCGGTCGGGTTGGCGAGCATCCAGCGCAGCGCCTCGGTGCGGGCCGGATCATGGCCCACCAGGTACGACTTGAGCCCGGTGACCGCGGCCTCGGCGCTCTGGCCGCCGCCACCCATCTCGCCGAGGCCGATCAGCCCGTTGTCGGCCTCGACCTCGACGACGGTCCGGACGAAGCGGCCCCAATGCGCGCCGTTGCTGTGCCGCAACGGCGCCTCGAGCGGCATCGTCACGGTCGTGGCGCGGATGTCGACAATCTTCACTTCGCGTCCTCCGGCAGTACGACGGGCAGCCCGGCGGTCAATCCACCGTCCACCTTCACATCAGCTCCGGTCACGAACGCAGCGGCGGGCGACGCGAGGAAGTGGATGACCTCGGCAACTTCTCCCGGAGTCGCGACCCGGCCGAGCGGATGCGACCGGCCCCACTCGGCGACGACCTCGTCAGTCGACCGCCCGCCGCCGAACTGTGCGGCCGAGGTCCGCAGCATCGGGGTGTCCACCGAGCCCGGGCAGACCGCATTGACGCGGATCCCTTCGGGAGCGTGGTCCACCGCCATCGCCCGCACGAGCGACAGCAACGCACCCTTGCCCATCGAGTACGCCGCGACACTCTTCTGCGCCGCATACGCCTGCACCGACGCGACCACCACGACGCTGCCACCTCGCGGGATCAACGGCACGAACGCCTGACACGCGAAGAACACGCCACCGACGTTGACCGCCATCACCTCGTCGTAGACCGACCACGAGGTGTCCACCACTGTCCCGTACCGCTGGATCCCCGCGGCGCAGACGAGCGCGTCGACCCGGTCGACCTCCTGCGCGGCCGACGCAAGTGCCTCCCGATCTCCGACGTCCACAGCGATCCCACGGACCCCGAGCTCCTTCTCGAGCCCAGCCAAAGCATCGGCGTCTCGGTCAAGTGCGACTACGTCGTCACCGGCTTGCACGAAGCGTTCGACAGCACCTCGTCCGATCCCGGCGGCGCCACCGGTGACGACGACTGTGCGGCTACTCATATAAGTCCTCTCAGAACTGACCCAAGGCGAGGCCTCGGGAGAAGAAGCGTTGTGCGGCGAGGAACAAGATCACTGTGGGCAGCGAGACCAGCAGACCGCCCGCCAGCACGGTCGGTAGCGCGGCGCCGCCGTACGTGCTCTGCAGACCAGTGAGGGCGGGCATGATCGGGCGGACCGAGTCGGACTGGCTGAGCGTGAGGCCCAGCAGAAGGTCGTTCCAGACGAAGGTGGCCTGCAGGATGAAGATCGCGGCCAGCGCGGACCCCGCCATCGGGAGGTAGATGCTCCGGAAGATCCGGAACGGACCGCCTCCGTCGACCACCGCCGCCTCGAAGACGCTGCGGGCGATGCCGGTGAAGAAGTTGCGCATCACGAACGCCGAGAACGGCACGCTGATCGCCGTGTACACGATGATCATCCCGAGCCGGGTGTCGTAGAGGCCGGAGTTGGCGTACCCGGAGAACAGCGGCATCAGGATCATCTGCAACGGGAAGATCGTCCCGCCGAAGATGAACACGAACCACAGGAACCCGCGCTTCAGCCGCAGTACGACGATCGCGTAGCCGGCCGCGGCGCCGATCAGCACCGCGAGCACGGGCGCGATCACGCTGTACATCGTCGTCGCCACCAGCGTGTCACCGAGCGCTGCCTTGCTCCACGCGTCCCCGAAGTTGGCGAACAGCGCGAACCCACCCGGCTTCCACACCGTCTTCGCGTCGTACCCGTCGACCGACTTGGAGGCGTTGACGATCAGGAGATAGACCGGCGCGAGCCAGATCAGCCCCAGTACGACGAGGATCGGAGTCTTAACCCTGCTCACGCGACTCCCCCAGTTGGTAGCGCAGATAGAGGATCGACGCGGCAAACGTGACCAGGCTCAGGAACAACGCGATCGCCGCGCCCTGTCCGTAGTCGTTGAGCACGAAGGTCTCCTTGTACATCGACAACGCCAGCGTCTCCGACGACGTACCAGGACCGCCCTGCGTCATCACCCAGACCACGTCGAAGGTCTTGAGGCTTCCCACGATGGACAGTCCGATGACGACTGTGGTGATCGGCCGGAGCTGCGGCCACAGGTGGTGCCAGAAGAGCCGGAAGCCCTCCGCACCATCCAGCCGCGCGGCCTCCAGCGGCTCGCCCGGGATGGACTGCAGCCCGACCACGAACAGCAGCGCGTTCACACCGGCGGCCTGCCAGGTGACGGCCACGATCATCATCAGCGTGTTGCCCGGACCGGCCTGCAACCAGCCGGTGTGCGCACCAGGCAGGCCGAAGAACCCGAGCGCCTGCCCCAGCGCGCCGTCCGGCTGCAGTACGAATCCCCAGATGACCCCGACGGCCACACCGGAGATCGCGTACGGCAGCAGGAACGGCAACCGCAGCCACGTGCCCCACCTGTGCCCGTACGTCATCACAGCGATCAGCAGCCCAAGCACGACGGGCAGAGTCACCATGCCGACGACCCACAGCAGCGTGTTGATCAGCGCCCCCACCAGGTCCGGGTCACTGAACATTGCCTTGTAGTTCGTCAGCCCCGACCACACTGGCGAGGCGAGGCCGTCGTAGTCGGTGAAGCTGACGTACGTCGTCCACAGGAACGGCAGGTACAGCAGCAGCGCGACCACGCCGGCGGCCGGCAGGCCGAACAGCGGCGCCGTCCGGGCGCCGGTCCGCGCCGACCGCTCGGCACTCACCTTGCGAGTGGCCGTCGGCCGCTCCATCAGGGAAGTCACTTCTGCTTGGCCCAGTACGCGTCCGCCTCGGCCTGGATCTTCTGCAGGCCTGGCATCGGGTCACCTGGCTTGGTGACGAACGCGCCGAACACCTCGAGCGCCTTGTTCGCGACCGGCACCGGCGTCGCCTCGAACCAGCGGTTGATCAGCCGGTAACTAGCACTGCCGTCACCGCCGACGTCCTTGTTCAGCGTCGCCAGGCCCGGGTCCTTGACCTCGGCCTTCGGGTTGAACGAGAGGTCGCCGCGCGAGTTCGCCCAGGCGGTCTGCGCCTGCGGCGTGACCCACCAGTCGGTCCACTTCTTCACCGTGGAGGCGTGATCACTGGCAGCGGCCGAGCAAACCGGTCCGGTTTCGAAGATCATCGAGGTCTTCGGCAGGCCTGCGTTCACGTTCGGGATCACGAAGAAGTCGTAGTCGGTGCCGGCCTTCATCTTCAGCGTGTTCAGGTTGCCGCTGAACCAGGTGCCGAAGTTGATCATCGCCACGTCGCCGTTCTTCAGCTGTGCCTGCGGCTCGGTCTTCGAGCCCGGGTCGCTGAAGTAGCCGGCGTCGATCATCTTCTTCCACTCGTTCATCACCTCGACCACGCCCGGGTCGGTGTACTTCGCCTTGCCGGTGGCGAGGGCGTCGTACAGGTCCGGGTCCTTGCCGGCCAGCAGGGTCTCGAACCAGACGAACGAGAACAGGATGTTGGTCTGGTAGAACGGCTTCACCCCGGCCGCCTTCACCTTGTCGGCGACGGCGAGCAGCTCCGGCCAGGTCTTCGGGGTCTGGGTGATCCCGGCCTTCTTGAAGACGGCCTTGTTGTAGTACATCACCCAGTAGCCGGCGTTCAGCGGGACGCAGTACTGCTTGTTGTCGTAGGTGAAGTACTGCTTGAGCTGCTCCGGGATGTTGCCGTCAGCAACCGCCTTGGTCCACTGGTCGGTGGTCTCGGCCACGAGCTTCTGGTCCACCAGATCCTGAAGCTCCTTGCCGGTGTGCCAGGTGAACAGGTCCGCCTTCTCCTTGGTCCGGAACGAGGACCGGATGAACGCGGTGTAGGTGTTGGAGTCGGAGTACCCGACCGGCTCCATGCCGACCCCGATGTCCTTCTTGCTGGCCGCGCCGACCTGGGTGAAAGCGTCCTTCCAGCCACCCTTGTCGTTGTAGAACTTCAGCGAGTCGACCGGCTTGTCCTCGCCCTTGGCGGCACCGGCTCCTCCTCCGCCTCCACAGGCGGACAATGCGAGCGCGCCGGCCACCGCCAGGGCGGTCAGCGCCTTCCGGTTGATGCGTTGCATGGTGCGTCCTTTCAGCTTCAGGGGTGCTGAATTCGTTCGTTGATGACGGCAAGGACTCCGTCGAGGTGCTCGTGCGTGAGTCGTTCGGCCAGCTCGATGTCGCCGGCACGGACCGCGTCGTAGATGGCGCGGTGCTCGTCCAGGTCGGTCTGCCGGTCGCCGTGGATGTGCAGGATCTCCAGCTGCTCCCGGACGTTCACGACGGTGACGGACTCGACCACCTCGGCCAGCGTCGCGTTCCCGGACGCCTGCGCCAGGGAGCGGTGGAAGTCCATGTTGACCTCGGCGAGCTGGGCATGGTCGCCGGATGCGATCAGCTCGGCCGCCGTGGCGAGATCCCGGCCCATCTGCTCCAGTGCGGCCTCGTCGCGGACCCGTGCGGCCAGTGCAGCGACCGGTGGCTCGATCAAGGCGCGCGCCTGGAGCAGCTCGACCAGGCGGTCGGCTGATGGCACCGGGGCAAGTGGGTTGGCCAGAATCAGCCGGCCGACGTGCGGGCCGACGTACACGCCGGATCCGTGCCGGAGCTCCACAGCTCCGGTGGCCTCCAGCCGCCGGAGTGCTTCCCGGATTGTCGGTACGGCGACCTTGAACCGGTCGGCGAGTGACCGGACCGACTCGAACTGGTCGCCGGACGACAACTTCCGATCGGCGATCAGAGCCAGCATCGAGGTCGCCAGATCGTCCAGGAGACTCCGGCGTACGACGCCACCCGACGCACTCATGGTGCGGCCGTCAAGGTGACGCCGACGAACCGCGGGCGGTAGATGCTCACGTCGGCGTACAGATCGGTGTTGGCGTCGAGGCTGTTGACGTTGTAGCTGACCAGGAGCGTGTTGCCGCGGCGCAGGTCCGGGTGGTCGTGGGAGTTGTACGTGATGATGTTGGCATTGCCGTAGCTGCCGGTCGCGCCGGTCTCCGGGGTCTGGTAGAGCTCGACCGGCTTCACGAACGGACCGGTCGGCGAGCAGGAGAAATACCCGAGGACTCGCTTGCTGAACAGCTCGGTCGTGTCATGCGTGACCAGCACGTAGCCGTCACCCCAGCGGGTCACACTGTGCTCGTTGGCGACGCCTTCGAGCACGCGAGCCGAGGCAGTCTCGTCTGCCGACCAACCGGACCCGGTCCAGTACTCCCAGGGCTTCGCAGTCAGGTCGTCACCGCGGACTCGCGCGACGTGCTCGTACTTCGAGGCACTCAGGTCCTCGACGCCGTAGATGTAGGTGTAGCCGCCGTCGCGCAGCAACCAGCCGGACCATTGCACGTTGGCGGCCGACGGGAGCGGCTTGAGGCTGCGCAGCTTGAACGTCTTGCTGTCGAACCGGGCGAGGTAGTTGCTGGCCCAGTGCCAGTCCCACTGGCCCGTGCCGGTCCGCTCGAACCGCAGGGCGACGACATCGAGGTTGCGGCCGGCGCCACTGGTCTGCGCGGCACCGACCCAGTACCAGCCGTTGGACGGCGGTGGTACGAGCGCTGTCGGGTTGGTCGCCGTACCGCCGGTGACGGTCTTCAGCGTGCCGCCGGACTGGATGACGAACGAGTTGTTGATGAACGGCGTCGTGGTCGGCCGGCTGCCGTCCGGGTTCACCGGACCGAGGAACGTGTCCGAGAAGATCCACGCGGTCCGCCCACCGGACAGGGGGACCGAGTACGTGCTGTCCGCGCCGGTCCAGCCCTTGCCGGTGTTGCTGTAGGCGTTCAGCAATCCCTCGGGCGCGGCGTGCGGTTGGGCGGTCGCGGTCCAGTTGGTCCGGACGGTGTTGCAGTCCTGGGCGGCGCCCGCGGGTTCAACTGCAGGCTGACCGGCTGACGCCGTCGGCGCTGTAGCGATCACGGCAGCCGCGGCACCCAGCGCCACGACCACACCCCAACGGCGTGATTTCTTGGCTCCCACCCTGGCCTCCTCCGGCACTCACTGACCTCACGAACGAAAATGATCAGATCACTTGGTCATTAGTCTGTCAAGACTCAGGGTCGGATCAGGGCGCGTACGGGGGCGTGACGCTACCGGCGGGATGGCAGGATCGGCGGCATGAAGAACTTGGTCATCAGACTGCTCGCCAACGCGGTCGCCCTGGCGATCGCGACCTGGGCCATCGGCGGGATCACCCTGGAGGGTGCGACCACCGGACGGCGGATCCTCACGCTGCTGGTCGTCGCCGCGATCTTCGGCGTGGTGAACGCCTTCGTGAAGCCGATCCTGCAGTTGTTGTCGTGCGTGTTCATCGCCCTGACGCTGGGCCTGTTCCTCTTCGTCATCAACGCGGTGATGCTGCTACTCACGTCGTGGATCACCGGCAAGCTGGACGTGCAGTTCCACGTCGACGGCTTCTGGTCCGCGTTGCTCGGCTCCCTGATCATCACCGTCGTCGGCATCCTGCTGAACGCCGTACTCCCGGAGAAGGCGGAGATCAAGTGACGTGAGGCGGGTCGAGATCGTCTGCTCCGGGAACATCTGCCGGTCGCCGATCGGCGAGGTCGTGCTGCGCGCGAAGCTCGCCGAGGCGGGGATCGACGATGTCCAGGTCACCAGTTCGGGGACCGGCGGGTGGCATACCGGCGACCCGATGGACCCGCGGGCCGCGGCGGCGTTGCGACGGCGCGGGTACGACGGGAGCACGCATCGGGCCCGTCAGTTCCAGCCCGGGTGGTTCGCCGAGCGCGATCTCGTGCTGGCGATGGACTCGGGTCACTTGGCCGCGCTGAGTGGAGCGGGCGAAGCCCAGCTGTTCGCGGAGGACGACGTACCCGATCCGTACTACGGCGACGAGGAGGGCTTCGACGAGGTCCTCGCGCAGATCGAGAAGGCGGCCGACCAGTGGGTCGGCCGCCTCCGCGGCTAGCTCTGGCCGATCTCGGCCTTCAGTGCGACGAACCAGTCGACGTTCGGGTCGAACTCCTTGCCGCCGGCGATCCGCGGGAACTCGATCGCGCGCAGTTCGTCGCCCCGCTCCTCGTCGTGACCGACGACGCCGCTCTCACCGCGCAGCGCGGCGTCGACCGCGTAGTCGGTGCACTCCTTGATCAGCGCGAGGTCGCGGTCTCCTGCCGCGGCCGAGCGGCTGAAGTAGCCGCTCTTCTGCACCATCGTCTTCTCCGCGCCGATCCGCTCCGCGAACTGCTTGGCGAACCAGGCGCCCGGGTTGATCGTGTCCAGCTTCACGTGCCCGAACGGGTCCCGGCCGACCTCCTCGCCGCGGGCCTCCATCTCGGCCACGATCGACGGTACGCCGGCGCCCTCGGACAGGAAGATGGTGACACAGTCGTTCTCGTCCATCACCTTGCGCAGCCGGTCAGCCTCGGCGTCCAGGTCGATCGTTGCCTCTGGCACGTAGACCGCGTGCACGTCCCAGCCGGCCTGGTCCAGGCCGATGCCCGGGTTCCAGTCCTGCTCGCCCAGCCACGCGCGGTACGACCGGGCCGTTGCCGCGGTCAACCATCCGCAGTTGCGGCCCATCACCTCGTGGACGATCAGCATCCGGGGGTTCGAGCTGTGCTCGCCGATGATGTTGCGGGCGAACAGCGCGCCCTGGTCGGCCGCGGTCCAGGCGCCGAGACTCTGCCGGATCGGGATCACGTCGTTGTCGATCGTCTTCGGCAGGCCGACCACGGTCAGGTCGTAGTCGTGCTCGTGCAGGTACGCCGCCAGGTCCGCGGCGGTGGTGTTGGTGTCGTCGCCACCGATGGTGTGCAGGACGTCGACACCGTCGGCGACCAGTCGCTCGGCCGCGACCTGGAGCGCGTTCTGGCCGTCCTGGATCAGACCGCGCTTCACCAGGTCGGCGGTGTTGGTCAGCTTGACCCGGCTGTTGCCGATCGGGCTGCCGCCGAACTTGTGCAGCAGGGACGCCTTCGCGCGGACCTCGGGCGTCACCTCGAGGAACCGGCCGCTGAGCAGGCCGTGGTACCCGTTCAGATACGCGATGATCTCCACGTCGGGCGCCACCTCGGTGTAGCGCTCGATCAGCCCGCCGACGGCGGACGACAGGCAGGGCGCGAGCCCGCCGGCGGTGAGCAGGGCAACTCTGCGGACAGACGTGTCGGCAGCCATGGGCAGGGTCCTTCCAGACGTCCTCTGAAGTGTCACTGAAGTCGCTCCCAGACTAGTGATGCAGACCACTCCTGGAGGTGGTTGGGGGGTTCACTTCAGTGGCACCGGGCGTGGGGGTACCGGGGTGGAGACGATGAAAGAGCTGGTGGTCTGGCCGTGGACGAGGAACTTGTCGAGGACTTCCTCCAGGCCGGCGATGGCAGCCACCTGGACCCGCATCAGGAAGCAGTCCTCGCCGGAGATCCGGTGGCACTCGACGACTTCCGGCGTCCGCTCGGCCAGCGCGATGATCCTCGGGATCTGCCCCGGACCAGGCCGCAGCCGCACCCACGCGGCGACCGGTAGCCCGAGCGCCGCCGGGTCCACCTCGAGCCGGTAACCGCGGATCACCCCGGATTCCTCCAGCCGGGTGACGCGCTCGCGCACGGTCGGAGCCGAGACCCCGAGCCGCCGAGCCAGCTCCGTGGTCCGCAGCCGCGGGTCTGCCGTCAGCTCCGTCAGCAGACGCAGGTTGAGCTCGTCGAGCACAAGCTTTTCAGTTTGAAGGTAGTGCACGCCTTCTGCGTTCGTTCCGGCAACCATCAGGACCTTCTTCAACTCATATCGCCATGGGAAACCGCAGATTCGGTTCCTAGGGTAGTCACGTGACAACCATCGTGGAAGCTCCGGCCAAGAGCCTGCTGGCGACCGGCGCGGCCGGTGTGACTGTGCTGGTGTGGGCCTCCTCCTTCGTCGCCATCCGGCACGGCGGCCGGGAGTTCTCCGCCGGCGCCATGTCGCTGGCCCGTCTGGGGGTCGGCAGTGTCCTCCTCGGCGTGTTCCTCCTGATCCGCCGCCGGCAGAACCCGGCCGAACGCCAGTGGCCGGCCAAGCGGGACTGGTTGCCGCTGCTGGTCTTCGGTCTGCTCTGGTTCGGCGTCTACAACCTCGCCCTGAACGAGGCCGAACGCCGTCTCGAGGCCGGCACCGCGGCCATGCTGATCCACATCGCCCCACTGCTGATCGCCTTGCTCGCCGGGCTCACCCTCGGCGAAGGCTTCCCCCGCCAGGTGGTGATCGGCAGCCTGGTCGCGTTCGGCGGCGTCCTGCTGATCGGCATCGCGACCTCCACCGGCCGCGCCGAGACGTGGGGCGTGATCCTGTGCGTCACCGCCGCCATCTCGTACGCCGTCGGAGTGGTGACGCAGAAGCCGCTGCTCAGCCGGCTCCCCGCGGCCCAGGTGACCTGGCTCGGGTGCACGATCGGCGCGATCGTGTGCCTCCCGTTCGCCCCGCGGCTCATCGACGAACTCCGGACCGCGGACGGCGCGACGATCTGGTGGGTGATCTACCTCGGCGCCTTCCCGACCGCGCTCGGTTTCACCACCTGGGCCTTCGCCCTCCGGCGGACCAGCGCCGGCAAGATGGGCGCCACGGTGTACGCGGTCCCGGTGATCGCCATCGTCCTCGGCTGGCTCTTCCTCGGCGAAACCCCCGCTCTCCTCGCCCTCGCCGGTGGCGCGTTGTGCCTCACCGGAGTGGCGATCTCCCGTCGTACCCGAAGGAGCAGTCGATGAGGTTCGGAGTGTTCGTTCCGCAAGGCTGGCGGATGGACCTGGTCGAGCTCGACGACCCGGTCGAGAAGTGGGAGGCGATGACGGCTGTCGCGCGCGCCGCCGATGCCGGTCCCTGGGACTCGATCTGGCTGTTCGACCACTTCCACACGGTTCCCGAGCCGGTCCGCGAGACGGTGTTCGAGGCGTGGACGGCCACGGCCGCGCTGGCCCGCGACACCCAGCGGGTGAACATCGGCCAGATGGTCGGCTGCAACGGCTACCGCAACCCGGCGCTGTACGCGAAGATCGCGTCCACCGTCGACGTCGCCAGCCACGGCCGCCTGTACGCCGGGATCGGCGCGGGCTGGTACGAGCACGAGTGGAAGGCGTACGGCTACCCCTGGACCGAACTCAAGGACCGGATGGGGTCGTTCGCCGAGTCGGTCGAGCTGATCCACCGGCTGTGGACCGAGGACGACGTCGTCTTCAACGGCACGTACCACTCGGTCGACAAGCCGATCGTCGAGCCGCGTCGCAAGCCGAAGCTGTGGATCGGTGGCGGTGGCGAGCGGGTCACGCTGCGGCTGGTCGCACGGTACGGCGACGCCTGCAACGTCGGCACCGGTCGCGTCGACGTCATCCAGCGCAAGCTCGCCATCCTCCGGCGGCACTGCGACGAGGTCGGCCGCGACTACGACGACATCGTGAAGTCGACCAGTCTCAACGTCTTCCCGGTCGAGGCCGGCGCGGATCCGGGCGTCGCGACCGCCAAGGCGCGGGGGCGCTACAGCCTGGACGAGTTCGCCGAGATCGGTGCCGGCGGGACGCCTGGCGCACTGGCCGAGGTCATGACGACGAAGCAGCTCACCGAGCACGTGGAGCAGTTGGCCGAGGCAGGGATCGAGTATGTCCTCGCGTACATCCCCGGCGTCGCGTACGACCACGAGCCAATGCAGCGGTTCGCGGAGGACGTCGTACCCGCGTTCAGCTGAGCGAGGCGGCCGCAGAGCGCAGGTGCTCGTGGATGCCGTCGTACACGGTCGTCGCCGGTAGCAGGCGCTTCGGGACCTTGGTGACCACGCTGTAGTTGACGTCGACGACGTTGGCCAGTGGGACCTCGCTGATCTGGCTCAACAGCTGGTAGGCGTCCAGCTTGTCCAGTCCGTACAGCGAACCGAGCCAGCCGACCATGTCGACCTGACCAGCCCGCCACGCGTCCTCGAGCGGACGGCTCGACCCGACCACGGCGAGGTAGTCGTCGTTCTCGATCCGCGGCCACGTCGGTCCGGGCGTCTTCAGCAGCTCGACGATCAGTACGACGTTCATCGCGCCCTCGACCGCGGTCCCGCAGGACTCGCCCTCGCCCTGGCGGTAGTGGCCGTCACCGATCGAGAACAGCGCGCCCTCGACGTTGACCTTGAGGTAACAGGTCGCGCCCGCGCGCATCTCCGGTGTGTCCATGTTGCCGCCGAACACATCCGGCACCAGCGACGACCGAGCCTCGAACGCAGCGGGCGCGAGCCCGACAGTGCCCAGCATCGGCTCCAGCGGCAGCGCGAGCTCCAACCCGCTGCTCTGGGCGTGGAACCCGACCGTCTGCTTGTCGGAGTCGACCTCGTAGACCCAGGTCCGCTCCGGCAGCGGATCCTGCAGCGTGGCCGTCTTGTCGGTGCTCGTCAGGCCGCCGAAGAACGGGATGGTCGTGGACACACCCCAGGTCCGGGCCGGCGTGAGCTCGACGAAGTGCAGCACCAGGGTGTCCCCAGGCTCCGCGCCCTCGACGTAGAACGGGCCGGTCTGGGGGTTCACGAACGGCATCGTCAGCGAGGCGCTGGCGAGATCCGCGGTGCTGCGAAGGGTGCCGCAGTACGCATCCTCGGTCCACAACCGCAGCGCGGTGCCGGGCTTGACCCGGCGGACGGGAGGGACTCCACCGAAGGTCCAGGCGAAGTCGTCGGGCTCAGGGGTGTACTCGAGGACGTCCACGACTGCTCAACCTAAGGTGTCCACGATGTATTGGGTAGCGATCAGCGGGTTCTCAGGCGATTCTCAAAGAGACGGCCTAATGTCGACACGCGGATGGTCAGATCGGGCTGTCCGGACTCAGGTGGAGCGGGAGCGCGCGATGCGGGTACTGGTGGTGGACGACGACCGGGCGGTCCGCGATTCGCTGCGCCGTTCGCTGGAGTTCAACGACTTCGAGGTCGTGACCGCGGCCGACGGCGCCGAGGCGCTCGCGGTGATCGGCAACGTCGAGCCCGATGTCGTGGTGATGGACGTGATGATGCCCCGGCTGGACGGCCTCGAGACCACCAAGGCCCTGCGGGCCGCGGGCAACAACATTCCGATCCTGGTGCTGACCGCGCGGGACGCGGTCGCGGACCGGGTCGACGGCCTGGACGCCGGCGGCGACGACTACCTGACCAAGCCGTTCGCGCTCGAGGAGCTGCTCGCCCGGCTGCGCGCCCTCCTGCGCCGCAGCAGCACGCCCGGCGAAGGCGGCCAGCGCGGCGAGGTCCTGCAGTACGCCGACCTCGTGGTCGACGTGGACGCGCACGAGGTGCACCGCGGCGACGTCGCGATCCCGCTGACCCGGACCGAGTTCTCCCTGCTCGAGCTGCTGATCCGCAACCCGCGCCGGGTGCTCGAGCGTGCGGTCATCCTGGACGCCGTCTGGGGCTACGACTTCCCGACCACCGCCAACTCCCTCGAGGTCTACATCGGCTATCTGCGCCGCAAGACCGAGGTGAACGACCTGCCCCGCCTGATCCACACCGTCCGCGGCATCGGCTACGTCCTGAGGGACACCCCGCCGTGAGTAGGCAATACCCCGACGACTTCCCGTCGTACGCCGGCCAACCACAGCAGGCCGCGTCGGCTCCGCACGAACCGGCACCGGCCGGGCTCCAGCCACCGGCCCCGGACAAACCTGTTGCCAATGGCAACGGGAACCGGGTCGCCGCGACGGCTGCCCGGACCCAGAGCTGGTGGAACGAAAAACTCCACCAGCTGAGCTTGCATGCCCGGGTCACCCTGCTCGCCGCGGTCGCGGTCGCCCTCGCGGTGGCGATCGTGAGTGTCGCGGCGTACGTCACCGTGCGCCAGCAGATGTACCAGAACCTGGACGACAGCCTGATTCTGCGGGCCGGACAGGCCGCCCAGAAAGGCGTCCTGACCAACCTCACCGTCCTGGAGAAGATCCCGCCCGACGCGCTCGGACTGAGCGACATCCAGGTCGGCATGATCACTGCGGACGGGCAGACGTTCGGCGCCGAGCACAGCGTGCTCCCGCCGATGGGGCAGAACGAGATCGACATCGCCCGGTCCCAGGGCGGCGACGCCAGCCTGCGGACCGTCGGCGTCCGGAACGGATCACATTTCCGGGTCGTCGCCGTACCGGCTCGCTACTGTCCGCCCAATGTCGCCAACGTCGACTGCCAGGCCGACCCGAGCCTCCTGCAGCCGTCGGCGCTGGTCGTCGCGCAGTCGCTGGGGCCGATCGACCAGACGTTGCACAACCTCGGCATCGTGCTGTGGGCCTTCGGCCTGATCGGTGTCATCGGCGCCGCGCTGGCCGGCAACGCCGTCGCCCGGTCCGGCCTCCGGCCGCTGGCCCGGCTGACCGGGGCAGCCGAGCATGTGGCGCGGACCGAGGATCTGAAGCCGATCCCCGTCACCGGGTCTGACGAGATCTCGCGGTTGGCGCAAGCATTCAATGCGATGCTCGCGGCACTGGCGCGCTCTCAGGACCGGCAACGACGACTGGTGGGTGACGCGGGACACGAGTTGCGGACGCCGCTCACCAGCATCCGGACCAACCTCGACCTGCTCGCCCAGGCGGACAAGCGCGGTGGCCTCAAACCGGAGGACCGGCAGCAGTTGCTGGACGACGTCCGGGCGCAGATGGACGAGCTGACCACGCTGATCGGCGACCTGACCGAGCTGGCCCGCGACACCCCGCAGGTGCGGAACGCGGAGCTGATCGAGCTGTCCAACGTCGTGCAGGACGCGGTGATCAAGGTACGGCGTCGCGCGCCGGGGCTGGAGTGGGACGTCCAGCTGACCCCGTTCCCGGTGTGGGGTGACGAGCGGCTGCTCGGCCGCGCCGTGATGAATCTCCTCGACAACGCGGCGAAGTACAGCGTGCCGGAGGGTGTCACGCCGCGCGGCGACGGACAGCCCGTCGGCCACGTCACGGTCCGGCTGCAGGACGGCGTACTCACGGTGACCGATTCCGGACCGGGGATCGCCGAGCCGGATCTGCCGCACGTGTTCGAGCGGTTCTACCGGTCCAGTGAGGCGCGCAGCCGGCCCGGATCGGGTCTCGGGCTCGCGATCGTGAAGCACGCGGCGGAGCAGCACGGCGGGATGATCTACGCCCGCAACGTCCCCGGCGCCGGAGCGCAGTTCACGCTGTGGCTCCCGCACGCCGCGACGCAGACTCGCTGAAGACTTCCTGACCGATCCTTCAGAGGATCTTCATGGAGTTCTTCGACTGCTCCGAGCGGATCTTCAGGGCCCTCTCAGGTCGGGCCGTCAAAGTACTCCTCATGAACGAAAACCCACAGCAGCTGCCGCAGAACCAGCCTGGGTCGAATCCCGAGCAGGGTTCGACGCCGGGGAGCCAGAACCCGTCGTACGGCGCGAGTCCGCAGGAGCGGACCCAGCAGCTTCCGATGGGTGGCTACGGGCAGCACCAGCAGCAGCAATTCGCGCCACAGGGCGGGCAGCCGCGGCCGCCGCAGGGATCGGGACAGCACCCGGCACCTGGGAGTGCTTACCCGCAGTTCGGGCCGGGGGCGCATCAGGGGACGCCGCCGGGCCCGAACTGGCCCTATGGTCCGCAGCCCGCGTCCCCCGCACCGGAGAAGCCGAAGCGGCGTGGCCTCGCCCTGGTGGCGCTGACCGCCCTGCTGGTCGGCACCGCGGGTGGTGTCGGCGGCGCCGCGGTGTACTCGGCGACCAACGACTCCACCTCCAACACCCCGTCGGTGACAGCCCCGCTGAACGGCAACCAGGCGGCACCCGCCTCGGCGCCGGACGGCTCGGTGCAGAGCGCCGCCGCGAAGGTGCTGCCGAGCGTGGTGAAGATCGCGGTCGCCACCTCGCAGGGTGAGGCGACCGGGTCCGGCATCGTGATCAGCAAGGACGGCCTGATCGTCACCAACAACCACGTGGTGGCCGGCGCCGGCAGCGGCGCGACCATCTCGGTCATGCTGAACGACGGCCGGACTGTACCGGCCACGATCAAGGGCACCGACCCGCTCACCGACCTGGCCGTGATCCACGCCTCCGCGACCGACCTGACCCCGGCGAAGCTGGGTTCGAGCGACAAGCTCGCGGTCGGGCAGGGCGTGGTCGCGATCGGCTCGCCGTTCGGCCTGGAGGCGACCGTGACGAGCGGCATCGTCTCGGCGCTGAACCGTCCGGTGACGTCAGGCGACGCGCAGCAGGACAGCACGACAGTCTTCCCAGCAATCCAGACGGACGCCGCGATCAACCCGGGCAACTCGGGCGGCGCCCTGATCGACCTCGCCGGCCAGGTGGTCGGAATCAACAGCGCGATCAAAACCGCCGGCGGATCGGGACAATCCGAAGGCGGCAACATCGGCCTGGGCTTCGCTATCCCGATCGACCAGGCCAAGCCGATCATCGACGAGCTGGTGGCCAAGGGCAAGGCCACGCATGCGCGGCTCGGCGTCCAGGTCGGCGACGCGCAGTCCTCCGACGGGCTCTCGAACGGGGCACGCCTCGGCGAGGTCACGTCCGGCGGTGCGGCGGACAAGGCCGGTCTGCACGCGGGTGATGTGGTGACCGCTGTAGACGGCAAGGCGATCGCGTCAGGGGACGCGTTGGTCGCCGCGGTCCGTTCGCACCGCCCGGGCGATCAGGTGAAGCTCACCATCACCCGGAACGGCCAGACCCAGTCGATCACCGCCACCCTCGGCTCCGACAACGGCAACCCGACCGGCTGACCACCCACCACCCACGATCCGGGACTGCGCCGCCCACCGAGCGGCGCAGTCCCTTTTACTAGGTGTCATGAGCATGGACATCCAGCGGGCGGACGAGCGGTTCCGGACGTCGAGTGAGTGGCTGGAGTCGTGGCACTCGTTCTCGTTCGGACCGCACTACGATCCGGGGAACATCGGGTTCGGATTCCTGCTCGCGCACAATGACGAGACGGTTGCCCCAGGCACCGGGTTTGAGACGCATCCGCACCAGGACCTTGAGATCGTGACCTGGGTACTGCGGGGTGCCTTGGCGCACCGCGATTCGGAAGGGAACAGCGGCGTCGTCCACCCTGGCCTGGCCCAGCGGATGAGCGCCGGCTCCGGCATCCAGCACTCCGAATGGAACGACGCCGGCGATCCGGTCCACTACGTGCAGATGTGGGTCCGCCCGGACCGCTTCGACCTGCCACCCTCCTACCAGCAGGCCGAGGTCGACCTCACCACCGGCGAGCTCATCCCCATCGCCTCCGGCCTCCCTCAGCACGCGGCCAGTACCGCAATCCGCATCAACCAGCACTCCGCCGGGATGTCAGTCGCCCGCCTCGCTCCCGGCCAAGCGGTCGCCCTCCCGGCAGCGCCGTACGTGCATCTCTTCGTCGCCCTGGGGACGGCGAGCCTCGAGGGCGCCGGCGATCTCGGTACGGCGGACGCCGCACGCCTGACCGACTCCGACGGGCGACGTATCACGGCCGGCGCAGATGGCGCCGAGCTGCTGGTGTGGGAGATGTCCGGCTAGTCGGTCTGCTCGCTCATGGTCCAGACATGGCGCAGGGACTGGCCGGCGACGCCTTCCGGGTTCTGGGCGAAGCCCTCGACGAACTGGCTCATGTGCTGCTGCCAGCGCTGGTCGACCGGGTCGTTCTTCAACTGCGCGACAGCGGCCTCGAAGTCGTCGGACACGACCAGGTGGAACAGATCTCGGCCACTGCGCCAGATGGACCAGTCGCTGATGCCGGCGGCGTGCATCGCGATGATCAGTTCCGGCCAGACACGAGCGTGCTCGATCTCGTAGGCCTCTTCGGTACCGGGGATCAGGCGGCTGTGCAGAGCAAGGCGGGTCACAAGGCTGCAGAATACGCCGGGAGTGAGCAATCGGTTGCCGAGCCCACGATTCGCGCAGGCTCTTGACTCTGATTCATCGCGGCGATCCACCTGCCTGATCAGGCGATTTCGCGATCCGATGCCAACTCCAGCCGCCCGCCCCGCGTCGTACTTGGGTGCGTTGAGTAGTTTCGCCCTCGTGCCTGTAAGGCACACGCCGAAGACTGTGCCCGGTGTCCATCCGTCGTCGTGCGAGAGTTGGGAACGTGAAGCGAACCACTGCCATCGTCTGCCTGAGTAGTCTGCTGATCACCGCCGGTTGCTCCGGAAAGAAGGCCGGCGCCGACGGCAAGCCGGACCCGAACGACGAGAAGCAGGCCTCCGCGGCGGTGATCAAGGAGTTCGCCGACGCCTGGGTGAAGGCGTGGGCGCCGGACGGGAAGCCGGACGCGGCGGGCGCGCTCACCGACAATCCGACGGTGTTCGGCAAGCGGCTCGACGACGTGGACACCGCGCTGGTCGCGAGCACCGTCACGGTGGCACCGCAGGGCGACCCGAAGTGCAGCGACGGCAGCAACTGCACGCAGGACCTCGCCGTCGAGGCCCAGCTCCGCGGCATCGGCGCGATGAAGTGGACCAGTACGGCGACCGCCGTGAAGACCGCCGACGTGTGGAAGATCAAGGCCTCCGGCGACACCATCTACCCCGGGCTCGGTGACGCGAACTACCTCAAGCGGGTCCGCGCACTGCCCGCCCGCGCCTCGATCCTGGACCGCAACGGCGTCGCCCTGACCGCGAACCGCCAGGTCGTCATCGTCGGGGTCGCCTCCGGCAACGTGGCGACGCCTGCGACGTACGCCGCCTTCACCAAGAACCTCCAGGTGGACGGCGCGAAGCTCGCCGCCCGCGCGAAGGCGGCGCCGACCGGCCAGTTCGTCGACGCGATCACGATCCGGTCCGAGCAGTGGGAGGCGCTGCGCACCACCATGGGCAAGCTGCCCGGCGTGCTGACGATGGGTGGCACGCAGTCGCTGCCGGAGACCGCGACGTTCGCCCGGTCGATCCTCGGCACCATGAAGACGGCGACCGCGGACACCCTGAAGAACGCCGGCCCGACCGCTTCGGCGCAGGACCAGGTCGGGACGACCGGGCTGCAGTACGCGTTCCAGCAGCAGCTCGCCGGGACGCCGGGCGGCACCGTCGCCTTGCGGGACGGGAAGACCAAGCTGACGATCAAGACGGTCTTCAGCCAGAAGGGCACCGCCGGGAAGCCGGTCAAGACCACCCTCGACGCGAACATGCAGCGGTACGCCGAGGCCGCGCTGGCGACAAGCAAGCTGCCGGCGTCGCTGGTCGCCGTCCAAGCTTCGACGGGCCAGATCCTGGCCGCCGCGAACGGGCCGACGGTGGCCAGCTACAACCGCGCTTTCCAGGGTCAGTACGCGCCCGGGTCGACGTTCAAGATCGTCACCTCGGCCGCGTTGCTGGGCAGCGGTGAGACCGCGGCGACCGCGCTGCCGTGCACGAACACGATCAACGTCTTCGGCAAGACGTTCAAGAACTACGACGGCCTGGCGGCGTACGGCGCGGGCACGATGCAGAAGGCGTTCAACGAGTCCTGCAACACCGCGTTCATCTCGCAGCACGCCCGGCTGCCGAAGGACGCGATGACGAAGACCGCGGCGATGTTCGGGATCGGCCGCGACCTCGGGTTGTCGATCTCGGCGTACGGCGGTCAGGTGCCGGCACCCAAGGACGACGTCGCCGAGGCCGCGTCGATGATCGGCCAGGGCACTGTCACCGCGAGCCCGCTGGCCGTCTCGCTGATCGCTGCCACGGTCGACCACGGTACGGCGATGAAGCCGGTCCTGGTGCCGGACAAGGACGCGGCCGGTCCCGCCGCCTCTCCGTTGCCCGCGGCAACGGTCGCCTCGCTGCGGACGTTCATGCGGACGACGGTCACCGACGGTACCGCGAAGGTCCTGGCCGGCAACGGCGCCGTCGCCGCCAAGACCGGCACCGCCGAGCTCGTCCAGGGCGGCAAGGTCGTCACCAACGCGTGGATGGCCGGCTATCGCGGCGACGTGGCCTTCGCGGTCATCGTCGAAGGCGGCGAATCCGGCTCCCACGCAGCCGGCCCGATCGTGAAGAACTTCCTCACCCGCTTCAAGTGACCTGAGAGTTGTGCTCTGAAGTTCCTGAGAGTTGCCTGAAAGGGCCGGATTGCGGGGATTTCGTCACTTAGGGTTCCTGGATGGAGAGCCTGACATGTCCTAAGTGCCGGGGCGCTATGCGGACGTACGAGCGCAGTGGTGTGACCGTCGACCAATGCGGCGAGTGCCGCGGGATCTTCCTCGACCGGGGTGAGCTGGAGCGACTCGTGGATGCGGAGTTGCGCTACAACGCGCCACCGCAGCAGCAACCGCGATACGAGGAGAAGCAACGGTACGACGACCGCCGGTACGACGACGACCGCCGCTACGACGACGACCGCAAGTACGACCCGCGGTACGGGAATCAGCACAGCCGCAAGAAGAAGAAGTCCTTCTTCGAGGAGCTCTTCGACTGAGACGGGTTGGGCCGTTCAGCGTCCCTCGGGTACGGCCCACAGCCCGGCCCGATGATTCCCGGGGCGGCGATACGCGCTCAGGTCCAGGCTGCTGACCCGTGCTCCGAGCACAGCGGTCAGAGTCTCGATCGTCGGGTACTGCGACGGGATTTCGGGGGACACCAGGTTCTCGACCCGAGCGCCCGGACCCCGAGGCGCAAGGATTGCGCCGGCGAGGCGTTCCACGACCGTGCCGACCGGGACTGTACCCAACTGGCAGAACGGGAGACGCACGGACGACAGGTCCACCTGATGATGCGGTTCGTCGACGACCACGCCGATCCGGTACAGGTCGAGCTCCAGGGCGTCATCGGTCCGGACGAAGTACCGGGCCAGTTCCTCGACCAGGTACTTCGAGAATCCATAGGGATTCGCGGACTGGCAGGGATGGCCGGCGGGGATCGGCAATGTCTGCGGCAGGAAGTCCTCGGTGAGGCAGCCCGCGGCCGCGATCGAACTCGCCACGACGAACCTCCTGACGCCCCGGTCGATCATGGTCCGGAGCAGCAGACGGGTTCCCTCCACGTTGACCTGGATGGCATCGGCCTCGGTCGCTGCGCCAGTCACTCCGGCGAGATGGACAACGACGTCGATGGGCAGATCATCGAGCAGTGCGAGGTCAGTGGGGCTGGTGAAGCTTCCCGCCCTGCTGACGTCGGCATCGCGAGATCGGGACCGGCCGAACGCGATCACCGAACATCCAGCCGCCCGGAGGTGGGGCGTCAGCCGGGAGCCGACGTACCCGCTCGCTCCCGTGACGAGGACACGGGTCGTCATCGGCGCAGGGCGATGACTGTGCCCTGCGCGATCGCGCACAGGGTGGTGGCGCCGGCTTCGTCGACGACCGACAACTCGCAGGTGCAGGTCGCCTGGCGGCTGCCCGCGTGGGCGACCATCGCCTCGGCCCGGAGGACGGTGCCCTGGGCCGGGCGGAGGTAGCTAATCGTGAAGCCGCCGGTGAGCACCTCGGGGCCGAGCGCCGTACCGGCCGCGAACGTGATCGCGTTGTCGGCCGCGTAACCGAGGACGCCGCCGTGCAGGTAGCCGTTCTGCTGCCGGAGGTCGTCGCGGATGTCCAGCTCGAGCGTGGCTCCGCCCGCACCGAACGCGGTCAGCCGGGCTCCCAACAGCACACTGAACGGCTGTGCCGCGAGTACTTTCTCGGCCAGCTCAAAGGTCAGCTCCATGCCGACAGATTACTGACGCCGGGCTTGCAGGGCGGGCTCGCGTTCCTCCTCGGTGGTGCCGCCCCAGACGCCGTACGTCTCCCCGACGACAAAGGCGTGCTCGCGGCACTCGCGCCGTACCGGGCAGGTCTTGCACAGTGACTTGGCGACCACCTCGCGGGCGTGCTTGCGGGGGCCGCGCTCGGACTCGGCGGCGAAGAACAGCTCAGGGTCGACGTCCACACAGGCGGCGTGATCCTGCCAGGCCCAGTTCTCGATCAGGGGCGACGGCAGGCCGGCCGGGGCCTTGCTCACCGCGCCGGCGGGCGGTTTGCGACGCCTCATGGCTGGGATTTCGGCAGTGCTGTCATGGTCAGGCACCTCGGCATCGATCGATTTCACCGCGGCTGGGTCTACAACCGCGGCCACTTGTCCCGGTACCCGTCGGCAAACCCCTCGAGCGGACTATCGTCAGCACGTGACCACGCCACTGGTGACCCTTCGCCCGATCACCGACTCCGAGTTCGCGAGGTGGAGGGACGGCGCCGCCGCGTCGTTCGCGTCCGGCATCGGCCCGGCCCAGGGGCTGGATCCGGCCGGGGCACTCGAGTTCGCCTACCGCGAGACCGACAGGCTGCTGCCGAAGGGCCACAGCACCGACAATCACCTGATCTGGCTGGCCTGCGCCGGTGACGAGCCGGTCGGGAGCTTGTGGATCAACACCAGGACGCGGGGCGCGTTCATCTACGGCATCGAGGTCGACGCCGACCACCGGGGCAAGGGCTACGGCCGCGCGATCATGCTCGCCTGCGAGGACGAGTGCCGCCGGCTCGGCTACAGCCAACTGGACCTCAACGTCTTCGGCGACAACTCCACCGCCATCCACCTCTACGAGTCCCTCGGCTACATCGTCACCTCTCAGCAGATGCGCAAGGAACTCTGACGCAGCCACCGTTACGCTGGGTTGTCGACTCCGGGGAGTGGTGATGAGCTGGTGGATCCTGCACGTGGACATGGATCAGTTCATCGCGGCTGTGGAGATCCGGCGCCGACCTGAGCTGCGCGGGTTGCCGGTGGTGGTCGGTGGATCTGGCGATCCGACGCAACCACGGCAGGTGGTCGCGACCGCGTCGTACGAGGCGCGCGAGTACGGCGTGCACTCGGGGATGCCGGTGCGGGCGGCGTACAAGAAGTGCCCGCAGGCGGTCTTCCTGCCGTCCGATCCGGCCGCCTACGACGCGGCGTCGACCGAGGTGATGGACACGCTGCGCTCGTTCCCCGTGGTAGTCGAGGTTTGGGGCTGGGACGAGTGCTTCGTCGGCGCGGAGACCGACGATCCCGAGCAGCTCGCCGCCGACCTGCGCGCGGCCGTGCAGGCCCGGACGAGCCTGACTTGTTCGGTCGGCATCGGCGACAACAAGACCCGCGCCAAGCTGGCCACCACCTTCGCGAAGCACGCGCGTTCCCACGCCGCGCCTTTCGAGGGCGCGAGTACGACCGACGCACCTATCGAGGTGCCCGGCGTCTATCGGCTGACCGGCGCGAACTGGCGGGAGGTGATGGACCACCGGCCGGTCCGGGAACTGTGGGGCATCGGCAGCCGGATGGAGCGGAACCTCAACGAGCTCGGCGTCTTCACCGTCGCCGACCTGGCCGCCGCCGACCTCGACGTCCTCCGCAAGCGCTTCGGGCCGAAGATGGGCGCCTGGTACGCCGCCCTCGGCCGGGGACTCGGCGACACCGAGGTGACCGACGTACCCCGCGAGCCCGTCTCCCGCAGCCGTGAGGAAACCTTCCCCGAGGACCTGGTCGACCGAGCCGACGTGGAGAAGGAACTCCGCCGCATCGCCATCCACGTGACCCGGGACGTCGTCGCCGAGGGCCGCACGATCCAACGCATCTGGGTGAAGGTCCGCTTCATCAGCTTCTACACCCCGATCAAGAGCCGCAAACTCCCCGAAATCACCCAGGACCCCGAGGTCGTCGCCACCACCGCCCAGGCCCTCCTCGACAAATTCGAACTCCGCCGCCCCATCCGCCTCCTCGGCGTCCGCGTCGAGTTCGCCCCGCCGGCCGATCAGGCGTAGCCGGCTGGGCCGGTCAGAGACTTGGGATCGGCCCTGTCAGGCGTGGGCTAGATCGCTCGACAGCTCGCGGTACGCGTCGGCCTGGGCCAGAAGGGTGTTGGCCTTCTGCTCGACAGTCGCGACAGCGTCGGCGCCGGCCATGAAGCGCAGTGGAGGCTCGTCCTCGTCCGCGAGCCGCACGAGCGCGTTCGCGAGCTTGGCCGGATCGCCGCCCTGCCGGCCGTCCATGCTCTTCCAGCCCGCGACGGTCTCCCGGGTGCGCTCGGCGTAGTCGTCGATGGTTGCCTCGGCGTACTTGGTCGACTCGGGGCTCAGCAGCTCGGTCCGGAAGAAGCCGGGCTCGACGAGCATCGTGCGGATCCCGAACGGCGCAACCTCTGGGGTCAGCGACTCCATCCACCCCTCGACGCCGAACTTCGACGCGGCGTACGCCGTACAGAACTCCTGGCCGGCGATCCCCGCGGTCGAGGAGATCGTGACGACCAGGCCTGAACGCTGAGCGCGCATCACCGGAAGGACAGCGCGAGTGACCTCGACCGGACCGAACAACGTGGTCTCGATCTGCGCCCGGAAGTCCTCGGCGCTGAGCTCCTCGAAGAACCCGGCGTTGAAGTTGCCCGCATTGTTGACCAGTACGTCGATATGGCCGAAGCGATCCGTTGCCGCGCGGACGGCGTCCTGGATGCCGGCCGGATCGGTCACGTCCAGCGTGACGACGAGGAGATCGTCGTACGCGCCGAGGGCGGAGCTCACCCGCTCGGCGCTGCGTCCGGTGGCGACGACGGCATGACCGGCGGCCAGTGCGGCAGTGGCGATGTCCACGCCCAGACCGCGCCCGGCGCCGGTGATGAACCAAACCTTCTTGTCAGTCATGCTCGTGAACTTCCCTCTCGTTGATGTAGTGATCCCCACGAAACCAGTCGGCGCGGATGGCGGGGAGACCCTGTTCGAGGGGTACTGAGAGGGACCCCCAACTCCGCGGAGGCGCTCGTACAGTGGTGAACATGACCGGCAGGAACGACCGCGACATCCGAGGCGACGTGCGCTCGGAGATCCGGGAGTTCCTGACCACGCGGCGAGGCCGGATCAGCCCCGAACAGGCCGGGCTACCGGTGTACGGCGGAGCCCGCCGACGGGTCGTGGGACTGCGCCGGGAGGAGGTCGCTCTGCTCGCCGGGATCTCGACCGAGTACTACACCCGGCTCGAGCGCGGCACCGCGATCGGCGTCTCCGACAGCGTGATCGACGGTCTCGCACACGCACTACAGCTCGACGAAGCCGAGCGGGCACACCTACTCGACCTGCTCCGCACCGCCGGCAAGACCCGACCACCACGCCGCCGACCCGCCGCCCAGCCGATCCGTCCCACCGTCCAGCGCGTCCTGGACTCGATGATCGGCACCCCGGCGTTCGTACTGAGCGGACGCCTGGACATCCTGGCCGCCAACGCCCTCGGGGCGGCGCTGTTCTCGCCCGCGTACGCCGGACCCGTCAGGCCGCCCAACAACGCCCGGTTCGTCTTCCTCGACCCGCAGGCGACCGAGTTCTTCCGCGCTTGGGACCAGGTCGCCAACGACACCGTCGCACTACTCCGTGCCGAGGTCGGCCGGGATCCGTACGACCGCCGGACCTCGGATCTGATCGGCGAGCTGTCCACCCGCAGCGAGGAGTTCAGGCTCCGCTGGGCCGCCCACGACGTCCGGATCCACACCACCGGCAGGAAACTCCTCCACCACCCCGTCGTCGGAGACCTCGACCTCCCCTTCGAGTCCTTCCCCCTGGCCTCCGACCCGAACCAAAGCCTCCTCACCTACACCGCCGAGCCCGGCTCCCCCTCCGACGACGCCCTCACCCTCCTCGCCAGCTGGTCCGCCACCACCGCCGACCTCGAGCCCAGCTAGAGCTTGTAGGTGTTGGTGGCGGTGGTGGCGAAGACTGCTTCGCGTTCTGTGGGGGTCAAGGAGGCTGTGAGGGTCTCGGCTGTTTCGACCACCTCGGCGTAGGAGGCGGCCAGGAGGCAGACGGGCCAGTCGGAGCCGAACATCACCCGGTCCGGGCCGAAGGCGTCCAGGACGACGTCGGCGTACGGCTGGAGGTCGGCGGGTTTCCAGTCGGTCCAGCAGGCTTCGGTGACCATGCCGGAGAGTTTGCAGGTGACGTTGGGCAGGGCGGCCAGCTCGCGGAGTTGGGTGGCCCAGGGCTCCAGCGGCTCGCCGATCACGGGCTTGGAGATGTGGTCGACCACGAAGTTCAGCTGGGGGAGGTTGCGGGCGGTCTGGATCGCGGCGGAGAGGTGCGGGGTCTTGGTGAGCAGGTCGTAGGCCAGGCCGGCGTCGGCGACGGCGGCCAGGCCGCGCTGGACGTCCGGGCGCAGGAGCCAGTCGACGTCCGGCTCGTCGTGGACCTGGTGGCGGATCGCCTTCAGATAGGCGCCGTCCGGACGCGAGCGCAGGCCGTCCAGCGCGGTGGCGACGTCGTCCGCGGTGAGGTCCACCCAGCCGACCACACCCGCCACCAGATTATTGCTGGCGGCAACTTCCAGGAACTCGGCGGTCTCCTCGACCAGGCCCACGGTCTGAACCAGGACGGTGGAGGTGACACCGGCGGCCGCGGCTCGCGGCGCCAGATCGTCCATGGAGTAGTTGCGCCGGATCGGGTCGAGCGCGGCCCCGACCATCCAGGTTTGCTCGCGGACCGTCAGGTCCCAGATGTGGTGATGGGCGTCGACTCGAGTCATGCCACTCATCCAACCCTCCGATCGTCGATCGCGTCCTGATTCCAGTCGATGCCCAGCCCCGGCGAGTCCGGCGCCACCGCATGCCCGTCCACGATCGCCATCTCGGACGACGTGATCGCCCGCAACTGCGGGATGTGCTCCACATACCGGCCGTTGGGTACGGCGGCCGTCAGGCTGACATGCAGCTCCATCAGGAAATGCGGGCACACCTCGAGGTTGAACGCCTCGGCCAGATGCGCGACCTTCAGCCACGGCGTGATCCCGCCGACCCGGGCCACGTCCACCTGGACGATCCCGGCAGCGCCCGACGCGGCGTACTCCCGGAACTGTGAGACGGAGTACAGCGACTCACCCACCGCGATCGGAATCGAGGTGGACTCCGCCAACCGCACGTGCCCGGTCACATCGTCGGCCGGCAACGGCTCCTCGAGCCATGACAGATCAATCGCTTCGAACGCCGCAGCTCGCCGGCGAGCCTCCGGATACGTCATCGACTGGTTCGCATCGACCATGATGTCGAGCGCCGGCCCGACCGCGTCCCGAACCGCCTGCAGTCGCTCCAGATCCTCGTGGACCCGTGGCTTGCCGACCTTGAGCTTGACCCCGGGCCAGCCCGCCTTCTGCGACGCGAGCGCGCCCGCAACCAGCTCGTCAATTGTCAGATGCAGCCAGCCGCCCTCGGTGTCGTAGAGCGGCACCCGCTGCCGATATCCACCGGCCAACCGCCACAGCGGTTCACCCGCCCGCAGACAGCGCAGATCCCACAACGCCGTGTCGACGGCCGCGAGCGCGAGCGACGTGATCGCACCGACCGTGGTCGCGTGGGTCGACCAGAACAGGTCCGACCAGAGCGCCTCGACGTTCCGGGCGTCCGCACCGACGAGGCGGGGCAGCAGATGGTCCCGCAGCAACGCCAGTACGGCGGTGCCGCCGGTGCCGATCGTGTAGGAGTACCCGAGGCCGGTCAGCCCGTCCGCGGTCTCCACCGACACGAAGATGGTCTCCTGCTTGAGGAACGACTGGACCGCGTCGGTGCGGACCGTCTCGACCTCCAGGTCGACCAGGTAGGCCTCGGCGCGGATAATCGCCGTACTCGCCGGAAGGGGGGTCCGGAGGGGCGACGCGGTCATGGGGCGGCTCCAGATCCTATAGGATATTGCGTACCTGATGCTGCCCGTTCACACTGGACCCGTCAAGACTCGTCCAGGTAACGATGCGGGTCGGGCAGAATGGCTCTGGGAGGAGCGACACGTGACGGATGCGCATGTGGGTCTGGCGGGGCAGCTCGCCCGGCTGCCTCAGCGGCAGGTGCTGAGCGACGATGTCTACGAAACGGTCAAGGGCCTGATCATGGACAGCGTGGTCGAGCCGGGCACCCGGCTGAACATCGACGCGCTGACCCGTGAGCTGGGCATCTCGCAGACCCCGATCCGGGAGTCGCTGGCCCGGCTGGAGTCCGACGGGCTGGTGATCAAGGAACCGCTGCGCGGCTACCGGGTGTCGTCCCGGTTGACCCTGGCCGAGTTCGACGACCTGTTCGAGTACCGCCTGCACGTCGAGCCGTGGGCGGCCGGCCGCGCCGCCGAGCGGGCCGGCGCCGACGACCTGGCCCGGCTCAAGGCGGAGATGCTGAGCTACACCGACGTACCGGACCGGCCGGCGTACGAGAGCTACCGGGCGATGGCGGCGCACGACCAGCGCTTCCACGACCTGGTGCTGGAGCTGTCCCGCAACGAGACGGCCCGGCTGTCCTTCCAGCGGACACACTGCCACCTGCACCTGTTCCGGCTGTACTACGGTGGCGGCATCGCGACGAAGGCGTTGCGGGAGCACAAGACGATCGTGACCGCGGTCCGCAAGGGCGATCCGGAGGACGCGGCCGCGGCGATGCGGGCGCACATCGAGGCCTCCCGGGCCCGGCTGCGGCCCATCTTCGACCAGGACTAGACACCGTCACCAGACCGCCAGGGAGACATCTGTGGAACTGCTGCGCCTCGGCGCGGTCGGCGAGGAGCGCCCGTACGTGCGCGCCGCCGACGGCACCGTTCACGACCTGAGCTCGATCACCGCCGACATCGACGGGGCGTTCCTCGCCGCGGACGGTGTCGCCCGGGCTCGCGCCGCCCTCGAGGCCGGCGACCTGCCGGTAGCCGACGTCGAGGGCCTGCGGATCGGCGCCCCGATCGCCCGGCCGGGCGCGGTGGTCTGCATCGGCATGAACTACGCCGCCCACGCGGCCGAGTCCGGCTCCGAGCCGCCGGAGCAGCCGATCGTGTTCTTCAAGCACCCGAACACCGTCGTCGGCCCGGACGACGAGGTGCTCGTCCCGCGCGGCTCGACGAAGACCGACTGGGAGGTCGAGCTCGCCGTCATCATCGGCAAGCAGGCCCGGTACGTCGAGACCGACGAGGAAGCGCTGGCCTGCATCGCCGGCTACGCGGTCTCGAACGACGTGTCCGAGCGTGCCTTCCAGCTCGATGAGTCCGGCGGGCAGTGGTCCAAGGGCAAGTGCTGCGAGACGTTCAACCCGCTCGGCCCGGCGCTGGTCCCGGCCGATGAGGTCGACCCCGACAACCTCGACCTGAAGTCCTGGGTGAACGGCGAGGCGCGGCAGGACTCGAACACCCGGGACATGGTCTTCTCCGCGGCGGCGCTGATCCGCGACCTCTCGCAGTACATGGTGCTCAGCCCCGGCGACATCGTGAACACCGGCACCCCGGAGGGCGTCGCGCTGTCCGGCCGGTTCCCGTACCTGGCTCCCGGCGACACGATGGAACTCGAGATCCAGGGGCTCGGCCGCCAGCGGCAGACCCTCGGCAAGGCCTGAAAAACTGTCCCCGGCCGGCTCTAGGGTCGGCCGGGTGACTGACCACCTGGGCAACATTCGCAGCTCCTACGACACCGTCGCCACTGCGTACGCCGACCTCGTGCAGGACGGCGCGGACTGGGAGTCCGAGGGTTTCGACCTGTTCGCCGAGCTGGCCGGTGGCCGTCCGGTGCTTGACGTCGGGTGCGGGCCCGGCCGAACGACCGGCCTGCTGGCCGCGCGCGGTCTGAAAGTGACCGGGATCGACCTGTCCCCGGGGATGATCGATGTCGCCCGACGGGACCACCCGGAGCTGGACTTCCGGGTCGGCTCGATGACGGCCCTGGAACTGGCCGACGGTGAGCTCGGCGGGGTCGTGTCCTGGTGGTCGATCATCCACCTGCCGCGCGACGTCGTACCGCAGGCGTTTGCCGAGTTCCACCGCGTGCTGGCCGCCGGCGGGGTCCTGCTGATGGGCTTTCACGTCGGCGACGAGTCCACCCACAAGACGTCCGGGTACGGCGGTCTCCCGATGGATCTCTACGTCCATCGGTGGCAAGCCGAGGGGCTCACCGAGATCGCGGTCGCCGCCGGCTTCACGCCGTACCTGGATGGTGAAGTTCCGCAGGACCGCCTGCTCTTCCGGAAGTAGGGTTGGCGCATGACTTCCCACGTGCGAACGGTGACGTTCGATGCCCACGACCCCTATGAGCTGGCCGGCTTCTGGCTGCAGGTGCTGAAGGCCGAGCGGCCCGACGACGACCATCCCGGCGAGCCGTACGCCGCGGTCGTCGCGGACTCGGTGAAGCTCCTGTTCGAGCAGAACAACGACGAGAAGGCCGCCAAGAACCGGGTCCACCTCGACCTCGAGCCGGACGGAACTCGGGACGCCGAGGTCGAGTGGTTGCTGACGCTGGGCGCCACCATCGCCCACGACCGCCGCAACCCCGACGGCACCGGCTTCGTCGTCATGCACGACCCGGAAGGCAACGAGTTCTGCGTCCTCCGCAGCGCCGCCGAACGCGCCGCCACCAGCTAGCCCGCATCCCCAGGGAGGTCGTGCGGACCTCGCCGTCCGCGGGCCCGGTGGGCGTTCGCCGACCCACCGGCCCGGGGGTGTACGGCTAGAGGTCGTCGACGTACGGCGTCTGGCCGGTGAAGGTCAGGCGCCAGTCGGTGGTGCGGGCGTCGACCGTGAGGTCGTAGCCGTTGCGGCGGGCGGTGAGGTGGTGGTGGCCGTCGGCGACCGGAGTGAGCTCGACCTTCCAGCCGCGGCCCTCGAGGGTTTCGGCGGCGAAGCCGAACTGGGCCTCCGCATCAGGTGTCGCCGGGTCGCCGGTCTCGACCGTGATCGTGCAGACCGACTCCGGTCCGCGGTCGTCCGACAGCGCACCCTGGCCCGACGGCCCGACGTCCTGCGTGACCGCCGGTTTCTGGCCAGGCACCACCGTGGCGGCGACCGTGAGCAGTTCCGACCGGAGGAAGTTGCGGGCTTCGGTGAGCGTCACATCCCCCGTCATACACCTTGGCGGCAACTCTCGCGACGCATTGCCGCGATTCGCTAGTCCGTGATCTCCGGGGTCTCGCCGGCCAGCGTCAGCCGCCAGTCGCCGTCCCAGCCGTGCACCGCGACCTCGTACCCGTCCCGCCGGGCGGCGAGGCTGTGATGGCCGCCCTCCACCGGAGCGATTTCGGTCTTCCACCCGCGCGTCGTCAGCGCGGTGGCCGCGGCCGCGACCTGTCCCGCCGGGTCGACGACGGCCGGATCGCCGGTCTCCACGGTGATCGAGCAGATGGTGGCCGGCCCGCGCCCGTCCGACATGGCCCGCGGGTTCACCGGGCCTGGGTCGTGCGTGACCACTCCGTCCAGACCGGGTACGGCGACGGCCGCCACGGCCAGCAGTTCCGCCCGGAGGAAGTCCCGGGCCTGGGTCAGCGTCATCGAGCAGGTCCTTCCGGTTGGCGGGCCGGGCCACCGCCGGTCCGGCGGTCCCTGGGGCCGTCGGGGGGCTGGCCCTTGGGTCCTGAACTGATCTTCTTCAGCGCCATCACGCCGTCGAACACCTTCGCGAGCGGCACCGCCGCCGGTGTCTGAGCCACCCTACGCAGCGGCTCCGACCAGGAGATCCCGGGCAGCACCCGGCTCTCCTGCTTCGCCGTTGTCCGAACCGCCGCGGTGACCGCGCCCAGCTCGCCGCGGCCGATCCGGCCGAGGTTCCGCAAGGACTCGCTGTTGAGCTCGAAGTAGCTCATGTGCCCGCGGACGTGGACGTCGCCGCGCTCGGTCTCGAACCGGAACACGTCCGGAAAGTCGGCCGGATCGGGACCGTGCTCCTGCAGGTAGGAGATGTAGTCGCCCTTCGCGCGAGCGACGTACAGGCTGGTCCCCGGCGGTGTGATCTGCGCCCCCAACGTCACGCTCGGGTCGATGCCGGGACACCCGACCAGCACCGCCCGGTCGGGACTCACCCCATCCGACAGCCGCCCGTCGACGCCTTCCATCAGCGCCTGGCCGAGCACGAGCGACCCATAGCTGTTCCCGATGAACGTCGTCTCCGCAGACGGCGCCTTGACCACCTCGACACCGGCTTCGAAGCGCGACAGCCGCGGCAAGGCCGCCCGCGCGGGCTCCTTGGACATCGCGTCTTCCAGGGTGAGCGGTGCGTCGTAGCCCTTCCACACCACCACAGCCGTATTCCGGCCGACCTGGTTCTTGAGCTGCTGCGCCCGGTCCATCTGCGCGCGTACGCCGTCCAGGTCGTTGCCCAGTCCCGGGATCAGCACGACCACGTTGCGGGCGGTCTCGAGGTCGCCGAGGACCTCGATCATCCGGCCCTGACCCTCGACGTCCACGGACAGGAACTGCCGCGATCCGAACACCTCGATGCGGTTGCCGGCGGCATCGACGTCCAGGCCCTTCCGGACCGGCCGCAGCATCTCGCTCACGGTGTCGAGCCGCTTGCGCTGCTCGGGCGTGGACTCACCGCCCTCGACCGCGTCCCGTAGCCGCTGCTGCGCCGCGAGCAGGATCACGCGGCTGGCGTCGTACCGTAACTGCAGCGGGGCGCCGTCCAGCGCGCTGAGCTGCTCGGGCGGGTTCTCGGCGAGTGCGCGAGCGGAGGCCGCCGGCAAGGCGCGGAAGTAGTCCCGGACCTCCTGGACTGCCTTTTGGTGCGGCAGATCCCGGGTACGACGGATCAGCAGGTCGAGTTGGTCGGCCACGGTCATGGCGTCCCTCGGTCCCCAGGAGGTATCCACACAAGCGGTTGCCTGTTAACCGCAGAGAGTAAGTCAGTGGAAGGCCAGTGACCAGGATCCTGTGTGATGGGAGAGGTTGACCGTGGCCAGCGGACGGACGTCCACGTGCCGGAGCGACTCGGCGGGCGCATCGAGGACGTACAGCACGATCGCCCGCACCACCGCGGGGTGGAGGACGGCGACGACCGTACGGCGATCGCCGGTCAGCTGATCGAGATCCCCGAGCCAGTCCGCGACCCGCGCGATCACGTCGTTCTCGGTCTCGCCACCCGGGGTCGCGGTGTGCGGACGCTCGAGCCACGCCGACACCCGCTCCGGATCCGCCGCGAGCAACTCCTCGAGGTCGCGGCCGGCCCAGTCGCCGTACTCGCGGTCCCGCAGGACCGGCTCGACGACCGGGGTCAGCCCGAGCGCCTCGGCGGTGCGTACGGCGGCCCGCTCGGGGCCGGCGTACACGGCATCGGCTGTGAGCTTCAGTCCGCGGGCAGCCTCGACACTCGCCGGATCCGGTTCGGCGTCGCCGCCGAGCACGAGTCCACGCAGCGCGGGTGTCAAGGCATGCGCGATCAGTGTCAGTGACCGGGGTGGTGGGGCGGGGAAGGTATTCAATTCCGTCAAGCGGCGACCACCTTCTGTCGAGTCAGCCGGCGGTCGTCCACCGTGGCGGCGTACCCGAAGCCGAGCAGGAGCCACAGCGTCGCCTGCGTACCGAGCGAGGCGAACCGGAACTGCCACAGCAGCGTAGCGGGGAACGTCTCCGGAACCTCGTTGATACGAGGCAGGATCAGGTACGCCGCCACGATCGTCACGAGGAACGCGATCACCCCGCCGCCGAGCCGGGCGAGTTCGCCGTACCGGGCGGCCCAGCGCGATGCGGCGACGCCGGCCCAGACCGCGAGGAGGCCGATCACCAGCGTCAGCAGGTAGGTCACGGTCCGCCGGGTGATCGTGTCCGGATTACCGACCGCGGGTGGGTTCGGTGGGTATTTGAGGAACGGGACCAGCACGATCCCGACGAAGCCGGCCGCGGCCAGGCCGAGCGCGGCGTACGCGTCGTTCCCGGTGCGGAGCTTGCGGCGGAGCAGCGTGAAGCCGACGGCGAACATGCCGCCGAGGGCCACGCCGTACAGGCTGGTGGCGAGGAACAAGCCGGCCTTCTGGCCTTCACGGCTGACGAGCGGCTTCTCTTCGGCGGCAGGCTCGGCGCCGTCGCCATGGTCATGAGTGTGCGCGGCACCGGCCTCTTCGATCGCGATGGCCGCGTCGACACGCGGTTCACCCATCACGTACGCGAAGGTCCCGGCCAGCAGGCCGGCGAAGAGTCCGACGATCAGTCCGCGCACCAGGAGCGATCCGAAGGTGCGCATAGGGATCTAGTGGCAGGGCACGCCGAGCAGGTGGCGCCCGTCGTGCATCAGCTCGTGCAGGTACATCCCGGACTGGGAGACCGCGCCCTGGTCGAACCCGACCAGGTAGGCGAGCAGGAGCATCAGGCCGACGCTGAGCAGCGCGACGGCGAGGAGCCGGGGGGAGAGAGCCGGTACGGCGACCGAGCGGGCAGGAGCTGCCATCTGAACCTCCTGGGGAAGTGCGCGTCCCCATCGAAAGGCTGCTGGTGCCCGAGCGTCCTGACTCACGAGCAGAGCTCGCTCACAGTGGCGCGGCCGTGCCGGACTTGCACCGGCTTCCCTCATGGCACCGCAGGTTGTCCCCCGAACCGTAGAGGCCGCTGGACTGGCCGGTCAACGGATGGCGGCGTGGCGGTGATCTATCCCACCCGGTGGACAGGGGTAGTGCGGCGCGACCGCGTCGCACTTACTCTGAGGAAATGCCGTCCGCTCACCACCTGATCGCGTTCGCGATCACCGCGTTCATCATCATCGTCGTGCCCGGGCCGAGTGTGCTGTTCATCGTCGGCCGGGCGCTCGCGGTCGGGCGCCGCGAGGCCGTGCTGACGATGGTCGGCAACACCATCGGCGCCTCGGTGCTGCTCGGTCTGGTCTCGCTCGGCCTCGGCACCCTGATCGCGGCCAGCGCCATCGCCCTGACCGTGGTGAAGCTGGCGGGCGCGGCGTACCTGATCTATCTCGGCGTGCACGCGTTCCGGACCCGGAAGTCGCTGGTCGAGGCGATGACGAGTGGCGTGAAGCCGGGCAACACCCGCCGGACGCTCCGGCAGGGGTTCCTGGTCGGGGTCACCAACGCCAAGACCGCGGTCTTCTTCGCCGCCGTGCTGCCGCAGTTCGTGGACAAGGGCGCGAGCAGCCCGGCCTGGGCCCAGATCCTCGTCCTCGGCCTGATCTTCATCCTGATCGCGCTCTGCTCCGACAGCGTCTGGGCGGTCGTCGCCGGCACCGCCCGCGAGTGGTTCGCCCGCTCGCCGCGCCGGCTCGAAATGGTCGGCGGCACCGGCGGCCTGATGATCATCGGCCTCGGCGTGAGCATCGCCGTGACGGGGTCCAAGGACTAGCTCGCGGCGCGCGCGGTCCGCCGGCCCGCCTGGACGCCGATCAGCGCGAGCGCCGCCGGGAGCCCGAACGCGACCAGGTACGCCGTCACCGCCGAGTGCGGCTCGAGCGCGGCGAACAGCGATCCGCCGACGGCCAGGACCGTTGCTGTGGACAACGAGTCGCTCAGCTGCGCGGCGGAGCTGTTGGCGCCCTGCTCGTCGCGCTCGGAGTACTCCAGGGTCAGCACCGATAAGGTCGGGAAGACCGTGCCCATGCCGAGGCCGGTGAGGCTCCAGCCGAGGATGCCGACCAGCACCGGGACGTTGTCGTTGAGGGTCAGGGTCGCGGTGGCGATGCCGAGCAGGATCGAGACCATGCCGGCCTGCAGGAACACCGAGTGGGAGAACGGCTGCTTCGGGCGGCCGCGGTACCAGGAGGCGGCGGTCCAGCTCAGGGCGCTGACGGTCAGCACCAGACCCGCGAGGGCGGGGGACAGACCGCGCTCCCGGGTCAGCATCAGCGGCAGGAACACCTCGGCGCCGAATCCGGCAGCGGCCACCAAACCCCGCAGCGCGACCACCGATGGCAGGCCGCGTCCGAGCGTGAACGTCCCGCTCGGCAGAAGCCGTGGGGCGAACGCGACCACGCCGGCCAAGCCGATCACCAGCAGAACAACCTGGAGTACGCCGCGCTGTTGGCCGCCGTAGTGCAGAAGGCCGACCCCGACCGCCGCTGCGATCGCCCACATGGCTCGCTTGTCCCACAGCCGTCCCTCGCGCGCCTCGTGCGCAGCTCCGTGGGCCAAACCGGGCCGCATCACGAGCGCGGCCGGGATCGCGATCGCGGGTACGGCGAGGAACACGATCCGCCAACTCGCGTGTTCGACGATCAGGCCGGCGATCGCGGGCCCGACGAGGGACGGGACGACCCAGCCGGTCGCGAACGCGGCGAAGATCCGCGGGCGCAGCCGGGCCGGGTACAGCTGCCCGACGACGACGTACAGGGCGACCGTCAGCAGGCCGGAGCCGAAGCCCTGGATGATGCGGCCCGCGACCAGAACCTCCATGGACGGCGCGATTCCGGCGATGATCAGACCGCCCAGGAACCAGGCGGTCCCGTGCCAGAGCGGACGAGTCGGGCCCTTCAGATCACTCCAGGTGCCGGAGACAACCATCGCGACGACGCCGGACGCCAGCGGGCCGCCGAACGCCAGCGCGTACAGGCTGAGCCCGTCGAGCGCCTCGGCGACCGTCGGCATCGCGGTCGTGACCGCGAGGGACTCGAACGCGACCAGGGTGATCAGCGCAACCATCCCGACCGTCAAGGCCCGGTACCTCGGCGAGAGTACGCCGCCGGAGTCGGTGGTCTGGTCGGCCTCGGGTTCGGCAGTGGTGGTCATGCCGAGAACCCTCGGGCATCAAGTGGACTTTAAGTCAAGCGCACTCAGACAACGGCGGCGAGGACCAGCGCGAGGATCGGCGGGATGGCCTGGGCGGCGGCGGCACGGACCATCCGGCGGTCGGAGGCGACCAGCACGAGGCCGGCGCCCGCCATGCAGGCACACGCGAACAGCGCGATCGCGTGGCCTTTGTCGCCACCCCAGATCAGACCGCCGAGCGCGCCGATCGCCAGGAACAGGTTGTAGAACCCCTGGTTGAACGCCCACGGCCGGGCAGCCGCCGCCTCCGCCTCATCCTTCACCAGGAACCGTTTGTACGTGCTCGGCCTGCTGAACAGCAGGCTCTCCAGGGCGAACACCGCGACGTGGAACAGCCCGGCCACAACCACGAAAATCTGCGCGATCACGCTCATGCGCGAACCGTACCGCCGAGCCGGCCGCCCGGCCCCGCAACCCGCCCGACGCAATCTCGTGGGTTGGTCAGGCTCGCCAATCGGCGGCGAAGGCACGGGCTGGGTTGGCGGTGAAGATCGCGTGCGCGACGTCGGCGCCGAGGTGGCGCGCGATCCGGGGCCGGAGGTGAGTGAGGAGATAAGGGATGCCGGGTCCTTCACCGGTCGCGCCGCGGGCCTTGGCGGTCGTGGTGTCACCGCCGAGCAGCAGCCGGTCGGCGTACCCCGCGTCGACCAGCGCGGCCAGGCAGTCCAGCAATCGAGGATCAGTCGCGTGATTCGCCCGCGACGGCCCGTCGAACGCCAGCCACGCACCCCGCTCGGCCAATTCGAGCTGACCACGGAGATCCGGGAACCGATTCAGATGCCCGAGGATCACCGCCGACGGAGGTACGTCGAGCTTGTCGACAAGGAGATCCAGTACGGCGTCCGCCGCGGATCCGAGTTCGTGATGGACCGCGATCGGCGCGCCGGTCGCGTGATGCGCCTCGGCCGCCGCCCGCATCACGAGCTCGGCGTGCGCGTCCAGGACATGGAATCCGCCGGCCACCTTGATCAGTCCGGCGCGGACCGAACTGTTGCCCATGCCAACGGTCAGCTCGCGGACGAAGATCTCGGCCAGCCGAGCCCGCACGCCGTCGACGAATCCCTCCGGGTAGTGCTCACGCCGATGCAGTCCGGTCGCCGCAATCAGCGAAACCCCTGTGCTGCTTGAGATCCCGGGCAACAACTTGGCCCGGCGCCCTAGTCCGTGCGGCGTCCACTGCACGACCGCCTGCCCACCGGCCGCTGCGAAAGCACGCACCTCCGCCACCGCCGCGCCTTCGTCATCCAGCTCCTGCCCGGGCAGAACCGCCGAACGAAAGAAGAGATGATCGTGGGAGTCGGTCACCCCGAGCGCCTGCGGCCGCAGATCCCCCAGCACAGTCCGAATCACGATGCCTCCTCGTCGCAACTTGCCGTAACGGCCGAACCGTTACCAACGTAACGGGCTAAGGCGTCACCCGCGGCCGCGTTCGGGCCCACCGCGCGCGAAAGGCCCAGTCGGAGTGACTGGGCCTTTCAACGCCTGCAGTGGGTCAGCTCAACGCGGTGAGTCAGCGACCGCGTCGGGAGCTGCCGGCCCGGGAGCCGGCGGAGAACGCTGCGGCACCGGCCGGACGGGCGGCCGATCCCGGAGTGCTCGTGGTGTAGGTCTTCGAACCGCCCGAGCCTGCGCGGGACTTGGCGCGGCCGGAGCCCCGCGAGCCACCCGTCGCGCGGGATGCCTGGGCAGAACGGCCTTGGTTCGGCCGCTGCTCGGTTGCCGGCTGAGCGGAGCCCGAGGCGCGACGGCGACGGCCGCCCCGGCCCGATCCGGGACCGGTCGAGCTCGCGAGTCGCTCCGGCTGGACGGCCTTGACGGCCGGCTCGACGAAGGTCCGCTCGCCGGGGGCCAGCTCGGTCAGCAGCGGGTCGCCGGTGCCGAGCTTGGTGACCTTCGGGGCGATGCCGGCCTTGCGGGTGAGGTCGCGGACGTCGCGGACCTGGTCGTCGGTCATCAACGTGACGACCGTGCCCTCGGCACCGGCGCGGGCGGTCCGTCCGGAGCGGTGCAGGTAGGCCTTGTGCTCGATCGGCGGATCGGCGTGGATCACCAGCGCGATGTCGTCGACGTGGATCCCGCGGGCCGCGATGTCGGTGGCGACGAGGGTCTTCGCCGTACCGTCGGAGAAGGCCTCCAGGTTTCGCGTGCGGGCGCCCTGGGAGAGGTTGCCGTGCAGCTCGACCGCCGGCACGCCCTGGGCGATCAGCTTCTTGGTCAGCGCCTTGGCGCCGTACTTCGTCCTGGTGAAGACCAGCGAACGCCCGGGCGCGGCGGTCAGGTCGACGAGCACCGGGAGCCGGGTGTCGGGCTGGACGTGCAGCACGTGATGGGTCATGAGCGAGACCGGCGACTGCGCCGAGTCGACACTGTGCGTGACCGGCGTGGTCATGAATCGCTGCACGAGGACGTTGACGCCGGCGTCCAGCGTGGCCGAGAACAGCAGCCGCTGGGCGCTGGACGGGGTCGCCTCGAGAATCCGGCGGACGGCGGGCAGGAAGCCGAGATCGGCCATGTGATCGGCCTCGTCGAGCACGGTGATCTCTACCGCGTCGAGCTTCGCGTGACCGGCCTGGACATGATCCTCGAGCCGGCCCGGGCAGGCGACGACGATGTCGGCACCCTTCCGCAGACCGGTGATCTGCGGGCCGTGGCCGACGCCGCCGAAGACCGTCATCGAGCGCAGGCCGAGCGCGTCCGCGAGCGGCGTGATCGACGCCTG
Source organism: Kribbella sp. CWNU-51 (assembly GCF_054073265.1). Taxonomy (NCBI): domain Bacteria; kingdom Bacillati; phylum Actinomycetota; class Actinomycetes; order Propionibacteriales; family Kribbellaceae; genus Kribbella; species Kribbella sp. CWNU-51. Next base: position 778,221 of record NZ_JBSXMZ010000007.1, read on the forward strand.
GATCTGGGTCGCGAGCTCGCGAGTCGGCGCGAGGATCAGCGCGCGGGGGTGGTTCGCCCGACGCTTCCCGCGGCCGGATGCGAGACGAGCCAGCACCGGCAGGACGAACGCGTAGGTCTTCCCCGATCCCGTCCGGCCGCGGCCGAGAACGTCCTTGCCGGCCAGGGAATCCGGCAGCGTGGCCGCCTGGATCGGGAACGGCTTCGTCACCCCGGTCGCCGACAGCGCGGTGACCAGCGTCTCGGGCACGCCGAGGTCGGCGAACGTAAGGTTGTCGGGGACAACCATCTCGTCGACCTCGTCGTACGACGTGTTGTTGCTGACAGCAACCTTCGCCTGTCGGCCGGTCTCAGCGGGTGGACTGAAGAGCGCCGCGGCGGAGGATCCGTTGCGGCGGTCACCGGAACGGCGCCGGCGGCGCGGACGCGATGCGGCGGTGGATTGCGGTTGGGCGGATTGCGTGGATGTGGACGTGGGGCGGCGGACCGCCATCTGGTACTCCAAAAGTTCGGGGGTCGTCCTGCCCGGCGCGGCCGTTTGCGGCCGCGGCGCGTGGTGGTCGACTGCTGGCGCAATGTGTTTGCGCTCACCGGCCCGAGGCAGAACTGGGCGGGCCGTCACCGACAGTCTACGGCACCGGGGGCCAACACCCCGATGGATATTCACAGGACGCTCGTCACACCGCTAGGTTCTGCTCGTGACGACACAGTTCCGGGTGGATCCGGCCACCGCCGCGGGTGAACGCGAACTTCTGCAGGGTTTCCTCGACTTCCACCGCGGCACACTGCTGTGGAAGGTCTCCGGACTGACCAGTGAACAACTGGTGGAGCGCAGTGTGGATCCGTCCAGCATGTCGCTGATCGGACTGGTCCGGCACCTGTCCGAGGTCGAGAAGTACTGGTTCCACCGCGCGCTGGCCCAATTCCCCGCCGAGCCGAAGTTCTGGACCGCCGAGCATCCCGACGGTGACTTCGACCTCGCCGACCCGGCACAGGCCGAACGGGACCTCGAGGATTTCCGGCAGATCGTCAAGACCTCCGACGAGATCGCCGCCCGCTACACCCTCGACGACACGTTCGTCCGCCCGGGCCACGAGGGCGACTACTCGGTGCGCTACCTCTACATCCACATGATCGAGGAATACGCCCGCCACAACGGCCACGCCGACCTCCTCCGCGAACGCCTGGACGGCCTCACCGGCGAGTAGCTCTCACGGGCGGATTGCGCGGATCAGGCCGACGATGTCGTTCACGACCCCGCGGACGCCGGGGATGCGGGTCAGGCGGAGCAGGCGGTCGACCAGAGGGACTGAGCGGTCGATCAGGGCTTTGGTGCGGCGCAGGTCCTCGCTGTCGTCGTGGACCCAGAAGAGCACGATGCCCATCTCCATGAGCCATAGGAGTTCGGGTAGTTCCGCCTTCAGGTCGGCCGGCAGCTTCAGGTCAGAACCCTCGACGACCCGGCGGAAGACGTCGACGCTCGCCTCCCGCGCCGGCCGGGACTCCGCGCTGAACGGCGAGAGCGGACTCTTCGGATCAGCCGCCGTCTTGAAGAAGGTGCCGGCGAATTCGTGGTACGGCGCGGCCACGTCGAGCCAGGTCCGCAGTACGCCGGTCATCCGCGGCACGAACGCCTTCTCCGACGCCAGGATCGACTCGACGGCCTCGCGGTGCTGCTCCTGCAGGTGATCGTAGTACGCCTGCATCAGATGCTCTTTGGAGCCGTAGTAGTAGTACGCGTTGCCGACCGAGACGCCCGCCTCGGTGGCGATCGCCCGCATCGTCGTCTTCCCGTACCCCTGCTCGCGGAACAACCGCAGCGCCGTGGACAGGATCAGCTCCCGAGTCTGCTCACCCTTGGCGGTCGCACTGTCCGTCACATCGGTCAGCGTAGTCACCTCCACTCGAGCGCCGCAGTCCCGCGGCCGCCTGGACGATCGCCCGCGCCACCGGCCGCAGCACCGGACTCGCCAGCCGTACGGCGGTGTGCCTGTGCTCCCCCGTGGCCCACAGACACACGATCCACGCGCGGTCGCCGACGTACACGGACCCGTCGTCGGCGACCACCGTCACCTCGCGCAGCGTCGCCTCGTGGTCCAGTTGGGGGTAGAGCGCCCGCGCGTACGTCGACCCCGCCGCGACGAACCGCAGACGCACCACCCCTCCCTGCCCGTTCGGCGCCGGTCGCTGCGCCGCCAGCCAGTCCTTGAAGCGGCGGCACAGTGGACACTGCGCGTCGTACAGAACGGTCAGCTCGCGCATGGCTCAGTAGCCGTACGGCGTCGGCTGCTCGGCGCCGACCTGGACGACGTCGTTCGGCGGGACCGGCGGAGTGGTCATGGCCTGGAGCTGGCTGCGGTTGCGGATCTTGTTGAAGATCCAGACGTTCGTCAGGTGCAGCCCGCCGAGCACCAGCATCACGAACCCGAGCTTCACGCTCAGCTGGTCGAAGACTCCGCGGGCGTCGACGACGACCTTGTCGGCGCGCAGGAACAGCGTCACGAATCCCAGGTTGACCAGGTAGAAGCCGACCACGAGCAGCCGGTTCACCGCGTCGGCGAAGTCCTCGTTGCCGTGGAACACGTCGACCAGGAAGATCCGTCCGTTCCGGCTGAGCGTCCGGGCCACCCAGATCGTCAGCGGCACCGCGATCAGCAGGTAGATCAGGTACGTCGTCACGGTCATCGTCATCTCGTCCCCTCTTCTTGAACACGTTCAACTCTGTCTCGCGGCGAGCGTACGCCGATCTTTTGAACATGTTCAAGTAGCCGCCGACGTGACGTGGATCTCCGGTGCGGCAGGATGACCACCATGACGACCTGGGTGTTCGAAGGGACCGTCCTCCCGGCCGGCGACACCGCCCGGCTCGAGTTCGGCCGGTCCGGTGCCACGGACGTGCTGCCCGGGCGGTTCGGCGTACCGGGGCTGGTGGACTCGCACTGTCACCTGACCGTCGGGACGGACGACCTCGGGCCCCGGTTGTTCGGGTCCGACTTCGCGGGCGAGCGGCTCGAGGAACTCGCCGCCGCCGGGGTGAGCGCAGTGCGTGACGTCGGCGGCGACCGGACGGTCACTCTGAAGCTGGCGGCCACCCAGGACGACAGCCGGCCGGTTGTCCTGGCGGCCGGGCGGTTCCTCGCGCCACGCGGGCGGTACTTTCCGCGCATGCACGAGCCGGTGCAGCCGGAGGACCTGCTGGCAGCGGTCGGCGCCGAGCTGGACGACGGTGCGACCTGGCTGAAGCTCATCGGCGATTTCCCGGCCGTCGGCCAGGACGGCCCGATCCGGGACAGCCCGATGGAGCAGACCTACGAGACCGCACTGGTCGAAGCCGTGGTCGAACTCGCCCACTCCCGCGGCGCCCGGGTCGCGGCGCACACCAACACCGAGATCGTCAGCGACCTGGTCCGCGTCGGGGTCGACTCGATCGAGCACGGTACGTCGATCACCGAACAGGACCTGGAGACACTCGGCGCCCGAGCCGGTGCGTGGACGCCAACACTGTGCGCATCCGTCGGGCCAAGGCCGGACGCCACGCCTGAGCAGGACAAGCGGCGCCAGGCCAGGTCGGAGTACCTCACGTCCATGCTCCAGCTCGCCGATCGGTACGGCGTCCGTGTGCTGACCGGGTCCGACGTCGTCGGGACCGTAGCCGGCGAAATCGACTTGCTGGTGAAGCACGGCCTGACGGTCGATCAGGCCCTCGTGGCCGCATCCACCGGAGCACAGGACTTCCTCGGTCTGTCCGGCGACGGCAACCTCGTCACGTACGACGCGGACCCGCGCGAGCACCCCGAGGTCCTCGCCACGCCGGCCGCGGTCGTCCTCCAGCACCGACGGATCCGATGACCTATGCGGGAGAAGAGCCTGGACAAGTGGGTCGCGAAGTACCGGAAGGCCTGGGAGAGCAACGACCCGGCTGACATCGCCGCGCTGTGGACCGAGGACGCCGCGTGGTACCGGCGACCCGACGAGGAGCCGGTGCTGGGCCGGGACGCGATCGTGCAGGCCTGGCTGGAGGTCGCGGACGCTCCGGGCGAGACGGTGTTCGAGTACGAGGTGCTCGGCTTCGGCGACGGAGTCGGGTTCGTGCGCGGCTGGACGACGTACCTGACCGATCCGCCGGGCGAGTTCAGCAACCTGTGGGTGATCCGGCTGGACCACGATCAGGCCCATGAGTTCGTCGAGTGGTGGATGGAAAAGCCTTAGTCGGTTAGGCTTCCGGGTAGGCACGCAGGGTGCCACCGGTCCGCGGGAAGGGCTCAGCCCACCTGTTCACGAAGCTGTGTGAGCTGTGTTCACCTCCTTTCTCGCCTGACGACGCGGACAGCAGGCTCGTAGAGAGGAGGTCGCGATGCCGACCCGGAATCTTCCGAACGACCCGCACCTGGACCACCTGCGCAAGCAGGCGAAGACGCTGCTCAAGCAGGTCCGCGATGCCGACCCGGACGCCGTGGCGCTGGCCACCGAGTTCCATCCCGTGCAGACTCTGGCCGACGCCCAGCTGGTGATCGCCCGCAGTTACGGCTTCCCCAGCTGGCCCCGGATCGTCCGCCATCTGGAGCTGGTCGACCAGTACAGCCGCTCCCCCCACCGCCAGGAGATCGGCGGACCGCTCGACACCCCGGAGCAACGCGCCGACGAGTTCCTGCGACTCTCGACACTGCATTACGGACAGGACGACCCGGCCCGGCAGCGGTCCGCAGAGCAGTTGCTGGAGCAGTTCCCGGATGTTGCCCGGAGCAACATCTACACGCTGGCGGTGGCCGGCGAGTTGGACACCGTCCGCGAGGTGCTCGCCGTGGATCCCTGGCAGGCAAGGGAAGAAGGCGGCCCCTACCGCTGGCAGCCGTTGCTCTACATCACGTACGGGCGACTCGACGTGCCGCATCAAGTGGACATCGCGAGGCTGTTCCTCGAGCATGGCGCCGACCCCAACGCGGGCTATCTGTGGCAGGGCATGCCGTCGCCGTTCACCGCACTGACCGGCGCGTTCGGCCGTGGTGAAGGCGATCAACCACCGCATCGCGACCGGGTCGAGCTCGCCCGGCTCCTGCTCGACACCGGCGCCGATCCGAACGACAGCCAGACCATGTACAACTGCGGTCCCGGGTGTCCCCCGCCGTACGACGATGTGCACCTGGAGCTCCTGCTCGAGTACGGGCTGGGTCGGGGCGACGGTGGTCCGTGGCACGAGCGGATGACGACCGCCCACCCGACGCCACGGGAGCTGCTGGAGGACGAACTGGTGTTCGCGTCATCCGCGGGCCTGCTGCATCGGGTCGAGCTGGTCCTTGCCCAAGGTACCGATCCGGACGGGCGCGGTACCAGGCATCCCGGTTTCCACGGTCATCGCGCGTACGAGTTCGCCACCGTTCTGGGATACACCGAGATCGCCGACCTGCTCCGCGCGCGTGGTGCGGCGCCGGTGGACGAGGTCCATGAACTCTTCGCCGCGATCATGCGCGGGGAGACGCCGGCGGCCGGCCCCGAGCTGGTCGCACGGGCGATCCGGCGCAACCCGTACCTCCCGATCCGAGCCGCCGAGATCGGCCGATCGGGGGCACTCGAGCCGCTCCAGCGCCTCGGCTTCGACCTGAACGTCGTCGCGATGTCCGCACCGATCCATCAGGCCGCGATCCACGGCCACCTGGACACGGTGAAGAAGCTGGTCGAGCTCGGGGCCGATCCCGAGCTGCGGGATCCGTCGTACGGCGGGAACGCGCTGGGCTGGGCCGAACACGGTCAGCAGCAGGCGGTCGCCGACTACCTCAGGGGCTTATCGCAAGGAAGATGAACGCGCTGAACACCATCAGGTGGACGGCACCCTGAAGCAGGGTGGCCCGGCCGGTGGCGAGGGTGAGGATGCTGGTCACGACCGTGAGCGCGAACAGCACTATCTCCGTGCCACCGAGCCCCAGCACGAGCGGTCCGCTCAGCCAGATGGACGCGACCGCGATCGCCGGGATGGTCAGGCCGATGCTCGCGAGGGCTGACCCGAGGGCGAGGTTGAAGCTGTTCTGGAGGCGGTTGCGCAGTGCGGCGCGGACTGCGGCAGCCGTCTCCGGCAGCAGGACCAGCAACGCGATCGCGACACCGACGACAGCCACCGGCGCGCCGGCCGATTCCACCGCCGACTCCAGGCTGGGCGACACCGTCTTGGCCAGACCCACCACCGAGATGAGGCAGACGAACAGCAGCCCGAGGCTGAGCAGCGCGACCTGTCCACTCGGCGCCGTCGCGTGCGTACCGTCCTCATCCTCCTCGACCGCATCCGACGACGGGACCGGGAGGAAGTAGTCCCGGTGCCGAACGGTCTGCACGAAGACGAACACGCCGTACATCACCAAGGACGTCACCCCGGCGAACGCCAGCTGGGCCGGACTGAACTGCGGACCGGGCGCGCTCGTGGTGAACGTCGGCAGCACCAGGCTCAGCGTGACCAGGGCGGTCATCACCGCGAGCGCACTGCTGGACGCACGGACGCGGAACTCCTGGGTGCCGTGCCGCAGCGAGCCGACAACGAGAGACAGACCGAGGATGCCGTTGCAGGTGATCATCACCGCGGCGAACACGGTGTCCCGCGCGAGGGTCGCGGCCTTCACGCCACCGGGCACCATCAGGGTGACGATCAGTGCGACCTCGATCACCGTCACGGCGAGCGCGAGGATCAGCGTGCCGAACGGTTCGCCGACCCGATGGGCAACCACTTCGGCATGATGGACGGCGGCGATCACCGCCGCGCCGAGACCGGCGCAGACCAGGATCAGCAGCGCCACGCCCAGGTCACGATGCCAGGTCAGCAGCAGGACGACGAAGGCGAGCGGGGGCACGGCCAGACTCCAGCGCGGCAGCCCTTGGATCACGGTGTTTGTCATCCTCAGGCAGTCTATCGGGAATGCGCTTGGCAACCGGAGAGCCACGGGTGATGCTTCTCGCATCATGACTGTGCAGATCAGAATCGCGACCGCCGATGACTGGGCGGCCATCTGGCCCTTCTTCCACGAGATCGTCGCCGCGCGGGAGACATATACCTATGACCCGGAGCTGACCGAGGAGCAGGCGCGAGCGCTCTGGATGTCACCGTCGAGTGCGGCGCTGAGCCGGACCACGGTCGCGGTCGATGCCGACGGCACCGTTCTCGGCAGCGCCAACATGTACCCGAACCGCCCAGGCCCCGGCGCGCACGTCGCGAGCGCGAGCTTCGTGGTCGACGGCGCCGCCCGTGGCAAGGGAGTCGGGCGGCTGCTGTGCGAGGACATGATCGCGTGGGCCGAGCGCTCGGGCTTTCGGTCGATCCAGTTCAACGCGGTGGTGGAGACGAACGAGCCGGCCGTGCACCTCTGGCAGTCACTCGGCTTCCGCGTCGCCGGCACCGTCCCCGAGGCATTCGACCACCCCAAACTCGGTTACGTCGGCCTCCATGTGATGTACCGCCCTTTGCTATGACGGACAGCCGGGCTCGGCGGATGTGGAAGGCGCTCGAGCCGTATCACGCGATCACGTACTTCTCACCGGAGACCAAGCAGGCGACCGACGCGCTCGGCCTGAAGGGTGGCTGGATGAGCTACTTCGGCTGCCGGGCAGCACCGCTCGGCCCGGTCGGCCCTGACCTCGTCGCCGCCCTGTTCTACAGCTTCCATCCAGCGATGGTGGCGCGCGCTCTGCCGGACGCGTGGGACCACGCGACACCCGCACAGTTGCTCGACGCGCGATTGCAGGCGGTGGACGCCGCCGTACGACGCCTCTTTCCAGGGACGTCGTTCGACCGCGCGGCCGATGTTGCTCGTCGGGCGGCCGAACTGGCGCCCGTCAGCGGGCGACCGATGGCAGCGGCCAACGCCGCGCTGGAGTGGCCGGACGAACCACATCTGGTGTTGTGGCAGGCAACCACGATCCTGCGGGAGTCTCGCGGCGACGGTCATGTCGCGGCGCTCGTCGGCGCGGGACTCAGTCCGTGCCAGGCATGCCTGACGATCTCAGCCGCCGGCGGACCGTCGAAGGAGGTCTTCCAGGTCAACCGGCGGTGGAGCGACGAGGACTGGGCCGCTGCCGAGGACGACCTGCGCGGTCGCGGCGTGCTCGACTCCACGGGCGCGCTCACCGACGCCGGACGAGCCTTGCGGCAGGAGGTCGAAGACACCACGGATCGGCTGGCCGACCAGGGTTGGCGAGCTCTGGGCGACGACCTGACCGCCGAGCTGCACGACATGGTGCACCCACTCAGCGCCCAGCTGATGTCCGCGGGTTTCATCCCGCAGGACAACCCGATGGCAATGCGCTGGGACTAACCCTTGAGCCGCTGAGGGTGGGCCACGCGATCGAGCTCAGGACGTACGAAGACCAGCCGCAGCGGCCCGCAGTACCGCGGCCGTGAGCGCGTCGAGGATGCCGGACTCTAGCTTCCAGTGCTGCCAGTACAGCGGCACATCGATGTACTTGCCTGGGGCAACATCTACCAGACGGCCGGCGGCCAGCTCGGGTTCGGCGACCTCGTCCTCGATCATGCCCCAGCCGAGACCGATCCGGACCGCCTGGTGGAACGCGCCGGGCGCCGGGACCGCATGCGTCGGCGGGTCGAGCCTCCGCCGGGTGATCTTGCGGATCAGGCGGTGCTGGAGCACGTCCTTGGCGTTGAACACCATCATCGGCGCCTCGGCGAGCGCGTCGGGAAGTGGCTTGCCGGTCAGCCAGCGTTCGGCGTACTCCGGGGTGGCGACCGGCAGATACCGCATCTTGCCGAGCGGTACGACGCGGCAGCCCCGGACGGGCCGCGGATCGGCCGTGACCGCGGCCAGGACAGTGCCGTTGCGGAGAAACTCGGCGGAGTGTTCCTCGTCCTCCTGGTGGACCAGGAACCTGGCGTCGTGGTTCTGGGACAGGTCGAGCATCGCCGGCAGGAACCAGTTGTTGAGGGAGTCCGCGTTCACCGCGATCGGGAGCCGGAGTGCGTCGACGGTGCCACGGACGGCCGCGATCGCCTCCAATTCGAGCAACGAGACCTGGCGGGCGAGCCGGAGCAGCGCCTCGCCGGCCTCGGTCGGTCTCGCGGGCTTGCCCCGCATCACCGCGACCTGGCCGAGGCGGCTCTCCAGCGCCTTGATCCGCTGACTGACCGCGGACGGCGTGAGCCGCAGGCGCTTCGCGGCCGCGTCGAAACTACCTTCGTCGACGACAGCCGCGAACGTCTCGAGCTGCGCGGAGTCGAACTGCATGATGAAGCAATCCTAATGGTGCTTCAGAATCTTTAGCTGGTCTGACCGGACTGCTACTGCCTACCGTCGGGGCATGCCCCTCCTGGCCGGCTTTGCCACGTCCTTGACCCTGATCGTCGCGATCGGCGCCCAGAACGCCTTCGTGCTCCGTCAGGGCCTGCGCCGTGAACACGTCCTGCCGGTGGTCCTCACCTGCGCGCTGTCCGACGCGCTCCTCATCTCCAGCGGCATCGCCGGCCTCGGCGCGCTGCTCACCCGCAGCCAGTTGGCCCTCGACCTCGCGAAGTACGGCGGCGCCGCCTTCCTCTACACGTACGCCGTCTTCGCTGCTCGGCGAGCACTCAACCCGGGATCCATCAGCCAAGCCGACCACGCTCCCGCCGCACTGCGCAGCGTCGTACTGACCTGCCTCGGCTTCACCTACCTCAACCCACACGTCTACCTCGACACCGTGGTCCTCCTCGGCTCCCTCGCCAACCAACGCGGCGCCGACGGCCGCTGGCTCTACGGCCTCGGCGCCGTCACCGCCAGCTTCACCTGGTTCTTCTCCCTGGGCTTCTTCTCCCGCAACCTCTCCCCGATCTTCGCCCGCCCCCGCGCCTGGCAACTCCTCGACTCCGCCATAGCCCTCCTCATGACCGCCCTGGCGACCTGGATGCTGTTCCCCTGATATCCACAGGCACGAAGACAAGTTGGTCGCTACCCGCACAAGCCGATAGACTGTGAGTAGCAAGACCAGCCCCTCTGCCCCCTCGGGCACGGGCTGGTCGTCCTTTTGCCGGGGATTCATTTGATCGCGATCGCATCGATCGGCTCCAGGATGGAACGCGGACGCTCTTGCCCTGATATCCACAGGCGCTAGGTTTCACCCCAGGCGGGACACGCGATCGATGTATTCTTCTCGGTAACACGGCCAGCCCCTCTGCCCCTCAGGGCACGGGCTGGTTTTCTTTTCCCTGGGGGACTTCCGTGACTACCTACACCAAGCCTCATCTCGCCTTCGCCGACCAAGTCGGGCTGCTGAAGAGCAGAGGACTGATCATCGACGACGAAGCCGAAGCGGAGCACCTGCTCAGCGTCATCGGGTACTACCGCCTCAGTGGCTACTGGTACTCCTACCGCCGCCGACTGGACGGCGCGAACCGTGCCGACGAGTTCGTCGAAGGCACCACCTTCCGGCAGATCGTGCAGTTGTACGACGCTGATCGCCGGCTCAAGCTGCACGTCCTCGACGCTCTCGAGCGCATCGAGATCGGGGTTCGCGTCATGATCGGTTTCACGCTCGGACGGCGCGGCGCCTACGCACATCTCGACGGACGAAACCTCGACGGCCGCTTCACCCAGCCGGGCGGCGGACGGCCGAGCACCTACGACCGATGGCTGCACAAGGTGCTGACGGCACAGGGCAGGTCGTCGGAGGATTTCGTACTGCACTTCCAGCACAAGTACGACGGCCGGCTCCCGGTGTGGGTGATGACCGAGATTCTGGATTTCGGCTCGATGAGCTACCTGTTCCAGGGGCTGAAAGCACAGGACCGCAACGAGATCGCTGCCAGGCTTGGGATCCTGGACCGGCACGATGACGGCAACGGCGGCGCCTTGGCCAACTGGTTGCGGGTCCTCAACTACATCCGCAACGTGTGCGCCCACCATTCTCGCCTGTGGAACAGGAATCTCGCCGATCAGATCGCGCCGAGCCATCTCCGCTCGATCCCCGACCTACGGCATCTGACCGATCGTCACGTGTCGCACTTCCGGATCTATTCGACGCTGTGCGTCGTCGCATTCCTGCTGGCCCACATCGGACCGGGTCCGCAGTGGGCTACGAGGGTCGGACAGCTGATCAACCACGAGATCCCTGCCTGCGGACGTCGGATTCAAGAGCTGGGCTTCCCCAGCGGCTGGTTGGCCGAGCAGCCGTGGGTCGGTTTGAGAGGAGGTTACGGGTGGACGTGACGGTGCTGTGTGATGCGGTGGCGGTGTTTCCGGAAGACGTCGAGGAGGCGTTGCCGGGGTGGGATGCAGAGCATGCTGAGTGGACCACTGGAGTGGTGCCGGGGAATGTTTGTGAGGCGGGGTGGTTGCTGCATTTTCATAGTTTCTTGGTGACTGGGGATGCGGGGGTTGTGTTGGTGGATGCGGGGGTGGGGCCGGCGGGTGGGGAGGCGGCTGAGTGGTTGGGGGTGGTGGGGCGGTTGCCTGGGTTGCTGGGGGCGGCTGGGGTTCGGGCTGATGAGGTTGACGCGGTGGTGTTGACGCATGTGCATCTGGATCATGTGGGGTGGAGTGCGGATGGGTCGGTGCCGCGGTTTCGGAATGCGGAGTACGTGGTGCAGCGGGATGAGGTCGAGCATGTGCGGGGTGGGACGACGTACGAGCGGATGATTCGGCCGATTGTGGACGCGGGGCAGTTGCGGGTGGTGGATGGGGAGACCGAGCTGCACGGGATGCGGTTGGTGCCCACGCCGGGGCATACGCCTGGGCATCAGTCGGTGGTGACCTCGCGAGCGGTGCTTGGTGGTGATGTGCTGGTGCATCCGGCGCAGGCTCGGTGGCCGGAGCTCACCTATGTGTACGAGCGGGATCCGGCAGTGGCCGTGACGTCGCGACTGGACGTGCTCGCGATGGCGGCCGCTCTCGGGATCCCGGTCGCGGCATCACATCCGCATGCGGCGCTGTCGGGTGATGCTCGGCCGGTCGCCTCGGCGGGCACCGGCGACGTGGTGTGCCCGCCGTACAAGCTGTAGGTGTCAGCGGTAGCCGGTGGTGTCGGCGGGTTTGCCGGGGTCCTGGACCTCGACGATGTAGCGCCACGCGTCGGGGCTGCTGCCGTCGAGGTCGGTGAAGCCGTAGAGCTGGGCGAGTTCGCCGCTGGACGTGGACTTGCCGTTCCACCGGCGTACGTCGGGATCCGCGGCGAGGGCCACCACCGCGCGACCGACGTACGACGGGCTCTCGGAGATTGCGAAGTGGGGGATCCGCTCGGTCGCGTCGCGCCAGTTCGCCTCAGTCACGCCGAACCCGTCGAGCATCGCCTCGGACCGCAGCCAGCCGGGCGTGAGCAGTACGGCGGTCGCGTCGTACTGGTCGAGTTCGTGGGCGAGCGCGAACGCCATCCGGCTGACGGCGCCCTTCGCGACGTCGTAGAAGAACGACACCCGGTAGTGGTCGGCGTTGTAGTCGTTCGTCCCATCGGTCATCTCGATGACGAGCCCGCCGGGTGACTTGATCAGCAGCGGCAGCGCGTAGTGACTCGTGATCGCGTGCGTGTGAATGCCCAACTGCAGCAGCAGCAGACCGCCCTCGAGGTCGCTCTCCCACACGGTCTTGTCCCACTCGGGCTCACCGTGCTGACCCCAGATGTCGTTCACCAAGATGTGCAGCGCGCCCTGCTCGCGCTCGATCCGGTCGATCAGATCGCGGACCTGCTGCGGGTCCAGATGATCTACCGGTACGGCGATGCCGTGGCCGCCGGCGGCGTCGACGCGCTCCGCGGTGTCCTCGATCGTCTCCGGCCGGTCCATCTCGGATCGCGCGGCCCGGGTACTGCGGCCGGTCACATACACGGTCGCGCCGGCGGCGCCGAGCTCGACCGCGATCCCGCGCCCGGCCGCCCGGGTCGCCCCGGTCACCAGCGCCACCTTCCCCGCCAACGGCTTCATGCCCAGACTCCTTTTCCATACGCTGTATGGTTATGTACCATACGACGTATGGTTAAGGCTGGCAACCGCTCCGGGCGGCCCCGGGCCGGGGAGGAGCGGTTGAGCCGGGAGGCCATCCTGACCGCGGCACTGCGAATCGTCGACGACGAAGGCATCGACGCGCTGACCATGCGCCGGCTGGCCGCGACCCTCGCGGTCAACCCGATGTCGCTCTACCACCACCTGCCGAACAAGGCCGCCGTTCTGGCCGGGCTGGCCGAGCTGGTGTTCGCCGGCCTCGAGTACCCGGACCCAGGCGACGCCGTGCCGTGGGACGAGCAGTTGAAGGACGCGGCGCGCGCCTACCGCAACGCGCTCCGGGCGCACCCGAACCTCGCACTGCAGGTCCTGTCGGACACCTCAGCGGTGTCGGACGTCGTGGTCGTCACGATGGAGCCGTTCTACCGCGCGCTCGACCGGGCCGGCCTGTCACCGCGACAAATCTTCGAGTCGGCGAACACGCTCATCGACTTCATCCACGGATTCAGCTTGGGCGAGGCATCGGTCCGTGCCGCTACCTTCGAGTTGGCTCCCGATCTACTGACCCGCGTCGAGGGGCTGCCCGCGGGCAAGGCGCCGATCCTCACCCGCATCGTCCAGGAGCTCGGCCCCGAAGGTCTCGCCTACGACTTCGACAGCGGCTTCGAATCCGGACTGTCCACGGTGACCGCAGGCATTGGGGGGGCCACGGTTCGCCGCCGGTAGCGCGAGATCGCGACGCCGATCAGGCAGAGCAGCCCGCCGAGGTAGGCCAGCGAGACCGGACTCTCGTCGAGCAGGAGCCAACCGAGGAAGATCGTCAACGGCGGCACCAGGTACGTCGTCGCGCCCATCCGACCGGCCGTCGTCCGCGCCAACGCGTAGGCCCACGTGGTGAACGCGATCGCGGTGGGGAACGCACCGAGGAAGACCACCCACCAGATGGTCGACGGGCGCGCGTCGGCGGTCTCCCGGACCAGCGTCGGTGCAAACGGCAAGCACGCGATCGCGCCGATCAGGCACGACAGCCAGGTCACCTCGAGCGCAGGCAGCCGAGCAAGCAGTGGCTTCTGCGACACGACCCCGATGGCGTAGGCGGCCGCGGCCACCAGGCAGAGCAGGACACCCCAGGTCTCGGCGCTCCCCGAGGAGGACGACAGACCGATCAGGACGACACCACCGAACGCGGCGACACTGCCGATCACCAACTGGCGCGGGAAGCCCTCGTGAAGCAGGACGCCGGCCAGCAGTGCGATCAGCAGCGGACCGATGTTCACGAGCATCGCCGTCGTCCCGGCGTCGAGCCGGTGCTCAGCCTCGTTCAGCGCGAGGTTGTAGACACCGAACCAGAGCAGGCCGCAGATCAGCAGGAACTTCCAGTCCGCCTTCGCCGGCCAGCGCCGCGGCCGGGTGAACACGAAGATGCCGAGCAGCACACTCCCGACCAGCAGCCTGCCCAGGGACAGGGCGCCGGCCGAGAACTCCTGACCGACATGGCGGATGGCGACGAACGCCGATGCCCACAACACCACCGTCACGGCGGCCGCGCCGGCAGCCAGCAGCCCTTGTTTCCTCATGCTGTGACACTAGATCTCCTTCACTTCGGTGGACACCGAATTGTCGGGCGCCGCACCGCCTGGCGGCGGCAGCGCGAAGGGTACGACGAGCGCCGTCAGCACGACCGGGATCGTCAGCGCAGCGACCAGGATCGACATCGGGAACCAGATCGAACCCACTGCGAACCCCGCGTACACCGCGACTGCGAAGACCTCGGCGAACAAGCCCGAGACCGACGTCACGGTCGCACGGGCCGGACCGGTGATCGCGTCCTGCAGCCGTGACTCCGACACCACGATCACCAGCTGCATGAGACCGTAGCCGACCGCGATCGGCAGGAACCCCCAGACCGACCGGCTCAGCGATCCGGCCGCGATCAGCACCGCCGTCGCCGCCAACCCCACCGCGAAAGTTGCTGCTGGCAACTTGTACGCCGGGCCCGCGAGCGCGCCCCCGATCGCCTGTGCTGCTACGGTTCCGGCGATCAGCAGCGGGATCGCGCTGGTCGTGGCACCGGCCTCCCGGGCGAGCAACGGGAAGTACTCGTCGAACGCCAGGAAGCCCCCGAGCAGCGCAACCAAGACAACAGCTCGTCTGACCAGCCGGCTGGTCAGCACCTCCGTCACGCCGGAGTGCAGCATGTGGAGGTAGTTGGTGAACGCCGCCCTCGATCCCGGCTCATCGGACTCTCTGGCGCTCTCCACCGGCTGGGCTTCGGGAAGCGACAACGCCACCGCCGCCTGCACCAGGCAGCTGAGCACGCTGACGATGCCGGCGAGTGTGTAGCCGCCGAGGTTGAACAGCGGGGTGGCCAAGGCAGTGGCCGCGAGGTTCATCACGAACGACGCGGACCTGGCCCGGCCGAGGAGGCTCGCGTAGCGGTCGGTGCGGTCGCGCGCCGCGAGTTCGTCGTACACGAAGGCTTCGAAGGTGCCGGAGATCAGCGCCGACGACGCGCCCCACAGGACGAAGCCGAGCGCGAAGCCGGCGAACGACGGCAGCGTGATCCACGCGGCGTACCCCAGCCCGCTGAGCAGTGCACCGAGGACCAGCAGTTTGCGCCGGGAGTACGTGTCCGCCCAGGCGCCCGAGGGCACCTCGAGGACGAACGCGGTCGCAGACCAGATGACGAACAGCGTCGAGATCTGAGCCGCCGACAATCCGTGATCGGCGAACAGCAACTGGTACAGCGGATACAGCGGGATGAAGTCGTGCAGCGCCTCGAAGGCGACGATGCGCGTGGACAGACCGCGCGGCAGGCGGTCGGGTCGGTCAGGGCGTCAAAGGTGCGGGCTCGGGTATCTCATGTCCAAGAAGATACGGCGATTTCAGCGTGCCAGCAGTTCTTTTGTCCCGGGTGTGGATAAGTGCAGCACCTGGTACCGCGTCCCCGGCACCGTGCCCGGCTCAGGACCGCTCCACAGAGTGAAGTGGACGAGCTCCCAGCGCGCCGGGTCGACAGCCAACGCGGCGGTGTGGACGCCGTCCAGCGAGGCGGTCTGCCGCAGCGTCTCCACCGCCGCTGCGATCGGCTCGGCCGGGTCCACGTCGGGCGCCAGCAGTTGCGTGTGCTTGGTCGCGCTCAGCGCCGGCTGATCCAGATCCGGACCAGCCAGCGCGTCCACGCCGGCCCAGTGCCGCACCGGCGGCCGTCCGAACGACGTACAGATCCCCGTGAAGAACCCGCCGCCCCACAGGAACCTCGCCATCCCGGCCTGGTCGTGCCACAGGTAGAAGGGCGCGTACTGGTTGACCATCGCGCCGTTCGCCCGGTCCTGGATCAGGTACGCCTTGAGTCCCATGCCCTCGAAGTCGTCCAGCCTGGGCGCGTTCGTCTCCACCCGGCGCCGGATGATCCCCATGTCGTAGTCGGTCGGCAAGGTGATCTCGTACTGCATCGCGTCCACGGCACACCCTCTCGGTCGATCCCGAACATACTAGTAGGTACAGACGTAATTGACGAGCGCCGACAGTGGGGAGTCCGTCACAGTAGGGCGATGAGCGATGTCATCGAACGGTTCTGGGCGAAGCTGCCGGCAGGTAGCCGGGACGCCCTCGTCAACGGGTTGAGTGCGTCCGAACTGCAGTCGGTACTGCTGGACGTGAGTCGCGAGCGCGCCGCCAAGGTGACGCCGGCCAGGTTGCTGCAGCGGTGGCAGCAGGACCGTTTCGTGCGACCGTCGCCCGCCGACCCGCGGCAGCTGGCGAAGACCCGGCAGCGGCTGTGGGAGCGGCTGCCGGCGCGGTTCGAAGGTGTCGAGCTGTCTCCGGTGACACCGCTCGGGACGTGTTCAGCGGTCGCAACCATCAACCAGAACCAGGTGGTGGGCACGATCCGCGGCACCGAGGTCGCCAGCGACCCGACCAACGAGCTCGCGATCGAGGCCGCCGTACGGCGTCGTGCCGGGCAGGATCGGGTCGACCTGGCCGCGTGCCAGCGGGTGCTTCGCGCGCAACCGTTCGACGGGCCGGGGATGACCGCGCACTTCGAGCTGTTCGCTTTGGTGTCGAGCGCGCGGGACAGCGGCTCGGGACGGACCGAGGCCGCGCTGCTGATCGATCACCTGAACTTCTGGCATGACGTCCTGGGAGACACCGCCGAGCTCTCCTTCACGATGTTCACGCCGTCGGCGGTCCGCGAGCGGATCGACGACACGGTCCGCCCCGCGCTGAAGATCGCCTTCACCGAGGACACGGCACGCACCAAGAGCGCCAGCTACTACTCCGGCACGGCGCTCGGCATCGACCGGGACGGAGAGGGCCTGGGTGACGGCGGGTTCACCCGATGGACAGCGGACCTGCTGGGCGACCAGAAGGAACGCTGCCTGACCTCCTGCATCTCGACCGAGCGCCTGACAGCTATCGGAGTTTGAGCAGCCCGGCATCCGTCGGACGGAAGCCGCACGCGTCCACGTAGAAGGCGGTCAGATGCGGCTCGTAGTCGACGTGCAGCCACTCACATCCGGCCGCCTTCGCCTCCTCCGCCGCGGTCAGGACGAGCTGCTTGCCGATGCCCTGCCGGCCGTAGTCAGGATGAACGGCGGTGTCCAGCACGAACGCATGGGCACCGCCGTCCCAGCACACCTGCACGAACCCGACCAGCTGATCGTTGCTGAAGGCCCCTACCCACGTCAGCGCCCACCGCTCCAACCGCTCACCCCACGCCTGCACCTCGAGCGCACTCTCGAACGCCAGCGCGTGCAGTGTGGACAGGTCACGGTCGTCAACCGGGAACCGCACCTCGTAGTGCACTGTCACAGGCGACCTGCTGCCAGCAAGGCCGAGGCCGCTTCCAGGCGGGCGTTCCAAGCCGCGGCGACCTCGGAACCGTCCGGATAGTCCGCCATGGTGAGGTAGCCCTGCACCATCGTCGACGGCATGACCTCGACCAGTCCCTGGCCGGTGCCGTACGCGTCCACGGCCTCGCTCCACCGCTCCGGCTGCACCGCCGGCTCTGCGCCGGGCGTCCAGGCGGACAGATCCTCCAGCACCAGCAGGGTCCCGTCCGCGTTCTCCTCGGCCTGGTAACAGGCCGGAACGCGGACACCAACGACCGGCGCGATCTCCCGGTAGAACCGCACCTCGGACTCGAACATCTTCAGCACCGCCGGTATCGACCCTGCTGCCGCGGGCTCACGGCGTTTCACGTGGTTCGGCATCCGGTCAGGCTAGGCGCGATCGCTCTCCGACCGGACCTGATTTAAGGCAGCGCCGCTTCCGTGCTGATCAGGATGATTGTGCTGTCGGGATCCAGGTCCAGGCGGTCCCGGGCGGCTCGGAGTCCGGCCAGGGTCGCGGCTCCGCTCGGGCCTGAGGAGATTCCGGCGGCTCCGAGGTCGGCGGTGGCTTGGAGCGCCGCGTCGTCCTCGACTGTGACCGAGTAGTCGAGTCCTGAGCGCAGTATGGGCAAGGCGAGGGTGGACGGCGTACCGCAGTTCAGGCCTGCCATGGCGGTCTTGCCGGTCGGCACTGTGACCAGCACACCGGCCAGGAGGCTGGTGGTGACGCAGGAGGCGCTGGCGGGCTCCACACCGAGGAGCGCTGGCGTGATCGACCCGCTGCGGTAGTGCGTGACGGCCGCCTGCGCTATCGACCCCACACCCATCGGTACGACGACCAGATCGGGCTGTACGTCGATCTCCCGGAACAGAGTCGAGTAGCCATCGACGATGTGCTGCGGCACCACCTCATAGCCAGGCCAGGCCGAGTCCTGGATCAGCAGGCGAGTATCTGACGCGTACGACGCTGCCTCGGCGACCGCGGCGTCGTACGAGTCGGGTACGACGGTCACCGTGGCACCCTCGGCGCGGATGGCGTCGATCGCTGCGTCACTCACCACGTCCGGGACGAACACGTGCGACGAAAGACCCAGCATGGTGGCTCGGCGCGCGACGGCACGGCCATGGTTGCCGTCAGTCGCGGTGACGAGCTCCACCGGCCCGGAGTGGTCCTGGAGCGTGCGGTGGATCGCCCACCACGCGCCGAGCGCCTTGAACGCGGGCAGGCCGAGCCGCTGCGACTCGTCCTTCACCAGGACTTCGCCGACACCGAACTCGGCTGCCAGCGAGGGGACACGGGTCAGCGGGGTCGGGCGGTAGCCGGTGAGGCTCTGGTGGAACGCCAGTACCTCGGCCGGTGCAGGCGTCGTACGCCAGGACCTCGCGGACGGGTTGCTGTACCAGCGCGCCAACTAAGCGACCAGGGCGAAGGCCTGGGCGGTGCCGGAGTACGCGTGCGGGGACGATGCGATGCGCTGGGGCGCCTGCTGGACCCGGATAGCCGCCGTCTGGAGGCGGACCGGCAGCGTCGAGCGGACCGCGGTGGCGAGGTCGAACTGCACTTCGGCCAGCAGGTCGGTCAGCTCGAGCTCCAGGGCGCGGCAGATCGCGGCGAGGATCTCCGAGGACGGCTCCTTGCGGCCGCGCTCGATCTCGGACAGGTAGGGAACCGATACCTGCGCCAGCTCGGCGAGCTCGCGCAGGGTGATCCCCCGCTCGCGCCGCAACCGGCGGAAGACGTTCCCGATCACCTGGCGTAGCAACACGTCTGGCCTCCTCGCCTCCTGATGTCCTGTAAAGAGTGTGCCATCCCGGCCGGGTCTGCGGCGGGCAGATCTGCCACGGGCAGATTCCTGACCGTTTCCGGACGCTCACCCACACGCTGGAGACCATGAGCGAGCTACCGAACAACCTGGACCGTCACATCTACGAGCGCCTGCTCTGGCAGCGCATCCTCGTCCTCGGCGACGAGATCAAGGACGAGAACGCCAACGCGCTGTGCGCGCAGCTGATCCTGCTGAACGCCGAGGACCCGAAGGCGGACATCTCGCTCTACATCAACTCCCCCGGCGGCTCGGTGTCGGCCGGACTGGCGATCTACGACACGATGAGCTTCATCAGCAACGACGTGGCGACGTACGCGATGGGGATGGTCGCGTCGATGGGGCAGGTGCTGCTGACCTGCGGTACGCCGGGGAAGCGGTACGCACTGCCGCACGCGCGGATCATGATGCACCAGCCGACGGGCGGGATGGGCGGTACGGCGAGCGACATCAAGGTGCAGGCCGAACAGGCGATCAAGGCGCGTGAGGACCTCGCCCAGCTGATCGCCGACCGCACCGGACAGCCCCTCGACACCATCACCACCGACTTCGACCGGGACCGCTGGTTCACCCCGGACGCAGCCCGCGACTACGGCATCATCGACCGAGTCCTCACTCGCCCCGTAGCCGTCGCCACCTAGCGGGTTCCTTGGGCACCGGCCAACCAGATTTCGGCGCCGAAAACGGTTGGCCCGTGCCCAAGGTGGTCTTCAGAGCTGGGTAAGGGCTTGGGATAGGTCGGTGGTGAGGTCTTCGGGGTCTTCGAGGCCGAGGCTTAGGCGGAGGAGGCCTTCGCTGGGCTTGGCCTTGGGGGTGACCAGGCGGTGGGTCAGGGCGGCGGGGTGCTGGATCAGGGTGTCTACGCCGCCCAAGGACACGGCGTGGGTGATCAGCTTCAGGGCGCCCGCCAAAGAGGCTGCCGCCTCGTGGCCGCCGGTCAGCGTGAAGGCGAGGATGGCGCCGGGGCCTGACTGTTGCCGGCCGATCAGGGCCTGGGGGTCGGTCAGCCCGGGGTAGTAGACCTGCTCGATGGCGGGCTGGGCGGAGAGCCAGTCGGCGACCTTGATGGCGGTCGCCTGCTGCGCCCGTACTCGCACTGGCAGCGTCTGCAGTCCCCTGTGCAGTTCGTACGCCGCCAACGGGTGCAGCAGGCCGCCAGTCACTGCGCGGATCTGCCGGAGCCGGCCGACCCACTCCACGCCGGCCGCGACCACGCCGCCCATGACGTCGCCGTGCCCGCCGAGGTATTTGGTCGCCGAGTGCAACACCAGGCTCGCCCCGTGCCGAGCCGGCTGCTGGAGGACCGGGGTCGCGAAGGTGTTGTCCACCAGCACCGGTACGTCACCCGCCGCCGCGACCACGGCTGCGATGTCCACCAGCTCCAGCGTCGGGTTGGCCGGTGTCTCCACGATCACGAGCCCGGTGTCCGCCCGAATGGCTGAGGCGACCTCGGTGACTTCAGCCCAGGTGACCGTTGTCCCCAGCAGGCCTGTGGATAACAGGTGGTCGGTCCCGCCGTACAGCGGCCGTACGGCGACTACATGCGGCCGGCCCGCGGCGACAGCGGCGAGCAGGCAGGCGGTGAGCGCGGCCATGCCGGAGCCGAACGCGACAGCGCCGTCGGTGTGCTCGAGCTCCGCAAGGGCGTCCTCGAAGCGGGCGACGGTCGGGTTCCACAAGCGCTGGTAGACGAGGCTGCCGCCGTCCGGGCCGCGGCCTTGCGTGAGTTCGTCGTACGACGTCCCGCCGGTGCCGACGTCGGGGAGCGGGTAGGTCGTGGACAGGTCGATCGGCGGGACGTGGACGCCGAGCGCGGTCAGGTCGTCGCGGCCGGCGTGCACGGACCGGGTGTCGAGCTGGGTCATCGGGGGCCTCCTCCACAACTGGCGGTCGAGGCCGAGGATGGAATCTTCTGCGGAAGGAGTGCAAGAGTTCCGAAGAAAGTTCATCCACAGGCTCATCCACACGCTGTGGATTCTGTAGAGGCGCTCTACAGTGGTGCCATGCCGAAGGATCGTCGGACGCCGGGACCGGCCCCGCGGCCAGTTCCGGGTGCGGGGTCGGGCGGGCTCGACGAGGTCGACCGTGAACTGGTCCGGCTGCTCACCGCCGACGGCCGGATGCCGAACAACGCCCTCGCCGAGGCGACCGGCATCGCGCCGTCCACCTGCCTGACCCGGGTGCGTTCCCTGCGCGAGCGCGGGGTGATTCGCGGCTTCCACGCCGACGTGGACCTGGCCGCGCTGGGCCGGCCGCTTCAGGCCCTGATCGCGATCCGCATCGGGGCTCACTCCCGCGACGAGATCAACCGCTTCCGCGGCAAAGTCCCCGGCCTACCCGGGGTGCTGTCCCTCTTCCACGTCAGCGGAGCCAACGACTACCTGCTGCACGTGTCAGCCGCCTCGCCGGACGCGCTGCGTGAATTCGTCCTGGACCACTTGACCGCCGACCCGGCTGTCGTGCACGCCGAGACGAGCCTGATCTTCGAGCACGTCCGGGGCGCCGAGCGCTGAGGTCAGCGGGGCTTCAGACCCCACTCGCGAGCCAGCAGGTCGAACGAGTGGCGGCGTTCGGCCGGGTCGTGGATGTTGGTGGTGATGATCAACTCGTCGGCGCCGGCGGATCCGGCTCTGCGGGCGAGATCGGCGGCTACTTGGTCTGGGGTGCCTACCGAGACCAGGCCGGACCATTCTTCGACGGCGGCCAGTTCGCCTTCGGACCAGGGGTAGGACTCGGCTTCCTCGGGGGACGGGAGGGGGCCTGGGCGGCCGGAGCGGAGGCGGAGCATGGAGAGGGCGTTGGCGCGGGCCAGTTGCTGGGCGCGCTCCTCGGTGTCGGACACGATCGCGGCCAGGGCGAGGATCGCGTGCGGCGACGTCTGGTGATCCGAGGGCTGGAAGTTCTCGCGGTACGACGCGATGACGCCGGCCGGGTCCAGGGTCCCGAAGTGGCCGGCGTACGCGAACCCGGTCCCGAGGGCGGCCGCCGCCTGGCCGCCGTACGTGCTGGAGCCGAGGATCCACACCGGCGGCAGCGGGACGTCGTCCGGTTGGGCGGAGATCGGGGAGAATGGGTGACCGGTCGGGAAGCCCTCGGCGTACGCGCGGAGTTCGGCGTACTGCTCGGGGAAGTCGTCGGCGCCGAGCGTCTCCCGGCTGCGGCGCAGGGCGAGCGCGGTGCGCTGATCGGTGCCGGGCGCGCGGCCGATGCCGAGGTCGATGCGGTCGGGGTACAGGCCGGCCAGGACGCGGAACGTCTCGGCGACCTTGAGCGGTGAGTGGTTCGGCAGCATGATGCCGCCGGAGCCGACCCGGATGCTCGAGGTGGCGGCGGCGACGGCCGCGATCATCACCTCGGGGCTCGTGCTCACCACGCTGGGGATGTTGTGGTGCTCCGCCAGCCAGTAGCGGTGGTATCCGGCGGCCTCCGCGGTGCGGGCCAGCTCGAGTGTCTCGTGCAGCGCCTGCGACGGCCGCGATCCCGTCGGCACCGGCGAAAGGTCGAGCACGGACAGGGGCATCGGTTCGGCTGTCACGTTCAATCAGCAACCGCGTCCGGCCACGGCCTATTCCGGGGCGGACCGCCAGCACTCATAGAGTTGGCTTCCCCAGCGCCCGCTGAGCGTGGAGGGGTCGACCAAACCGCGGTTGGTGAGTGCCTGGGATCCGCTCAGCCCGGGTACGGCGTCTGGGCGCGAGCGTCCCGCAGTGGGCGGGCCCACCAGGCGAGTTGGTGGAGTAGTGCGGCGGCCGCGCCCGGTGTCGTCGGATCGATCGGCTCGCCCGCCGGCGTGAAGTCGTCCTCGTGGAAGCCGAGGGTGTCGCGGATGGTGATCGCATGAAGTTCGGCGAAAACCAGCCGGAGCTGTTCGGCCGCGCGCAGTCCGCCGGACCGGCCGCCGTACACGACGAAGGCGATCGGTTTGCCGTACCAGGGCCGGCGGACGGCGTCGATCGCGGTCTTCAGGTCGCCCGGATACGCGTGGTTGTACTCGGCTGTGACGATCACCACTGCGTCCGCGTCCTCGATTCGCGCCGGCAGCCCCGCGAGCGGAACAGCGCTGAGGTCGATCAGGTCGAGCTTGAACTCGTCACTCCGCTCACACTCGCGGGCGAACCACCGCGTCACCAGCGTGCCGAACCGCCCGGCGTCCACGTTGCGCGTCAGCAGCGCGAGCCGCAGCGGATGAACAGTCACGCGAAGGACGCTAGTACCTCAACAAGACTTTAGGTCAAACGCTGGGCGATGAGTGCGAGGATCGCGGCTCCGCATCGTCAGTCGGTCGGCTTCTCGCGGGACGAACCGCCGTCCTTGGAACGGGGTGGCAGCGAGGGTGGGGTGCTGGGCTGCAGTTCGGTCTGGGCAGCGGTCATGAGATCGGGCTGGCCGGTGGCGTCGGGCTGGCCGGTGGCATCGGGCTGGCCGGTCGCATCAGGCTGGCTGGTGGCGTCGGGTTGATCGGTGGTGGGTTGGTCGGTGGGGAGGACGCCGACGGTTTGCCAGGCGTGGGTGACCGCGGCCAGTTGGGTCGAGTCCTCGCCGTACAGGTCCCGCGCGCTCGCCTGCGTCGCTTCGGCGAACTCGGCGAAGGTGGCGGATTCGGAGAGCGTGCCGGAGGTCAGCGTGGTGTACCAGATCTTGCCGGCGTCGTCGTACGCGTTGCCGCCGATCTCGGCCGCGGTGAGGTAGAAGGCGCGGTTCGGGATGCCGGAGTTGAGGTGGACGCCGCCGTTGTCGTCCTCGGTCTCGATGTAGCCCGACATGTGGTCAGGCTGCGGGTCCTTGCCGAGCCGGGGGTCGTCGTACGCCGTGCCCGGTGCCTTCATCGACCGCAGTGCGTCGCCCCGGACGCCGGGCATGAACAGGCCGGCCCCGATCAGCCAGTCGGCCTCTTCGGTGCTCTGGCCGAGCGCATGCTGCTTGGCGAGTGAGCCGAACACGTCGGAGATGCTCTCGTTCAGCGCGCCGGATTGGCCTTCGTACGAGAGGTTCGCGGTGTACTGCGTCACGCCGTGGGTGAGCTCGTGGCCGGTGACGTCGATCGAGCCGGTGAAGTTGCCGAAGATCTCCCCGTCCCCGTCGCCGAAGACCATCTGGGCACCGTCCCAGAAGGCGTTCGCGTACCCGCGGTCGTAGTGCACCGTCGATGTCAGCACGAGACCTTCGCCGTCGATCGAGTCGCGGCCGAAGGCCTCGTTGTACATCGTCCAGGTCGCGCCGGTCCCGTCGTACGCCTGGTTCACGGCCAGGTCCTCGACGGGATCCTCACCTTCGGCGCGGACCGGAGTGCCGGGCAGGTTCGTCTCGTGCTCCGCGTCGTACACCTCGCGGCGCAGACCGCCTTCCGCGGTCGCCCGGCCGAGGCCGGCCGCGGGCCGCGTTCGGAGTACGGCGTCGTGCTGCAGCGACTGGCGATACCTGGCGCGAAGGTTGGGGTCGTCCACGGTGCGCTCGAGCTGCTCGAGCAGGTACGGCGGGACGATGTAGTGGGACACCATCCTCAGATCGTGCCCCACCGGGTGGATCCGGGGACAGACCGCAGTACAGAAATCCTCTGACAGCGGATAAACTCAAGGATTTGTGGCTGCAACCAGAAATGCAGAAACCATTCTGGGAGCCAAGGCGATGAATTTTACCACGAGGGGTTGGAATTGCCGAATCCGGTCCACGCCGAACAGGCGCACCTGACCACGTTCTACGCCGCGCTGGACGCCGAGCGCGAGCGAACCGAGGAGCGCTCCCGGGACGAGCAACTGGTCCAGACCCGCAACGCCCAGGCCCTGCACCAGCGCGACGGCCGGATCCGTGACCTCAAGCTCCGCCAGACCCGGCTGAACGCCGCCGAGGAGGGCCTGTACTTCGGCCGTCTCGACGCGGCCGACGGCGAGATCCTGCACATCGGCCGGATCGGCCTGCACGACGCGGACTACGAACCCCTCCTGGTCGACTGGCGTGCGCCCGCCGCACGGCCGTTCTACATCGCGACCGCGGTGGCGAACCACGGTGTCGTCCGGCGCCGGCACATCCAGACCCGGCTGCGGAAGGTGGTCGACGTCCAGGACGAGCAACTCGATCTGGAGCGGGATGCGGCGGACGCGTCCAAGCCCGGGACCGGCGTGATCGGCGAGGCCGTTCTGCTGAAGGCACTCGAGGCCCGGCGGACCGGTCAGATGGAGTCGATCGTGCAGACGATCCAGGCCGATCAGGACCGGATCATCCGCTCCGAGCTGCCCGGAATCCTGGTCGTCCAGGGCGGTCCCGGCACCGGCAAGACCGCGATCGCGTTGCACCGGGCCGCATTTCTGCTTTACACGCATCGTGAACAACTGGAAAAGCGCGGAATTCTGGTGGTCGGGCCGAATGCGGCGTTCCTGCGGTTCATCGGCCAGGTGCTCCCGTCGCTCGGTGAGGACGGCGTCCGGCTCGTCACCGTCGCCGAGCTGTACCCGGGTCTGACCGCGACCCGGCCGGAGACCGCTGAGAGCGCCGAGGTGAAGGGTCGCGTGGTGATGGCCGAGGTGATCGCCAAGGCGGTCGCCGACAGGCAATGGATCCCGGACCGACCGGTCCGCCTCACCGTCGACCGGACCGACCTCGAACTCGACCCGAAGGTCTGCCTCGCGGCCCGCGAGCGCGCCCGGGGCCGGAACCTCACCCACAACCTGGCCCGTCCCTACTTCCTGACCGAGATCGTCGACCACCTGACGAACCAGTACTCCGACCTGATCGGCACCGATCCACTCGACGGCGAGAACCTGCTCGACGACTACGAGCTCTCGGAACTGCGCAAGGAAGTCCTCGCCGAGCCCGCGGTCCAGGCACTGCTCGACCAGCTCTGGCCACTGCTCAGTCCGCAGAAACTCCTCGAGGATCTGTACGGCGACGAGGACCGGCTCGCGTTGGCGGCACCGCAGCTGACCGCACTCGACCGCGAGCACCTCCTGCGGTACGGCGACGACTGGAGTCCCTCCGACGTACCCCTGCTCGACGAAGCCGCGGAGTTACTCGGCGACGACGGCACCGAAGCCGCGAAGGAGCGTGCGGCCCGGGCCCGCGCGGTCGCCTACGCGCAGGGGGCGCTGGACCTGCTGTCCGGTTCCGGCTCGACCGACTTCGACGATGACGACGAATCAGAGGTTCTGACCGCGAAGGACATCCTCGACGCCGAGATGCTGGCCGAGCGGTTCGAGGCGGACGACGACCGCACGCTCGCGGACCGCGCCGCGGCCGACCGGCGGTGGACGTACGGGCACGTGATCGTGGACGAAGCGCAGGAGCTGACGCCGATGGCGTGGCGGGCGATCGCGCGCCGTTGCCCGCTGCGCTCGATGACCGTGGTCGGCGACGTCGCGCAGACCGGCGCGATCGGTGGCGGGACGAGTTGGTCGGCCGCACTCGGCGAGACCTTCGGCGATCGCTGGCGACTGGCCGAGCTCACGCTGAACTACCGCACCCCGGCCGAGGTGATGGATCTCGCTCAGGACGTACTGCGCGAGGTCGACCCTTCCGCGCGAGCACCGCGCTCGGTCCGGTCCACCGGTGTGAAGCCTTGGCACGCGGACGTGCCCGCCGCCGAGCAGGCTCTGTACGTCTACAAGATCGCCGCCGAGGAAACGCAGTACGGCCAGGTCGGCGTCATCACGTCCCGCAGCCGGCTCGAACTCGTTCAGGAGGCGGTCACCGACCTCGCCGGCGTCACGGTCCTGAGCGCGCGCGAGGCGAAGGGCCTCGAGTTCGACTCCGTCCTGGTCGTCGACCCCGACGGCATCGTGATCGAGTCCCCGCGCGGTCTGCGCGACTTGTACGTCGCTTTGACCCGATGCACCCAACGACTCGGAGTCGTTGGCACGCTCCCCGACGTACTCCGGGACTCAGCTGCCTGGGGCTGAGTCGTCGTGCGGGCGTCGGCCGAAGAGGCGGCCGAAGTTGATGGAGAAGCCCCAGCCGAGGACCTTCGGGGTGAACAGCCCCGGGTCGTCCGGATTCCACCAGCGGGACTTCGTCCGGTCCACGGTCGGGCGTCGCCAGTCGTAGGGGAGCCCGAGGAACTTTCCGGTCTTACTACCCATACGTCGACAGTAGCTCGGAGAGCGTCAGCAGCAGTTCTGCCGATGAACCGTGGACACCGATGACCCCCGGAGCTTCAATGACAGCGGGGGGAAATCATGAATGGAGAACTGTATTCACGCACGCATTGTCACAAGCCCGGTCGCCTCGGTCATGAACGCGGCAACGCGACCCTGGCAGCGTTGGCCGGAGTCGCGGTCGGGGTCATCCTCGTCCTGCTAGCGTGGTTGCTGGTGCTGATGACCAAGGATGATCCGTCGAAGCAGGCAGCCAGCACGCCGGCGTCCGCGCCGGCGGCGCCCGTCTCTGTGGCGCCACGAACCGTCGCACCGTCCGTCGAAGGCACCACGACGTCGTCCGCACCCGCGGCACCGAAGGTTGCCGGCGACGTACGATCGTTGCCCGCGGGACTGTTCTGCCGGGACCTGAAGGCCAAGGGGTACAGCTACGTGGCGGCGATCGATTACTGGCGGCTGCACGGCCAGCCGGACCAGATGGATGCCGACCGCAACGGAATCCCGTGCGAGACCGTCTATTCGCGCAGCGACGTCGGCGCGTACTGGAACGGCCGTGAGGTGACCGGCGTCGTGCCGTGGACGGCTGGGTTGTTCTGCCGGGATCTCGCCGCTCGGGGAGCGACGTACGCGCAGGCCGTCGCCTATTGGTGGTACTACGACATGCCACAGCGAATGGACGCGGACAAGAACGGGATTCCCTGCGAGACGGTGTATTCGACGGCGGCGGTCAACGCCTTCTGGTTCCCGTGACGGGTCGGGTCTGGGCGGTTTTTCTGACGTGTGCGGTGGTTGTCGCGGCCGCCGGGATCTTCGCGCTGTCGTCGGCCGGGGTGTTCGAGCGTGGGCAGCCGAGCAGTCAGAGCGGACCGGTGACGACGCCGACGCGCGTCGTGACAACGCCGGGGCCGACAGCTAAGCCGACACCTGAGCGGACGCCGACTGCCGGGCCGACGCGGCGTACGACGGTGCCGGTTCGGCCTTCGGCGGCGCGGATTCGGTACGTGTTCCCAATCGCCGGGTGTCGCGGGGATGCTTCGCAGAGTCATCATGATTATCCGGCGTCGGACGTGTTTGCGAAGGTCGGGTGCCGGTTCGTGTCGCCGGTTGATGGGCGGGTGGACGAGGTGACACGGGTGGACGCGTGGGATCCGAAGACCAATGTGGGAGCGGATCGGGGCGGACTGTCGGTGTCGGTCGTGGGCGTTGACGGCGTGCGGTACTACGGGTCGCATCTGTCGGCGATCGAGGCCGGGATTCGTCCGGGGGTGTCGGTGCGGGCCGGGCAGGTCCTGGCGCGGACCGGCAAGACCGGAAGTGCTCGCTTCACGCCGCCGCATCTGCACTTTGCGATCAGCTGGCCGACGGCCGCCGGCGTGTGGTGGATCCGGCGTGGGGCCGTGCCGCCGCAGGCGTTCCTCAACAGCTGGCACAACGGTGGCCAACTCTCACCTGTCTCGCTGGTTGCCAGGACCAGACGCTCGTACGGCGTCGACCGTGGTTGCCGGACGTACTGCTGACACGAAGGCCACAGCGAGCAGCGCACCACCGAGCGGCATCAGGTCGACATTGGCGCGGCGGACGTCAGCTCTCCGCACTCCGTCGTACGAGCGAGAGCCGCTGCTGGATCTCACTCGTCACGGTCACGAAGCCGAGCGACTCGTACAGCCGGGAGGCTCCCGTCGGATTGTCTGCGTCCACGCCGAGCGCGGACCGCTCGAACCCAACCACCTGACCGGCCCGCAGTACGGCGCTGATGGCCGCCCGGGCCAGCCCACGACCTCGATACTCCTGGCGCGCACCGACCTGCCCGATCCACAGCTCGCGTACGCCGGTCTGTTCGGTGTCGACCGTGAATTCGTAGCCCAGCGCGAACGCGGCGATCCGATCCCCGTCGACCACGATCCTCGACAGCTCCGGACGGAAGGCGTGGTGACTGGTGAACCACTTCGCCCAGTGCTCCGCGTTCTTCGGGAGGAATCCCCACTGGCCGGTGAAGATCTCGTTGTAGGTGAGCCGCAGCGGCTCGTCGTACCGCGGGTCGAATCCGATCATCGCGAACCCGTCGGGCAGCGACGGCACCCGCACCGGCTGATCGTCGTACCAGCGCCGCATCACGCGGTAGTAGCGGATCGGCCGGAACCCCCGGCTCGCGACCAAAGCGAGGCCCCCGGCGTTGACACGCTGGATCAAGACGTCGACGACCTCACCCTGCTCCGCCGCACGCTGCAGTTGCCAGTCGAGGAGTGGCCCGCCGAGACCGCGGCGCCGGCACGCAGGGTCGATGCCGCCCTTGAGCGTGACGATCGGCTGCCCGTCGACCACGTCCGGCGGCGGGACGAGGCCGTACCCCGCGAGCCGGCCGCCGAGCCACACGCCCAGCGAGTCCGCACCGTCGAGCTCGTCGGCGAAGTCGTCGAGGGTGACGTACCTGCCGCTGTCGTCGGCGGTGGCGATCGCGTTCGCCACCTCGACCGCCGCGGGCGGGTGCTCAGGCCCGAGCGGTCCCGTCGTCACTCCAGCGGGCCAGCCCATTAGGACTCCGGCCCGACCATTTGGCGGATCTCCGACTCACCCTCCCAGCCCGGCCAGGTACGACGGTGGAGGTCCATGAAGCGCTTGGTCCAGTCGATGACCTCGTCGCGAGTGGCCACCTCGTACACGGCGTACGCGCCGAGCGGGGTGGGATCTCCGCACGGGCCGTCGGTGACGGTGAGCTCACCACCGGAGACCCCGACCCGGGTTGCCGTTGCTAGAGGCAACAATTCGGCCGTGTCGATCAGCACCCCGCGGCGAGCCGCCTCCGCTCCCAGCGCGGCGATTCCTTCGGCCAGCTCCGGCGGCGGGAACCCGTGCGCTTCGGCAGTCCGCAACACCGCGATGAAGCGCATCAGCGCGCCCTTCCCTCGCGCAGCATCGCGATCGACTTCTCGATCCGCCGGTCCCGGGTCTCCTCGGTCTTCGCCCCTGTCATCTGCAGGACGTGCCACTGCTGCTTGCTGTAGCTCAACGTCTCCCAGAACTCCTTGGCCTTCGCATCCGCCGCGAGCGCCGCGGCCAGTTCCCCGGGTACGTCGAGCTCGCGCGGAGCCGTGTCGAGGTCCACCTCGACGTCGAGCACCTCGCCGGGCGTGACCGCGGCCTCGGTACGGCGTTCGGCGCTGAAACCGAGCAGATAGCGGCCACCCATCCGGGCGATCGAGGTGCGGAACGTGTAGCCGTTGACGGTGACGCTGACCTTCGGATGCGCGCCGCCGCCGAGGGACTCGACGACGTTGTCCGGGACGACGAAGCCGGCCGTGTTCTTGCCGGTGGACAGGAGCTCGGCGGTGAACTTCATCGGATCTCCTCCGTACGAGTGCGGACCATCAACAGAGTCAACCAGGCCCAGCCCACGATCACCGCGACCGTGAAGCCCAGGTTGACGACCGCGGTGCCGCTGCCGGTGGCCAGGCCGACGTACAGCGGGCCGGCGAGCGCGCCTGCCAGGAGAAGTGATGCTGTGGATTGCTTCGTTGTGGTTGTCATGCCGGCAAGCCTGCGACCGGCCACTTCAGAAACTCTTTGGACTCAGAAGTCGATACGCATGACGGCGCGACGTGTGCCCGGCCGATTCACCTCGGCATACCCGGCATCGGCGAACATGGCGAGCGTGCCGACGGACCCGCCGTCCACGAGGTCCGGGTAGCCCTCCACAGCGCGGGCGCCGCGTTCACGGGCGAACCCGGCGGCTGCGCGGGCGAGCGCGCGACCGACTCCTCGGCGCCGGTAGCCGACGCGGGTGACGAAGCAGGTCACGGCCCAGACGGTGGTGTCCGCCTTGTCCTCGGTGCGGCCCAGCCACGGGACGCGATAGTCGCGGAGCAGCCTCGGGTGGTCCGCCCGCGGCGCGACGGCGCACCAGCCGACGGGCTCGCCGTCGAGATACGCGACCAGCCCGCTCGTCGCCCGTGCCTTTCGGTTTCCGCAGGCGGTCTGGTCGCGGAGCCGGGCGGCGAGCTCTTCGGGACTTTCGGACGCCCAGGACTCCTTGGGCAGCATCCGGAACCGCTGGCACCAGCACCGTGCGGTGTCGCCAGTCGTGCCGAAGACCGCCTGCAGGTCCTCCCAAGCCGCCTCGTTGGCTGGAACGATCGTGAGCTGCTCGGCGGTGACCGGCTCCCGCGAGCCCGCCGGGCGGGGAACCGGCACCCGCTTGGCCGGCGGCCGCTTCTGCCTCCGGGGCTGCGCGTCGAACGTGAGCCGAATGTCCACCGCGTCGCCTGCGTCCAGTCCTGCGGGTTTGCGCACGGCGTCCTTCAGCGGAAGCAGGTAGCCACCGTCCTTCTGCCACAGCGACGTCTTCCACTCGGTGCTGCCGATCCGAACGCGGATCGGAAGCGTCCCCCAGCCGTAGCCGGCGGCCGAGGCCGCGCCCCGCAGGACGACACTCTCCTGCTCCGGCACGGGGACGAAGTAGTACGGCGCCGGTCCGCGCCACTCGATCACCTCGCCGACGAACTCTTGATCCATGCCCAAAGGCTAGGCCCCATTCCGGACACATCACTTCCGGATTCGCCGACGGCGCTCCGGCCTTAGGCTGACCCGCATGCGTTTCGGCGTGCTTGGGCCAGTCCCGGCGTGGACCGACGACGGCCAGGCGGTGCGGATCCCGGATCGGAAGGTTCGGGCGCTGCTGGCCGATCTCGTGCTGCACGCCGGCCGCCCTGTCGCCGCGACCACTCTCATCGACGACCTCTGGGGTGACGAGCTTCCGGTCAACCCGACGGCGACCTTGCAGACTCGCGTGTCCCAGCTGCGCCGCGCGCTCGACGAGGCCGAGCCGGGCGCGCGACAGCTCGTCCGGACCGGGCCGGCCGGCTATCTGATGTCGGTGGCGCCCGAGGAGCTCGACTCGGGTCGCTTCCGCGCGCTTGCCGCCCGAGCCCGGCAGACCGGGAGGCGTACGCCGAAGCGCGGTTCGTCCTCGGTGAGCACGACGAACTGGTCGCGGAGCTGGCCGAACTCGTCGCCCGCAACCCGTTGCGCCAGCGGCTGCGCGCCGTACAGCTGAAGGCCTTGCATCAGGCCGGGCGGCAGGCGGAGCCGTTGGCGAGCTCCGCCGACCTGCGGGATCGGCTACGTGAGGAGCTCGGGCTGCGCGTTCTGCCTGCAGCGGCTCGAGGAAGCGGGCGAGGTCGAGGCGGTCCGGCGACGGTACGAGCGCTACTTCGAAGGGCTGGCACAGCACACCGAGCCGCGGCTCTACGGACACAGCGAGCTGTTCGCCTACCTGGGCGGTCTCTACGGCGAGGCCGCGCGGCCTCGGAGATCGTTGCCTACGGCAAGGCGCCCGCGGATCGAGACCGTGCGGTCGGCCGACGGTACGCCGATCGTCGCCGAGGTGTACGGCGACAGCGGCCCAGCGATCGTGCTCGTCGGTGGAGCGCTGAACGACCGGCGGACGTTCATCCCGCTGGTGAAGTGGCTGGCCGATGGGTTCACGGTCGCGACGTACGACCGGCGGGGGCGCGGTGACAGCGGCGAGGTGCTGCCGGGTGGGCGCCGGCTGACGATGGCTGGTCAACCACACGACGTCGAACCCGAGGTGCTCGGACCGATCGTGACGGAGTTCATCACCCGGCCCTGATGTCGAGACGGCCGGCGCGGCTCCGACGTACCGGATGTGTGAGCTGATCGGCAGCTCGACGGACAGAGGAGACACCGTGGCACGGCCCGTTCTGAACAGCATGTTGCTCGGCAGTACCGACCCGGACCGGTTGACGGCGTGGTACCGCGACGGCTTCCACGCCGAGGTCGACGGGTACGGAAACCTGAACCTCGGCGGCTTCGGCCTGGTCATCGAGCACCGCGACGACGTCACCACCAAGACCGTCGAGCCCGGCCGGTGCATCGTGAACTTCGCCGTCGAGGACATCGAGGCGACGGCCGCCCACCTGCGCACGCTCGAGGTGGAGTGGCTGGTGCACCCGGAGGATCGCGGCGTCGGCTGGTTCGCCACGCTGATCGACCCCGACGGCAACTATGTCCAACTCATCCAGATGAAGCCGGAGTACTTCGCCGGGCTCTGACGACAAACGTCCGCACCGGACTTGGGGTTCCGGTGCGGACGCGGTCTTACAGTTGTCAGGCGCATTGTGCAGGAGAGAAACGGCGGCAAGCGAGGGGCAGAACGCCCATCACTCGCTTGCCGCCCAAGTCCGGTCCCTTTGAGTGATCGAGGTGAGGTTCTCGACCCTTGCCGTGTTCCGGGTGGGTTGTCTGGTGAGAAACGGAACGCGAAAGGTACCGGGGTCTTCTCAGCGGGGGGCTACGTCCCACATGCGCTCGCCGGGCAGGGGGTCGGGGAGCCGGTCGACGGCGGGCATCGGGTCGTTGGTGACCCGAAGACCGGCGAAGCGACGGCTCATGGCGTGGGCGTACCGCTCGGCCAACGCCGGCTCGGCGTTGTAGTCGGCGATCACGTGCTCACCGAACCAGACTCGGACGCGTCGGCGCTCAGACGTCTGGGTGGCGGTGGCGGTTGTCACTGGTCCTCCTGGCAACTCTTCGAGGGATGGTCGGCCTGGGAGCGCGGAGCGAGCGCGGTGCCGGTGCGCCGTGTGTTCACCGTCACGTCAGATCCAACGGAGGATCGAGACGCTAAGTCACGCACCGATCGCGATTTGTCCGCCTCCGGGCAAACTTTTTCGAAACCAGCCAGAACCGCATTCTTCGAGCAGGTCTTCGACTGTCGTGATTTCAGGCGAACGGGCCGCGGACGGAGACGCCACCGTCGAGGACGACCTGCTGTCCGGTCATGTACGAGGACGCGTCCGACGCGAGGTAGACGACGGCGGCGGCGATCTCCTCGGAGCGGCCGAAGCGGCCGGCCGGGATCTCGTCGACCACCTCGGCGTCGACGTTCGCGTTGGCCACCGCGGTCGCGATCGCGCCGGCCGCCGCGACGTTCATCCGGATGCCGTCGCGGGCGTACTCGGCGGCCACGGTCCGGGCCAGGCTGAGCAGTCCCGCCTTCATCACGCCGTACGCCGCCTGCTGCGGAGCGGCCATGAATCCGGTGACCGAGCCGACGCTGACGATGGTGCCGACACCTTGCTCGAGGAAGACGCGCAACGCCGTGCGAACCGCCCGCGCCACGTAGCGGAGGTTGACCTCGTAGATGGTGTCCCAGTCCTCGTCGGCCATCTCGTGCAACTTGACCGCGGGCACGAACGCGACCTGTCCGCCGACGACCGTGACCAGCACGTCGAGTCCACCCAGCTTCTCGACCGCGCCCGCGACCATCGCCTCGATGTCGGCCAGCGAGCGGACATCACCCGACACCGGGTACGCCGTACCGCCTCGCTGCCGCACTGCCTCAGCCGCCTCCTCGGCGCGACGTGGATCGAGGTCCGCGACCACGACCGCAGCCCCTTCGTTGCCGAAGGCCTCGGTCACCGCCCGGCCGATCCCGCCGCCACCGCCACCGATCACCAGCGCTCGTTTCCCGCTCAGCTGCATGGTCGCGAGGGTAGATGATCAATGCCTTCAGATTCACAGGGTTTCTTCAGGAACGACACGCCGAGCTGTCAGAACCACTCCGTACGCTGGGGACGTGACCATCGAAGACGCTGGAACGAAGGCTCTTGCGGTCCCTGAGCGGGCGGCCAACGGAGTCGCCCAATCGGCTCCGACCGGCCTCGCGGCCGTGCAGACCGAGCAACTGATCGGCGATGTCGGCGACGCACTCCGGCTGCTGGACGCGGTGGAACGCGTCCGCGGCCACGCCCACCCACTGATCCTCGGTCTGCAGGACGCGGTCGGGATCAAGATGCCGGCCGCGCTCGTGCTGAACGCGATCGGGAACGGCCGGGCCACCCCGGACGAGGTCGCCGACCAGGTCGGCATCACCCCGGCCGAGGCCGAGCTTGCGATCGCGGAGGGCAGCGCTCGGCATGGTCCGGACCACGCCGCTGACCGTGACCTCGCTGGGCCAGGCGCGTCTGTCCCAGCTCGACGGGCTGACCGTCCGTGTCCTCGACGTCGTCACCGGCATCCTCGGCCCGACCGACGCGGCGCACCTGGTCCGCCTGCTGCACACCGTCGCGGACGGGCTCGAGTCCGCCACCGTCACCGCCGCCGTCACCCGGGCCATTCCCCAGGTCGCCCTCCACAACTAGTGTCGAAATGACGCCGACGGCGTCGACGTACCTGATGTCAGGCAAGCGAGGAGGACATCAGATGTTCAAGGACACGAAGGCGTTCAGCGGGTTCTCGGTGAACGACCTGGAGGCGGCGAAGGCGTTCTACGGCGGGACGCTCGGACTGGATGTCGGGGAGGCGAACGGGATGCTCCAGCTGAAGGTTGCCGGCGGCAACCCGATCCTGGTCTACCCGAAGTCGGACCACGTCCCGGCCGAATACACGATGCTCAACTTCCCGGTCGCGGACATCGAGGGGACGGTCCGGGAGCTGACCGGCCGCGGCGTCAGCTTCGAGCGCTACAACGACGACCAGGACGACTCCGGCATCTACCGCGGGATCGGCCCCCTGATCGCCTGGTTCAAAGACCCGGCCGGCAACGTCATTGCGATCATTCAGGAGTGAGGAACGGGGTCGTCGTACTGACCGAGGCGGCCGGTGTAGCGGGCGCCGTCGAGGTACGGCCACGCGTACGGCGTGCAGCCGTGCAGACCCAGCGTCTGTTGCTCCATGACCGGCGCCGGCTGACCAGGCCCCGGGCACAGCTCGTGCCCGCGGCCGAGCCGGTGCCCGGTCTCGTGGTTGATCATGTACTGCCGGTACGCCGTCAGCGGTGCGCCGTAGTTCGGGACGCCGTGCACCCAGCGCGCGACGTTGAGAACGACGCGATCGCCGATCCGGCAACTGGTGTACCGGTCGGGCGCCGCCCCACAGATCGTGTCGCGTGTCTGCGGCGTGACCAGCATCACCGTGAAGTCGGGGTCCTGCCCCGACCCGACCTGCCGGAACCGCCACAGCCCGTGTGACGCCCACCCCTGCGGCGCGCCGTACGTCGTCCGCACGAACTGCGCGAACGCGGCCCGGTCGATCCCGGTGATCCCACCCTCGACCGCGATCTGGAACGTCATCAACCGCCCGGACCGCCCGATCACCGCCGCGTTGCCGGGCAGAACGGCGTACGAGCGGGACCCTTCCATCGGATAGGTGATCACCGGCTGCGGCTTCACCGCCGGTGCTGAGGACGACGGGTTGACCGGGCCGCTGGGTGTCTGTCCCGAAACAACCGACGGCGACGCGACGCCGGCCGAGCCGGTCTCCGCGGCGCGGCGATCCGGGTAGCCGTGGCGGGCGAACGGGCTGGCCGGCAGCTGGTACAGCGCCCCGATCACGGCCACGACCGCGATCGCCCACCCGATCGTCCTGCCAGCAGTCCAGCGGCGCATCTGGTGAGCTCCTCACACCGCACCCGCGGCGGGCGCGTCCTCACTGACTACTTGCCCCTGTGCCCACAAACCCTTCTCCGCCCACGGATGCAGGCGGTTCCAGCGTGGTGGGTCAGCTCCGGCGGAAGCGCAGTGTCGGATAGCGCGACTCGGTGAAGCCGAGCGCCCGGTAGAGCTCGATGCCGTGGTCGGTCGCGTGCAATTCGACCTGACCGACGGCGGTCTCGTCCCGGAACCAGTCCATCAGCGCGACCACGCAGGCCCGGGCCAGGCCGCGGCGGCGGAAGTCGGGCTCGGTGCTGACGTTGTACAGGTGACCCCGAAGCGTGGTCAGGTCGTTCGGGCCCGGCGGGTGGACGTACACGTTGCCCGCGGCGCATGCGACCAATCCGGCCGCCGGATCGTCGACGACGTACGCCGCGAAGGTCTCCGGTGACGCGAGCTGCTCGACGAACCACTGCCGCGCGGCCTCCCGCCACGGCGCGTCCGGTCCACCGAGATCGTTGCCCATCGCAGCGAGCATCAGTCCACGCAGCCGGACCAGGGCTTCCGCGTCGTCCGGCTTGGCCCGCCGTACCTGAATTTCGGTCACGTGGACGATCATGCCAACTTTTTGCCGCGTCAGTGAATCGTAGGGAGTGGACGCGCACCGGGGACGCGTCCGCTGTCTTGTCGTCGGCCGTCGAGGGAGACCATGTCGTCGAGTAGCAGAGCCCGCCGTGCCTCACCCGGACGCGCCCGGAGGGCGAAGCCTCGGCAACGGTCCGCCCTCGCCGCGCTGGCGGTCGCCATCCTCGGTGCGCTCCTGCCCGGTACGGCGTACCTGGTCGCCCGCCGGATCCGGCTCGGCACCCTGCTGACGACGCTCAGCATCGCGCTGTACGGCGGAGCCGCGTACGTCGGGCTGCGACGACGGGACGACGTGATCACGTGGGCCCTGGATCCCGGGCTGCTGCTGTGGATGGTCGCGGGACTGGGCGCGCTCGCCCTCGTGTGGGTCGTCGTACTCGTCACGTCGTACAAGATGTTGCGCCCGTTGACCGTCGGACCGGGGTCGCGCGTGCTCGGCTCGCTGGTGATCGGGCTGGTGTGCTTCGGGATGGTCGCGAGTACGGCGATGGGCGCGGACACGCTGATGGCACAGCGCAGCCTGGTCCAGAAGGTGTTCTCCGGCAAGGGGTCGAAGAGTCAGACCCGGCCGACGATCACCCCTCGCGACGACGTCTGGCAGCAACTGCCGCGGGTGAACGTGCTGCTGCTCGGCGCGGACGACGGTGAGGACCGGCAGGGGACGCGCACCGACACGGTGATGGTCGCGAGCATCGACA
The DNA here is from genome assembly GCF_054073265.1 of Kribbella sp. CWNU-51. Classification (NCBI taxonomy): domain Bacteria; kingdom Bacillati; phylum Actinomycetota; class Actinomycetes; order Propionibacteriales; family Kribbellaceae; genus Kribbella; species Kribbella sp. CWNU-51. The sequence continues at coordinate 816,589 of NZ_JBSXMZ010000007.1, forward strand.
CGAAGACCGGGGACACCGCGCTGATCTCACTGACCCGGAACTGGATGCGGATGCCGTTCCCGGCCGACTCGCCGCTGCACAAGATCTACCCGACCGGATTCTGGGATCCGAACGGTAAGGTCGAGCAGTCGGACTACTACCTCGACGCGATGTACCGGATGATCCCGGCCAAGCACCACGGCATCATCGGGCCGTCGGACAACGAGGGCGCCGACATCCTGAAGCTGTCGGTCGGCGAGGCGCTCGGGCTGAAGCTGCACTACTACGTCCAGATCAACCTTGCCGGGTTCGCACAGTTGGTGGAGGCGCTCGGCGGGATCACGGTGAACATCAACTACCCGGTCCCGGTCGGCGGCAACGACGACAAGAAGATCCCCGCCAGCCGGTACCTGCAGCCGGGCCCGAACCGGAAGCTGAACGGCACCGACGCCCTGTGGTTCGCCCGCGGCCGCTACATGGTGCCGACCGCGGACCTCGCCCGGCAGGCCCGCCAGCGCTGCACGGTCAAGGCGATCGTCGAACGCGCCACCCCGCAGAACGTCCTCTCCAACTACGAGGCCATCGCCAAGGCCGGCGAGCAACTGATCCGCACCGACATCCCGCAGAATCTGCTCGCCGCCTTCGTCACGCTCGGCCAACGGGTCAAGACCGCCAAGATCACCAACATCGACCTCGACAAGAAGAAGAACTACCCCAACGGCCGCAACCCCAACTACGCCGGCATGCGCACCATCATCCAGCAAGCCCTCAACCCATCCACCAAACCCCGCAGCACTCCCACCACACCCCGGCACACCACCACCACGAAGCCAACCACCACGAAGCCGACCACGAACGCAGCGGACCTAACCTCAGCCTGCGCCTACAACCCAGGCCCACCCGGCTGATCGCCCGCGGGATTGTGCGGCGGGCGGCCAATGGGCTATTATTCGAACGTTCCGAACATGGTTTCGTTTCGTTTACGGGAGAGTGATGACTGCCGAGGCGCTGGAGCAGCAGACCTACCTGCCCGACCAGCCGGAGGAACTAGCCACCGTCGCCAGCTTTCTCGAGGCACACCAAAGCCGACGGGGCTCGTCGCCGGAGCCGCGGTACTTCCTCGCCGGCGCGCAGGAAGGCGATCAGGTCGAGGTCCCGGAGGCGCTGCACATGGTTCTCCTGCAAGTGGTCGAGGCGTTGAGGGCCGGCCACGCGGTCACCGTCGCACCCCAGAGTTCGAAGCTGACCACACAGCAGGCGGCCGACCTTCTCGGTGTCAGCCGCCCGACGGTGGTCAGACTGATCGATCAGGGTGACCTGCCGGCGGAGCGGATCGGCACCAGGCGGAAGGTCCTGCTGCGCGAGTTGCTCGATTACCGGGAGCGCCGTCGCCAGCGTCAGTACGACGCCATCGCCGCCACCGGTGTCGAACTCGACGCCGAGGACGACCCAGTCGCCGTACAGGAACAGCTCCGGGCCATCCGCCAAGAGCTCGCCGACCGGCGCCGCGGCCAGACCAGCTGAGAGCCGCCGGAGTGTTCAGCGCAGTCCTCGACACCTCGGTCCTCTGGCCCAGCACCCAACGCGACTTCCTGCTCTCGCTCGCGGTGGAGAACCTGTATCGGCCCTTGTGGAGCAGCGCGATCCTCGAGGAGTTGCGCTACACGAATCTACGGAAGCTCCTCACGCGATCCGTTCCACCGGCGAAGGCCGAGGCGCAATCTGCCCGCTTGATCGAGCAGATGCGCCTCGCCTTCGACGACGCAGAGGTCCCGCACTGGGAACCGTACGAAGGAACCTTCGGCCTTCCAGATTTCGCGGATGAGCACGTCGTCGCGGCCGCGCTGGCCGGCGGTGCCGGAGCGATCGTCACCGAGAACCTCAAGGACTTCCCCGAACGGTGTTTGCCGCGCGGGATCCAAGCAGTCGCCACCCGAGAGTTCGCCGCCGATGCCGTGTCGGTGAGCCCGGAGCGGGCCCTCAGAGCCGTGGGCAGGATGTCTGCTCGCAGACGCTATCCGCCAGAGTCTGTTGACGATCTCCTGCTGGTACTGCGCGAGCGATACGGCATGGATGAGGCCGTCACGATGCTGGAAGAGCTGCTCTGAGGCGGACCAGTGGAGCCGGTCGGCGTGGTCGCTAGGCGTAGCGGATGCCGAGGCCGCCGTCTACGGACCAGTTGGCGCCGGTGACGAAGGCGGCGGCTTCGGAGGCGAGGAAGCAGACGACCTCGGCCACGTTCTCCGGGGTGCCGATCCGGCCGAGCGGGTGGACGCCGAGCGCCTTCTCACGCTCGCCGGGGATCGTGTCGAAGAACTCCTCCAGCAAGTCGGTCCCGATGTAGCCGGGGCTGACCGCGTTGACGCGAACGTTGTGCGGGGCAACATCCAGGGCCAGCGACCGGGTCATCCCGACCAGGCCGGACTTCGCCGCGGCGTACGGGAACATCCCGGCGGTGGTCAGGCTGGAGTGGATCGACGCGATGTTGACGATCGAGCCGTGCCGGCCCTCGATCATCGGCGGCAACACCTGACGCGCCATCAGCCAGGCGCCCTTCAGGTCGACGTCGAACACGCTGTCCCACTCGGCCACGGACATCTTGGTCGCGTCGGCGTACGCGTTCTTGCCGGCGTTGTTGACCAGCACGGTGACCGGCTTCCCGAGGTCGTCCGTCAACTTGCCCACCGCCTGGCGGACCGACACCTCATCGGTGATGTCACCGACCGCCGCCGCCACCTTCGCACCGGTCTCGGCAAGCTCCGCGGTCGTCGCGGTCAGCTGATCGGCCAGGATGTCGACCAATGCCACCGCGGCTCCTTCCTCCGCAGCCTTGACCGCCACCGCCCGCCCGATCCCCCGCGCGGCCCCCGTCACCAGCACAACCTCGTTCGCCAACCGTCCAGTCAAAACAGTCTCCTCAACCTAGGCGTGCCTGGAGCCTAGTCCGGACATACCGACCGCGGCGGCGGCTCTCGCGTAGTGGTCGGCGGTTGCTCGGGGCATGGGTTGACGGAGGAGGACCAACTGGTGGTAGAGGGGGCCGGTTGCGGTCATCAGGAGTTGATGGGCGTTGGTCGTGGAGGGCAGTTCGCCGCGGGCGATCGCTCGGCGTACGACGGCTTCGCTGCGGGTGTAGCGGTCGGACCAGAAGGCGGTCAGGGCCTCGGCGGCTTCCGGGGTGCGGAAGGAGGCCGCGATGACGGCCTGGGTGACGGACGGGCGGGCAGCGAGCGCGGCGTATACCTCGCGGTTGAGGCTGACCAGGTCGCCCTCGAGTGAGCCGGTGTCGGCGGGCTCCCAGCTGTCGTCGAGTCCGGCCTGGAGCAGGTCGACGAGGAGGCCGGCGACGGTCTTCCAACGGCGGTACACAGTGGTCCGGTGGACGCCGGAACGGGCCGCGACCGCGTCGATCGTGAGGCCGTCGTACCCGTGTTCGGCCAGCTCGGCTTCGACCGCGGCGAGCACGTCGGCGCGCACCCGCGCCGGCTTCGACGTCGCCGTCAACGCGCTCGCCCTCGGCGCCTTCGGACCGCTGGCCGGCTGGGCCGCGATCAACCCGGACCTGAGCGACTTCCCCTGGCTGATGGGCTTGCAGGGCACCCTCGCCGCGGTCGGCCTCTACCTCCCGACAACCCTCGCCGACCTCGAGGCGGACCGCGCCGCCGGCTACCACACGATCGCGGTCCGCTTCGGCGCGCGGACGACGTACCTGATCGGGTACGGCGCCTGGATCGCGGCGGCCGCACTCTCGGTCGTCCTGGCCGCGACCGGCACGATCATCCCGCGCAGCATGCTGGCCCTGGAGGTCGTGATGGTCCCGGTGCTGATCGCGGCGTACGGCACCTTGATCGGCCCGCGCCAGTCCTTCCGGGGGATCATCGTGCTCGCGGCGCTCTTCCTCTTCCCCTGCGGCACCTTCGCGTTGACCTACACCGGCATCATCTCAATCTGACAGCGCTGTTACATTTAATCTAACAGCACTGTTAGATCCAGGGAGCGACGGCATGTATCCGGAGACCGAGCCGTACGACCACGGCCTGCTCGACGTCGGCGACGGGCATCGCGTCTACTGGGAGGTCTGCGGCAATCCGGACGGCAAGCCCGCGGTGGTGATCCACGGCGGCCCGGGCTCCGGCGCCGGCGCGTGGTGGCGCCGGTACTTCGATCCCGCCAAGTACAAGGTCGTCCTGATGGACCAGCGCAACTGCGGCCGCAGTACGCCGGACGCCGCCGAGCCGGACGTGGACCTCAGCACCAACACCACCGCCCACCTGATCGCGGACCTCGAGCAACTCCGGCACCACCTCGAGATCGAGAAGTGGCTGCTGCTCGGCGCGTCCTGGGGTGCGACGCTCGGCCTCGCGTACGCCGAACAACACCCGGACTCGGTGTCGGAGATCGTGCTGTTCAGCGTCACCAACACGACCCGTCGCGAAGTCGACTGGATCACTCGGGAGATGGGCCGGATCTTTCCCGAAGAGTGGGCCCGCTTCCGCGACGGCGTACCGGAAGACCAACGGGACGGGAACCTGGCGCTGGCCTACAGCCGGCTGCTGCACGACCCGGATCCCGCGGTCCGGGACAAGGCCGCGCGCGACTGGTGTGACTGGGAGGACACCCATGTCCGCACACATCCGGGCTGGCGGCCGGACTCCCGGTACGACGATCCCGTCTTCCGGCTGCGGATGGCCCGGCTCGTCACTCACTACTGGGGTCACGCCGCCTGGCTGGAGGAGGACGTGCTGGTGCGCGAGGCCGGCAAGCTGGCAGGCATTCCAGGTGTGCTGATCCACGGCCGGCTCGACATCAGCAGCCCGCCGGACATCGCCTGGCGGATGGCCCGGGCTTGGCCGGATGCCGAGCTGCACCTGGTCGAGCAGGAGGGTCACGGCGCGGGCGGACTCGGCACGCGAGACCTGATCCTCAAGGCATTGGACCGGTTCGCCGACCGTACTGAATCAGTTCACTGAATCGAGCAAAGATTTGATCACTGATCTTTACATCGATAAAGCGCACCGGAACGCTTGGGTCCCATGACTGCGCTGGAGTCCTTCCCGCCCCCACCGCCCCGGTCGACCCGCCCGGAGCTCGAGACCGACTACACCCTCAGCCGGTCCGACATCGCGCACTTCGCCGAGCACGGATTCGTCAAGCTGAAGAACGTGCTCAGCCCGGACACGATCGCGGCGTACGAGCCGGAGATCACCGGCAAGGTGATCGAGCTGAACACCCAGGACCTGCCGCTGGAGGAGCGCGACACCTACGGGAAGGCGTTCCTGCAGGTGACGAACCTGTGGCAGGACAGTGAGCGGGTCCTGGAATTCGTCTCGTCGCCACGGCTGGCCCGGATCGCGGCCCAGCTGCTCGGGGTGCAGTCGGTCCGGCTGTACCACGATCAGGCGCTCTACAAGGAGTCCGGCGGTGGCGTCACCCCGTGGCACGCGGATCAGTACTACTGGCCGTTCTCGACGGACCGGTGCGTGACGGTGTGGGTGCCGTTGCAGGAGACACCGATGGAGATGGGTCCGCTGTCGTTCGCCGCGGGCAGCCACGTCTTCGAGCACGGCCGCAACCTGCCGATCAGCGACGAGTCCGAGCGGGTTCTGCAACAGACGCTGGCCGAGCAGAAGTTCCCGGAGGTCTCCGAGCCGTACGAGCTGGGCGAGGTGAGCTACCACCTCGGCTGGACCTTCCACCACGCTCCGGCGAACCGGACCGACGTACCGCGCCGGGTGATGACGATCATCTACGTCGACGCCGCGATGGAGATCTCCCCACCCGTCAACACCAACCAGGAAGCCGACCTCGCCGCCTGGATGCCCGGCAACCAGCCCGGCGACATCATCTCCTCCCCCTTCAACCCGGTGCTCTACTGATCAGAGCGTCCGCTTCTGCGGGTAGATCGTCTCGCCCCGAGCGAGCTGCTCGATGAATTGCGCGATCCGCTTGGCCCTGGTCTCCGGCCGCTTCGCGCTGTTCACCCGATGCACCACGGCGAACCGGTTGGCGCTGGTGAGGATCTCGAACATGGCCTGGGCACGCGGCACCTGAGCCAGCGCTTCGGTCAGATCGGCGGGGATCTCCAACCGGCTGGACCCGCCGTACGCCTTGTCCCAGCGCCCGTCCGCCTTGGCCCGCTCGACCTCGGCGCGACCGGCCGAGAGCATCCGGCCTTCGGTCTCCATTCGCGCGACGAGGTCGACGTTCCGCTGCGACCACATGCTGCGCGACCGCCGCGGCGTGTAGTGCTGGACGAAGGTCTGCTCGTCCCGGCTCCGGCGCCGGCCGTCGATCCAGCCGTGGCACAAGGCCTCCTCCAGCGCCTGGTCGTAGGAGAGACTCGTCGGCGTGGTCACGTTCTTCTTCGCGAGCACCAGCCAGACGCCGTCCGACGACTGATGGTGCTCGCCGAGCCAGACCCGCCACGCCTCCGCGTCCACGACGATCAGTTCGGCCGTCATGATGCGGCTACCTGGTAGCGGGCAGCCAACTGGGCGGCGGCGTCCTTGAGTTCCTGGGGACCGACGAACTCCAGGTCGCACTCGAACATTCCGAAGGTCGCGGCCAGTCCGGTCCAGGACCACGCGCTGAGCACCAGGCGGCAGCTCGTCGGGGTGATCTCCTCGACGATCGCATCGCGTCCGGTCCATTGGACGATGTCGGACGCCTTCGCCTGCAGGATCGCCTCGCCGCGGTACGGCGTCTGGTCCTGCCCCTTGAAGCGCGACGAGATGTACGTCGCGACGTCGGGCGCCGGCAACTCCCGCGGAGTGAACCGCGGACCACTCGGTGACTTCGGCGTCATCCGATCCACCCGGAACGTCCGCCAGTCCTTGCGATCCAGGTCCCACGCGACCAGGTACCACCGCCCACCCCACGTCACCAGGTGATGCGGCTCGACCTTCCGCGGCGGCACCCACTCGTCCGACGCACCCGGTGACGCGTAGTCGAAGCGCAGTACCTCATGCGCCCGGACCGCCATCCCGACCGCGATCAGTTGGTCCGAGTCCACGGTCGTACGGCGTCTGTCGGTGTACCGATCGACGGTCGTGACCTGTAGTGCGTCAACCCGTTGGCGCAGGCGCGCCGGCATCACCTGGCGGACCGTGGCGAGCGCGCGCAACGCACCCTCCTCGATCCCGGTGACTGTGGTGGTCGCGGTCTGCAGAGCGACCGCGACCGCGATCGCCTGGTCGTCGTCGAACAGCAGCGGGGGCAGGTCCGCCCCCGCGTCAAGGCGGTAGCCGCCATCCGGTCCCTTGGTCGCACGCACGGGATAGCCGAGGTCACGCAGCCGGTCGACGTCGCGGCGAACCGTGCGCGGGCTGACCTCGAGACGTTCCGCCAACAGCGCACCGGGCCAGTCGCGGCGGGCCTGGAGCAAGGACAGCAGCGAAAGGAGTCGTGCTGAGGTCTCGGACATGTCTTCAGATTGCCACGGGTAACGGCCAGAACCTGTCCTCTTCTGCTGGAAATGTCGCCGATATCAAGCCAAGACTGAAGGAGACATCGTGATCAGCACGCGAGAGCTCACCCGGGACTTCGTGGTGAGCCGTACCGAGACCGTGCACGCGGTCCGCGGCATCAGCCTGGACGTCGAGCCCGGCGAACTGGTCGCCGTTCTCGGCCCGAACGGCGCCGGCAAGACGACCACCCTGCGCATGCTCACCACTCTGATCACCCCCTCGTCCGGTACGGCGACGGTCGCCGGGTACGACGTGACCGCACAGCCCAGCCAGGTCCGCCGCCGGATCGGGTACGTCGGTCAGGGCAACGGCGCGGGTCACTCGCAACGGGTCGGCGACGAGCTCGTCGGCCAGGGCGTGATCTACGGACTCGACCGACGGGCGGCGAAGCGCCGTACCGCCGAACTGGTGGAGGCGCTCGAGCTGACCGAGCTCGTCAACCGCAAGGTGTCGGAGCTGTCCGGCGGTCAGCGGCGGCGGCTGGATGTCGCGATGGGGCTGGTGCACGCGCCGTCGCTGCTGTTCCTGGACGAGCCGTCGACCGGCCTCGACCCGCAGAACCGCGCGAACCTGTGGGACCACATCCTGCGGATGCGCGAGCAGTACGCGATGACGATCGTGCTGACCACGCACTACCTGGACGAGGCCGACTCGATGGCCGAGCGGGTGGTTGTCGTCGACAACGGTCAGGTGATCGCGGACGACACCGCCGAGACCCTGAAGACCAAGCTGGCCGGAGATCGGCTCGCATTGACTGTTGCTCCCGGCAATCTTCCCCAACTCGCCGCGATGGCGGAGAAGTTGCCCGGGGCTCGCGAGGTGGTTGCCGTCGGCGACGAGCTCAGTGTCCGGGTCGCGGACGGTCCGGCGACGCTGCCCTTGTTGATCACCGCCGCTCAGCAGACCGGCGTACCGGTCGCGGCGGCGCAGGTGCATCGCCCGACCCTCGACGACGTGTTCCTCAACCTGACCGGCCGCAGCCTGCGGGAAGACTCGAACGGAAAGGCAGCCTGATGACGACCCTCACTGTTTCCACCACTGCGACCGTCACCGCGGAGCAGCCGTCTCGGAACCTGCTGCGCGACATCCGGGTCGTGATGACGCGCGAACTGAAGCCGGTTCTCCGGGATCCGTTCACCTTGCTGTTCGGCATGATCCAGCCACTGGTGTTTCTCGCACTGTTCGGCCCCCTGCTGTCTGGATCGATGGGTGGTTCGCTCGGCAGCGGGGTCTGGCAGTGGTTCGTGCCGGCGATCCTGGTGATGACGACGCTGTTCGGTACGTCGACCACCGGTGCGAACCTGCTGTTCGAGTTCCAGACCGGAGCGCACGAGCGGATGCTGGTCACGCCGCTGGCGCGGTCGTCGCTGCTGATCGGCCGGGCGCTGAAGGAAATGGTCCCGCTGTTCGGCCAGGCGGTGATCGTGATCGCCGTGATGACGCCGTTCGCGTTCGACCTGCATGTCGGGGGCGCGCTGGTCGGGCTGGCGCTGCTCGCGGTGTTCGGGATCGGGCTGGGTTCGTTCAGCTACGCGCTGGCGATCGCGGTCCGCAAGCAGGACTGGATGTTCTGGATGGTGCAGCAGACGTTCCTGTTCCCGCTGATGATCCTGTCCGGGATGCTGCTGCCGCTGGAGACCGGGCCGGAGTGGATGCGGATCGCGGCCAAGTTCAACCCGCTGTCCTACATCGTCGACGCCGAGCGGACGCTGTTCTCCGGTGACGTGCTCTCGAGTGCGGTGCTGTGGGGCTGGGTCGCCGCGACCGTGACCGCGGCCGCCGGACTGACCGTCGGCATCCGGTCCATGCTCCGCTCGGCCGCCTGACCCATTGGGCCAGCGGCTCTTCTTTCTGGGCCCGCACGAGCTGACCCACCACGAGTGGACAGCGATGCACCGCCCCCCGCGCTCAGGTGGCGCGGGGAGGCGGACTCCCAGCACTCATCAATGCCCCTCAGGCCGAGTGCCTGAGCGTGGGCGAAACCGCAATTGATGAGTGCCTGGCGTCCGCTACGCCGCCCAGACTCCGGTCGTCGCGGTCTCGCGGGCCCAGTCCGCGAAGTCGCGCGGCGGGCGGCCGAGGACCTGCCGGACTCCGTCGGAGACGTACTCGGACCGGTGGTTGCGGATGACGGCGAACAAGTCGCGGACGGCCTCGGCGTCCTCCTGAGTGAGACCTTGCTCGAGCAGCTCACCGACATGCTTCTCGGGCTCGAGGTCGACGTACGTGATCGGTCGGCCGGTTGCGGTCGAGAGCGCATCGGCGACCTCGGCCATCGTGAGCGGGCGCGGGCCCGAGATCGCGATGACCTGGCCGGTGTACGCCTCGTCGAGCAGCGCCGCCGTCATCACGTCTCCCACGTCGTTGGTGTCGATCCACGCCTCGGCTCCGGTGCCGGCGGACAACCGGATCTCACCGGCGAGCACGTGGTACCGCAGGAAGTCCTCACTGAACCCCTGGGCGAACCAGGCCGGCTGAACGATGGTCCAGTTAGCGCCACTCGCCTGGACCGCGTGCTCCAGATCGAGCGTGCCGTCGTACACGGCGAACTCGCGACCGGGGCTGCCGACGCCGCGGCCGGACAGCAGGACCACCCGGCGAAGACCTTCGGCGACCGCTTGCTGGATGAACCGGCCGGCCTGCGCCAGTCCGCTCGGGCCGACCGGAGGTGCCAGGTACGCGGTGTCGGCGCCGGCGATCGTTGCGGACCAGGTGCTCTCGTCGTACCAGTCGAAGCGCTGCTCGCTGGACCGGGACGCGAGCCGGAACGGGACGCCCCGTGCCTCGAGCTGTGCGGCGACGCGGCGGCCGGTCTTGCCTTTACCACTCAGGATCAGAATCGGTGTCGTTGTCATGGGTCTAGTCCACCGGCATCCGATGAGACGAACCATGGTTGTTTGCCGCAATTCAATGTTCGAGACGCTCAGCCAAGGTAGGGTTGGGTCATGGATGTGCTCGACGACCTGCTGGCCGGGACCCGCGCCCGGGACGGCGTCTTCAACCTGACGATCATGGATCCGCCGTGGGCGGTGGAGATCCGCGACGAGGCACCGCTCGCGCTGGCGACCCTGGTCCGCGGATCGGGCTGGGTGTCCCGCGGCGGGATCCCGCCGGTGCGGATGGCCGAGGGTGACGTCGCGATCTTCACCGGACCCTCGCCGTACGTCGTCGGGGACAGCGTCGAGACGGCGCCACAGTTGCGGATCCACCCGGGCGGCGTGTGCGAACCGTTGCCTGGGGCACCGGTCGACTACAGCGCCCGGCTCGGGGTGCGGACGTACGGCGGCCGCGCGTCGGGAGCCGTGATGGTTGCCAGCGGCACCTATCAGGTGGCGGGCGACGTCAGCCGCCGGCTCGTCACGGCGCTCCCGCCGGTGCTCGTCGTACCGGCCGCCGACGTCGCGGGCTCGGTGATGGACATGGTGTCGAGTGAGATCCAGCGGGACGCGGCGGGGCAGCAGAGCGTGCTGGATCGATGGCTCGACCTGGCGTTGATCACGACGCTGCGGGCGTGGTTCGACCGGCCGGAGTCACAGGCGCCGGGGTGGTACCAGGCGCAGTCCGATCCGATCGCCGGCACGGCATTGCGCTTGCTGCACGAGGATCCGGCGTACCCGTGGAACGTCACCGAGCTCGCTGACCGGGTGGGCGCGTCGCGGGCCTCGCTCGCACGCCGGTTCACCGCGCTCGTCGGTGAGGCGCCGATGAGCTACCTCACCGGGTGGCGCATCACGCTGGCCGCCGACCAGCTGCGGGCCACCAGGGACACCGTCGAGACGATCGCCCGGCGGGTCGGGTACGCGAACGCGTTCGCGTTGAGCGTCGCCTTCAAGCGGGTCCGCGGGACGACACCGACCGCTCACCGCCAGGCGGCATGAACCCTCAACGCGTGTGCGCAGTTAGCTGACTGTCGACCTCATGAAGGCGAGCGCCTGCGGCCACGCCAGCCGGAACGCGTCCGCGTTGACGACCTTGTCGTGCCGCGACTTGTCCGAGAAGCCGTGGTCCGCACCGGGGAAGTACTGCGTGAACGTCGCGCCGGTCTGACGAGCCTGCAGGATCGTCTGGAGCGCCTCGAAGTCGGCGTTCGGTACGGCGGTGTCCGCGCTCGGATAGCTCACCAGCACCGGCGCGGTGATCCCGGCGGCTTCCGCGATCGCGTCGTACGTGTGATGCGGCGGCATTTTCGACGGCACGGTCGGGTGGAACGCGACAACACTCGCCAGCCGCTGATCCCGCGCACCGAGCAGGAACGCGAACCGCCCACCCAGGCACCAGCCGATCACACCGACCTTGCTGCACCCGAGCTCACCGGTCAGGTAGTCCAGCAACTCGGTCTGCTCGGCCAGCGCGGTGTCGTCGTCCATCTTCCGCAACAGCCCGCTGAGCTCTTCCCGCGTCGAGTTGTCGGTGCTCCGGCCCTTGAAGGGATCCCACACCAGCGCCGTGATCCCCTCCCCGGCCAACTCGTCGGCCCACTCCCGGATCTGTTCCCCGATCCCGGTGATCATCGGCAACAGCAACACCCCAGCGTGCCCGACTCGGGCCAAGTACGCCGTCTGCTCCCCAACCGCCACAGTCACGCCCATGCCCGCATCCTATGAGCCCGCAGTGCAGTAGGCGCCGAAGACCTCGAGGTCGTTGTCCAGTCGGGCGAGGCGATCGAAGCCCCACGTGCCGACTCCGGGGCGGTCGACCTCGTCCAGAACGCGGGCAGCCATGTCGCGGAGGGCTCGGGCGAGGAGGGCGTACTCGAGGTGATCGAGGTCGAGGTCGCGCGCGCCGTACTCCGCGAGGAACGGTTCGAGGTGGGGACCTTCGGCGGCGATCCACACGTCGTGCTCGCGCGGGCCGATGACCGCCTGGTCCCAGTCGAGCATGGCCGCGACGTTGCCGTCCTCGTCCAGGATCAGGTTGAGGCCGCCGAAGTCGCGATGACAGACGACCTCACGCACCGCCCTCGACCGCACCCGCTCGATCGTCTCGTCCAGCCGGTGACTCGCGGCGGCCACTTCGTCTCGCCGCTCGACGATCCAGGGATGATCGAGCTGCTCACCCAACGCGCGAATCTCAGGCTCGTCGAGGGTGGCGTGCGGTAGGTCCGGATGGTCACCGAGCTCATGGACCTGGCGGAGCGCCCGTGCTGTGACCCGCCAGTCGTCGTGGTTCGCCGTACGCCCTTGAATATAAGGGAAAACGGCGTACGGCCTTCCACGCAGGATGGCGTAGAGCGCACCCGACAGCGCCGGAATCGGCGCCGGCACCGGTAGACCGAGATCCTGCAGGTCCTGCAACACACTCAGTCCGCGGGGATGGCCCTGCTGCTTCCAGAGCTTGACGAACCAGGCGTCGTCCGCCACCCAGCAGTCACTCTCATACCCGCCTGCATGCGGCCGCAGTACGCCGGCCCGCACCCCGAAGTCCCGCGCGAGATCCGCGGGCTGGACCACCCGATTCATCCCCTTGATCGTGACAAGAAGAAAGGCAGGGAGAAGTCTCTCCTTGCCATATCTAACTTATAGCGCACTGGGGGGCTTGCCGCAAGCCCCCAGTTGTGCCGGACAATCGCTGGCCGTAGACGGAATTGATCGACATCTTGGGGGTTTGCGCAGTGCGTGTTGTGTTGTCGACGTATGGATCGCGAGGCGACGTCGAACCGGTGGTGGCGCTTGCGGTGCAGTTGCGGGAGCTCGGCGCGGAAGTGCGGGTGTGCGCGCCGCCGGACGAGGTCTTCGCGGAGCTGTTGGCGCGGGCCGGTGTACCGCTGACGCCGGTCGGGCCGCGGATGGGTTCGATGGTGCGGCCGTCGACGGCATCGGGGACGTCGGAGCGGGTATCCGAGTTCGCCGCGATGTTCGACACGGTCGCCGAGGCTGCCGCGGGGTGTGACCTGGTCCTGGCGACCGGGTTCGCGTACTTCGCCTCGCGGTCGGTGGCCGAGAAGTTGGGCATCCCGTACGTGTATGTGACCTTCTGTCCGTTCCTACTGCCGTCGCCGCATCACGCGCCGCCCCCGCTGCTGATGCCGGGCCAGACCTTCCCACCGGGGGTGACCGACAACCGGGTGCTGTGGGAGCTGAACGCCAAGCAGTTCAACGAGATGCACGGCGAGGCGCTCAATGCCCACCGGGCTTCGATCGGCCTGCCGCTGGTGGACGACGTGCGCACGTTCACCTTCACCGACCAGCCATGGCTGGCCACGGACCCGATCCTGGGCCCGTGGCAGGAGACCTCGGAGGTGGACGTCGTACACACGGGAGCGTGGATCCTGCCGGACGAGCGGCCGCTGCCGGCTGAGCTGACGGCCTTCCTGGACGCCGGCGAGCCGCCTGTGTACGTCGGCTTCGGCAGCATGCGCCAGGTCTCGGAGGACATCGCCGGGGTGGCCATCGAGGCGATCCGCGCGCAGGGCCGTCGCGCAGTCGTCGGGCGCGGCTGGGCGAACCTCGGCCTGGTCGACGACCAGGACGACTGCTTCGTCATCGGCGAGGTCAACCAGCAGCAGTTGTTCGGCCGAGTAGCGGCTGTCGTGCACCACGGCGGCGCGGGTACGACGACCACCGCTGCCCTGGCCGGCGCGCCGCAAGTCGTCGTACCGCAAGCAGGAGACCAGTCCTACTGGGCCGGCCGAGTGGCCGACCTGGGTATCGGGGCGGCCCACGAGGGACCGACTCCGACCACCGAATCCCTGTCCGTCGCGCTGAAGACGGCGCTGACCCCCGACACCCACGCACGAGCCACCGCTGTGGCCGCCACCATCCGAACCGACGGAGCGGCGGTGGCCGCGAAGCTGCTGCTAGATCGGAGCTGCTGACGTGAACCCTGTTACTACGAGTGCGTTCGACCTTCCCGACACTCTCGCCGCCAAGTCCGACCCGAGACTGATCGGCGCCGACGAGCAGCACTTCGCGGCCATCGCGGAGAGCCTCGAGCAGACGATCGCCGACCTGTCCGACCGCCTCGACGCCACCCGCAAGGCGCCGGGCGGCGAGGGACAGGAGGCCCTGGACCGGGACCTGGAGATCCACCGACTGACCACTCGCCTGCGCACCCTGCGCCGCTTCGGCCTGGACCTTTGCCTCGGACACATGGTCAGCGCGGACAACTCCGAGGCCTTGTACGTCGGACGCCTCGGCCTCACCGACAGCACCGGTCGCCGGCTGCTGATCGACTGGCGTTCCCCCGCCGCCGAGCCATTCTTCGGAGCGACGCACGCCAACCCGATGGGGCTGGCCAACCGCCGCCGGTACCGCTGGACCCGCGGCCGGATCAGCGACTACTGGGACGAGGTGTTCACCTCGGACGGGTTCGACGGGCACGCGGCGGCGCTCGACGACCAGTCCGCATTCATCGCCAGCCTGGGCAGCAACCGGTCGCCCCGGATGCGCGACGTACTGGGCACCATCCAGGCCGATCAGGACGCGATCATCCGCGCGGGTTCTCGCGGCGCGCTCGTCGTCGACGGTGGTCCCGGTACCGGTAAGACAGTCGTCGCTCTGCACCGTACGGCGTACCTTCTGTACTCCGATCCACGCCTCGGCCATCGGCGTGGCGGCGTACTGTTCGTCGGTCCGCATCAGCCTTATCTGGCGTACGTCTCCGACGTACTCCCCAGCCTCGGCGAGGAAGGCGTGCAGACCTGCACCCTGCGGGACCTCCTCCCCGAGGGCCCCACCGCACCGGACGAGGCCCATCCTGACGTCGCCCGGCTGAAGGCGTCCGCGGACATGGTGAGGGCGATCGAACCGGCCGTGAAGCTTTACGAAGAGGTACCCACCAAGGCGATGACGGTCGAGACCCACTGGTCCGACCTCCGGCTCAGCCCCGCCGACTGGGCCGATGCGTTCGGAGCAGCGGACCCCGCGACGCCACACAACGAGGCGCGCGACCAGGTCTGGGAAGAACTGCTCACGATCCTGCTGGACAAGCACGAGGAGGAGTACGAGGACGACGATGTCTCGATCGACCTGGTGCGCAGATCCCTCGAGCGGAACGAGGATCTGGTCGACGCGTTCGGCAGAGCGTGGCCGCTGATCGAACCGACCGATCTCGTCGGAGATCTGTGGTCGGTGCCGGCGTACCTGCGCATGTGCGCTCCGTGGCTCAACCCCGAGGAGGTCAAGAAGCTGCAGCGCGCGGACCCGCAAGCATGGACGGTGTCCGACCTGCCGCTCCTGGACGCGGCGCGGCAGCGACTCGGCGACCCCGAGGCCTCTCGGCGACAGCGCCGGCAGAAGGCCGCTGCCGCAGTCGAACGCGAACGCATGACCGACGTCATCGACCACATCCTCGAGTCCGCCGACGCGGACGACGCCTGGGCGCCGATGTTGCGCGGCCAAGACATCCAGGAAGCCCTGGTCGACGTGTCCGCGCTCCCCACCGCGGACCCGGACCTGCTCGCCGGCCCGTTCGCGCACATCGTCGTGGACGAGGCTCAGGAACTCACCGACGCGGAATGGCAGATGCTGCTGCTCCGCTGCCCGTCCCGCAGCTTCACCATCGTCGGCGACCGGGCCCAGGCCCGGCACGGCTTCACGGAATCCTGGCAGGAACGCCTCGAGCGAGTCGGCCTCGACCGGATCAACCTGGCGTCCCTGACCATCAACTACCGGACGCCAGAACAGATCATGACCGAAGCCGAGCCGGTCATCCGGGCCGTCCTCCCTGACGCCAACGTCCCCACCTCCATCCGTACCGGCGACGCCCCGGTCATCCATGGATGCACCGCGGACCTGAACTCGATCCTCGACACCTGGCTCGCCGACCACACCGAAGGCATCGCCTGCGTCATCGGCGACCCGACCGTGCAGGACACGGCCCGAGTCCGATCCCTGACCCCGGAACTCTCCAAGGGCCTCGAGTTCGACCTGGTCATCCTCATCAACCCCGAGTCCTTCGGCGAAGGCATCGAAGGCGCAGTGGACCGCTACGTCGCCATGACCCGAGCCACCCAACAACTAGTCATCCTCACCAGCCCTTCATGACGGATGCTGGGGTATGCCTAGCGACGGTCTTCTGCGACGAGTAGACGCTGTACAGGTTCCAGTCCCCAGCCTGGCCGAGGGTCTCGCCTTCTACGGCGAGGCCCTCGGCCACCGGCTCCTCTGGCGAAACGACGCCATCGGCCAAGCCGGCCTGGCACTACCCGACGGCGACAGCGAGTTGGTCCTGACCACGACCCGCCCGTACGAACCCAACTGGCTGGTCGACGACGTCCCGACAGCCCTCACCCACATCACCACCCACGGCGGCACCGTCCTCACCGGCCCCCTGGACATCCCCGTAGGCCGAGCCGCGGTCGTCCAAGACCCCTTCGGCAACACCCTGATCCTCGTAGACCTCTCCGAGGGCCTCTACACCACCACCCCCGACGGCGCAGTCACCGATGTCCGACCGGCCACCCCCTGACAAAGCTGTCACTGTCCTCTGCTCAAGCCACCGCGGACTCCGACCAACGAACTGTGAACTCCTTCCGCGCCCGCTCACCAAGGATCGATCCGCTCCCGAGGATGGCGAGCGGCAGGTCCTGCCCGGTGCGGTCGGCCGGATAGTAGGACTGGAACAAATGCTCGTCGAACCGGACATAGCGTGAGACAGGTGTGCCGTCGTACCAGCGGATCTCCAGCTCGGCGGAAACCTCCTTCGCGAGCATCCGGATCTGATTCGCGCGCGTTCTGATCGCGTCCTCGAGCAGTTCCTGGTTCCCGCGCCACACCGTCGATTCACCGGCCCTGATCCGTGCTCCCTCCGAACCTGGCCGGAGCAGCATCAACCTCCAGATCGCCGGACGGCGCTCGAGCGACCACGCGAAGGCGGCCCACTCCGGGCTGGCCAGCACCGCTCCCGAGATGTCGATCGCGTCGATGTCTGCCATCTCGCGCACACCTTGATCACGCAGGTAGCCGATCATTGCGTACTTGTCGCGCAACAGCTCGATCTGCTCAGGGCCGCGATCTGTCAAGGTAGACCTCCGTTCCCTTGGAGTCGAAGAAGCCATCACCGACGAAGGTCCCCGTGCGATCACGAAGGCGCGACCGGTCGGTCGGCGGATCGACGACCACGAAAGGAGTCAGCGGGACCTCGTTCCGAATGACTTCGGCAGTCGCGGCCAGCCGCTGCGCGTAGTAGAGATCGCACCCGCCTGTCAGGCCGATCGGTGTCGCAAGAAAGGTCGGAATGCCGATCAGGTCCACACCTTTGGCCCACCCGGCCGAGGTGTCGGTGACGATCACGTCGCAGCTAACCGACGTCTCCCGCCAAATGGCAGCGGCCAATTCATGAGCCGATCGGTTCGGATTACTCGGCAGCAGCGCGAAGGTCAAGTGCTCCCCATCATCGTCTAGAAGGTCGGCCCCGATGGCGTCGCGTACTGTGACCTCAGTTCCCTGAGTGATCGCGACCATTCGTAGGCGCTCGAGCAAGACCTCCGGCGCACGGCGCGGCGGCAAGGGGTTTCGCGGAATGGTGATCACTCTTCGCTCGGCGAGCGAAACGACCTTCGAGGCAACCACCAGGTACGACCCTGGCGGTCGTCCGGCCATCGCCTCCAGCAGTTCGGGGCGCACCAAGTCGTCCCCTATCTCCACCGGCGAGCGCAAAGAGATCGGCGATCCCTTTCGCGTGGCACCGGACCCATGCCCGAGGCCAGCCAACAGGCCCTTCAGGGCCTGGTTGAGCAATTCGTGCCGGACAATTTCGTCCGCCGTCACCGTGGACCACCGAGCGCAACTTTGACGCCATTGCTCTCAAACTGACGGGAGGTGAAGTCCGCCTCTGAGTAGTCCTTGGACACGAACACCCGCCGGGATCCGCTGAATTCGTCATAGCAACTGACCCAGATGCGCACAATGGCGCCTGGTCCCAGCCACTGGAGAATCTCCTCCAGGGGGACGCGCTTGCCATTCTGGAGCGCTTCCCGGTGGGCCTCCGAGAGATGGCGGCGATGAGCCTCAGGGATCAGTTCGGTCTTGAGGTTCATCGTGCGTCCTCGCTTCGCGTCCAGGCGAGGCGCGGGTACGGTCGCCACACCCAGCGAGATCAACTGAACGTTGTCCGGGGCATCCGGATCCCGCGAAGCCGACCGGATCATGGCGTGAATGGTGAGATCGATCGCAGCTCGTCGTCCGGAATTGTGGATCTTCACCCGGTACTTGACCAGGCCTTCCGCGATCCCCTGTGCCGAGAAGTCGGGCCTGACGCTGATGGCGTCGCTGAACAAGATCTTCGACACCAACCTGCGGGCCACGTACCACCACACCAGATAGCTCGTCGCTATGCCCGAAACCGAACCGATCAACGCGCTGATCAACTGCTCATGCATTGCCAGACCCATGAGCTGAGACCTGCACACGCCCTTCGGTCACGCAGACGCCCAAGTCAGCCAAATTTGCCCCCAGCCTGATGGTCCCAAGATCCGTCCCGCCACGGATCTCGCCCAACCCCGTCGCCAAGCTTGACCTGAACTCTGGCGCTCGTCTACCCCTAGAGTCCGCAGGCGTGTCGATGCCTACCGGGCCACGAGCACTCAGGCGTCCAGCCAACACGATCTGGCCGAGATCGCCTACGGCGTCGACATGGAGCGCCGGACGACAGTACCCGTCGAATCACCGCCGACCCCGACAACAGTTCGCCGACCAACGGACGGTTGGCGACAGGTGGTCGATGAAGCGGCGGAGCCGCGCAAAGACGGGCGGGTGGGGCGGACTGCGCAGCACGCGACGACAGGAGCGCGCGTAGCAGGCCGCGAGGGGGCACCACCTTCCCATACGCGGGACTACTTGTTGGCGGCGAGCATGCGGAGGACTGCTGTGTTGACCAGGATGAGGATGAGGGCGGTGAAGAGGAGGAGGGCTACTTCGGCGGGGAGGAGGGCTATGCCCAGGCCGATGGCGAGGACGGGGATGGCCAGCCCGGCGTACGCGATCAGGAAGAGCGCGGCGAGGACTTCGCCGCGGGAGCCGGGGTCGGCGAGTGAGGCGGCGGTGGCTACGGCGCCGCGGAAGACGAGGCCTACGCCGGCGCCGGCGATGACGCCGCCGAGGATGAAGGTCCACAGGCTGGGGAGCAGACCGCCAACGGCCACGCCGACCAGGCCTACCGACATTGCCGCCAGACCGAGGCGCAGCTGGTGCCGGCGGGTGAGGCGGACGAACACGACCTGACTGGCGGCGCCTGCGATGAAGACCGCGAAGGTGACCACACCGGCAAGCACCCGCGAGGTGTGATGCAACGTCCCGGCCAGGAACGTCGGCGCCAGCGACGTGAACAGCCCGAAGATCGCGAAGGCCGCAAACGCCCCGATCGCCGACGCGAAGAACAGCGGCCTCGCCGACGATGGCAACGCCACCCGCTGCGGCCGGTACGCGGGCCGCTCCTCCAGCCGCTCCACAGTCTCGGGCACCAACGCGATCCCCACCGCACTCAGTAGCAGCAACACCAGGAAGATCTCGTACGGGCGCTCGAGCGGAGATGCGACGTACGCAGCCAGCAACCCACCCACCAGCGGACCGAACGCGAGCCCGCCGAGGTTCACCGTGCTCGAGATCAGCGCCGACCGGCTCGGATCCTCCTCGGGGCGCGCGATCTGCCGCAGCTCGGACAGGTGCGCGGTGGCGGTCGCGGTCAGCACACCGACACCGACCCCGCAGATGAAGCGCGCGAGCAGCAAACCGGGCACGTCCTGCCAGAGCAGGAAGACGGCCGCCGCCACCGCCTCCACAAGTACGGCGACCAGCGCGACCCGGCGACGGCCGAGCCAGTCGCTGACGTGGCCGGCGAGGTACAGCGACGCCATTACGCCGACCGCGTAGCTCGCGAAGATCACGGTGATCATGTACGTCGGGAAGCCGTCGCGCTGCTGGTAGATCGCGTAGAGCGGAGTCGGGACCGTGGAGAACGCCATCGTGATCAGGAAGGCCGCGGCGATCACCCAGAAACCGGGCCCGTGAGCGAACCGCACGCGTGAAGTCGACACCAGCGCACGCGAACCAGTCAAGGTGGACATGTCCCCAGCATCGCTCGCCTCATCTATCGAATCCAACGAAAATTCTTGCACACTCTTATCGAGAGGTTCGATAATTAACCCGTGGACAGCCGGCAGCTCGAGTACTTCGTCGCCGTCGCCGAGGAGCTGAGCTTCACCCGGGCGGCGCACCGGATGTTCACGGTCCAGTCCACGGTGTCGGCCGCCGTCCGCGCCCTCGAGACGGACCTGAAGACCACGTTGTTCGACCGCTCGACCCGGCGCGTGACACTGTCCGCGGCCGGCGAGGCTTTGTTGCCGGAGGCAAAGGCTGCGCTGGAGGCGCTGGACCGGGCGCGGGCGGTGGTCGAGGAGGCGTCGACCGGTCTCCGCGGCAACATCCGGATCGGCACGCTGGCGCGACTGAACCTGGTCAACCTCGCCGAGCTGCTGGGGGCGTTCCACCAGAGGTACCCGCTGGTCAACGTTCAGGTGGCGACGTCGCCGACCGGATCGAGTGGCCTGGCGGACGACGTACGTCATGGTCGACTCGATGTGGCCCTGGTCGGCCTGGCGAAGCCGGAGCTGTACGGACTCGAGATTCGCGATCTCGCCACGGTGCCGTTCGTCGTACTGCTGCCGTCGTCGCACCCGCTCGCGAAGGAGCCGGACGTGCGGCTCGAGGAGCTGGCCGGTGAGCGGTTCGTCGACATGCCGCTCGGGTTCGGGAACCGCAGCATGGTCGACCGGACCTTCGAGAACGCCGGCATCCCGCGGCGGGTCCAGGTCGAGGTGCCGGAGCTGACCACGATCCCCGACTACGTCCGTGCCGGCCTCGGTGTCGCCGTCGTACCGGAACTGGAGCCGGCCAATGCGCCCGGTGTCACCCAGCTCCCGATCGCCGGGACCGACCTGACCTGGACGTTGTCCGTGGTCACGGCCAGCGGCCGGCGATCGAGCAGAGCGGTGACCGCCCTGCTCGATCTCCTGACGGACTCGATCCGCCCCGGCGGCCCGTACTTCTAGGAAACCCAGATCGACTGCCAGTCCTTCTGCTCGTTGAAGCGGCGCAGTGACGCGACCCCGCTGAGCCAGCCGATCCAGGCGCCGTACGGCGGGTTGGACTCGTCGAACCCGCTCATCACGAAGGTGAGCCGGGTCTTGCCGTCGGACTCGGCCAGCTCCCAGGTGCTGATCCCGGCCGGTCCCCAGTCGACCGACATCGTGCGGCCCTCGACCACCTCGACCACCGTCGCGCCCGGGCCGGCGTCGAATCCGCCCATCGCGAACCGGCCACCGGCGTACGGCTCGATCCCGATCGGGAAGCCGAACCAGGCGGACGCCTTCTCGGACTCGGTCAGCGACGCGTACACCTGCGCCAGTGGTGCGTCGATCAGTGCCTCGCCGGTGAACACGGGCGAGGTGAAGTCCGGCCGCGTGGTCAGCTCGCGCCCGTCCAGGTAGTCGACCAGGTTGGCGAGGGTGAGCGACCAGAAGGTCTGCAGTACGCCGCGAATGGTCGCGCCACTGATCGCGTCCGCGAAGTCGAAGTGACTCTGGGACAGCCGGACGACGGTGGAGTCGTCGCCCTCGGGGATCAGCATGATCTCGGTCGTGGTCTCCACACCGTCGAGCAACCACGCCAACCGCAGCGTGCGGTCGTCGTACGCCAGGACTCGCTGGTGCGGCGCGTCGCCCTCCGGGATGTAGCGGCCCCAGAACTCGAAGGTCCCGGGCAGGTCGACGGTCGAGTGCTCACCGAGCCAGACGTTGAGGGCCTTGGGGTCGGTCAGCGCCTGCCGGACGTCGTCGATGCCGGCCCGTGCGCGGGCTTGCAGAATGAGCGGTTCAGTCATGATCTTGGTCTCCCTTGGGGTAACAGGCCACGGCCAGCTTGAAGGCGTCGCCCTCGGCGCCGCCGTAGCGCTCGAAGAGGTCCTGCAGCGTGGTGCGCAGGTCCTGGAAGAACTCCCGCCGTTGGTCCGGTGGGACCCGGATCTCACCGGAGACCCCGATGGACGGCAGCTCCGGAGCTGCCCGGTCCAGCGCGGCGATGTCGGTCTGGACTTCTTCCATCAGGTCCAGCAGGTAGCCGAGGCTCAGCTCGTCGCGGGCCCGGCGGAGGCCGCCGATCCGGCCGACGAGCCGGGGCGACAGCCAGTACGTGCGGGCGGTCGCCTGGTAGATGCCCTCGTGGACGCCGCGCACCTTGCGCTCTTCCACGAGCGTCACCAGCCCGGCGTCGACGAGGCGCTTCACGTGGTAGTAGACGCGCTGCGGAGTCTGCCCGAGCTGCTCGGCCACCTCACCACAGGTGTGCGGCTCCGCGAGCCGCCGCAGCACCTCGATCCGCTGCGGCTTGAACAGCGCCTCGGCCTGCTCGAGCTGCTCCAGGTGCATCACGTCTCGCATCACACAAAAAAGTTTGTACATAAAAATTCGACTTGTCAATGAGCGCGAGTTCCATCACCCGGGAATGTAAATCGGCGCCCGGCCGTTGTACCTAGTGCTTTGGTGATGGATCACCGAAGCAAGACACCCAGCCCTGGGCGCCTTTGCTAAGGATCGTTCGGCACGTTCCTGCCGGCGGAGGAAAGGAAGCGCGACATGGCAACTGTCTCGTTCAAGGGAGCCACCCGGGTGTACCCGGGCACCGACACCCCCGCTGTGGACAGGCTCGATCTCGACATCTCCGACGGCGAGTTCATGGTGCTCGTCGGACCGTCGGGCTCCGGCAAGTCGACGGCGCTGCGGATGCTGGCCGGGCTCGAAGAGGTGAACGAGGGCTCGATCTACATCGGCGACCGCGACGTGACCAACAGCCCGCCGAAGGAACGCGACATCGCGATGGTGTTCCAGAACTACGCGCTGTACCCACATATGAGCGTCGCGGACAACATGGGCTTCGCCCTCAAGATGCAGGGCATCCACAAGGACGACCGGGCCAAGCGCGTCCTGGAAGCCGCCAAACTGCTCGGCCTCGAGGAGTACCTCGACCGCAAGCCGAAGGCCCTGTCCGGCGGCCAGCGCCAGCGCGTCGCCATGGGCCGCGCCATCGTCCGTAACCCGCAGGTCTTCCTGATGGACGAGCCGCTGTCCAACCTCGACGCCAAACTCCGCGTCCAGACCCGCACCCAGATCGCCGAACTCCAGCACCGCCTCGGCGTCACCACCGTCTACGTCACCCACGACCAGGTCGAGGCCATGACGATGGGCGACCGGGTCGCCGTCCTGAAGGACGGTCTGCTCCAGCAGGTCGACACCCCGCTGAACCTCTACGACCGGCCGAAGAACAAGTTCGTGGCCGGCTTCATCGGCTCGCCCTCGATGAACCTGATCGAGGCCGAGATCACCGACGGTGGCGCCAAGATCGGCGACTACGTCGTACCGATCGAACGCAGCCTGCTGGCCAAGGCCGGCGACGACAAGACGCTGACGCTCGGCATCCGCCCGGAGGCGTTCCACCTGGCCGACGCGGGTCTGCCGGTGAAGGTCGCCGTGATCGAGGAACTCGGCTCGGACGCGTTCCTGTACGGCACCGCGGAACACACCGACGAGAAGCAGCAGATCATCGCCCGGATCGGCACCCGCCTCCACAACGACAAGGGCACTCTCGTGCACCTGGCCCCGGACGCCGACAAGCTGCACCTCTTCTCCACCTCCACCGAGGAGCGGCTGACCGCCTGACCCGCGGTCCAGTACGACGCCTTCCCCGGCAAAAGCTGTTGACCGGGGAAGGCGTCGTCGCGTTAGGTCTGGAAGGTGACGATCGAGCGGACCAATCCGAGCGGGCTGCACCAGACGCCTGGGTATCACCATGTGACGAAGGTTCAGGCGGAGACGCTGATCTATCTGGCCGGGCAGTGCCCGCTGCAGCCGTCGGGTGAACTGGCCGAGGGCGGGCTCGAGGGCCAGACCGCGCAGGTGATTCGCAACATCCTGACTGCGCTCGAGTCTGCCGGCGCCTCCCCGGACGACGTCGTACGGACCGTCATCTATATCGCCAGCCCGGTGCGCGAGGATCTCGCAGCCGTCTGGACGCAGCTCAACGCATCGCCGCTCGCGCCGGCCTTCACCTCGGCCAGCACGCTGCTTGGTGTCGCCCAGCTGGGCTTCCCGGGTCAGCTCGTCGAGATCGACGTCACGGCGGCTTTGTGATCGTCCCCGCCGAGGTCGTCGAGTACGACTCGCGCTGGCCGCTGTGGTTCGAGGAGATCCGGACGCGACTCACGCCGTACCTGGGTGACCTGCCACACCAGGTCGAACACGTCGGCAGCACCGCCGTACCAGGGCTCGCCGCCAAACCGGTCATCGACGTGGACGTCGTGGTCCCCGCGGCCGAGCTGGTGCCGCCGGCCATCGAACGACTCGTTGCCGCCGGCTACCACCATGAAGGCGACCAGGGGATTCCCGGACGGGAGGCGTTCGCACTCCCGCCTGATACCGACCACTACCACCATCTGTACGTCGTTGTCGAAGGCAACAAGCCGCACCGGGACCACGTCGTGCTCCGCGACCACCTGCGGACGAACGCCGCCGACCGGGAACGGTACGCCATCCGCAAGCGCGAGCTGGCGCATCTGCTGACGACGGACCGCCCGGCGTACGTCGACGGGAAGTCGGCGCTGGTCGAGGAGCTGATCGCTACAGCTGGTGGTTCGCGCTCGGCTGCGACGTGATCGGTAACGACCTCGAGTACGCCGTCGCTCTGAGGTGACGGTGCTTCAGGCAACGATCAGGCCGATGCCGAGCGTCAGCACGCCGAGCGCGAGGGACGCGGCGCCGAGCCAGAGGATCCAGAGGAACTGATTCGGCTGGGTGCGGTCCTTGCCCGCGGACGAGGCGAAGAAGCCGCCGGACATCAGGATCGCCGCGGCCGGAATCGCCAGCCGGGCGACCCACAACCAGAATCCGGTCAGGCTGGTCTGGTCGACGTACAAGAGGCCGACCAGGCTGAGGACGACCAGGACGCCGGCATGGCCGTGACCGGCCCGCGCGAACGACTTCTGGAAATCCGTCATGGGCACCTGACCGCGGACGATCCTGGTCAGGAAGTAGCCGCCGAACTGGATCGTGACGATGGTGAGCAGGACCACCCCGGCGATGATCCGCGACGAGTCGGTCATGAGTACGCGTTCTCCTTCAGTTCTGCATGGCTGGCGAGCGGGGCGCGGGTCGCCGTACGGGCCACCCAGACCGCGACCGCGAGATAGAGGATCTGCTCCGGGATGCGCTGCCACAGCGGCGTCGCCTCGCCGCCCGCGAACGGTACGTCGGCGGCCGCCGCATGGATGTTTGCCGGAAGCAACGCCACGAACAGGGCGGCCAGCGCGTAGCCGGCGGCCCAGCGGGTCGCGGTGATCACGAGGCCGGCCGCGCCGAGCAGCTCCAGGACGCCGGTGAGGTACACGAGCGCGTCCGCGAACGGCAGGAACGGCGGCACCATCCGCACCATGTCGGCGTGGTTCGGCATCGCGGTCACGTCCGCCGGGACGAAGTGCGCGCTCGCGGTGAACAGCAGCATCACCGCCATTCCGTGCGCCGCACTCGCCGGCCAGGTCGCGAACCGCCGGACCCCAAGCGCACCCAGCGCCCGGAACACCAGCGTCGTCAGCACCAGGACGAGGGGGATCATCGGTCAACTCCTTCTATGGATAGTTGGGGTATCCGTTTATGGATACTGATACTATCCATCACAGGCGAAAGGAAGGCAAGCGGAATGCGAATCGGGGAACTGAGCAAGGTCACCGAGGTCCCGGTGCCGACGATCAAGTACTACCTGCGCGAGGGCCTACTGCCCGCGGGCGAACTCAGCAGCCCGAACCAGGCGTCGTACGGCGAACCCCACGTCCGCCGGCTCCGGCTGATCCGCGCCCTGGTCGAGCTGGCTCAGGTCCCGGTGGCGCAGGTCAAGGAGATCCTCGAGTCACTCGACTCGGACGCCGTACCCCTGCACGAACAGATCGGCCGCGCCCACCGCGCCCTCACGCCCACCCGCAAGCAAGCCGCCTCCGAAGAAGCCCGCGCCGCCGCCACCGCCCAGGTCACCGACCTCATCACCCGGCGCGGCTGGTCCGTGGACCCCGACGCCCCCGCCCTCTCCACCCTGATCGAAACCGTCGCCGCCCTCCGCACCCTGGGCCAGGACAACCTCGTCACCTTCCTCGACGCCTACGCCGAAGCAGTCGAACGCTTCACCGAACTAGAAATCGACGCCGTAACCACCAACCCCACCCGAGACCAGTTGGCCGAATCCGTAGTCATCGGCACCATCCTCGGCGAAACCCTCGTCTCCTCCCTCCGCCTCCTAGCCCAAGAATCCATCTCAGCCCACCGCTGGAAGAACCGCTGATCACCCGAACAGCTGACGATTGAGAGTGTCAGCGGCCCAGGTCACCCATTGGCGCTCTGTCCAGCCGGCTTCCAGCACGAAGGCGCCGTACGACTCGGGCCCCATCAGGAACTGGAGCAGGTCGGCGGCCCGCCGCTGGGTGAGGCCTGCTCGCAGTGGTGTCTTCTTCCGGAGCTCGGCGACGAGAATCCCCATGTCGTGGCGGCGGAGCTCCTGTGATTGCTGGTAGATCGCACCGGCAGGCTCTTGGCTGACCGCATTGAACACGCCCTGCATCGGGGCGATCCGAGCGTTGAGGCGCGCGACGCCGGCGACTATCCGGGAGAGCGCTGCTGGGGCATCGGGTTCACGCATCGCTGCGACATGCCAGGACTGCAACGCCGGAGGCGTCGGATCGTCGCCGAGGACCGTCCACTCGTGCACCGCGCGCAGCAGCTCGTCCTTGGTGCGGTAGTTGAAGTAGACGGTCTGCACCGCCACCCCCGCTTGCTTGCCGATCGCTTCCATGGTGGTGGCGCGATATCCGCTCGCACAGAACAGGTCGTAGGCGGCGCGGACGATCCGGGCACGGGTCGCCGCCGCCTTGTTCTGTGTCGTCGAGCGCTTGACGTCGGCCATGCACCGTATTCTACTTCTAGTGGTGACCACTAGTGGCTACCACTAAACCTGGAGGGGGAGCAATGAACGGAAGAGGACAGCGGACGGCGATCGTGGTGTGCCTGGGCGGCGCCGTACTGCAAGTCGGCTACGGAGTGGCCGCGATCGTCGTCGGATATCCGCGGATCACCGATGCCGGCTTCGAGCTGGTCTGGCTCGCGGTCAACCTCGGGATGATCGGCGGCGTGATCGGCTGGCTCCAGCTCGACGTGGCCAGGCCACGACGACTCGCCCGGGTCGCAGGCGCCGCTGCGATCGCCGGCTATCTCCTGCGCGTCGCGGTATCGATCTGGCTGATCACCGATCCGTCGGCTCCGGCCGACGCGGCGATCGTCGCGAGCATCCTCCTCATGTTCGCCGGCCTGGCGACAGTCGGAGTGTGCACTGTCCGCACCCGTCAGCTGAGGGGCTGGGCCGCCTGGGCACCGCTCGTGACCGTCGCGGCCGGCCTGTTCACCGCGTCCTGGTACTCCATCGACAAGCCCACCCATTTCATCCTGCTGGGTCTGCTCTGGGGCGCCAGCTGGCTCGCGCTGGGCCTCACCCTCGCCCGCCTGCACGCCAGAACCATCACACCCACCAGCCCGCCCACCACCCCAGCTCGTCAGCCGTCGTGAGCCATGTCCACAAAACGGGAGTAGTGGCCCTGGAAGGCTACGACGACCTCGGCGGTGGGGCCGTTGCGGTGTTTGGCGACGATGAAGTCGGCTTCGCCGGGGCGGGTGGACTCGCGCTCGTAGGCATCCTCACGGTGGAGGAGGATTACTACGTCGGCGTCCTGCTCCAGGGAATTATGGACAGCGATGCCTTCGGCTACGAAGTTGTGGGTGCCTAGGACGGTGGCGTCGTACACCTCCTTGTCGCCGAGGCTTTCGACCGACGTGATGGTGTCCCAGAAGATGTCGTTGGTGGCGAGGACCTCGAGGTCGGCGTTGTCGAGGATGTCGGCGACCTTGGCGAGGCGCTGTCGGCTCGGGGCGTGCTTCCACATCGTCGAACCGGAGAACTGGGTGCCCATGGCCGCGGCGAACTCGCGATGGGTGACGTTGCGCTCGGCAAGGACTTCGCGGACCCGCGACCAGATTTCCTTCGGCACCGTGTCGAGGTTGGTGTTGCCCTTGACGTCGCGCAGGGCTGTCGCGACCTCCAGTACCTTCAGGCCACGCAGACCGTGTACGCCGATCTGGTCGCAGAAGCGCAACTGGTTCTCGGCGCCGTAGATGTGCAGGTGGTACGAGTCGCGGTACCCCTCCTTCTTCGCGGTCTTGATCCGGCTGAAGATGTTGTGGCGGAGGAGGAGGCGGGCGAGGTCGTCGACGAGGCGGCGGCTGGTGCTGGCGTAGTAGACGCGGCCTTGGCCGACCTTGGCGTCCCAGCGAACGGAGCCGTCGGTGGCCCAGAGGTGGCGGATGAAGTGGGCGACCTGCTCCTTCGGCAGCCCGAAGATGCCGGCGGGGATGAACTTCTCGTGACTGCGTAAACCGAAGAGACCCAGGTCGTCGAGCCAGGCGGCGATCGGGTTCCGCTTGCCGCGGGCCAGCCGGTACGGCGCGGGGAGGCGCAGGGTGGTCACCCGGGCGGCGGCGTACTCGTCCCGTACGGCGGTGATGCCGAAGCGTCGGTGGGCAGCGTCGGCGACGGCGGTCAGGTTGGCCTCGTCGATGCTCGCGTAGCGGATCGGCTGGCGCTTGACGAACGAGCCGTCGCCGAGCAGGTGAGCGAGCAGCGTGATCTCGTCCTCGTCCCACGGCTTGAGCTCGAGCGGTGGTGGGACATGCCGGAGCGATCCCAACCGGGAACCCGGGACCAGCTCGCCCAGCGGCTTCCAGCCGTCGTACGTGAGGAAGGGGTGGTTCGCGGTGGCCTTGATCTCGCGGCCGGAGGCGAGCTTCAGCCGGAAGACCTCCTTCACGCCGCTCGGGAAAGCGTGTGTGAGCGTGCGCGGCACCAGCTTCAGCCGGTCATCCAACGACCAGACGGGGATGTCACGCGCGTCCGTTGCCAGCAGCTCGCCGAGCGAGATCTCCGCACCGGTGTCCGCGCGCAGGAGCCGGGTGTCCGCGGTCAGGCAACCCGATTCGCGGAGGTCGGAGGCCATGGGGCGTTTGTCGGAGCGTTGTTCGGAGCCTCGGTTCAGCTGGCAGATGGCTACTACGGGGAGTTCCAGTTCTTTGGCCAGGAGTTTGATGGAGCGGGAGAACTCGGAGACTTCGAGTTGGCGGGACTCGACCTTCTTGCCGGACGTCATCAGCTGGAGGTAGTCGATGACGATGAGGCGGAGGTCGTGGCGTTGTTTGAGGCGGCGGGCCTTCGCGCGGATCTCCATCATGGTGAGGTTCGGCGAGTCGTCGATGAAGAGCGGCGCCTCGGAGACCTCGCCCATCTTGCGGGCCAGCCGGGCCCAGTCCTCGTCGGTCATCTTGCCGTTGCGCATGTGGTGCAGCGGCACCTTGGCCTCGGCCGAGAGCAGACGCATGGTGATCTCGTTGCGGCTCATCTCGAGCGAGAAGATGCATGAGGTCAGGCCGTGCCGGATCGACGCGGAGCGGGCGAGGTCCAGGCCCAGGGTGGAGTTGTGGGTCGGGACCATCGTCTTGCCGGCCAGGTACAGATGGTCGGGGTTGTCCACCTCGACGCAGCGGACCGGCACGCTGTCCACAGCGTCGATCCACTCGATCCGCCGCTCACCCTCACCCGACAGCGCGGCCGGAAAACCGTGCCCGGTGATCTGGCGCGGCGCCGACCCGGGGATCGGCGGTGTCAGCCCGGGACTCGCGGACATCGCCGTGTGCAGGTCAGCGGTCGTGCAGACCACCGGGCGGCCGCCGTCCTCGACCACCCACTGGTGGTCGGCGTCGGCGACGATCGTGCTGCCATCGGAGAAGGACAGCCGGAAACACGGCCGGTCCACCATCACCTCGGTCGCCGCGACCACAGTGGTCGGCTGGCCGTTGACGTCGAGGAGCTGATCGCCGACGGCAACCTCGCCCATCGTGGTCCAACCGGACGGCGTCGGCAGGGCGGTATCGAGGGCGAGCGCCTTCCCCATCGCGGGACGGGCGGCGACGATGATCATCTGACCGGGGTGCAGGCCGTTGGTCAGCTCGTCGAGATCGGTGAACCCGGTCGGTACGCCGACCATCGCGTCGCCACGGGAGTCGATCGCCTCGATCTCGTCGAGAGCGCCCTCCATGATGTCCTTCAGCGGCGCGTAGTCCTCGGTGGTCCGCTTCTCCGTGACGGAGTAGATCTCGGCCTGCGCCTCGTCGACGACGTCGTCGACCTCACCCTCACCGGCATACCCGAGCTGGACGATCTTCGTGCCGGCCTCGACCAGGCGGCGCAGGATCGCCTTTTCCCGGACGATGTGCGCGTAATACCCCGCGTTCGCCGCGAGCGGGACGGAGGCGACCAGGGTGTGCACGTACGGCGCGCCGCCGATGCGGGCCATCTCGCCCCGGCGGTTCAGCTCGGCGGCGACGGTGATCGCGTCGGCCGGCTCGCCCCGCGCGTACAGGTCGGTGACCGCGTCGAAGACTATCTCGTGGGCCGGGCGGTAGAAGTCCGTGCCGCGCAGGGTCTCGATCACGTCGGCGATCGCGTCCTTGCTCAGCATCATCGCGCCGAGCACGCACTGCTCGGCCGCCAGATCCTGCGGCGGCGTGCGGTCGAAGCCCATCTCCGGGTTGCGCTCTTCCTGGCCGCCGCCCTGTCCCCCGCGGAACTCCGCCACGCTCACTTCGCCCGACCTCCTCGCCGCCCAACACCGAATGCCGGGCTCGAACACCTGATCGAATCTTAGCTCTGCTCGCCGACACTTTCCGCCCCGCCGGAACGAGGGTCCCCCCGGCGCCATCCGCGGGCGGGCTCGCCCCCGAGACTGCGGGCGGACGGCGTCAGTCACGCGACCGTACGCCGGTCTGGTCACCGGGTGGTAGCCGGTCGTCCACAGGGGGGTGTGGACGAACTGTGGGAAACCCGGTGAACGGGTGTGCACAGGTTGGGCACAACCCTGTGGATATCTGGGGACAACGGTCCACAACATCCCTCTGACCTGCACTTTCACTCATTCACAACTGTGGAGAAGAAAAACTTTGCGTCCTTTTTCCGGAGTGCGGGATCCGGAGTCTGTGCACAGCCGAAGTCAGGCACAATAGGCCGCATGCTCATGACATGCCTCCGTCCCCAGCCGACGGCACGGTGACGGGTCGGACCGGACTGCGTCGACTGATCGGGGTCCAGGACAAGGAGATCCTCCGGCTCGCGGTCCCCGCGTTCTTCGCCCTGGTGTCGGAGCCGCTGATGCTGCTCGCGGACTCGGCGATCGTCGGGCACCTCGGTACGCCGCAACTCGCCGCGCTCGGTGTCGCGGGGACGATCCTGCAGACGCTGGTCGGCGTCTGCGTGTTCCTCGCGTACGGCACCACCTCGTCCGTCGCCCGGCGGATCGGGGCCGGTGATCACCGCGGCGCCCTGGCTCAGGGGATCGACGGACTCTGGCTGGCGTTGCTGCTGGGCGTCGTACTGGCGCTGGCCGGGCTCATCCTGGCGCCGGCCGCCATCGCGGCGTTCGACCCATCCGCGGATGTGGCGGGTCACGCGGTGACCTATCTGCGGATCTCCTGTTTCGGGATCCCGTCGATGCTGCTCCTGCTCGCGGCGACCGGCGTACTGCGCGGTTTGCAAGACACCAAGACGCCCATGATCGTCGCCATCAGCGCCAACCTCGCCAACATCGGCCTGAACGTCCTGCTGGTCTACGGCCTCGACCTTGACATCGCCGGCTCGGCACTCGGTACGGCGCTCGCCCAGACCGCAGCCGGTGTAGCACTCGTCGTGGTAGTCGTCCGCGGCGCCCGGCGCGACGGCGCCAAGCTGCGGCCGGACCGCCCCGGCATCCTCGCGTCGGCGCAGATGGGCGTGCCGCTGATCGTCCGCACCCTGACGTTGCGCGCGGCAATCATCCTGCTCGCCTTCGTCGCCACAGCCTTGGGTACGACGTCGGTCGCGGCACACCAGGTCGCGTTCACCCTCTGGTCCTTCCTGGCCCTCGCGCTCGACGCGATCGCCATCGCCGCCCAGGCGCTCACCGGCCGATCGCTGGGAGCGGGCGACGTGGCCGGCACTCGGGCGATCACCCGCCGGATGATGTGGTGGGGCCTGTTCTCCGGACTGATCGGCGGCCTCGCTCTGTGGGGTCTGCGCGACCTCTACGTCCCCTTGTTCAGTTCGGATCCAGAGGTACGCAGTACTCTCGCCGCCGTACTGGTCGTCGCCGCACTCTGGCAACCGGTGAACGGGGTCGTCTTCGTCCTGGACGGCGTACTCATCGGCGCGGGCGACGGACCGTATCTCGCGGTGGCCGGCGTCATCGCGCTCGTGCTCTATGTACCGCTGGCGCTGTGCGTCCTGTGGCTCGGCGGTGGCATCGTCGCGCTGTGGTGGGCGTTCGGTGTTTACATGCTGCTGCGGCTGCTCACCCTGATCACCCGCGAGCGCGGTGACGGCTGGCTGGTGACTGGGGCTACCCGCTGACCCCGGGGTGCGGCATCGTGGAGCCGGAGGAAAGGAGCGGCATGGCCGACACCGACGAGGAGACCGTCGCGCTCGAGCCCGACCACGCGCAAGGCGACGACGACACCGGGGCCGCGAGCGAGCGGCACGGAGCCCGCGCCTGGGAGCGGGACGGCGAGCGTCCGGCCGCTGTGGTCGGGCCGACTCCGGAGGAGGAAGAGGCCCGCCGCCAGGAGGAGCTCGACCAGGCCCGCGACGAGCGGATCGAGCTTGCGACCCGGGACGAGCGGGTGCTGGAAGAGGTCCGCGAGCGGCGCGAGGTTCTCGACGCCACCGCGGAGACCACCGAAGCGATCCGGCTGGCCGAGATCGCCGAGTCGGACCGCGACCGCTACCGCCGCGACGCCGGGGCCGAACGCCGGCAGGCCACCAGCTACTGGGCCCATGGCAACCATCTGCTCGACGAGGCGGCTGCCAGACCCGACGAGCCCGGCGCGGACGCCACCGCCGCGGCCGGCCGCCGCTACCAGCGCGCCGCCGTCCGCGAGGACCGGGACGCGGACCGCGACGACGGCATCGCCGATCGGTACGACGAGGAGGCCCGGCAGCGACGCGGTGAGGCACAGCCGCCCGCCAGCGAGGCCGTCCGCAACCCACCGGCTGAGGCACCACGCGCCCGCAAGTTCGTGCGCAAGCAGCTCAAGCAGAAGGTGCACGACCGAAGCACCCAGCCCGACATCGGATTAGGTGACTAAGGCTCGATCTTCTGGACGTGGATGATCAGTAGGTTCGCCGCGACCACCACGACGAAGATCACGGCGAGCAGCGGGTGCCCGAGGCTCCACAGCGCGGCACCCGCCAATCCGAAGACGACGACCTTCACGATCGCCCTCACCACCGGAGTGCCGCGGGACGCGGTCGGCGCGGCGAACAGTCCCCACAGCACCGCGGCGACGACCGGCAGGCCGATCGCGAGCAAGAGCTTGAGCGGAGTACTGGAGACAGCCTCCCAGCCCCACCAGGCGAAGATGCCTAGGGCAACCAACTCGGCCAGGAAGGCCAGCAGCAGGTTGCCCCATTTCCACATCTCAGATGCCGCGGAGGTTGGGCTGGCGCTGGTCGAAGAACAGGCCCGCGGGCGGTTCCTCCACCGGCAGCGGCGGGATCGGGTAGTCGGTGTGCGCACCCCGGCAGGCCGCGAACGGGCCGTCCGGGTCGAGCAGCGCCATCATGTGCGGGTCGGCGTGGTCACGCCACCAGACCGACATCCCGGTCGCCGGGTCGAGCCGCAGGTGTTCCCAGGCGCGCCAGATCGAGTCCAGCCGGCTCAGCGCCTCGGCATGCCGGTACCACTCCGGGCACCAGATGTACTGCTGCCCGATCCGTCGGGTGTACAGGTAGATCAGCCGGTCCTCGACGAACGCCGCGACATGCGGGTAGAAGAGCTCCTGTTCACCATCCACCGCGCTGCTCCTCGTTCTGCTCCCAGACCGGCTTCTCCGGACCGCGCGGAGCGGGCGCCTGCTGGGTGCCGGCCGAGACCCACGGGTTCCCGCCGGCCTGCGGCGCGGGCGCACCGGACGCTCCCGGGTCGTACTTGGCCAGCGAAGCCTTCACCGCACCGGCGTCCGGCCGGGTGAACCACGGCACCGTCTTCACCATCGTCGCCGGGATACCGGACGGGAACACGACCGCGCGCCCGGGCGGCATCGCGGCCAGGTCGGACACCTCGAGGATGTTGTGCCGCTGGGTCTGCCGGCTGGTGCCGCGCTTGCCCTCGTTGTACGAGACCGAACTGGAGACGATGTCGTAGTCGCCGATCAGCTTGCTCAGCCGCTCGAGGAAGTTCGAGTCCGAGGCGCCGCCGCCGTACACCCGGATGTTGGCGGCGGACCAGAGCTTCTCCATGCCGTGGTCGCCCCAGCACTCCTGGCCCTGCGCCCACGACTGCAGGATCGTCATCAGCACGATGCCGCGGGAACCGAAGTGGCTGTAGAGGTCGGGCAGGTTCTTCCAGCGGCAGACGTTCGCGGCCTCGTCCAGTACGCCGACCAGCGGGCTCGGCATGCGGCCCATCGGCATGCCGCGCGCGTACTGCTCGGCCGCCTCCACGACGGCCACCGTGAGAGCGGTGACCAGCGGGCCCGCCGTACCGGCGCCTTCCTTGGAGAGGCTGTACAGCGTGCCGCCCTGGCGGACGAACTCGTGCGGGTTGAACTGCGGGCGCGTGTCGTTCGGGCCCTGCGGGATGACCCAGCGGGTGACCTTGCGGTTGACCAGGAACATCGCACTTTGCTGGGCGGTGCCGTAGACACCGGCCCGCTGCTTGTCCGGCGCGTTGATGACCCCGGACAGCGCGTCCGCGGACAACTGCAGGCCGGGGGTGTTGCGCAGGATCCGCTCGGGCTCGTCGTTCCGCTGGTCGGCCAGCCAGGAGTAGACCTGGGTGATCGGGCGCTTCGCGACCGCGGCCGCGAGCAGCAGCCCGGCCAGCAGATCGGTGCCGGCGGCATCGAAGAACGCGTCGGTCTGGGCGGTCTCCTTGCGCTGCGAGGCGACGAAGTGCTCCGCCATCTCGCGCGCCTTGGTCTCGTCGGTGATGTAGCTGAGCGGGTTCCACCACCAGTTCGGCGGCTCCTCGCAGACCTCCTGCGGGTCGAACACCCAGACCGGCCCGCGCTCGGACCGCGGCCCGCGGGTGGCGTCGACGATGTCCCGCTTGTTCGACGTGGCGACCACTGAGCCCGGCGCGTCCAGGATCGCCGGCACGGCGCGGGACGTGGTCTTACCGGTCCGGGGACCCCAGATGTCGACGTGCATGTCTTCCCAGGACCCGAAGACCTCGAGGTTGTCCCGGACGGTCCGGCCGATCAGGATGCCGGGACCGGCGTGCCCGGCGCCGAGCCGGTTGGCGATGTCCTGCGCACCCTCACGGGTGAGCTTGTAGATCTCGGACCGCTTCGACATCAGGAACGCCTGCTTGTCCACCCGGCCGACCGAGGACCGCTGGTTCCGGACGAAGAACCAGACGCCGCCGGCGAGCCCGAGCAGCACCAGAACCTCGAGGATGAGGACGCCGGTGGCCGCGCCGGACCACATCAGCCGGCCCTTGATCAGGTCGGCCAGCGCCCTCATCGGGTTCGGCACCGGGCGGGTGTTGTTGATCCCGGCGGCGATCTTGAGCGCGCCCCACACGCCGACCACGACGATCGCGAACAGGCCGATGCCGATGAAGACCAGGATCGACTCGGCGGACAGCCCGCCCGGTCCGGTGCTCTTCTTGCCCTGGGCCATTACTCGTCAACTCCCGTTCGGGCGACCACTCGGGTACTGGGATCGGGCGGCGGCAGCATCGCCGGGTCGTCCAGGCTGTACTGCCCGACGATCTCCTCGGTGCCGTCGGGGGCGACCTCGACCTTCAGCGGCTGGCCGTCGGCGCCGGTCTTCCACAGCTTGTTGGTGTCGTTGATCTCGCGCTCGACCGAGGTGAGGCCGACGTGTACCGGGATGCCCGGGCGGCCACCCACCTTGACCAGGAAGTTGCCGCGGCCGGGTGGCGCGGCCTCCTCACCGGTGGCCGGATCCCACGCGGGCGGGTCCTGCCAGCCGATGAGCATGTTCTGCTCTTCCTGGGACATCGGCACGACCTCGGTCAGGTTCTCCATCTCGGCCCGCGGCAGACCGCCGCAGATGACCATGCCGGAGCGCTCGACGAAGCCCTTCGCCTTCATCCGGTCCTCGGGGTGCTCCAGCGCCAGCAGGTCGGACATGGTGTGCGAGATCATCGCCATGCCGACACCACGCTGCCGGTTCAACCGGGTCAGCGCGTCGACGCGGTCGACCAGACCACGGCCGGCCCGTAGCACCCGCCAGAGCTCGTCGAGGATGACGAAGTAGTGCCGCCGCGGCTCGAGGCCGGCGTCGGCCAGCGCCTGCGAGACCGCAACCGCTCCGAAGCCGTACGACCAGCAGGCCAGCAGTACGGCGGCCTGCAGGTTCGTCTCGGAGTCGTCGATGTTGGACACGTCGAACACGACCGGACGGTCCAGCTGCATCGGGTTGTCGGTCTGTTCGGAGAAGATCTCACCCAGCCGGCCACCACCGACCAGACCGATCAGCGACGCCTCGAGGCCCTCGGTGATCTGCCGGTACCGGTCGAGGCTGCCGCGGTCCAGGGCGACGTTGCGGACCCGGTCCGGTGCCTCCTGGACGACTTGGAGCAGGTCACGCAGCACCGGCGTACCGGCGTATCTCTCGTCGAGGACCTTGAGGGCCTCGTCGATGATGGTCTCCTCGCGGTCCGTCGGAGGGGCCGAGCGCATGATCGAGATCAGCGCCGACACCATGGTCTGCCGGCGGCCGTGCGCGTCCGCCTGGATCGCCTCGCGGGCCTTGCCGGTGAGCCGGAGCGCGGCCTGGCGGGACTCGCCCGGGTCGAGCACGTTCAGGTGACCACGGCCGCGGCCGAGCTGGATGACCTGCCCGCCGAGGGCCTCGATCAGGTCCTTGTAGTCGGGCTTCAGGTCGCCCAGCACCAGTGGCTGGATGCCGTAGCCGGCCATGCCGAGCGCCATCCGGCGGGTGATCGTCGACTTGCCCAGACCCGGCTTGCCGAGCACGAACATCGACGGGTTCGAGATCAGTTTGGCCCGCATGAACCAGCTGATCGGATCGCAGCACATGGTCGCGCCGGACAGGATGTTTCGCCCGATCGGTACGCCGACCATCGGGCTGCCGGTGCCGGCCGAGAACGGCCACATGCCGCAGACCTGCACCGTCGTACCGCGCCACTCGGCCGGAGCCTGCAGGTAGGTCGAGTAGCCACCGCCCGGACCTGGCCAGCCCCGCGGCATGGGGCGCTTGCCCCGGCGCGACGGGTCGACCGGCTTCTTCGTCTTCTTGCTCACTGTGACTCCCCAGATGTCACTGTGCTGGTCTTGGTCATAGGGCCTCCCGGAGCCCGGCCGGGACGGCCAGGTGGCTCTGGAGTACGACGCCCAGCGGCAAGGCGGCCACGAACGCGGAATCCTGCGAGCCGTACGCCGGCCGGAGCAGGATGCGCGCGGTGGCGCCCAGATTGTCGATGGCAGCGACCATGTCAGGAATCTGCTCGGCCGTCATCACCGTTCCGGTCACGACCATGCCGAAGTTGACCAGACCGGCCCCACGCGCCTCCTCCTGCGCGGTCCGGTCGGCGGCCCGCGCCTCGGCCATCGTCCGCGCGGTCGGCCGGTTCGAGGTGGTCGCCCGGAAGGACGCGTTGCGCTTGTCCGCCTCCACCATCCGGGCCGAGGTGGCCGCGTCCAGCGGTCGGTAGAGCAGGGTGACCCGCTTGCGGTCGATGTCGGCGTGCGGCGCGACCAGCTGGGACAGCACCGACGAGAACACCTCACCACGCGGCGCCTGGGTCATCTGCCAGGTCACCGACCACGCGGAGTCGTGCCGGTACTTGTCCCAGAACCCTTGGGCGGCGGCCGGGCCGACGTCGGTCCACTGCAGCTCCGGCGCCATCCCCTGGCTGCGTGCTTCGTCGATCAGTACGGCGGAGGCCGGGTCGTACGCGATCCGGATCGTCTCGCACAGCTCCTGCGCGGTGACCGGCCGGGCCGCACCCGCACCGGTGGCGTTCAGGCTCTGGGTGAGTGCGGGCAACCGCGACGCGAGCTCGCGGCCCATGTCCTCTTCCTTGCGGCGCTTGCCGTTGCGGTCCGTGCCCTTGAAGGTGAGCGCGACCCGGGCCGAGACCAGCGCGGAGCCCTCCGGGTAGGTCTGCACCACCTCGGTGAGCATGGCCCGCGCGATGGCCGGCGTACCGTCCATCATGTTGTTGCCGACCTCACGGCGCAGCCGGATGCCGGTGTCGGGCGCGCTCTCCACCGTCACCGACGCGGCGACGATGCCCGGCTCGTGGCCGAGCGAGGCCAGCCACTGACCCCAGTGCGCGACCCAGACATCCACCTGCTCCTCGTCGACCAGCGACGCACCATCGGGCTCGGCGTTGATGATCACGGTGAAGTGCCGGGTGCTCGGGTAGAACAGCAGCGCGAACGGCCGCCCGTACGAATCCTTGTACTCGCTCAGCTGGGACGCCGCGGCCAGGCCAGGGATCTGGAACTTGCCCCACGCGGTCCGCCCGAGCGGACCGGAACGGTAGACGTTGTGCTTCGCCATCTTTGCTCGTTGCCATCCAATGCGAGTCGAGATCCGTTGCAACGCGGACTGCCCGTGCTTGTCCTTGGTCATCAGCAGCAGCAGAGCGACCGCGACGAGCAGCAGCGTGATGACTGCGGCGAGCAGACCGCCCGCCATCATCGTGACGATCGTCAGGAGCAGACCGCCCATCATGATGGCGGTGCCCAAGGTGCCCAGGCCGGCGATACCCGCCGACGCCGGCTGGCGCCAGTTGCCGTAGGTGCGCGGGGCGCTTCGTACGTTGTCAGCCGCTGCCACGTGGTCCGTCCGGAGGTCGAGGTGGAGGTTGCTGGTGCTGCTGCGGTGGCTGTCGGGTCGCCTGCTGTTGCCGGCCCGGGTCGCGGGTGGGGCCACCGCTGCCGCTCGGGCCGCCGCCGCCTCCACCGCCTCCGCCTCCGCCTCCGGAGCCTTCGTCCATGGCGTCGTTGCCCATGGTTTCGCCGGCGGCCATCTGGCCGGCCGCCTTGGTGGCGTCCACACCCATCTTCACGGCCACCACCGCGGCCGCGGCCGGACCGGCAGCTGCCGCCGCCCCACCACCAGCGGCTGCGGCTCCACCACCGGCCGCGGCACCTCCACCACCGCCGGCGGCGCCTGCCGCCGCGCCGCCACCACCACCGCCTGCTGCCGCAGCGCCGCCTTCACCGCCTGCCGCGGCACCACCACCACCGCCGCCACCACCGCTCGGGGGTTGCGACTGCTGGGTGGCGCGACCGACATTCTGGGCACCGGTCGGGCCGTCGCCGCCACCACTGCCACCGCCTTGATCGCCGGCTTTGTTGGCCGCGTCGGCCAGCTTGTCCACGGCTGGTCCGCCGAGCTTGGCCGCGAGCATGCCGGCCCCGGCGCCGCTCGCGGTGGCGGCGACCATCGGCACGATGAACCGCATCAGCGCGGGCAGCGCGAACAGTGCGAGCACCAGCATGGTCACGCCGGTGATCATGTTCATGATCTGACCGCCGATGTGGTCGCCGTCGAATTTCAGGCCCTGCCCGTTGTTCGAGGTGAGTCTGATCGCGGTCGCGTAGACGATCGCGGCCACCGGTTTGTAGAGGATGAAGGCGAGCAGCCAGGAGATGATCCGCTTGAACCAGCTCCGGCCCATCTCGGTGTTCGTCGCGGCCGCCGCGATCGGCAGCACGCCGAGCAACAGGATCAGCATCGCGGAACGGACCACCATCAGCACGATCTGGATCACGCCCGCGACGATGGTCAGGATGCCGATGGTGATCATCAGGCCGATGGCGATCGGCCCCCCGGCCGCGGAGAAGCCGAGCAGCGTCGTCATCGTTTCCCCGAAGCTCTTGCTGCCGCCGGTGTTGCCCATGCCGCAGTGCCAGCCCTCGCCGTTGTCCCACAGCGCGGTGGTGACCAGGCAGTCGGAGAACTTGTCGCCGAACTCGATCAGCGCCTGCGCGACCGCGACCGCCAGCGTCGAAGCGATGGCCAGCGTGATCAGTGACCGGAGGATGTCTCGCGCCGACTCGCCCCGCTGGCTCCAGGCCATCTGGATGGCGCCGACCAGCACCCCGATCACGGCGACGAAGATCGCGATGTACTGGGTGTGCTCCCAGATGAAGCCGACCGAGTCGTTGGCCGGCTGACCGGTCGTGGTGCTGCCGACGGCCGGTGTCTTGACGTAGATCCAGAAGGTTCCGATCGTGCCCATCACCAGCGTGATCGCGGCAGCGATGGCCTCGAGAATCGGCTGGAAGATCAGGTCGATCACCTTGCCCACAGCAGTCGGAAGAACACTTTGGATGGCGTGGA
Source organism: Kribbella sp. CWNU-51 (assembly GCF_054073265.1). Lineage (NCBI taxonomy): Bacteria > Bacillati > Actinomycetota > Actinomycetes > Propionibacteriales > Kribbellaceae > Kribbella > Kribbella sp. CWNU-51. Next base: position 857,480 of record NZ_JBSXMZ010000007.1, read on the forward strand.
GGAGCTTGTCGTACCAGCTGTCGAGCGGAATCATCTAGGACGTCCTCGGCGAGACGAAGCGCAGGATGGCGGGCAGCGCGACAACCGCGATGATCATCATGGTGACGCCCATGACGACCTTGAGCGTCTGCGGCGTCCCCTCCGGCGCCTTGGCCCCTTCGGGCACCGCCGGTGTGGTCATCAGCGTGATCGCCGTGGCGTAGATCAACGCCGCCACCGGTTTGTAGATGATGAATCCGGCCAGCCAGCCGATCGCCCGCTTGAACCACATCATGCCCATCTCGGTGTTCGTCGCCGCGGCGGTCAGCGGGAGTACGCCGACCAGCAGCACGAGCATCCCGTACCGGACGATCATCAGCCCCAGCTGGATGATCGCGGTGATCACCATCAGGATGCCGACGAAGATGATCAGGGCGAACTGCAGCTGATCCCCCGGGTCCTTGAGCGGATCGGCCATCTTGGCGGCGAGCTGTTCCGCGAAGGATTTGTCGTCCGCGTTGAGCGCTGTGCTGATGATCCACGAGGAGAACTCGTCCGAGGCCTGGATCAGCAACGCGGCGAAGCTGGTGCCGGCAGCCGACACCACGACCATGGTGAGCAGCGACTTCAGGATCTCGCGCAGCGGCTCACCACGGTGCGAGACCGCCATCTGGATGGCGGCGACGACCACGGCGATGAAGGCGGCCGCACCCAGGATGTAGTTCGTGTGGACCTGGATGAAGCTGACGGTGCCGTTGTTGGAGACGTCCGGCGTCTTGATGTAGATCCAGAGGAAACCGACAGCCTTCAGCACGGCGTTGACGGCGTCCACGACGACTTTCTCGATGGCGTCGAAGATCGGCTTGAAGAAGGGGCCCATGGCGGCACTGAGCGCCTTGCCGAGGTAGTGCTCGACACAGTCGTCCCAGTCCCCGGGCCACCAGGAACAGCTGAGGGCGATCACGACGCACCACTGAACCTGACGTAGCCGTCGAGCCCTTGAAGCACGTCAGGGGCGACCTCGCCGTTGAAGCTGCCGTCGGGCATGAGCGCCGCTTTCCAGTCGCCGCCCGACCAGACCATCGTGATCGGCAGCGACGCGACACTCGAGTTGTCCAGCTCGGCCGCGACCTGGATGATCGCGCGGTTGCGCTGGTAGTCGATCACTTTGAAACCGGCGAACTGAACCTGCCCGGTGGCCTGCGGGGTCGGGTTCCGGACTTCGGCGAGCGCACGTGTCCGGCCCGGTCCGGGCACGACACGCGTCTCCAGCACAGACTCAGCCAGGTCCTGGTTGCGGATCTGGCCGAGCAGCACCAGCGTCGCGAGCACCGCTCCGGTCGGCGAGTGCGCGAAACAGGAACGCACGCCGTTGTCGGCTGTCGTCGCCGGGCCACCGGCCTTCTGGAGGGGGATGAGCATGTCGGCCTCGAACTGCCAGGTGACAGCCGGCGGCGCGGCGCGCGGAATCTGCTGGTCCGGATGCCGGTTGTTACACCCGCCGGTCGACGAGTTGATCGGCGGCGGCGTACCCGGCGTGGTGGTGCCGGTCGGTTCCTCCGTGGGTGTGGCGGGCGGCACGGACGGCTCCTCGGTGGGCTGTTCGGTGGGTACGACGGAGGTCGGCGCCGGTGACTGCTGCGAGGTAGGCGTACCCGAGCCGCGGGCGAAGACCCACACCAGCAGACAGACGAACACCGCACCGACGACGATCGCCGAGGCAACGAATCCGCGCTCCTGCCAGAAGCGCGTGCCCTCACCCCCGGCGTCGCCGTCTCCGAGGCCGGAGTCGGGATCCCGGCTGAACAGTCCCATGGCCGATCAGCCTCCGACGAACCGGCCGATGCTGCTGATCGTCACTGCAGCAGGCCGACCAGGGCCGACGCCGAGCCGATCACGATGCAGGCCGCCAGGACCCAGCCCAGCCGGGCCGCGTGCTCGCCACCCTCGCCGCGCCGCTGGCCGACGGCCATCATGGCGCCGGCGATCACGATGCCGAGGATGCAGATGGTGAAAGCGATCCAGGTGACCCACTTGATCACCAGGTTGAGCTTCTCCGCACCCGGCGGCTTCGAGCCCACGCCAGGGTCATCGACGAGCGGAAGCTGGCTGACAGCGTCCGAGATCACGTGTACCAACATCATCGCGATAGGTGCCTTTCAGTACGGGGCGGGGTAGTCCGCTGGGTTTGACGCGCGAAGAGCGTAGATGGATTCAAGGACTTCGAAAACCTCGTCCGGGGTGTTGTCAGGCGTGGGAGCCTCCCCTCTGCGCCACTCCTCGATCCACGGGATGTCCCACACCCGCGGTACGCCGCCGCCGACGATGTCGGCGAAGTCGTCGAGCACGCGGGGCAGCCGGCCCGGGGCGTCCGCGATCAGCACCAGGCCGAGCACGGCGACTCCCTGGACCACTCCCGAGGCCCACTCGATCGCGGCGCGTTGAGCGGCCCGCAGGCCGGATCCGTGGGTCCGGGCGACCAGGATGACCGGGGTCGGCACCGGTGGCGGCGGGATCGGCCAGCGATGGCCGGCCGCCCGGGTGCCCGGGAGGAGGAGCGACATCGTGGTCTCGCCGGCGCCGCCGTGCACACCGACCCACCACAACGTGTCCGCGACCGGGATCGCGAACTTGGGCAGCCGTTGATCCTCCGCGGGCGCCGGAACACCGTGCTGCGGCGCGGACGGCCCCCGTGGAGTGAGGTCCGGCGAGGGGGTGGGTGACGGCTGTTGCGGACCCGGGCCCGGCTGTTGCTGCTGCTGCCGAGTCCATGGGTTCTGCGTCATGGCCCCTCCTCTCGCGGTGCGTCACAGGCTGTCGCCCACAGTATTCTCTCGCTTTCCGGGTGTGCTTTCGTGACCCATCCACAGGCGAGGATGTTTCTACCCCCTTGTCGGGGTCAGTCGAGCCACCGGGCTCGCGTGGTTTCTGCCTGCCCGGAATCCCTGGCATGCCTCGTGCGGGGGCCATGCTAGAACGAGGGCGTCGACGTCGGATGAGCGAGGGAGTTCTGTGGCGGGAATGAGAGGTCATCGTGGCTGAGAAGATCCCGTCCTGGCCCAAGGTCACGATTCGGCTGTACGACGACCACAACGCCGAGGTGAAGATCGCCGGCCGCAGTCATCCGGTCAACCATCACGACCCGCGGCAGGCCGCGATCGCGCTGGTCAGCGAGCGGGCCGGGCAGCTCGGCCGCCCGGTGAAGGCGACCGCGGTCGAGTCCGACGGCGCCTCCTGGCCGCTGATCATCCACCCGGACGGCCGGGTCGACGCGGTCGAGCCGGACGGCGGCGGCAGGGGCCGCGGCGGCAACAAGCCGATCTGGCCGATCATCGTGGCGGCCGTGGTCGCCTGTGCGCTGATCGCCGGTACGGCGGTCTACCTGCTGGTGTTCAGCAAGGGCGACGGCGTGGCCACGCCGACCGCGTCGCCGAAGCTGCCGGCACTGCCCACGCCGAGCGTCGGGCCGGATCAGTTCGTCGCCCGGCCGGTCCCGCTGGGCTGGTCGGCCAACGCGAGCTGGACAGTCGACATCGCGCCCGACTCGACGCCCGCGGTGTCCCCGGACGGCACCGAGGTCGCCGTACTGACGCCGGACTCGAAGCTCGCCGTGTTCGACGGCAACGGCAAGGTGCTCTGGCAGGACAAGGTGCCGTCACAGGTCGGGAGCCCGATCTACACCACCATCGACTCCAAGCGGGTCGTCGCGGTGGCGACGGAGAACACGCTGTACTACTGGGCCGGCGACGGCGCCCTGCCGAACGAGGTCGAGCTGCCGGACTCGGCGGACCTGCAGTTCTTCGGGGGCTCGCCGCTGGTGCAGATGGGCGAAACGGCCGGAGCCAGCGTCATCTCCGGCGGCAAGCTGAAGGCGGTGCCGAACCAGCCGCGTTCGTCCACCATCCTGCTGGCCGAGGGCAGCCGCGCGTTGATGTCGCGGTACCAGGGGCCGCTGTACTGGAGCGAGCCGGACAAGCCCCTGCAGGAGGTCAAGCTCAAGCCGCCGTCCGGTGCCAAGGGCATCGATCACGTGGTGTCCGCCAGCCCGGGCCGCGCCCTGGTGCTGTGGAAGACGGCGACCGCGGACACCGTGATCCCCGCCGTGCACTCGACCGCGAACGGCTCCGCCGTCGCGACGTGCCAGCCCACCAGCGCGGACAACGTGGGCGACTGGCAATGGGTCCCGGACACGGCCGGCAACGTCGCGGCCTGGGGTGAGTGCCTCATCGACTTCACCGCCCGGAAGTCGTTCCACTACGCCGACTTCAAGCCGGTGTCGATCACCGCCACGACGATCTACGGGACCGTTCGCAACGATCTGGTCGCTGTCACGCCAGGTCATACCTCGCACACGCTGACCAACGACACCGCGCGCCCCTGGGGGCTCGCCGGGGGCCACGCCATCGTCGTACAGAACTCCGTCCTCTTCGCTCTGGACAAGCAATGAGGCCGCTCGGGCGGGTTGTGTCCGGGGTGCTGGCGGTGACGGTGCTGCTGGTGCCGTCGGCGCAGGCGCGGGCGGACAACGATCCGGAGCCGGTGACGTGGCCCAAGATCGACCAACCGGATACCGGCGACCAATCGGACCCGGCTCCGGTCAGCTGGCCGAAAGTCCTACCGGCAGAGTGAAACACCAAGGCCCGTGTCCCCCTTGCGGGAGGCACGGGCCTTGAGGCGTTGCTGAGGTCAGACGGCCGCGACCTCGAGGCGGACCGTGGCGGCCACCTCGGGGTGGAGCTGGACGGAGACCTGGTGCTTACCGGTGGTCTTGATCGGCGACTCGATCGCGATCGCGCGCCTCTCGACCAGCGGGCCGCCGGCGGACTTGATCGCCGCGGCGATGTCGGCCGGGGTGACCGAGCCGAACAGGCGACCGGTGTCACCGGCCTTGACATCCAGTGTGACGGTGAGCTGCTCGAGCTGGTTCTTGACCTCGCTCGCGTGCTCCTTGCCCTGGATCGCCCGGGCGTCGCGCGCCCGCTTGATCGACTGGATCTGCTTCTCGGCGCCGCGGGTCCAGCCGATGGCCAGGCCACGCGGAACCAGGTAGTTGCGGCCGTAGCCGTCCTTCACCTCGACGATGTCGCCGGGAGCTCCGAGGTTCTCGACCTCCTGCGCCAGGATGAGCTTCATGGTCCGCGCCTCCCTCAGCGAGCCGTGCTCGTGTACGGCAGCAGGGCCACCTCACGAGCGTTCTTGATTGCGGTGGCCACGTCGCGCTGGTGCTGCACGCAGTTCCCGGTCACCCGGCGGGCGCGGATCTTGCCGCGGTCCGAGATGAACTTGCGCAGCAGCGCGGTGTCCTTGTAGTCGACGTACGTTGCCTTGTCCTTGCAGAAGCCGCAAACCTTCTTCTTCGGCTTCCGAATGATCTTGGCCATTGTGGTGCTCTCTTCCTTCCAGAGCCCGGCACATGCCGGAATGGTCTGTCTTACCTGGTCACGACCCGGACCGGATCAGAACGGGGGCTCCTCCAACGAGCCGCCGCCCTGGCTTGCCCAGGGGTCGTTCTGCGGAGCGGCCTGGCCGCCACCGCCTTGTCCCTGCGGGGTCGCCCAGGGGTCGTTCTGCGGAGCGGCACCCTGGCCGCCGCCGAAGCCACCACCCTGGTTGCCGCCACCGCCACCGCCACCACCGAAGCCACCGCCGCCACCTTCGCCGCCGGGGCCCGAGCGCATCGCCCGGGTCACCTTCGCGGTGGCGCTGCGCAGGCTCGGACCGACCTCGTCCACGTCGATCTCGAAGACCGTGCGCTTGTTGCCCTCACGGTCGTCGTACGAACGGGACTTGAGCCGGCCCTGCACGATCACGCGCATGCCACGCTGCAGCGACTCGGCCACGTTCTCCGCGGCCTGGCGCCAGACGGAACAACTCAGGAACAGCGACTCGCCGTCCTTCCATTCACCTGTCTGCCGGTCGTACGTCCGCGGCGTCGACGCGATCCGGAAGTTCGCGACGGCGGCGCCGGACGGGGTGAACCGGAGCTCAGGATCGTCGACAAGGTTGCCGACCAGTGTGACGACGGTTTCGCCTGCCATTGCCGTTCCTCCTGCTATCGGGTGTGACTGTGTCTACAGCTATCAGTAGTAGCGGCTGGCGCCGACAGTACCGATGGCTGCTGACGACCCCAGGGTCAGTGCTGGTCCGGCCGGATGACCTTGGTGCGGAGGATCGACTCGTTCAGCGTGAGCTGACGGTCGAGCTCCTTCACCACCGCCGGCTCGGCGGTCAGGTCGATGACGGCATAGATGCCTTCGGCCTTCTTCTTCACGTCATAGGCAAGCTTGCGACGACCCCAGATGTCGAGCTTCTCGACCGTGCCACCTTCCTTGCGGACGATGTTCAGGTACTGGTCGATGGAAGGCTCCACGGTGCGCTCATCGAGCTCAGGGTCGAGGATCACCATGACTTCATAACGACGCATGCGCGAACTCCACCTCCTTCGGACTTGGCGGCCACGGTCTCTCCGTGGCAGGAGGGCGATGCGGGGTGCTCCGCGCCGACACTTGCCGTCGACGCCAAGCAACGAGCCCGGTCGATGGACCGGGCCACATCCAAGAGAATACCAGCGTCCGGACCCCGTCTTGACCATATCCACAGGCCTGTTTCGGTGACTCTCTGTCACCGACAGGCGGTTGCGGGGGTGGTCCAGCGGGCCACCAGCACGAGCAACGGTACGGCGACAACCGCCGAGATGACCGCGAGCAACGGGAACCCGCCGAGCGTGAAGAGCCACGGTGAGGCGGCTGTCGCCAGCGCGGCAACGGTCCAGGTCGACGACTCGACCCTGCTCTCGAGGTCGGTGCCGGCCAGTTGCGCGCTGCCACCGAGGTAGCAGAGGTTCCACGCGTAGCCGAGCAGGAACAGTGCCGGAGTGAAGGCCAGACCGGCCTGGCTGATCAGCAGGGCCGACACCAGCAGAAGGGCGAGTCCGGCGAGCATCACCGGCCGAGGTCCGGAGCGGTCGATCAACCAGCCGGTCAGTGGAGACAGGGCGAACATCCCGAGGGTGTGAGCCGACAGCATCACTCCGAGCACGCCGAGACCGTCGCCGTGCAGATGAGCATGCACAGGCACAGCAGTCATCAGCGCGACCATCACCAGATGCCCGACGATCATCACGCCGGCGGCCAGCACAACCGACGTACGACGAGACGGCGCGGAGGACTCGTGGTGGTCGAGTTCCGGCTCGGCTGCGGGCTGACCGGCCCGGATGTAGGTCGACGCGACGAGTGCGGCGAAGACGGCGGCCACGGCGAGCAGAAAGGGTCCGGCGACCGCAGGTAGGCCTAGATACGTGGCAAACGACTGGGATGGCGCCATCAGGAACGGACCGCCGGCAGCACCCGCCGTACTGGCCCAGATGACTGTGCTCATGGCCCACGCGCGTCGGGACGGCGGTACGACGTCTGCGGCGGCGTACCGGGACAGCAGGCTCGCAGCGTTGCCGACGCCGAGCAGGAACATGCCCATGAACAGCAGCGCCACCGGCGCGCCCACTGCGGCGAGCACTGTCAGCGCTCCACCGGAGACACCCACGCCGTACCCGGTGCGGAGTGCGTGGGCACGTCCAAGGCGAGCAGTCCACCAGCCGACCACCATGGCGCCGACTGCGGTGCCGAGAACCCCTGCAGTGTTGGGCAGACCGGCCAGGGCCGGGCTGAGATCGTCGGCGATCAGGATGGTGCTCACCGCGCTGGCGGCGACCATGGCGGCGTTCATCAAGGCGGCGGCGAGAACGACGGGGATCAGCATGCCAACCACGCTAGAAAGGCCTCCGCCCGTGCTGAATGCCCGAAACAAGGCATCCGGCCTTGCGGAGGACCGATGTCGAAGGTGTTCTGGGGACATGACCTTTCAGGAGCGAGACCTGGACCCCACCGACTGGCAGATCCTCGCCGAACTGCAGGCCGACGGGCGGCTGTCGTTCAACCAGCTGGGCAAGCGGGTCAACCTCTCGCCGCCTGCGGTCGCGGACCGCGTACGACGGCTCGAGGAGGCCGGTGTGATCACCGGCTACCGGGCGCAGGTGGATCCGGCCCGGGCCGGTCAGCCGCTGTCCGCGTTCGTCCAGATGCGTTGCACGACCGGGCGCTGCCTGCTCAAGACCACGCGGGCTGAGGACTTCCCGGAGGTCCTCGAGATCCACAAGCTCAGCGGCAACTCCTGCTCGATGCTCCGGGTCCGCGTCACCTCCATGCGCCACCTCGAGGGCCTCTTCGAACGCCTCGGTGAACACGGTGAGATGAATACCCACGTCGTCCTGTCCACAGAGTTCGAGGGGCGCCCGGTCCAACCGCCTGCGCAGGAGACACGGCCGGTGACCCGCTCGGCGGGATGGGGTTCCTGAACTGTCCGTGGACAGTTCTAGGGTGGGTTCATGAGTTTCAAGCTGGGTGCCCACGTCGATCAGCAGGACCCGCTGGCCGAGGCGGCCGATCGCGGTGCCGACCTGGTGCAGTTCTTCCTCGGGAACCCGCAGGACTACAAGGCGCCGAAGCTCGCGTACGCCGACGGCGAGGAGGCACTGCGCGAGCGGGCGGCCGCGGCGGGCGTCGATCTGTACGTGCACGCGCCGTACCGGCTGAACGTGGCGAACACGAACAACCGGATCCGGATCCCGAGCCGCAAGCTGCTGCAACAGACACTCGACAAGGCCGCCCAGATCGCCGTGAAGGGCGTGATCGTGCACGGCGGGCACGTCGGCGACAAGGACGACCCCGAGGCCGGCTTCGACAACTGGCGCAAGTGCATCGAGCGCGCCGAACTGCCGGTCCCGCTGCTGATCGAGAACACGGCCGGCGGCGAGAACGCGATGGCCCGGCAGCTGGACCGGATCGCCCGGCTGTGGGACGCGGTGCAGGCCTCCGGCAACGACCGCCTGGAGAACGTCGGCTTCTGCCTCGACACCTGCCACTTCCACGCGGCCGGTGAGGAGCTGACCACGATCGTCGAGAAGGTGCTGGCGATCACCGGGCGGATCGACCTGGTGCACGCCAACGGGTCACGCGACGAGTTCGGCTCCGGCGCCGACCGGCACAGCAACTTCGAGGAGGGCCACATCGACCCGGCCGACATCGTCGCGGTGGTGCAGGCCGCCGGCGCCCCGGTCGTCGTCGAGACCCCGAACGCCGATCACGGCCAGAAGGCCGACATCGACTACCTCAGGGCGCACTTGAAGTAGGTGCGTTGAGGTGGTGCAGCCAGTAGGCCAGCCCCCACGGGAGCAGCAGGGCCAAGGCAGTCGTGCTGTGGATCGGGATGCCGGCGACGATCGCGAGCACGAGTAGGACGGTCGTGACCTGGAAGAGGTCGAAGCGCTGGAGCACGCGGGCGCGCAGCGTGAGCCGGTCGAGAGCGCACGCGCTGTAGACGGCGATCAACGCCAGCAGGCACACGGCCTCGACGACCACGCCGACCCAGGCCAGTCCGTCGTACCCGTCGGCATCGCTGAGGATGCCGGACAGTTGGAAGACGCCGACGAGCAGGGTGAGTACGGCGCAGGCCCAGAGCAGCCGCGTCGTCGTTTGGCGGGCCCGCTCAGGATCAGGCACGGGGTCCGGTTCCGAGGGCGCCATGGGGGCGACGGTAGCGCAGGAGAGAATGACGCGCATGCAGACCTGGGCCGAACGGTTCCCCGAGCTCTTCGCGCCGGACCACTGGGCCTGGGGTGAGGTCGACGTCCGGTACTCGACCGAGGAGCCGGCCGACGAGCTGATCAGCAACGTGCACGTCATCGGCCGGGCCGACGGCGGGATCGTTGTCTGCAGCAACGATCTGGGCTGGCGCTTCCTGCCCGGTGGGACTCGCGAGCCGAACGAAACCATCGAGCACCTCGTGCACCGCGAGCTCATCGAGGAGGCCGGCGCCCGGCTGACCGGACCGCTGACCTGGCTCGGCGCTCACCGGGCCGAGCACCGCCGGCCCACGCCGTACCGCCCGCATCTGCCGCACCCGATCTCCTACTGGGCGACAGTCGTCGCGGACGTCGTGGTCGACGGACAGCCGACCAACCCCGACGACGGCGAGCAGGTGACCGAGGTTCTCGTCCTGCCACCGGACCAGGCGGCCGACTACCTCGACGCCAAGGCCGACGGCGGGACGATGGGCAGTCAGGTCAGGCTGGCTCAGGCAATGGGACTGGCTTAGTCGACTGCCACGGCAGCACGACAGCACTCAGCAGGCAGGACGCACCCGCGAACCACAGCGCGCCCCGCACACCGATCAGCGCCGCCAGCACACCACCCAGCGCCATGAAGGCAGGCTGCACACACCGCGAGCTGATCGACCATGAGCCGACCACCCGGGCCATGAAACCGTCCTCGGTCACCTCCATCCGGTACGTCGCGAACGACGGGTTGAAGGCACCGGCGGCCACCAGCAGGCCGGTCTCGGCCGCAGTGAGCAGCACAAGCCCACTGAAACCGTGCGGCGCCAACGGGAACAGCAGCAGCCAGGGAGCCCGCAGGACGCCGAACACGATGAGCATCCGATGCAGTCCGTACCGACGGGTGAGGCCAGGCGCCAGGTGGGCTCCCAGCACACCGCCCAGACACGACACCGCGAGGAAGACCCCATAGCTCCACGGAGCCAGGCCGAGGTCGCGCAGCATGAAGACCGTCAGCAGAGGCACCGTCATCATCACCGGTCCGCCGAACAGTTGCGAGTTCCAGAACAGTGCCCGCAGTCCGCGATGACGCAGGATGTATCGCCACCCGGCGGTGAAGTCTGCCTTCCCGTCCCGCCGTACCGGCACCGGTTCGGGCTGCTGGATCCGCCGGACGCCGAGGGCCGACAGCAGGAACGACACCGCGTCGACGGCCAGAGTGGCAGTCGCGCCGACCAGGCTGACCAGCGCACCACCGATCGCCGGGCCCACGCTCAGCGTGATCCAGTTGGTCTGCTCGAACCGGCTGTTCGCCTCGAGCCGCCCTTCGGCCGGGACCAGCGCCTTCAAGTGCGCGCCACTCGCCGCCTGGAACGCGATCATCGCAGCGGCCTGGACGGCGCCCACCACGCAGAGCTGGAGGTAGGTCAGGGCGTCGAACACCGCCGCGACCGGGACCGAGCCCAGTACGACGAACCGGGCCAGGTCCGCGGTGATCATCACGGGCCGTTTGCGCCGCTGCTCGATGAAGTCACCCAGCGGCAGGCCGAGCACGGCACCGACCGCGGACAACGCGGAAAGCATGGACACCTGGAAGGTGCTGACGTCCAGCGCGAGTACGGCGATCAGCGGCAGGGCACCGAGACCGACCGCCGATCCGAAAGCGCTGACAGTGAACGCAACCCACAACCGGTGGAAGTCTCGACCCAAAGACATCCCGCGATCGTAGGAGGCGGCACCGACAGAATCAGCGCAGGTTCAGACCGCCGTCCAGCAAAACGACTTCACCCGTCAGATACGTGTTGTGGACAAGTGCCGAGATCAGGTCCGCGACATCCGCGGGCTGTGCCGCGCGACGCATCGGGCTCGAGGTTTTCCACAGCTCTTGCGCCTCGGTCCACGATGCGGTGAGGGGCGTGTCGACCAGGCCGGGCGCCACTGCGTTGACTCGGACGGACGGTCCGAGAGCGGCGGCCAGCAGCTTGGTCACGTGATTCAGTGCGGCTTTCGAGGCGGCGTACGCGACCGAACTGCCCTTCGGCCGGACGCCGGCATGGCTGGTGACGTTGACGATGCATCCGCCCGATTCGGTGAGCGCGGGGAGGGCCGCCGTACACAACAGCCATGGCGCGATCAGGTTGACGTCGAGCAGTCGCCGCCAGTCGTCCGCGGTCAATCCGTCCAGCTTCGCATGCGGCACCGGCCAGCTGATCCCCGCGTTGTTCACGAGTACGTCGAGCTGCCCATGCTCGGCCAGCACACTCGGGACCAAGGCACTCGCCGCCGCGTCGTCGGAGAGATCGGCCTGGTGATACGCCCCCCGAGCTCCGCGGCCAACGCCTCGCCGGCATCCCGAGTGGAACGCGAATGCACCGCTACGGTCATCCCGTCCGCGGCCAACCGCCGCGCCGTCGCCGCACCGATCCCAGAAGCCGACCCCGTCACCAACGCCACTCTCCGCACCGCTCCACCCTAGAAGCCCGGTGGACACCGCTCAGGCGCGGTAGCGGAGGCCGTCCAGCAGGAGGTTCAGCAGCCGGTCGGCCTGGTCGCGTTTGGAGCCGGCCGCGAGGGCGACGCCGCTCAGGCGCGGTAGCGGAGGCCGTCCAGCAGGAGGTTGAGCAGCCGGTCGGCCTGGTCGCGTTTGGAGCCGGCCGCGAGGGCGACGCCGCTCAGGCTGACCAGGACGTCGTCGGCCGAGACGTCGGGACGAATCTCGCCGGCGGCCACGCCCGCGTCCAGCAGGCGTTTGATCGCACCGACCAGGAGCTCGAAGCTCTGGGCGTACGGGTTCGCGCCCGACGCGATCACCGCGCGGAGCGCGTCGGCCATACCGAGCTTGCGGGTCATGTAGTCGACGAAGCGATCCATCCAGGCCCGCAGCGCCTCGGCCGGCGGCATCTTGTCGAGCAACTCGGGGGCCGCGGCGCAGACCACGGCAAGCTCGTTCCGGTACGCCGCCTCGATCAGCAGCTCCCGGGTCGGGAAGTGCCGGTACAGCGTGCCGATGCCGACGCCGGCGTCCTTGGCGATCCCCTCCAGCGTCGCCTCCAGACCGCAGTTCGAGAACGCGGCGGACGCGGCGACCAGGATCTGGTCGCGGTTGCGCTGGGCGTCCGCGCGCAGCGGGCGCTCGGTGGTGCCCGTCATCTCCCCCTCCTCAAACGCGTCTTCAGACCCTAGCGGACTTGATAAGCGGAGGTTCCTCCAGTTAACTGGGAATTACCGGAGGCTCCTCCGCTTACAGCGTAGCTCGCAGAACAGGACAGCCCTGATGAGCAGGATCACCACCCCCTTCAGCAATGACTCCACCGCCGCCGAGGTGGTCGCAGGCGTCGACCTGACCGGCCGCCGGGCCGTCGTCACCGGCGGCGCGTCCGGAATCGGCGTCGAGACCGCCCGCGCGCTCGCGTCGGCCGGCGCCGAGGTCACCCTCGCCGTCCGCAACACCGCGTTGGGTGAGCGCACAGCGGCCGGCATCATCGAGAGCACCGGCAACAACCACGTTTTCGTCGCGCCGATCGAGCTCGCGGACCGCGCCTCGGTCCGGGCGTTCGCCGCGAGCTGGACCGGCCCGCTGCACATCCTCGTGAACAACGCCGGCGTGATGGCCGAGCCGCTCAACCGCACGCCCGAAGGGTGGGAGCACCAGTTCGCCACCAACCACCTCGGCCACTTCGGCCTGGCGCTCGGCCTGTACGACGCACTCGCCGCCGCCGGGGATGCTCGAATCGTCTCGGTCAGCTCCAGCGCGCACCTGCGCTCGGACATCCACTTCGACGACATCCATTTCGACCACCGGCCGTACGAGGCATGGGCGGCGTACGGGCAGTCGAAGACGGCCAACGTGCTGTTCGCCGTCGAGGCGGCCAAGCGCTGGGCGAGTGACGGCATCATCGCCAACGCCCTGATGCCCGGCGGGATCCGGACCGCCCTGCAACGGCACGTTCCGGACGACGTGCAGAAGGCGTGGGACCGCTTCCAGTGGAAGACCGTCGAGCAGGGCGCGTCGACCTCGGTTCTGCTGGCCGCGTCGCCGCTCGTCCACGGCGTCACCGGCCGGTACTTCGAGGACAACAACGAGGCGCCGGCTGCGACGGAGGCCGATCCGATGCACGGCGTCGCGCCGTACGCGCTCGATCCGGAGTCGGCCACTCAGTTGTGGGATCTCTCGGAGAAGCTCCTGGCCGGCTGACGGCCGACCTTGAGCACCGATCAACCGTTCTCCGCCCCGGAAAGTGGTTGGTGGGTTCTCAAGGTGGGTTTGATCAGGCACCGGCTCGGCTACGGATAAAGGCTCCGGGCCGGTAACCTGACCGACCGTGAGTGACTTGAGCATCCGGACCATCTCGACCGACGAGCACGCTGCGTACATCGCGGCGCAGCCGGCGGCGAGCTTCCTGCAGACCCCTGGCTGGGCCGCGGTGAAGAATGAATGGAAGGCGGAGTCGCTCGGCTGGTACGACGCTTCCAACCCGGGCGAACTGCTCGGCGTGGGACTGGTGCTGTACCGGCAGATGCCGAAGGTGAAGCGCTATCTCGCGTATCTGCCCGAGGGCCCGGTGATCGACTGGGACGCCGTCGACCTCGGTCGGTACCTGCGCCCGCTGGCCGCGCATCTGCAGCAGCGCGGGGCGTTCGGCGTACGCATGGGCCCGCCGGTGCCGACGCGGCGGTGGGGCGCGAAGACGATCAAGGACGCGATCGCCGGCGGCCAGCAGCCGAAGCTCGGCGACGTCCGGCCGGATGTGATCGAGCCGTCCGGTGAGATCGTGACCGCGCAGTTGCGCAAGCTCGGCTGGAAGGCGCCGCGGGTCGGTGAAGGGTTCGCCGCCGGGCAACCGCAGTACGTGTTCCAGGTCCCGCTGGCCGGCCGCAGCCAGGACGACCTGCTGAAGGGCATGAACCAGCTGTGGCGGCGCAACATCAAGAAGGCGGACAAGGCCGGCGTCGAGGTGACGCAGGGCGGCGTCGAGGACCTCAAGGCCTTTCACCAGCTGTACGTCGAGACCGCGGAGCGGGACCACTTCACGCCGCGGCCGCTGCCGTACTTCGAGAAGATGCACACGGCGATGGCGAACCAGCCGGCCGACTGTTGTGACTTCCGGATCTACAACGCCTACCACGAAGGCGACCTGGTCGCGTCGACCATCTGGGTCCGGGTCGGCGGTCACTCCTGGTACTCCTACGGGGCCAGCTCGACCGCCAAGCGTGACGTCCGTGGATCGAACGCGATCCAGTGGCGGATGATGACGGACGCGCTCGCGGCGGGTGCGTCCGTGTACGACCTACGGGGCATCACCGACACCTTGGACCCGAACGACCCGCATGTCGGGTTGATCCAGTTCAAGGTCGGCACCGGCGGCGAGGCCGTCGAGTACGTCGGTGAGTGGGATCTGCCGTTGAACAAGGCGCTCTACACCGCATTCGACCTCTACATGAGACGGCGTTGACACCATGCCCCTAGTCCTGCACGTCGATTCCGATCGATGGCGTGATCACCTGCGTTCCACGTGGAACCCCGACATCATTCCGGTCGCCAAGGGCAACGGGTACGGGTTCGGCAACCAGCGGCTGCTGGCCGAGTCACGCGCGCTCGGCGCCCGCACGGTCGCGGTCGGGACGTACTTCGAGGTGCCGCCGGACCCGCGCGAGGACATCGTCGTACTCTCGCCGTGGCGGCCGTTCCTGGATGTCCCGCAAAGCAAGAACGTGATCCACACGGTCAGCCGGCTGGCGGACCTGGTCTCGATCCCGGCCGGCAGCCGGGTGCTGATCGAGGTGATGACCTCGATGCGGCGGCACGGCATCGGCGCGCGCGAACTGCGGCACACGATGCTGCTGAACGCGCTCGACCGGATCAAGTTCGAGGGCTGGTCGCTGCACTTCCCGATGGGCGCCGGCGGTACGTCGGCCAACCTGAGGGAAGCGCAGCAGTTGGCCAAGGCGGCGCTCGACGTCCGCAAGGGCACCCTGTGGGTGTCGCACGTACCGTCGCAGAAGCTGGCCGACATCGGCGAGAGCGTGAAGCTGCGGATGGGCACCGGGCTGTGGCTCGGCGACCGCGGTGCGCTGACGGTCCGCGCGACCGTGCTCGACGTGCACTCGGTGCGCCGCGGCGAGCGGGTCGGTTACCGGCAGCGGCGGGTCAGCGGGGACGGTCACATTCTGGTGGTGTCGGGCGGCACGGCCCACGGCGTCGGCCTGGAGGCCCCCACCGCTGCGGCGTCCGTCCGTCAGCGGGCGATCGCCATGGCGAAGGGCAGCCTCGACGCGGCCGGCATGGCGTTGTCGCCGTTCACCATCGAGGGCAAGCAGCGCTGGTTCGCCGAGCCGCCGCACATGCAGGCCAGCATGCTGTTCCTGCCGTCGTCGGTGGCACCCCCGGCGGTCGGCGACACCGTCGGCGTCGACGTCCGCTTCACCACCACCAGCTTCGACAAGGTGTCCATGGACTAGTGGTGTTGACTTCAGGTGCACCTGAAGTTGCAGCGTGGTGGCATGGGCTTTCTGGAACGGATCGAGGAGCGGCCCGGAGCAGCGGAGCTCCGGGCGGAGTCGTACCGGTTGCTCGGACTGAAGCGGGGCGGCACCTGCGTGGACGTCGCCTGCGGGGCCGGGCACGCGGTCGCCGAACTGGCGGCCAAGGGGCTGAAGGTGACCGGCGTGGACACCGACCCCGAAGCGATCGAGTCGGCGCAGGTCAGGGCGCCTGGGGCAATGTTTCACGTGGCACGGTCCGATGACCTGCCGTTGGAGGACGAGTCGATGGACGGCTACCGGGCCGTCGGGCTCTTCCACCTGCTCGAGGACCCGGTTCCGACCGTGGCCGAGGCGTGGCGGGTGCTCCGGCCCGGTGGACGAATCGTGCTCGGCGGGCAGGACTACGGCTTCCTGCTCATGGACAGCTCCGACCAGGACCTGACCGACGTCGTCCTGCTCGGCCTGGAGTCGCGGTCCGTGTCGCCGCGTGCGGCGCGCAGCCTGCGCTACCTCCTCCTCGACACCGGGTTCCGTGACGTCGAGGTCGTCGTACGCACGGAGGTCGTGACGGATCACCGCCTCATGGCTGCTCAGTTCGAGGGCGCGGCGGCGGCCGCGGTCGACGAGGCCCTGATCACCCAGGAAGATGCCGAGGCCTGGCTCACCGAGCAAGCGGACCGGGGACGGCGGGACCGGTTCCTCGCCGCCATCCCGACGGTGCTTGTCGGTGGCCGCCGTTAACGTTCCGGGCATGAACGAGAAGATTCCGTTGAAAGGCGTCGTACTGGACGCGCCGGACGCGCGGGAGTTGGCGCGGTTCTACACCCGGCTGCTCGGCTGGGACCTGGGCGACGACGAAGAGGACTGGGCGACCGTGATCGGCCCCGACGGCAGCACCAAGTTGTCGTTCCAGGGTGAGCCCGCCTATCAGACGCCGACCTGGCCGAGTACCGCGGAGAAGCAGCAGATGCAACTGCATCTCGACTTCCAGGTCACCGACCTCGAGTCGGGACACCGGCGCGCGATCGACGCCGGGGCACGGCTGATGGACTTCCAGCCGCTCCCCAACGTCCGCGTCTACGCCGACCCGGTCGGCCACATCTTCTGCTTCTTCGTCTAGGGCGGGGCGTGTCTGATGGTCCAGCGCCGCGCCGAGTGCCGCGCGGCCGGCGGGGGACCATCAGACACCTACCGCTGTTTGAGGTGGCCCTTCCAGCGGACGGTCGGGAGGAGGGCGGCCGGGTCGACGCGGTCCTTGTTCGCGGCGACGATGTCGAACATCGAGTCGATCAGGGTGTCCGACAGCAGGTGCGGCTGCAGGCCGAGGCCGACCAGGCCGGTGTGCTTGACGTTGTAATAGTGCTCGGCCTGCTCGACCCGCGGGTTCTCCAGGTGCTCGACCTGGACCGGGCCGGGGAAGCACTCCGCGACCTTCTCCGCGATCTGGGCGACCGAGTAGCTCTCGGTCATCTGGTTGAAGACCCGGAACTCGCCGGCGTCGGCCGGGTTCTCGACCGCGAGCCGGATGCACTCGACCGTGTCCCGGATGTCCAGCAGACCGCGGGTCTGACCGCCGGCGCCGTAGACCGTCAGCGGCTCACCGAGCACGGCCTGGATGACGAACCGGTTGAGCACCGTGCCGAAGACGGCGTCGTAGTCGAACCGCGTCGCCAGCCGCGCGTCCCGCACGGTCTGGTCCGTCTGCTGCCCGTAGACCACGCCCTGGTTGAGATCGGTGACGCGCAGTCCCCAGACGCGGCAGCCGAACTCGAGGTTGTGCGAGTCGTGCACCTTGCTCAGGTGGTAGAACGAGCCCGGCTTCTTCGGGTAGAGCATCCGGTCCTTGCGGCCGTTGTGCTCGACCTCCAGCCAGCCTTCCTCGATGTCGATGTTCGGCGTGCCGTACTCGCCCATCGTGCCGAGCTTGACCAGGTGGATGTCCGGGTTCGTCTCGGCGATGGCGTACATCAGGTTCAGCGTGCCGACCACGTTGTTGTGCTGGGTGTAGACGGCGTGCTCGCGATCGATCATCGAGTACGGCGCTGCCCGCTGCTCGGCGAAGTGCACGATCGCGTCCGGCTGGAACTCCTCCAGCACCTGGTAGACGAGGCCCGCGTCCAGCAGGTCGCCGACGTACGACGTGATCCGCCGGCCAGAGACCTCCTCCCAGGCAGCCACCCGGACGTCGAGGTCCTGGATCGGCACCAGGCTCTGCACACCCAACTCGCGGTCGTAGCCGCGCCGGGCGAAGTTGTCGAGGACGGCCGTCTCGTGGCCGCGGTCGGACAGATGCAGCGCGGTCGGCCACCCTAAGTAACCGTCACCGCCCAGAACTAGTACGCGCACGGCTCGGCCGCCTTCCGATGGGACGTTGGCTGTCACTATTCCTTCCTATCCCGAGTAACCGCTCCCCTAACGTGACCAGCCCCACTCAGAACCTGGCAATTGGCTGTGAATCTCGGTCGACCTGCCCAGAGTTGGTGTGGAGGTGCAGAATAGGCCGCGATGCGTGCACTCACCAAGGTCCGGAGCAGACTCGGCCCGCGCCGGAGCCGATTGTTGCTCTGGGCGAGGTATTCGGCATCCTCCGTAGTCGCCGTCGTGGTCAGCCAGGTCGCGTTCGCGCTCTGTTACTGGCTCGGGGCCTCCGCCGTCGCGGCGACCCTGGTCGCGTGGCTGGCCGGCGCGGTCCCGAACTACCTGCTGAGCCGCCGCTGGGCCTGGGGCCGCCAGGGTCGGCTGTTGCCGTACGCAATGATCGTGATCGGCTCGGCGGTCACCGCCGCACTGGTCACCACGGCGACCGATCACCTGGTCCAGGGGATCGATTCGCACGCCTGGAAGACGGTGCTGGTCACCGGCTCCTACTTCGGCACGTACGGCGTGCTGTTCATCCTGAAGTTCGTGCTGTTCGATCGGCTGGTGTTCGCCAAGCCTGCCGCCGTCGCCGACCCTGTCCCAGCACGTATTCCCTCAGCCAGGTAGTGGTCATCACCCGGCCGTAGTTCGCGCCGTACACCAGGCCCGGGCCCTTCTTGCTGGTCCCGTCGCCCCGGCGGCGCATCGTCATCGGCAGTTCCACCACGCGCGCGCCGAGAGCGAGTGCTCCGAGCAACAACTCCGACGACTGGTACTGCGGCTCCCGCAAGGTCACCGCGGTCGCCAGCTCCGCCCGCAGCGCGCGGAACCCGAACGAGGTGTCCGTGAGTTTCCGCCGGGTCAGGACCGACGCCAGTACGGCGAACACCCGCACGCCGACCCATCGCAACCGGCTGTCTGCGTCTTCGGCTCCGAGCCGCCGCGATCCGGTGACGAAGTCGGCCTCGTCGTCCAGGATCGGCTTCAGGAGTACGTCGAGCTCGTCGTTGTCGTACTGCCCGTCCGCATCGGTGGTCACGACGTACCGCGCGCCGCCCTCGGCAGCGAGGTGATACCCGAGCCGAAGCGCCGCACCCTGACCACGGTTGCTCGGGGCAACGCACACGAAAGCCCTGTGCTTGCGGGCGATCTCGGCAGTGTCATCGGTGGACCCGTCCACGACGACGAGGACGTCGACCGGCAGGTCCTCGCAGGTGCGCGGCATGTTGGTGAGCGCCGCGCCGATCCCGCCGGCCTCGTTGTACGCCGCGATCACCACGACGACCGGCGCAAGATCGGGCTTCCCGAAATCCTTCACAGCACGGGAATCCACGGCATCCGGGTAGTCCGCCATCGCCGGACGCGCCTGGTCCTTGCCCAACAGCGCACGCAGCCCGATGGCTCCCGCGAGCGGGAAGAACACGAGGGCCGGCAACTGATAGCGCCAGGAGAACTCGAACGCCGCCGATCCCAGCAGCAGGATCACACCAGCCGCAGCGGGTAGCAGTGCAGCCGATCGGAGGCCGGACGTCTTCGCGCGGCCCAGTCCGGCCACCGCGGCCAGAGCGATCAGTACGGAGAGACCGAGCAGGCTGCCGGACGTGTAGCCGCCGTGCAGCTGGTACGCGCGCAGGATCTCAGCGGGCACCCGTACGACGTGCGGCTCCGACCCGCCCCACCTCACCGCAGCGTTGGCGGTGTTGGGGTCCTGCAGGTTCGGATACGTGAGCTGGAACTGCCAGCGGTCCAGCGGTACGTCGTCCGGCGACGTGGTCCGCGTCGGTGCGAAGCCCTTGGCGAAGTCCTTCAGCGCAGCCCAGGTGACATCGAGCGGTTGATGCCGGATGACGAGCCGGGCGAACTCCGTGGCCAGTTGCCGCTTGGTGGTGCCGGGTGGCAACGGTCCAGGCCAGTTCGGATCGCCATAGTGATTGTGGGCGTACTTGTCCACGCCGAGGCGGTGGCCCAGCGGTTCCTTGGGACAGAACAGCGCGGTGCCCTCGTTGAGCGGCAGCTTGGCGCAGTTGGCGACCACCGCGGTCCGTCCGTAGAGCACCTGGTTCTCAGCCCCGGTGAAACCCCACCGGCCCGTGTCCGCGTGGTAGTAGATCGCGTAGGCCCCGAACACGACAGCGAACCCCGCTATGGCTGCGGCAGTACGTCGTACGAGATCGAGGCGGCGCTTGCGCCAGGCGTTGCCGACGACAATCAGGTAGAGCACGACGGCGACGAGCAAGACCATGCCGATCGCGCGGACCGTGAACGCGGCGCCGATCAGGACGCCTGCGAGGGCCGCACGCTTCCAGCCGGGTGCACCGCGGCCGAGGAGCAGCCAGAGGACCGCCACCAGCAGTACGTCGAAGGTGGTCTCGGCCATGATGTTCTGCTCGATCTGCACCTGGTAGGCGTCGAGCAGGATCGGTGCGGCCGCCAGCGCGGCCAGCCAGCGGTAGACGGTCAGCCGGCGGGCCAGTGCGTAGATCGCAACGCCCAGCAGCAGTCCGACCACGTGCTGCACGATCACGACGAACGTGAGGCCGCCGAGCCAGACCATGGGACCCAGGACGAAGTCGTAGCCGATCGGGTTGAGCTGGTCAGGGCTCAGCTTGCCCATGTTGTTCAGGTACTGCACCGAGTCTGTGTAGACGATCGCAGGCTGGTACGCGATGGTCGCCAGGACACGCAGCACTATGCCCGCCACCAGGAAGACGGCGAGCAGCCAATGCGTTCTGAGCAGCCTCTTCACTGTGCGCGGAAGTACTGCCACGTGCGGTCGAGCCCATCCTCCAGCGATACCGTCGGCGTGTAGCCGAGGTCGTTGGTGATGTCGACGACGACCGCCGGCATCTCACCGGCCGGCGCCTCGATGTGCTCGGCCGGAACCGCCTGACCGGTCACGGTACGCACGGTGTCGATCATCTCGAGCACAGACACCGACCGACCCGACCCGATGATCGCGCGGCCGTCGTACTTGGTGTCCAGTGCGAGCAGTACGCCGTTCACCACGTCGTCGATGAACACCAGATCCCGCCGCTGCTTCCCGTCGCCGTACACCCGGACGCCGGTCCCGGTCAGCGCGGCCCGCATCATCCGCGGCACGAAGCTGTCCTTGTGCGACATGCCCGGGCCATAGACGTTGGTGAACCGCAGTGCGGCGGTGGCCATCCCATAGCTGCCGGAGTACGCCGACAGCAGCATCTCGCAGGCCGCCTTGGTCGCGCCGTACGGCGTGAGTGGCCGCAACGGGAGGTCCGCGGTGATGGTCGCCGTACCGACGTCGCCGACCACAGCGTTGGTCGAGGCGAGCACGAAGCGATCGACTCCACTGCCCCGGGACAGTTCGAGCAGCACCTGAGTGATCGTCACGTTCTGCGCGAAGGTCTGCATCGGCGCATCCACGGAGCGCAACACCGAGGTCAGTGCGGCCAGGTGGACGACGGCGGTCGGACGGGTCTCGAAGGCCGAGATACAGACCTCCTGCTCGGCCAGATCACCGGTCACCACGTGGACACCCTCGTCCCACGAGGGGTCCGGCGGCTCCCGATCCACAGCGGTCACCGCAACGCCACGCCCCCGCAGGGCAGCCACCACGGCTCGCCCGATGAACCCGGCCGCACCGGTGACCAGCACACGTTCGTCCATGGCCCTCAACCTACCGCTCACAGACCAACTGCAAGACACCGGCGAACGGTGCGCGACGAACCCTTGACCCCGGGTGATCATGATGGGCAGGATCGCCCCGGGCGCGGGCTGACAACCTTGTCATCGGGGCCGCGTAACCAACTGGCGGGCAGCCTCGCGCTGTCGCGCCGGTCCGGCCGTGCAAGGAGCGTAGATGGATCTCCGCCGCCCATTGGGGCTCGTCGCGTCTCTCGGGCTAGTTGTGACAATGTCGTCTGCCATGGCGCCAGCGCATGCTGTCTCACCCACAGTGCAGGGGGATCAGCCGGTCGTGTCCGGGTCCTCGTACTTCACCTCGTTCGAGCCGGGGCAGCCGCAGCCCGGCTACACCGACGCCGTCGAGACCGGCCCGGACGGGAAGCCGCGCGCCGACGGTGTCCGCGGCCCGACGCCGACCGGGATCGGCGGCAGCGAGATGGACAAGGTCACCAAGGCGACCGCGAACGGCGAGAACACCGGTGGCGGCGAGATCGCCACCAACGCGGCCGACGGTGACAAGTTCACCAAGTGGCTGGTGTTCGAGCCGACCGGCTGGCTGGTCTACGAGACCTCGGCCCCGGTGGTGATCCGCAAGTACGCGCTGACCTCGGCCAACGACGCCGACGGCCGCGACCCGCAGAACTGGACCGTCTCCGGCTCGAACGACGGGACCACCTGGACCACGCTGGACACCCGGACCGGCGAGAGCTTCGAGAACCGCTTCCAGACCAAGGAGTACAGCTTCACGAACGAGACGGCGTACAAGTTCTTCAAGCTGGACATCACGCTGAACCACGGCGAGGACATCGTCCAGTTGGCCGACTGGTACCTGTCCAACGGTGCGCCGCTGCCGCCACCCGGCCTGACCGCGGAGTCGCGGCTGGACTCCGGCCCGACCAGCGCCTACAACGCTCGCGCCCGGGTCGGCTTCACCGGCGTCAAGTCGTTCCGGTACGCCGGCCACCAGGAGGCCGAGGGCCGCGGCTACACCTGGAACAAGATCGCTGACGTCGACCTGAAGGTCAGCAAGGACACCCGGCTGTCGTACAAGATCTTCCCCGAGCACGTCGAGGGTGATCTGAGCTACCCGAGTACGTACGCCGCCCTCGACCTGGCCTTCTCGGACGGGACGTACCTGAGCGACCTGAACGCGAAGGACCACCACGGCTTCACCCTCAGCCCGCGTGGTCAGGGCGACGCCAAGGGCCTGTCGACGAACCAGTGGAACAACGTCGAGGCGGATCTCGGCACGGTGGCCGCCGGCAAGACGATCCAGCGGATCCTGATCGGCTACGACAAGCCGTCCGGGCCGGCCGACTTCCGCGGCTGGGTCGACGACGTCCGGATCGCGGCCGCGATCAACCCGGACCGCGCGGCCCAGAAGACCGCGGCCAAGCACCCGTCCGACCTGGCGCTGACCACCCGTGGCACGAACGCGACCGGCGGCTTCTCGCGGGGCAACAACTTCCCGGCGACCGCCGTACCGCACGGCTTCAACTTCTGGACCCCGGTGACGAACGCCGGCTCCACGTCCTGGCTGTACGACTACGCCAAGGGCAACAACGAGGCCAACAAGCCCACGATGCAAGCGCTGTCGATCAGCCACGAGCCCAGCCCGTGGATGGGTGACCGGCAGACCTTCCAGGTGATGCCGTCGACCGCGACGACCCCGACCGCGGACCGCAAGGCGCGCGCCTGGTCGTTCAGTCACGACAACGAGATCGCCCGGCCGTACTACTACGGCGTCACGTTCGACAACGGCAACGCGGCCGAGATCGCACCGACCGACCACGCGGCGATGCTGCGGTTCAGCTTCCCGGCCGGCAAGCCGTCACTCGTGTTCGACAACGTCAGCGACAGCGGTGGTCTGACGCTCGACCCGGAGACCGGCGTGGTGACCGGGTTCAGCGACATCAAGAGCGGACTGTCCACCGGCGCCGGCCGGCTGTTCGTGTACGGCGTGGTGGACCAGAAGGTGGTTGCCTCCGGCAAGCTGTCCGACGGTGGCGGCGCGAATGTCGGCGGCTACTTCGCCTTCGACCCGAAGGCCACCCAGGTCCAGCTCCGGATCGCGACCTCGCTGATCGGCACCGCGCAGGCCAAGAAGAACCTCGAGCTCGAACTGCCGGCCGGATCGAAGTTCGCCCACGTCAAGGACGCGGCGCAGGACTTGTGGGACGCCAAGCTGCGCACGATCGAGGTCGAGGGTGCGACGGCCGACCAGCTGACGACGCTGTACTCGAACCTCTATCGCTTGTTCCTTTACCCGAACAACGGCTCGGAGAACACCGGCACGGCGTCGAAGCCGGTGATCACCTACGCATCGCCGACGTCGCCGAAGGTGGGCACCGACACCCCGACCACGACCGGTTCCAAGATCGTGGCCGGCCAGACGTACGTGAACAACGGCTTCTGGGACACGTATCGCACGGTGTGGCCGGCGTACTCGCTGTTCGCCCAGGACGAGGCGGCGAGCCTGGTGAACGGTTTCGTCCAGCAGTACAAGGACGGCGGCTGGATCTCTCGCTGGTCCTCTCCCGGCTACGCGAACCTGATGGTCGGCACGTCGTCCGACGTCGCCTTCGCGGACGCGTATCTGAAGGGGATCAAGGGCATCGACGTCCAGGCGGCGTACGACGCGGCGCTCAAGAACGCGTCCGTCGTGCCACCGTCGCAGAACGTCGGCCGCAAGGGCATGGACCTGTCCACCTTCAACGGTTACACGGCCAACAGCACCGGTGAGGGCTTCAGCTGGTCGATGGACGGTTACATCAACGACTTCGGCATCGCGAACATGTCGAAGAAGCTCTACGACACCGCGAAGAAGAGCGACCCGCGCAAGCAGGAGTACCTGGACAACTACAAGTACTTCATCAACCGCGCCCGCAACTACGTCACGCTGTTCGACCCGGCGATCAACTTCTTCCAGGGCAAGAGCCCGGACGGCGTCTGGGGCAACTCGCCCAGCACGTTCGACCCGCAGGACTGGGGTCACGACTACACCGAGACGAACGCGTGGAACATGGCGTTCTCGGCGCCGCAGGACGGTGCCGGCATCGCCGCACTGTACGGCGGCCGCGACGGCCTGGCGAAGAAGCTCGACGAGATGTTCAGCACCCCCGAGGACGCACTGCACCCCGGTGGGTACGGCGGCACGATCCACGAGATGCTCGAGGCCCGCGACGTACGGATGGGTCAGTACGGGCACAGCAACCAGCCGTCGCACCACCTGACCTACATGTACGACTTCGCGGGTCAGCCGTGGAAGACGCAGGAGAAGGTGCGCGAGGTGCTGTCCCGGCTGTACCTGGGCTCGGAGATCGGGCAGGGGTACCCGGGCGACGAGGACAACGGCGAGATGTCCTCGTGGTACCTGTTCAGCATGCTCGGGTTCTACCCGTTGCAGGTCGGCTCGCCGACGTACGCGATCGGGTCGCCGCTGTTCACCAAGGCGACGGTCCGGCTGGCCGGTGGCAAGAAGCTGGTGATCAACGCGCCGGGCAACAGTTCGCGCAACATCTACGTGCAGAGCGTTCGCGTGAACGGGAAGAAGTGGACCTCGACCGCGCTGCCCCACGATCTGATCGCGAACGGCGGCAAGATCGAGTTCCAGATGGGCGACAAGCCGTCGAAGTGGGGCACCGGCCGGAACGACGCGCCGCCGTCGATCACCACGCCCGGCGAGGACCCGATGACGTGGCGGGACTCGACGTCCGACGTCGGTGCCGTGATCAGCAGTGCCGGTGGCACCGACAACACAGATGTGACCGCGCTGACCGACAACGACTCCAAGACCCAGGTCACGCTGACCGGCGCCACCCCGACGGTCACGGTCGCCCTGCCGCAGGGCCGGCCGGTCGGCATGTACACGCTGACCAGTGGAGCAACGGGCGCGGCCCCGTCCGCATGGGTGCTGGAGGGCTCGAACGACGGTACGACGTGGTCGGCAGTGGATCGCCGTACCGGTGAGAGCTGGTCGTGGACGTCGTACACCCGGTCCTTCAGTGTCGCGTCGCCCAAGGCCTACACGCAGTACCGCCTGGTGCTGACGCCGGCCGCGGGTGCGGCAGGCGTCACGCTGTCCGAGATCGAACTGCTCGGCACCTTGAAGGGCGTCGAGGCCGGTACGCATCCGACCGACAAGCGCGTCGCGGAGACCCAGCCGAGCCCGACTCCTTCGCAGTCGATCGACCGCAACTACGGCTGACCGAGGTCGCGACATGGCAAGGGCGGCGGCATCGCGCCGCCGCCCGCTCGGACGTTTGCCCGGCGGAGCCTGCCCCTGAAAGGTTCCGCCGGAAATTCGATGAGGGGTGGCGGTCCCCGCCCGGACTGCCACCCCTTCATCTCTAACGACGTTCGAAGGTCGCCAGGGGTTGCCTCAGTGCAAAAGAGTCCACATGCCGGACACCGGCAGGTCTGCGGCGGTGGCCACGAACCATGCGAAGTTCAGCACCAGGACCGCTGCGGTGGCCGCAGCGGTGAACATCCAGCCGAGCCCCGAGCGGAGTGCAAGCACCGGTACTGCGAGCGCGGTCGCGAGCCCACCGAGCTGGACGGCGAACAGCGGCCCCCCGCTCTCGACCGCGCAGTCCACCGCGGTCGGAGGGCACAACGGGGCCTGCAGGTGAAGCATCAGTCCGTACGCGACACCCGCCACGACACCGACGAACGCTGCCTGCAGCGCCACCTTGCCGATCAACCGCCCCCGGGCCTCCATGACATCACGCTAAGTGCGCGACGGGACGCCGTACCTGAGCAGAACTACTCAGCCGGACCAGCGGCCGGTGAAGAATCCCGCTGCCCAGATCGCGGCCAGCGGTATCGCGAGGGCGAGATAGAGGCGGCCGAGCCACGGTTTTCGGCGGGCCATGACGGCGAGGCCGATCCACAGCGGCCACCAGAGCAGGGTCGCCCGGGTGAGCGAGTAGATCCAGAACGACGTACAGAACGCTGCGACCGTGGCCGCGACCCAGGCCGCCTCGCCCCAGGATCGGCGCCAGAGCAGCCAGGCGAGGAGCAGTAGGCCGACGACGAGGGCGACCAGCTCGGCCCGGAACATCCACGTCCAGTCGCTGCGTTCGGCCGCGAAGTGGCCCTTGCTCGCGGCCTCGAACGTGTGCATCAACGAGGTCCACGGCCAGGTGAACTCGCGCGCCCAGCCCTTCTCCTGCGCCTGCTGCCAGGCGAACCACGAGCCGTGGATCTGCTTCAGGTACGCCATGAAGCCGAGCACCGGGACCGCCGGCAGCGCCAGCCACGGGAGCGACAGCCAGTCCCGCTTCTTCGAGGTGATGAACTCGACCACCAACGCGAAGGCCAGGAAGATCCCGGACACCCGCACGGTCGCCGCGAGCGCGACGAAGATCGCGGCGCGGCCCCATCGACCCTGCCGCGCCGCCAGCCAGCCGGGGAACGCGAACGCGCAGAACAGCGCCTCCGTGTACCCGGCAGCCAGGAAGACACCGACGGGAGCGCAGTACCAGATCATCGCCGCGTTCGGCCCGATCCCCTTGAGCTCCGGGAACTGGTACTGCGCGAGTCGCGCGAGGTACACGCCCGCCACCGCACTCGCGACCGCGGACACGACGATGCCCGCGGCAACGTAACCGATCCCGGTCCAACTGACGATCCGCACCAGCACCGGGAACCCGGGGAAGAACGCCGCCAGCGGTGCACCGGACGGCTCGCCGTGGTTGTACCCGAACTCGGCGACCGCGTTCAGATGCCAGACATCCCACTGCAGCCAGGCGCGCCAGACGTTCGGGTAGTCAGTTCCCCGGTTGAACAGCAGCGGCGCCGAGATCGACAACAGGAACAGTGCGGCCCGGGTGACCAACCACCATCCGAGCACCTCCCGCGTCTGCGCCGTCGGCATCCATCGCTGCCAGCCCACCCCTTCGACCCGCGCCCGCCGCGCGCGCCCAGGCTTCGGCTCCTCAGCGGGAGCCGATCGCTCAAACACGACAGCACCGCATGCGAAAACCCACCCGAGCCCGAGTCACCCGCCTATCGTCTCCCATCCCGGGACGATCGGCCGAAAACTACTGACCGCCGCCGGGATTCTTCGGGGTATTACTGGGTGCCGTCGGTCCACCGGTCGGCAGCGTCGGCCAGCCTGGCGTCCTCGTCGGCTTCGTCCTGGTCGGGGTGCTGCTCGGGGTGTTCGAGGGCGGGTTGCTCGGGGTGTTCGTCGGCGGCGTGCTCGGAGGAGGGCTCGACGGGGTGATGGTCGGCGTGTTCGTCGGCGGCGTGAACGTCGGAGTCGGACTGTCCTTCATCACGTCTTCGCTCGGCTCCGTGAAGTCCGCGGCGGGCACACCTTCGAGGGCCGGCTTCATGAAGGCCAGCCACGTCTGCAGCGGCCAGCCACCACCGAAGAACGCCTTGTCGGTCGAGTAGGGGTCGAGGTCGGACTCACCGGTCGTGCCGGCGCGATACAGGACCGATGTGGACAGTTGGGGCGTGTAGGCGGTCCACCAGGAGGTCAGCGTGTCGGCGCCGTCCTTGCAGCCGTCGCACGCGGCGTTCGCCTTCCGGTGCTCGACCCCGACGCCACCCGCCGTACCGGTCTTGCCGGCCACCGCACGGTCGAGCTCCTTGGCGTCCACACCAGTGCCCTTCTCCACCACGTCCTGCAGAGCGAAGTTGACCATGCGGGCGATCTCCGGGGTGAAAGCCTGCTTCTTCTGCTTGTCCAGGCTCTTCTCGCTCCAGAGCACCTTGCCGTCCGGACCGATGACCTGCTTGATCGTGTGCAGCGGGTAGTACATGCCGTCGGCGGCGAAGGTCGCGTAGGCGTTCGCCATGTCGACCGGCGATGCGTACGGGTCCGGACCGAGCACCGTGGACGGGTTGTTCCGTCCGATCTCGAGTGCCTTGGTCTTCGGGATCCCCGCGGCCTCGGCCGCGTTGACGAGCTTGTCCGGACCTTTGTCCATCTTGTTGTCGACGAGGTCGTAGAACGCGGTGTTGATCGACTGCTCAGTCGCCTTCAGCAGGGTGACATCGCCATAGTCCTGGTCGAACTCGTTGTTGAGCTCCTGGCCCTGGATCTCGATCGGGCTGTCACCCTGGAGGGTGTCCCAGATCGACTTCTCGTCCTGCAACGCAGCGGCCAGCGCGAATGGCTTGAACCCCGACCCCGGCCTGGCCTTCAGCGTCGCCCAGTTCAACTGGCTCTTCAGGTAGTTCGGTCCGCCGTACATGGCGACGAGCTGCCCGGTGCCCGGCGTCACCGAAGCCATCCCGACGTGCAGGTTGTCGCGCTTCTTCGGCAACTCCTCCTCCGCCGCGGCGACGATCTGCTTCTGCTTGTCGTAGTTGAAGGTCGTGACCACCTTGAGGCCACCGCCACTGATCTGATCCTCGTCGAATCCCCGCTGCAGCAGCTCCTTGCGAGCCATGTCGAGCAGGAAGCCGGCCGAACCCTTGTAGCGGTTGCTCTTCGACTTCTTCTTGATCTCCGGCAGCTTGTTGCCGAACGTGATCGCCTGCGCGTCGGTGATCGTGCCGTTGAGGCGCATGCCGTCGAGAACGTAGTGGTACCGCTCGACGATCCGCTTCTTGGTCCGGGGGTCCGGATCGTCGATGTCGAACAGTGTCGGGTTGTTCAGCACCGTCGCAAGGAAGGCCGCCTGCTGAACGGAGAGCTTCCGCGGATCCGGCTGGCTGAAGTACGCATCGCCCGCGGCGGAGATGCCGTAGGCGCCCTCACCGAAGTAGATGGTGTTGAGGTAGCCCTCGAGCGTCTTGCTCTTGTCCTGCTGCCGGCTGAGCTTCGTCGCGATGAACAGTTCCTGGAACTTCCGGGAGACGGTCCGCTCCTGGGTCAGGTACATGATCTTCACGTACTGCTGCGTGATCGTCGAGCCACCCTGGAGCTGCTCGCCGTTGGCGATGTTCCACGCCGCGCGGGCCATGCCGGACGGCGAGATACCGGGGTTGGTCCAGAAGGTGCGGTCCTCCGCCGCGATCACCGCGTCCTGCACGTGCTTGGGGATCTGGGCCAAGGGCACGGTGTGCCGGTTCTGCTCGTAGAAGGTGCCCAGCGCCCGCGACCCGTTGTCCCAGGTCACCGTCGTCGTGTTGGTCGCGAACTCCTTGTTCGGGTCCGGGATCTTCGTCGTCTGGTAGACGATGAAGAAGGTCGCGACCGCGCCGATGATGCCGAGGAAGAAGAGCGCGGTCAGCCAGCCGAGGACCCGCAGCGCCCAATGCTTCTTGGCGCGCGCGGGTTTGACGGCCTTTCTACGAGCTTCACTCACAGTGCAATCCTCGACGATCTCGCTGAAGTCATTGCCCCACAGGCTACGGTGGGTGTGGTAACGGGCCCGAATCCGCTCCGGATGGTAGCAA
This sequence comes from Kribbella sp. CWNU-51, assembly GCF_054073265.1. Taxonomy (NCBI): domain Bacteria; kingdom Bacillati; phylum Actinomycetota; class Actinomycetes; order Propionibacteriales; family Kribbellaceae; genus Kribbella; species Kribbella sp. CWNU-51. The sequence goes on from NZ_JBSXMZ010000007.1 coordinate 887,925, forward strand.
GCCTGCGCGGTCAGTCACGATTCGGCTGGATACAGCCTTACGAGGATCTTTCCAACGGACCCGGCAAGCGGTTACCCCGTCACGTGCGGTGCGAGCAAAGTCACGGCGATCAGGGCAGCCGGGAAGCAGGCGAGGAACATGGTGAACGTGTAGCCCATGATGTCGCGGGCCTTCAGACCGAGGATGGCGAGCGTCGGCAACATCCAGAACGGCTGCAGCAGGTTGGCGCTCGCCTCCCCGAGGTCGTAGACCACGACCATCCAGCCCGCGTCCACCTTGAGTTCATTGGCGGCCTGCAGCACGTACGGCGCCTCGATCACCCACTTGCTGCCACCACTCGGCACGAAGATGCCGAGGAGGCACGAGTAGATCGCCACTAGCGGCGGGAACAGGAACTGACTGCTCGCCTGCACCATCCACCCGGCCAGCCGGGCCGAGATCCCGGTGTACGCGATCATGCCGAAGATGCCGCCGTACAAAGGGAACTGCAGCAGTACGCCGGCCGCCGCGGGCGCACCGTCGCGCACAGCCCGGGCCATCCGCCACGGCCGCCAGTGCAGGAGCAGTGCGAGCAGGAACAGGATCAGGTTGACCGTGTTGAGGTCGAGTGCGTTGAAGAAGCTCTTCCCACTGAAGTAGCGGACCAGATAGGTCGCACCGAGCAGAACGATCAGCAGACTGAACAGCGGGGAGTGCTCGAGCCAGTCCCCCGGCCGCCGCGTCACTCCTTCGTCCCGTTGCCCGTTGTACGCCGATCCGCGACCGATGAGCGGCCGGAGCTCGATGCCGAGGTGCTCGGCGGTCCGTGAGGTGTCCCCGCCCGGTGCGATGAACCACGCCGTCCCGACTCCGACGACGTACACGATGAGGGTCGCCACGATCGCCTGCCAGGTGAAGATCGTGTCGCTGAGCGGGATCACACCACCGGGGTAGCCGCTTGTCCTGATGACTTCCTGGACCGGCGCGGGACTGCTGCTCGCACTGGCCACCTGCAACGCGGCCGAGCCCGACAGGCCCTGCGCCCACACAGTGCCGAGCCCCAGGAACGCCATCGCTCCCAGCGCGCGGTAGTCCGCCCTCGGAACGTTGCGCGCCACCTCACGCGCCAGGATCGCGGCGAAGATCAGACTGAACGCCCAGTTCAGGTACGACGCCAGCATCGAGATCGCGGCGACGAAGGCGACCGCGGTCCGCGGACTCTGCGGGATCCTGGCCAGTCGAGCGATCAACCGGGCGACCGGCCGGCTGGTCGCGACGGCGTACCCACCGATGATGATCATCGTCATCTGCAGCGTGAACGTGATCAGCGACCAGAAGCCGAGGCCCCAGGCATCGACCAGGCCGTAGCCCTTGGTCGCGGCCGGATCGTCCGGCGGCTTCAGCAGCGGCTCACCGGTGGCGAGCCCGAAAAGCAGGACGACGAAGGTGCCGACCAGGACGAATCCGAACGCGTCCGGCAGCCACTTCTCAGTGACCGCGGTGAACCGCAGCGCGGTCCGGGCCAGCGGACCTCCGCCGGCCGCATCGCCTTGGACGTCGAGCTTCGTGTGCCTCCCATGGCTATCGGTCATGACCCTCCGCTCCTGGACGGCGACTCTGTGTGTCAGACGATTAACGCAGATCGGCGCCTGACGTAACAGGTTTCCGGGCGCGCCGCGTGATCAAGCTGACAAAGCCCGGCTTTGTCAAGAGTTGTCCACAGTCCTCGGCTGTGCTTACCATGGCGGCACGATGTATCGAACCGATACATCAGGTCATGACAAACTAGGCCGAGGGAGGTGGGTCATGGGAAACCGCAGTGGGGTCCTGGAGCTCGCCGTACTCGGTCTGCTGCACGAAGCGCCGATGCACGGTTACGAGCTCCGCAAGCGCGTCAACGCCCAGTTCGGCTGGGGGCGCGTGCTGTCGTTCGGATCGCTCTACCCGTGTCTGAAGGCGATGCTCCGCAACGGCCTGATCACGGCCGACTCCGGAACGGCGGAGTCGGGTCGCCGGCCGAAGATCGTCTACACGATCACTGCCGACGGCAAGGACTACTTCGCGCACGCGATGCACGATGCTGGTCCGTCGGCGTGGGAGGACGACACCTTCGGCGTCCGGTTCTCGTTCTTCGGCCGGACCGATCCGGCCACCCGGTTGCGCATCCTCGAGGGCCGCAGGGCCCGGATGGAGGAGCGGCTGGCCAACTTCCGGGCCGCGATGAGCCGGACCGCGGAGCGGGTCGACGCCTACACCCTCGAGCTGCAACGGCACGGCCTGGAGTCGGCCGAGCGCGAGGTCCGCTGGCTGAACGAACTGATCGACGGCGAGCGGCGTCAACAGCGGCCCCCTGACCTGCACCAACCGCCTATCCAAGGAGATTCCAGATGACCTCGATCCGCGTAGCGATCGTCGGTGTCGGCAACTGCGCCAGCTCGCTCGTCCAGGGCGTGCACTACTACCGCGACGCGAAGGCCGACGAGCGCGTCCCCGGTCTGATGCACGTCGTGTTCGGCGACTACCACGTCCGCGACGTGCAGTTCGTCGCCGCCTTCGACGTCGACGCGAAGAAGGTCGGCCTGGACCTCGCCGACGCGATCGGCGCCAGCGAGAACAACACCATCAAGATCGCCGACGTGCCGCCGACCGGCATCACGGTGCAGCGTGGCCACACGCTCGACGGCCTCGGCAAGTACTACCGCGAGACCATCACCGAGTCCGACGCCGAGCCGGCCGACGTGGTCGCCGCGCTGCGGGAGGCGGCCGTCGACGTCCTCGTCTGCTACCTGCCGGTGGGTTCGGAGCAGGCCGCCAAGTTCTACGCCCAGTGCGCGATCGACGCGGGTGTCGCGTTCGTCAACGCGCTGCCCGTCTTCATCGCCGGCACCAAGGAGTGGGCGGACAAGTTCACCGCGGCCGGCGTGCCGATCGTCGGTGACGACATCAAGTCTCAGATCGGCGCGACCATCACGCATCGGGTGCTGACCAAGCTGTTCGAGGACCGCGGCGTCACCGTCGACCGGACCTACCAGCTGAACGTCGGCGGCAACATGGACTTCAAGAACATGCTCGAGCGCGACCGGCTGGAGTCCAAGAAGATCAGCAAGACCCAGTCCGTCACCTCGCAGCTGCGGGACGAGATCGACGACCGCAACGTGCACATCGGCCCGTCCGACTACGTGGCCTGGCTGGACGACCGCAAGTGGGCGTTCATCCGGCTCGAGGGCCGCAACTTCGGCGACGTCCCGCTGTCGCTGGAGTACAAGCTCGAGGTGTGGGACTCGCCGAACTCGGCCGGCATCATCATCGACGCGATCCGCGCGGCCAAGATCGCCAAGGACCGTGGCATCGGCGGCCCGATCCTGTCGGCCTCGTCGTACTTCATGAAGTCGCCGCCGGAGCAGTACGCCGACGACGTCTGCCGCGACCTGGTGGAGAAGTTCATCCGCGGCGAGGTCGAGCGCTGAGCTGGCACCACCTGTTGCAGCGGTGCTTGCGGGAGTCGGCCAGTGGGCCGGCTCCCGCGCCGTTCTGTAGGTTTGTTCGGTGCGGTTGCATGTGGGATGTGCCCAGTGGACCCACCCGGGCTGGCCGCAACCGGGCCGGGAGAAACTCCGCGCGTACGCCTCGTGGTGCAACGCGGTCGAGAGCAACACCACCTTCTATGCCACTCCGGCCCGCTCAACCGTCGAGAAGTGGGCCGGGCAGACGCCGCCGGACTTCCGCTTCGTAGTGAAGCTGCCACAGCTGATCAGCCACGAACGCCGTCTCTCGGGTGTCGAGGTGGAGCTGCGCGCTTTCCTGTCCGCAATCGAGCCACTGGCCGACCGCAACCACGCGCTGTGGATCCAGTTGCCCGCGTCCTTCGCTCCGACTGACCTCGGCAGCCTGGCAGCCTTCCTGCACCACGCGCCGCGCAACTATCGGTACGCCGTTGAGGTCCGGCACCCGGCGTTCTTCGACGATGCCCGGTCCGCCGGTTTGCTCGAACAGGTCCTTGGTCGCGTCGGCGCGGAGTGGATTCCGTTCGACACCGGCACCCTCTTCGGTCGCCGCCCCACCAGCTACGCCGAACGTGACGCGTGGATGAAGAAGCCCCGGGTCGCCCGCCGCACGCGAGCCCTGACCGCTCACCCCATCGTTCGGTACATCGGCCGCGACTCCGTCGCGGAGACAGTCGAGGGCTGGGACTACCTGGTCGAGCTGGTCACGACCTGGCTCGCCGAGGGCCGCTCACCGACGATCTTCCTGCACACTCCGGACAACGCCGAAGCACTGAACCTGGCCCGCCGTTTCCACGCGGACGTCCGTGCCCTCGTCCCCGGCCTCGAGCCGCTGCCGTCGCCGGTGGAGGTCGAGCCACCCACGCTCTTCTAGTTATCCACAGCTCTAGTTATCCACAGCTGAAAAGTCGTCCGCCCGGGTGCGGGTCGATCTCCATATGTTCTCCGCCGAGATCAACCTCGGGAGGACGAATCATGGAGCATTCGCAGTACACCCCACCGCAGCCCACGCCGGACGATACCGCCTCGCCACGCTCTACCCGCGCGGAGCGGCAGGCGCGGTCCGACTGGCTCATCACCGAGCTCGGCCGGCTCGCCGCCACGGCCGACGATCCTCACGAACAGGCCAGCCTGCGGCGAACCGCGGACTCCCTGGTCCGGCTCGCGATCGCGTTCCGCTCATGATTGCCACCGCGCGTGCGGTGCGTCGTGATCCGATCCTGACTGCCCCGAGGTCCGTGGACGAACTCCTGGCCCGGAGCGGTCAGGTGGCGCTCGAGCTCTCCGGGGCGGACCAGTCCGCGTGGAGCGGTCGCGTGATCGAGACGACCGGCAGCATCCTCGGGCTCGCGCACTGGGACGGCACGCTGTATCTCGACCGGGAGTGCATCCTCGATCCACTGCAGCGGATGTACGAGCATGCCGGCGAGGAGCAGCCGATCCCGATGCTCGTCCACTACCGCGAATCCCTGGCCACGTTGCTGCATGAGCACGCCCACTTCCTGGGCCCGGCCGGCGCATCGCAGGACGCCGCTCGAGATGCGTTCACCCAACCTGGCGGCCGCCAGTTGGAGGAAGGCGTGGCGGAGGCCTGGGCTCAGGACCACCTCGACGACTACCTGACCCGGCTCGGTATCGACAAGGTTGCCCCCGGCATCGAAGACGTCCAGGCCGGCGGGTACTACGCCGCCTTCGTCCCCGCCGTCCGCAGGCTCGCCACCGACCTCGAGATCCGCAACGACCTCAGCCCCGGCCAGGTCCTCGACGTCCTCAACCGCGAAACCGCCGCCGGCCAGTTCCCCCTCCTCGTCAGCCTCGTCTACAACTCCACCCGCTTACCGGACCTGGAGCTCGCCGGTGCCGACACTCGCCACCACCTCGAATCCATTCTCCGCACGGGTCTGGGCCACCTCGACAACTTCGAACTCCACCGACCCGGCTTCGCCGCCGCCAAGTCCCACTCCACCGCCGGCGAACTCCTCCACCACCTCCACCAGGAGATCCAGACCGCCGAATCCGCCTACACCTTCCACCCCACCGCCTGCACCCTCCCTCCGCCGTCCACCCCCGGCCGCATATCCCCGGCAGGCTCACCGCCGCATCACACCCCGCCACCACCCACCAGGCTCGCCGTACCGACTCCCTCCTCGGTCGTAGCTGGGCACGGCGCAGCTCAGTCCGATCCGCACGCCTTCCAGGCGGCGCTGTCCGGCATCTGCCCGCCTCGGCCGATTCCCGCCGACGCCCCAACCGTGCACTCCACAGCACCTCCGACAACGGCCGGCGTACCGACGGCTCAGCGGCGGTCTCCTGGCTCGCGGGGACGGCACCCTGGCGTGGGATGACGCGGCGGGAGAGATCGGCGGGACGGGATACTGAGGGAATGGACTACGACGCGTTCGACGTGGAGCTCAGCCGGGTGCTGGACGCGGCGATGGCCAGATCGCTGGACGAGGCGACGTTGGCTGCTGAGGTGGACCGGTTGCGAGCGTTGGCGCCTTTGGTCGAGCCAGCGGCGGATCGGAAGCTCGCGGGATCACACCTAACGTCGCTCGAGCGGGCCCTGAGCTACCAACCGCCACCACTGTCCGACGAGCTGGCCGAGGCCATTCGCGTGCAGTCCCGAGCCCAATCCGCGGACGGCACTCCAGCCGAGCGGATCGAGCGCCTCAGCTCTGCCATCGCAGAGATCGGGCGGATCGCCGACGCGGCCTCACCCGCCGACCACCCCCGCATCCTCGATCTGAACGAGCCACTCTCCATCCTCCTCGAGTCCCTGCGGCTGACCCCACCGCCCTCCCCCGACCGCTGAACCCGCGGAAGTGGCTGGCGTGCCGGTGAAGGCGGTGAGCGGTGGTCAGTAGCTTTCCGCAACTGATGGCCGCGCAGGCCCAGGCCGCGGTGAGGGTTCTGGGAGCGCATCACTCGTCGTGGAACAAGTCGTACGAGTTGCTCGCCGCGGATGACAAACGGCGCGGGCTGGTGCGGTGGGACCACACGATCGAGTACCACCCGCAGCATGTCGTCGCGGTGCTGCAGGACATGTTCGACCGGGCCGGGCAGCGGCATGACGAGGAGACGCTGCGGCAGTATCGCGAGGCACTGCGGGTCGTGTTTCACGAGAACATCCACCTGCTCGCCGCGGCGGGTACGTCGTACGGGATGGCCGTCGACGCGTATCAGGAGCCGTCGAACATGGTTCTCGAGGAGGCCACCACCGAGCTCGCGACGCAGGACGCTCTCGACGACTACATCGACGAACTCGATCTGGAGGCGATCGCGCCGGGCATCACCGGCGTACGGACGGGGCGTGCGTACGGGCAGTACGTGCCCGCCGTCGAGGTGTTCGGTCAAGCTGTGGCGGACAGCGCGGAACTGTCCGCTCGGGAGGTGATTCGCCGGCTGACGGTGGTGAACCCCGAGAACAAGTTCCGGGTCGCCGCGCAGTTGCTGTACGACGCGCACAAGCTGTCCGAGGTGGTTCCAGAGGCTGCGAAAGCTGCGGCGCTCAACCGCATCGAGGCGGCGATGCGGCCACCGTTCGCGAAGATCCGCGACTTCGATCCGGAGGATCCGTTGGATGTTCGCATGTCCGCGCTGGCCGGCACTCGGGCGAGCCTCGATGCGGACGCGGAGGTCCGCGAGATCGCTGAGTACTGGTCGGCCAACCATGAGCTCCGCCGCAGCCTGGACGCCGGTCTCGGGGCGAGCCCACCGCTGCGGAAGCCTCAGCACGGCGCTCCCGTCCGGGACACCCGCCCCAACGAACCCGGCGCCACCGGCAGGCCGGACCGAAGGCCCCACGTGCTGGGGGGACTGACGGTCCGGTGGTGCGGGTACGGTGGCGGGCGTTGGCGCAGACACCGCAGCCAGCTGCGGCGAGCGGCTGAACGCGGCGGCGGCCGCGGCAAGCGGCGGGAAGGCCGAAAGCGGTGGTGGCTGTGGTGAGCGGCGGAACGCGGCGGCGGCTGCGGCAAGCGGCGGGAAGGTTGAAAGCGTGGTGGGTGTGGTGAGCGGCGGAAGGCCGTGAAGGCGAGAGCTGTTGCGGAGCTGCGGCCGGCGGTGTAGCGCCGCTCGGCGTGGTGGTGTGACGGCCGTGCTGCGGGCGGCGGGTTCGGATGTTGTTGTTGCGGATTGTGCGGAGCTTGGTGGAGGGAGTTGTGGTGGATCTGGTCGCGGAGGGTGCGGGAGTCGCGCCTGGGCTGCTGGAGTTGCGGCGGGAGTTGCATCGGATTCCTGAGGTCGGGCTGCAGTTGCCTAAGACGCAGGCGATGGTGCTCGACGCGGTGGCCGGGTTGCCGTTGGAGGTCAGCACCGGGAAGGAGCTGACCTCGGTGGTCGGCGTCCTGCGGGGTGGGCAGTCGGGGCCGACGGTGTTGTTGCGGGGTGACATGGACGCGCTGCCGGTGGTCGAGGAGACGGACCTCGACTACGCCTCCGGGAACGGGAACATGCATGCCTGCGGCCACGATCTGCACACCGCCGGCCTGGTGGGTGCGGCTCAGCTGCTGAGCGCTCATCGCGAGGAGCTGCACGGGAACGTGCTCTTCATGTTCCAGCCGGGTGAGGAAGGTCTGGGCGGCGCCGGGTACATGCTCCGGGAAGGGCTGCTGGAAGCGACAGGTGACAAGCCGATCGCGGCGTACGCGATCCATGTCTGGTCGCAGGAGGCCAGCGGGATCTTCCAGACGCGGCCCGGGACGATCATGGCCGGCTCCAACCAGCTGCACATCACCGTGCGAGGCAAGGGCGGCCATGGTTCGTCGCCGGACAGGACGATCGACCCGGTGCCCGTGGTGGCCGAGCTCGTGCTGGCGTTGCAGACGTATGCGACGCGGCGGATGAATGTCTTCGACCCAGTGGTGATCACGGTGACGCAACTCGAGGCCGGTGTCGCGATCAACGTCATCCCGAACACGGCCCGGCTCGGCGCGACCGTGCGGACGTTGTCGGATGCGACGTTCCAGCAGTTGTCGCACGAGTTGCCGAGCTTGGCCGAGAAGATCGCGGCGGCCCACGGTTGCACGGTCGACGCCAACTTCGTCCCGCAGTATCCGGTGACGGTCAACGACGCCGAGCGTACGGCGGAGACGTCGGCGGTGCTGCAGCAGTTGCTCGGTGCGGAGCGGGTCCAGCCGCTGGACAACCCGTTGATGGGGTCGGAGGACTTCTCGATGGTGTTGCAGGAGGTGCCGGGCACGTTCGTGATGCTCGGTGCGCGTCCCGACGATGTCGACGCGGACGACGCGCCGTCCAATCACTCCAGCGTGGTCCGCTTCGACGACGTCGTGCTCGGCGACCAGGCCGCGGCGCTCGCTCAGCTGGCGGTCAACCACCTGATCCCGGCCTGACCGCTCGACGTGACCTGACCGCTCGACGTGACCTGACCGCTCGACGTGGCCTGATCGCTTGAGGTGGCCTGGGGCTGGCCGGCCCGCCAGAGACCGGCCAGCCACAGGGTTCAGGAGGGCGTGATCCCGAGGGTGTAGGCGCCGCGGCTGCCGTAGGTGGAATAGCCGGTGTTCAGCGGGTCGCCGTAGCCCACGTTGTCGATCCGCATGTAGCACGTACCCCCTGGAGCGTGCTGCTAACACTCGCGCCGAGGCCGGTCGGCGTACCGGCGTCGGCCTGACCCGAGGCCGGGTCTGCCGAGGCGACGACCGCGCCCGAGCTGTCCAGCAGGTCCAGCTTGATGTCGAGGTCACCGCCGGTCGGCGCGGCACTCGCGGTCGCGGTGTAGTTGCCAGCGGCACCGACATCGACGCGGTACACGTCCGTGTCGGACTCCGCGGCGATCACCCCGGACACCGGCGTGCCGACGGTCAGCGCGGCCGCGTCGCCGGTGGTGTCACCGGCCTCGTCGGCGCGCAGAGCCAAGCCGTGGGTGCCGACGACCGCGTAGTCGTCTTCCGTGTTGTTGGCGTCGGCGTACTCACCCTTGCTCCACTGGCTGATGCCGCGGTAGTACCCGACACCCATGATCGGAGCCCAGGCGCCGTGGCCCTGGTAGTAGCCCACGCTGGACGTGCCGTCGTGGCTCAGGCCGACGTTGTGACCGGCCTCGTGGGAAGCGGCCTCGGCCAGATTCTTCGCGCCGGTGCCGACACCCTTCGTGAACACCAGCGCCGGCTGGTAGTAGTCGTGCTGGCTGGTGCTGTCGTACACGCCGACGTACGCAACCCCGCCACATCCACAACCGGACTGGTACCAGGTGTCCGGGTCGATCAGCACCCGCGTTCCGTACTGCTGGTCCGACACGTCGGACCGGTCGATCGCGGACTGCGGCGGTTCCTGGGTGGTCACATCCACGTCGAAGGTGGCGTAGTCCTCCGCAACCCGCGCCCACACCTCGTGTACGACGTCCTGCTCGGCCGTACTGAAGGTCGCCGGATCGCCGTCGGTGTCGTACGGCGACACGTTCACCGGATCGATCCCCTTCGACGCGTTCCACGCCGTACCGGTGATGGTGTGGCCGTCGAAGTCCAGATAGATCACGCGGTTGGAGCCGGGCTTGCTGTGCAGCTCGAAGGCCGGACCGGTCGCAGCGGCAACTGCTTGCTCGGCCCAGCGGGGAGACGCTTCAGCCGATTTCTGCGTCGCGGTGAGAGTCGGCTCGCGGAAGAACAGCCGGCTGTCGGCGTCCAGCCAGCTGGTCTTGTCGGTGGCCAGGATCCGCTCGAGCTGGGCCACGGGGAGCCCGTTGCCAGCGGCAACCTCGGTCAGGCGGGACCGCACCTTGCCGAGCGCGGCGACACCGGGCGTGGATTCACCGAGCAGCTGGGCAATCGGGGTCGGACGATCGATCGGGGTCGGAGCAGGCTGTTGGGCGTCGGCCTGGTTGCCGGCCACCACGGCCAGCGCACCGAACACGACAGCACCGGCGCAGGTCAGTGCACCGGTGCGGCGGAGTCTGTTCACAAGGTCCTCCAGGGATAGGGCGGTATCCCCCCGGGCAGATCCCCCCAAAGGCCCGGGGCCGTCGATCTCGGTGGGAACGACGGCCCCGGACAGCTCAGGTGATTCAGCCGGCCGTGACGCGGACCGTGTAGGCGCCGCGGCTGCCGTATGTCGAGTAGCCGGTGTTCAGCGGGTTGCCGTAGCCGGTGTTCTCGACCCGCAGGTAATAACGACCTGCGGTGACCTGGCGGCTGATGCTCGCGCTCAGGCCGGTCGGAGTGGCGGAGTTGGACTGCCCGGCGGCCGGGTCCGCGGTGGCGACGACAGTGCCGGCCGAGTTCAGCAACTGGAGCTTGATGTCCAGGTCCGCGCCGGACGCGGCCGCGTTCGCCGCGAAGGTGAAGGTGCCGGCCGCCAGGTCGATCCGGAAGGTGTCGACGTCGGAGTCGTTGGCGTAGATGCCCTTCACGCCGGCGCCGAGGGTGAGCGCGGTGGCGTCGGCGGTGCCGTTGCCGTGGTCGTCGGCTCGCAGCGCCAGACCGTTCTGGCCGATGACGGCGAAATCGTCTTCCTTGTTGTTGGCGCCGGAGTACTCGCCCTTGCTCCACTGGCTGATCGCCTTGGAGTAGCCGACGCCCATGATCGGAGCCCACGCGCCGTGACCCGCGTAGTACCCGACGGACGCCGTACCGTCGTGACTCAGGCCCACGTTGTGACCCGCCTCGTGCGACGCGGCCTCGGCGATGTTCTTCGCACCGGTGCCGACACCCTTCGTGAAGACCAGGGCCGGTTGGTAGTACGAGTGCTGGCTGGTGTTGTCGTAGACGCCGACGTACGCGACGCCGCCGCATCCGCAGCCGGACTGGTACCAGGTGGTCGGGTCGATCAGGACCCGGGTGCCGTACTGCTGGTCGGACGCACCGGACCGGGTGATCGCCGCGGCGGCCGGCTCCTGCGTGGTCACGTCCACGTCGAATGGCGCATAGTCCTCGGACACTCGCGCCCAGACATCACGGACGACGTCTTGCTCGGCGGTGCTCCAGCTGTTCGGGTTCCCGTCGGTGTCGTACGCCGAGACGTTCACCGTGGCCGGTTTGCCTCCGGTGTTCCACGCCGTACCGGTGATGGTGTGGCCGTCGAAGTCCAGGTAGATGACCCGGTTGGAGCCCGGCTTGCTGTGCAGCTCGAAGGCCGGACCGGTCGCAGCGGCGACCGCCTTCGCCGCCCAGCGCGGGGACGGCGCGGCGGCGGCCCGGCGGGCAGCAGTCCCGGCGACGGGTTCGCGGTAGAAGAGCTTGCCGTCGCGGTCCAGCCAACTGGTCTTGTCGGTGGCCAGGATCTGTTCCAGCTGAGCAGCCGGGATACCGTTGCGGCCGGCGAGTTCGGACAGTCGCGACTGGACCTTGCCCAGGGCGGCCGTGCCCTGGAGCTCCTGGCCGAGCAGTTGGTCGATGGGGGCTGGGGCGGGTTGCTGGGCGTCGGCCTGGTTACCGGCCACGACGGCCAGCGCACCGAAGACAACAGCGCCGGCGCCAACGAGGGCGCCGACGCGGCGGGGGCGGGTGTGCATTGCTGGGGTCCTCCTCAGGGACTCCGACCGACCACGGGCGGTGGGCGGGCACGGCTTCACATCTCGTATGCGGGCACGTACTTTCGGTAGCCTGCCCGACCGGCCCTCGCGCTGTATAGATTCGTCTCGGGATTTAACGCCGACTTGCGGAGGTTCCGATGCGCTTCATGATGGTGTTCAAGGCCAGCGAGGAATCCGAGGCCGGAGCGATGCCGAGTGAGAAGAGCCTGACCGAAATGGGTCTGGTGATGGCCGAAATGGCCGAGAAGGGCGTCCTGCTGGCCGGCGACGGGCTACTGCCCAGCTCGAACGGCGTCCGGCTCCAGCTGGACGGCGGCAAGCGCCGGGTGGTCGACGGCCCGTTCGCCGAGACCAAGGAGCTGATCGCCGGGTTCTGCCTGATCGAGGTGGCCTCCCGCGAAGAGGCCCTCGAGTGGGGCTGGCGCTGCATGGCCGCCGACGAGGGCCCGGCCGGCACCGGTCGGGGCACCGGACTGGAGATCCGGCAGGTCGCCACCCCGGACGACTTCGGCGCCGAGTTCACGCCCGAGGCGCGGGCCCGCGAGGAGCAGACCTTCCTGAAGGCCGCGCAGAACCTTCAGAAGAGCAATACCTGACGGATCGACGCGCCGGCCGCGAGGTCGTCGAAGGCCCGGTTGAGCTCGTCGAGCCCGACCGTCGCGGTGAGCAGGCGGTCGACCGGCAGCCGGCCGGCCTGGTACAGCGCGACATAGCGCGGGATGTCACGCGACGGCACCGCCGAGCCGAGGTAGGACCCCTTCACCGTGCGCTCCTCGGCGACCAGGCTGACCGCGGGGACGCTGAACGACTGCGACGGATCCGGCAGCCCCACCGTGACCGTGGTCCCACCCCGGCGGGTGGCGGCGTACGCCTGCTCGAGCACCTTCGCACTCCCGACGGTCTCGAATCCGTAGTCGGCTCCGCCCGCGGTCGCCGCCCGGACCTGCTCGACGGCGTCGGCATCCCGAGCGTCCACAGTCACCGTGGCGCCGAGTGACCGAGCCAGCTCGAGCTTCGACGGTACGACGTCGACCGCGACGATCGGATGCGCACCGACCAGGACCGCACCGAGCAGCGCCGAGAGCCCGACACCACCGAGGCCGAAGACGACCGCGCTCCGGCCGGCTCTGACCTGCGCCGTGTTGACGACAGCTCCCACGCCCGTCATCACCGCGCACCCGAACAGCGCCGCGATCTCGGGCGGGAGCGACGGATCGATCTTCACCGCCGAATGCGCGGACACGACCGCATGATCCGCGAATCCGGACACGCCGAGGTGATGGTGGACGCTGTTCAGCCTTCGGGTGCCGCCGAGGAGGGTGCCGGCGGTGTTTGCCGCGGCACCCGGCTCGCAGAGGGCGGCTCGGCCTTCGGCGCAGGGGCCGCAGCTACCGCAGGCGGGGACGAAGGCGCAGGCGACCACGTCGCCCGGCGCGAACCCGGGCGCCGCCGACTCGAGCACCTCGCCGGTGGCTTCGTGGCCGAGGAGCATCGGCAGCACTCGCGGACGGGAGCCGTCGATCACCGACAGGTCTGAGTGGCACAGGCCGGCCGCGCGGATCCGGACCAGCAGCTCACCCGGGCCGGGCGGGGCCAGCTCGACCTCTTCCACGCTCAGCGGCCGCGACTCGGCGTACGGGCGAGGCAGTCGCATCTCCCGCAGTACGGCGCCGCGCACGATCATCCCGTGATCCCTTCGAGTGCCTCCCGGATGCGATCGGGGACCGGCACCGGGCGGCGGTCCGCACGATTGACGAACACGTGCACGAACCGCCCGGTCGCGGCCGGCAGGTCCGAGTCCTCCCGGAACAGGCCGATCTCGTACCGCACACTGGAGTTACCCAGCTGTGCGGCCCGCAATCCCGCGTCGACGACGCCCGGAAACTCCAGTGCCTGCTTGAACGTGCACTGCGAGTCCACACACAGCCCGATCACGTCGCCGCCGTGGATGTCGAGTCCGCCGGACCGGATCAGGAAGTCGTTGATCACGGTGTCGAAGAAGCTGTAGTACTCGACGTTGTTCACGTGCCCGTAGACGTCATTGTCCTTCCACCGCAGCGTGATCGCCAGAAAGTGCGGGAAGGAACTCCGATCCATCGGGCCACCATAGCCGCGGCGCCCGGCTGTGCGACGGCCCACAACCTACGGTGCCGTAACTTACGGTGCCGTAGGGTGGGGGGAACCGCCGACGAAGGAGACCCCCGGTGAACGACAAGCTGGTGACGAACCTGCTGCACGAGCTGGAACCCGTCGTCGAGGACAACCTCGAACGGCACCTGGCCATCACCAAGGACTGGAATCCGCACGACTACGTGCCGTGGAGCGAGGGGCGCGACTTCGCCTTCCTCGGTGGTGAGGACTGGTCGCCGGAGCAGTCCCGGCTCGATCCGGTCGCCAAGGTCGCGATGGTCACCAATTTGCTGACCGAGGACAACCTGCCCTCGTACCACCGGGAGATCGCCACCCAGTTCGGCCTCGACGGCGCGTGGGGCACCTGGGTCGGCCGGTGGACCGCCGAGGAGGGCCGGCACGGCATCGCGCTGCGTGACTACCTCGTGGTCACCCGCGGGGTGGACCCGGTCGAGCTGGAGAACGCCCGGATGAGGCACATGACCGCCGGTCACGTCGTCGAGAAGAACATGCTCGAGGCGATCGCATACGTGAGCTTCCAGGAGCTGGCCACCCGGGTCTCCCATCGCAACACCGGTAAGGCCACCGGCTGCCCGATCGCGGACCAACTCCTGGCCCGGATCGCCACCGACGAGAACCTGCACATGATCTTCTACCGGAACCTGGTCGCCGCGGCGTTCGAGACGGCGCCGAACGAGACCATGCGAGCGGTCACCAACGAGGTGAAGGACTTCTCCATGCCGGGGGCGACGATGGAGGGATTCACCCGCAACTCGGTGACGATCGCCAAGGCCGGCATCTACGATCTGCGCCTGCATCATGACGAGGTGGTCGCGCCGATCCTGCGGATGTGGAAGGTCTTCGACCGCGAGGATCTCACCGGCGACGGAGCCAAGGCCCGCGACGAGCTCGCCGACTTCATGGCCGGCCTGGACGCCCAGGCCGCCCGGTTCGTCGAGCAACGCGACCGCCTGCGCGCCCGCCAGGCTGTCCGCACCACGGCGTGACCCGAGCAACAGGGGTGCCGTCCGCCTGATCGTTGTTCATGCTGTACCTCGACAGGGATGACCAGGAGAGGTGGGGCGGATGAGCGTGGTGGAGGGACGGCACACGGCGGCGTACGACGGGGACGTCGTGGTGTTCCTGATCGGTCTGCGGATCAACTCGCTGCGGGGGTTCAAGGCGTGGTTGCCGGTCGCCAGGGCGATGGGACCGATGCTGCGTGAGCTGTCGAAGGATCCGGACAGCGGCCTGCTCGGGTTCCGGACGCTGCCGACGTGGCGCGGCGTCACCCTGATCCAGTACTGGGAGTCGATCGAGAAGCTGCAGAGCTTCGCGAACGACAGCAACCGGACCCACCGGCCGGCCTGGCTCGACTACTTCAAGCAGTCGTACAAGAGCGGCGCCGCCGGCATCTGGCACGAGACGTACGTCGTCCCGGCGGGGAACACCGAGACCATCTACGGCAACATGCCGCTGCTCGGTCTCGGCAAGGTCGCCGGCGTCGTCCCGGTCGGCACCAAGGGCGAGACCGCCGCCGAACGCCTGCACACCAAGGAGTAGCCGCCCGGCCGGTCCGGACATCCGCGGCGGCTACAGTGCAGGCGTGCGGTTCATCCGGGATCTGTGGACGCTGCTGAAGCGCCGGGATTTCCGCCGGTTGTTCGCAGTGCGGTTGACGTCGCAGTTCGGGGACGGCGTGTTCCAGGTCGCGTTGGCGTCGTACGTGCTGTTCTCGCCCGAGCGGGCGCCGGACGCGGCGGCGATCGCGGGGCTGTTCGCGGTCGCGCTGCTGCCGTACTCGGTCCTCGGGCCGTTCACCGGCGTACTGCTGGACCGGTGGTCGCGACGGCAGATCCTCTTCGGCGCGAATCTCACCCGAGCCGTCCTCGTGGTCGGAGTCGGCGCCATCGTCGCGACCGGTAACGCGGGCGTGCCGTTCTACCTGGCCGTGCTCCTGACCCTCGGCGTGAACCGCTTCCTGCTCTCCGGCCTGTCGGCCGGCCTCCCGCACGTGGTCGAGCGGGACGAACTGGTGATGGCCAACGCCGTCACCCCGACCTCCGGTACGGCGTTCTTCCTCATCGGCGGCGGGGTCGGCGCAGGGGTCAAGCTGATCGGCGACTCCGATCTCGCGGTCCTCGGACTGACGGTCGTCGTCTACACCGCCGCCGCCCTGCTCGCGCTCCGGCTACGCCGCGACCAACTCGGCCCGGACCTGAACGGCGACGAACCCGGCATCGTCGAAGCGCTCAGGACCATCGCCTCCGGCCTGATCGACGGCGCCCGGTACCTGAGCACGCGCAAGCAAGCGGCCCTCGGGCTGGGCGCGATCGGCTCGCTGCGCTTCTTCTTCGGGCTGATCACCGTCTCGATGATCCTGCTGTACCGCAACTACTTCTACGGACCCGATCAGCTCGACCAGGCCTTCGGCGCACTCGCAATCGCGACCGGCGCGGTCGGCGCGGGCTTGTTCCTCGCCGCCCTCGTCACCCCGTGGGGCACCCGCGTGATGACACTGCGGCAGTGGATCACCTGGCTGTTCGTCGCGGCCGCGGTGGTGACCGCCGTGCCGGTCGGGCTCTACACCCAGCCGGCGCTGATCGTCGGCGGCTTCCTGATGGGCTTCTGCGCGCAGGGCGTGAAGATCAGCGTCGACACCCTCGTCCAGACGGGTGTCGACGATGTCTACCGCGGCCGGGTGTTCGCGCTGTACGACATGATCTACAACGTCGGGCAGGTCTCCGCGGCCGCGCTCGGCGCGTGGATCCTGCCCGACGACGGGAAGTCGTACGCGGTCCTCGCCTTCATCGTCCTCGGCTTCGCCGCCACCGCGCTGGTCTACGCGCGGCTCAGCCGGGATGACTCAGGTACCGCGCAGGGCGGTGATGGGCTGGATGGCGGAGGCCTTCCACGCGGGGTACGTGCCGGCGACCAGGCCGATGAACGCACCCAGCAGGGGTGACCCGAACGCAAGCCGGTTGTCCAGGATCGGCGTCCAGTCCCGGATCCACGACACTCCCACGGTGAGCAGTACGCCGACCGCCGTACCGAGTAATCCACCGAGGAAGCCGACGATCACGCTCTCCACCAGGAACTGCACCGCGATGTGCCGTCGGGCGGCCCCGAGGGCGCGGCGCAAGCCGATCTCGGAGATCCGTTCGAGCACCGACAGCAGCGTGACGTTCGCGATCCCGAGACCGCCGACCAGCAGCGCGACCGCGCCGAGCAGCAGGAACAGCGCGTTCAGGTCGGACTCGACCCCCTTGCGTACGGCGCCCTGCTTCGGCGGGGCATCGACGCGCAGCGTGCTCGGGTTGTTCGGCTCGATCGCGATCGGCGCCTGCTCGGCGATCAACTGCGCCGCACCGACCTGGGTCCGGATCTCGACCGCGTCCGGGGATTCCAGGTCGTACGCCGCCTTCGCCGCACCGTTCGGCATGATCACGGCATCGTTGAGCTCGGCCCGGCCGGAGACGGAATCGAGGATGCCGATCACCGTGTAGGGCTCGGCGCCGATGAAGATCGCCGGCTGTGAGTCGACCCGGTTGATCCCCAGCCGCTCGGCGGCATGCTTGCCGAGGACAACGACCTTGTCAGCGCGCCGATCGTGGCCGGTGTCGAAGAACCGGCCGGTCGACAGCACCGCCCGGACCGCGTCCCACAACCCGGCCGAACCGGCCATCACCTGCAGCGCATGACCGTTGCGCTGATCGTCGAGCGCTTCCACGCTGCGGACGAGGTCGTCACCCACGTCGAGGTTGCTGACCGTGCCGACCGCCTCCACTCCGTTGAGCCGCTGGATCCGTTCCGGCGCATCCCACGGCAACTGCGTGGCGGCTTCGCCTTCCTGACCGCCCTTGTCATCCGGCTGGACGACGACCCGCGTGGCAGCCGCGAGGTCGAATCGCTGGGTGATCTGACCCGACGCGGTCTGCCCAAGCCCAACCGTCCCGACCAAGGCGGCGATCCCGAGCACGGTGCCCAGGGTGGTGAGGACGAGGCGGGTCGGCCTGGCGGCCACCCCGGCCAGCGCCTCGTCGAGGAGGTCCCGGACGCTGGGACGAGTTCGGCCCCGAGACCGGGTGGGGCCGAGGGAGGCACCACGGCGGATGAGGCCGGCGAGGGCGAGCCGAGGCCGGACCCGGCGCCGGGAGCGCGCCGGTGAGGGCGGCGGCGCTCCCGGCCCGGGGTGGGGCGGGGAGGTGGACGGCCCGCCGGCGGGATCCGGGGGGCCTGCTGGGGTTACCACTGGAGGGTTCCGTCGACGATGCGGACCTGACGTTGCGCCCGGCGGCTGACGTTGTCGTCGTGGGTGATGACCGCCAGCGTCATCCCCTCGGCGTGCAGTTCGTCGAACACCGTGAGGATCGCGTCCGCGTTGGCGCTGTCCAGGTTGCCGGTCGGCTCGTCGGCGAGCAACAGACTCGGTTCGGCGACCAGCGCCCGCGCGATCGCCACCCGCTGCCGCTCACCACCGGAGAGCGTGGTCGGCGCGAACTCCATCCGGTGCGCGAGCCCGACCCGCTCGAGCGCGACCCGGGCCCGAGCCATCCGCTCGCGCCGCGGCACTCCGACGTACACCATCGACAGGGCGACGTTCTCCAGCACAGTCCGATGGTCGAGCAGATGGAACGACTGGAACACGAACCCGATCCGCTCACCACGCAGTACGGCGCGACGCCGCTCGCGCAAGCTCATCGTGTCCACGCCGTCCAGCCGGTAGACACCACCGGTCGGGTTGTCGAGCAACCCGAGCAGATGGAGCAATGTCGACTTCCCGGACCCGGACGGTCCGACGATCGACAGGTACTCCCCTTGGCCGATCGTCAGGTCGACCTCCCGGATCGCCTGGACCTCGGGTGGTCCGGGGAAGAATCGCCGTACGCCGATCATCTCGACGACCGGCGCCGGCAAGGCAACCGCGGTGGCGGTCATCGTCCCACCACCACCTGATCGCCCTCGGACAGCCTGGCGTCGCCGGCCGGCGTGACCTGCGCGTACCCGTCGGCGGACAGTCCGACCGTGACCGGCACGAGCTCCGTCTTCCCGTTCCGCAGTACTTCGATCCGCGACCCGCCGTCCGCACCGGACGACAACGCCGCCACGGGTACGGCGAGGACCTTGCCGCCGGTGCTCTTCACCGGGATCGTCACCCGCACGTTCGCGTCACGGAGCAGCGCCAGCTGGCTTGCGGTCAGCGCGTTGGGTGCGACCACGACGTCGTACTGGTTGCCGTTCTTGGTGATCCGGCGGACCTTCGCGGCGACCGCCGTACCTTCGCCGAGGTCGAGGGTCGCGGCCATGCCCGCCTTCAGGCGCTGGGCTGTCTCCGCGTCGACCTTGACCGTGACCACCAGCGACGCGCCGCTGGCCGACATGACCACGCCATTGACCGTGCCGCCGCGTTCGACCTTCACGTCGTCGACCCGGCGCGGCAGGGTCTTCACGTACACGATCTCGGACACCGGGAGCGGGGTGCCGGCCTTGAACTCGGCCTCGTTCCGGGTCTCCTGGACATCGGCGAGGTTCTCCTCCGCGTCGTCGACCGCCCCTTGCTGCACCGAGGTGTCCTTGGCCTTCGCGTCCTTCGCCTGCTTGAGCTGAGCCCTCGCCTGGCGGAGCTGGTTCTTGGCCGCGTCGACCTGCTTCTTCGCCTGGTCGACGGCCTGAGTGAGTCGCTCGTCCGGCGCGGGAGCGTCGTACCCGGCCTTCTCGTAGAGCCGCTCGACCGCTTGCGAGGTGTCCGTGTCGTACTCGTCGTCGACCGTGCCCGGGTCGAGACCGAGCCGGTCCAGGGTCTGCTCGAGCTGGAGTACGTCGGGTCCCTTGCTGCCCGGACTCAACGTCCGGTACATCGGCAGTACGCCGGCCAGTCCGATCACCGGGCGGCCGGTGATCTCCAGCAACGCCTTGCCCTCGGTGATGGTGGACCCGACCGCCGGCACCTTCCCGTTCACGATGGCCGGCGTGGTCAGCCCGCTGGTCTCGACCCGGATGTTCACCGCGCCGTCGAACGAGGCGTCACCGCGGCCGATCACCTTGCTGGACAGCGCCTTCTTCGCCACCGGCACGGTGATCTGGGAGGCCTTCGGGGCTGCGGTCTTGGCGGCCGCGTCCTCCGGTGACGTGATCCGACTGCCCGCGGCCACGCCCACGCCGAGCGAGACGGCGGCCACCGCGCAGACCCCGACCAGGACCCGCCGCCGGGACTTGGTCGAAGCGGTCACCGGTTCGCCATCTCGTCGCGGTACGACTCGAGCTCGGTCTTGTGCTGGCTGACGAACTCCTTCTCCAGGTCGTACTGCACCTTCTTGTACGACGCGTCGTACACCTTGGCCTTGCACTTCTGGTCCGCGACCGCGAGGTCGATCTCGAACTTGCGCAGGTCGGCCAGCTTGGTCGCGTCGACCTTGTCGAACGACGGCGGACCCTGCAGCGTCTTGCCCTGGCCGTTCTTCGGCGGTGCCTGGTTGCCGGTCAGCGCGTCGAGCTTCTGCTGGACCTTCTCGCGCGGCGCGTCCACCTTGCTGAAGCCGGGCTGACCGGCGTCGGCCATGCAGTCGGACCAGGCTTTGGTCGCGTCCACCACCCGCTGGTCGGCCTCGATCCGCTTCGACAGCGCCTGGATGTCCTTGAACAGGCTGTCGAACTTCTTGAAGTCGGCGGTCCGGTCCTTGCCCTTGCCGTAGACCTCCTCGACCGCCTTGCCGCGGCACCCCAGGTCCATCTTGCCGCTCGAACTCGGGCCGTCGCCTTCCTTCGGGGCGATCACGACATTGCCGTTGCCGACCGCGTTCGGGCCGTTCAGCGCCTTGTCGTAGGCCTTCTTCGCGTTCGGGGAGAGGGCGTTGCGGATCTTGGTGTTGGGGTTGGTGTCGTCGGCGCCGGCCTTGGACCAGTCGATGGTGCTGATGCCGTAGCCGTACTGCTCGGCGAACTTGTCCGGTGGCAAGTTGAACGCGTCGGCGAACTTGCTCTTCGGGTTCGACTCCGGCGGGACCGCGACGTACTCGAACCCGGCCGCCTTCATGCAGGCGGCGGTGGCGTCCTCGACCTTGCGCTGCTTGGCCAGCTCCTCCTCCGACGGCTGCTGACCGCCGCCGGCCCGGACCGCGATCCGCATCCCGCCGCCGGACGACGTGAAGCCTTCGCCCATGTACTCCGCAAGGGGGCTCTTGTCACTGTTCTGGTCCCCGGACGCGGCCGGGGTCGGGTTGTTCCCACACCCGGCCAGCGCCAGGACCGCCACCAGGGCGAGTGCTTTCCGTGAGGTCTTCATGGCGGTCGAGCTTGAGGGGCCGGCGGTGAAGAACCTGTGAAGGACCGATTTGCACCCGATGCTCTCAGTCGATCTTCATCGGATTCTCATCAAACTCGGGGACATTGATGGGTATGCCAGCGCGGATCCTCGTCGCCGAAGACGATCTGAAGCAGGCGGAGCTGATTCGGCGGTATCTCGAGCGGGAGGGGCACCTGACCGTCGTCGTGCACGACGGACGGGCCGCGATCGACGAGGCCCGTCGGCGCAGCCCCGACCTGCTCGTGCTCGACGTGATGATGCCGAAGGTCGACGGCCTGGACGTCTGCCGGGTACTGCGGGCCGACGACGAGGTGCCGATCATCATGCTGACCGCCCGCTCGACCGAGGACGACCTGCTGCTCGGTCTCGACCTGGGCGCGGACGACTATCTGACCAAGCCGTACAACCCGCGCGAGCTCGTCGCCCGGGTCCGGACCGTCCTGCGGCGGACCCGGAGCCGGGCCGAGGGCGAGGTGTACCGGGTCGGCGAGCTGGAGATCGACCCGATCCGGCACGAGATCCGGCTGGCCGGCCGGCTGGTCGACGTGACGCCGGCCGAGTTCAAGATCCTGGCCTGCCTGGCTGCCTCCCCCGGGCGGGCCTTCTCCCGGCAGCAGTTGCTCGAGCACGCGTTCGGCTTCGACCACTACGTCTTCGACCGGACGATCGACGTCCATGTGATGAACCTGCGGAAGAAGATCGAGCCGTCGCCGGCCGCACCGGCGTACCTGAAGACCGTGTATGGCGTCGGTTACAAGCTCGCGGACAAGGTACAGGTCGATGCGTCGTAGCGTGCTGATTCGGTTCCTCGGCCTGGCGCTGGCGGTCGCCCTCGGCGCGGTCATCGCGACCGCGGTGATCGCCACCTACAGCACCTCGGAGAAGCTGCAGGGTGAGATCGACGCGAACACCGGTCAGCTCCAGGTCGACGGGCAGATCTACGGCGAGCTGTCGAAGTACGCGTCGGATCACCCGACCTGGTCCGGGGTGGACAAGCTGGTGCACGATCTGGCCGGCAAGCTCGGCCGCCGGATCGCCGTGACCGAACCGGACGGCAGCGTGATCGCCGACTCGGCCCGGGTGCTCGGCGCGGGTCCCGAGCTGCCCTCGGTGCCGGCGGCAACCATCGACGCCCGCAACGACGGCACTTTGAAGTTCGCGGGCGCGCTCAGCCTGTCCGCGGTGCGCAAGATGACCGTGTCAGGCCGGGCCGATGTGATCACGTCGGCCGGGATAGGTTCGCCGTACCCGGTCTGGGGGCTGACCGAGCAGGAGAACCAGGAGCGAGAGAAGCTCGCGCAGAAGGCGGTCGACTGTTTCCAGGCCCAGGGCATTGCGGCGTCCGTGGCGAACGGGGGCGACGCCTCACCGCAGGTGCTGATCGAGTCCGGCAAACTCGCCAACGGCGTCAGCCAGATGCAGGTCTCCAAGCCCGGAGTCACGGGGTCGGACCGGTGCATGCCGCCGGGCCTGAACGCGCCCAGCGCGAAGGCGAAGATCGTGAACGACGACGAGCTCCGCCGTGCGACCGCCTGCCTCGACGCCGCCGGTGAGAAGTACACGATCGCCGACTACGACGGTCTGAAGACGGCCGAGCCCAAGACCAAGGGTGCGGTGTCCGAGGCGTTCGTGACCTGCACGACCCAGGCCCGCTCGGAGGCGTTGACGCCGTACGTCGCTCCGCCCGCGAAGCTGTATCTGGGTGCGAAGAGCACGTTCAACGTGTTCTCCGGCGAGGGCATGCTGCGGACCGCGGCGACCGCGCTCGGCGTACTGCTGATCGCGGCGCTGGTGATGATCTTCGCCGGTCGCCGGCTGGTCCGCCCGATCGTGGCGCTCACCGGCGCGGCCCAACGGATGCGGAACGGCGACCACGCCGCCCGGGTCCCGGTGACCGGGAGGGACGAGGTGGCCCGGCTCGGGAACGCCTTCAACGAGATGGCGGAGGCGATCCAGCGGCACGACTTCCAGCGCAAGGCGATGGTCAGCGACGTCGCCCACGAACTGCGGACGCCGTTGGCCAACATCAAGGGCTATCTGGTCGCGTCCGAGGACGGCGTCGTACCGCTGGATGGGGAGCTGGTGACGTCGCTGCTGGAGGAGACCGAACTGCTCGAGCACCTGGTGGCCGACCTGCAGGACCTCGCGCTCGCCGACGCCGGCATGCTCCGGCTGCATCCCGCCCCACGTGATCTGACCGAGCTGGCGCAACAGGTCGTGCTGGCGCACCAGCCTGCCGCCGACACGGCCGGGGTAGCGCTGACAGCCGACGTACAAGAGGCTGCGACGGCCTCCGTCGACAGCGCGCGGATCCGGCAGGCGCTCGGCAACCTGGTCTCGAATGCCATCCGCTTCACGCCGCCCGGCGGCAAGGTCGTGGTCGGCGTACGACGGGGCGACGGCGGCTACAACCTGACCGTCACCGACAACGGCACCGGGATCGCGGACGAACACCTGCCACATCTGTTCGACCGCTTCTACCGCGCCGAGCAATCCCGCAGCCGGTCGACGGGCGGCAGTGGACTGGGCCTAGCGATCACCAAGCACCTTGCCGGGGCCCACGGCGGCCGGATCACAGTGACCAGCCGCCTCGGCTCCGGATCGGCCTTCACGATCTGGATCCCGGCTGGTTAACCTCAGCCTGTGGCCGGCCGGAAAGCACGCGTTGCAGATGTGCACGAGATCGCCCTCGGGATGCCGCATGTCACCGTGTGGCAGAAGGAAGACACCGAGCGGCCGGTCTATCAGGTGGGTGGGAAGTCGTTCGTGTTCTTCCGGAGCCGGCGGCCGGACGCCTTCGATCCCGACACCGGCGAGCGGTACGACGATGTGATCGTGTTCTGGGTCGAGTCTCAGGACGAGAAGCTGGCGCTGGTGGCGGACGAGTCGAACCCGTTCTTCAGCACCCCGCACTTCGACGGCCATCCCTCGGTCCTGGTCCGCGGCAGTCGCATCGGCGAACTCACCAAGCAGGAGCTGACCGAGGTGATCCAGGACGCCTGGCTGTCCCGAGCCTCCAACCGCCGCGCCAGAACCTGGCTCGAGGAACACCGACTGCCACACTGAGCGCGGTGAGCTAGTGGCTGAATCGGTGTCTTCACTGGCCAGTCGTGTAGAACAGGGCGAGTCGTTCGACAGCCTCGGCCTTTGTCATGGCCAGTACTTCGACTTCCGGGATGTGCGCCTCGGTGACGAGTGTTCGGACGACTCCCGCGGGGATCGTCTCGGCGGGAACCTGCGGGCCTTGTCTGTCCGGGATGATCTTGTCTTCGACGCACGCCCAGAACTCTTCGGCCGTGACGGCGAGTTGGTCACGGAGAATATGCGACCAGATGGACGGGCCATAGTCAGTGCGATCGACCGGGTGACTGATCCTCGTGTAGAGGATCAGCCCGTCCGGCAGCGCGAACTCGTAGTTGACGTGGTGGGTTCCGCGCTTGCCCGTCGCGCGCTTGCGTTCGGTCCAGCCTTCGGTGAGGCAGAAGTTCTGGTGGTCCGTCCGAGTGACCGGACGGCGTTGCTCGCTCACGGTGCGCGTCAGGCGAGCAGCCAGTCGCGCAGCTGCTCGTCCGACGAAAGGGCGACGATCTGCACCATGCCCCAGTTCTCGGCATGGTTGGGGGCCAGGCGAAGGTGGTCGGCCCACTCCTCGGCGTAGTCGCGGAGCGCGTCGATCATCTCCTCCGCGGCCTCGTCGAGCGTGGCACCGTCTGCCGCAACGGGGAGTCCCGGAATGAAGAGTGACCAACCGTCGTTCTCCGCGACCACCTGAGCACCGGAGGGGCGAACCCGGGTCAAGAAGTGCACCAGCCGGTCTGCGTCCACGGCTGCGACCCGGCGCGCGTCTCGAGTGACCGTCGCCGGGCGACCGTCGTCGGCGGCATCGAGGATTTCCTTGAAATGCTCACGCGCCTCGCGGGCACTGCGGTAATCGACCGTGGAGCTCATGACCATCCCTTCACTGTGTACACAGCGTACACGGCAGCGAGGTCGGCCGCCAAGTGGCGCCTAGTTGAGCGGCGCGAGCGCGCGGGCGGTCTCCAGGAGGTCGGTGCCGGTGGGGAGGGTGGCGATGATCGGGGTGTCGAGGCCGTTGTCGACATAGCGGTTGATGTGGTCACGGCATTGCTCGGCAGTGCCGTGGACGATCAGGTCGTCGAGGACCTCGAGGGGTACGGCGGCCATCGCGGCGTTGCGGTCACCGGCGGCCCACGCCTCACGCATCTCCTTCATCGCGGCCCCGCGACCAAGCCAGTCGTGGAAGGCGGCGTAGCCGGGGACGGTCAGGTAGGTGGCGATCAGGAAGCGGCCGATGTTGCGGGCCATCTCCGAGTCCTCGGTGACACAGACGAAGATCCGCGCCGCCAGCTCCTTGTCCGGGCCGAGCTCCGCGCGGACCTTCCGTACGTCGTCCGCGGACAGCCAGTTCGTGATCGCGCCATCCGCCTCGCGCGCCGCAAGCTTGAGCATCTGCGGCCGCAGCGCGGCGAGCATGATCGACGGCGGCACGTCCGGCGCCTTCTCCAGCCGGAACCGCTGGATGGTGAAGCTGTCGAACTCCCCGTCCACCTTCTCTCCCGCGAACGCATGCCGCAGGAAGCGCAGTACGTCGCGGGTCCGCGCCAGCGGCGGATCGTACGCGATCCCGTTCCACCCGGTCACGATGGTCTCTGACGACGCCCCGATCCCGAGCACGAACCGCCCCGGCGCGAGGTCCGCGAGCGCCGCCGCACTCATCGCGAGCGCGGCCGGTCCGCGCGTGTGCACGGGTACGACGGCCGTTCCCAACCGCAAGCGGTCGTCCCACTCGGACGCGAGTACCAGCGGTGTGAACGCGTCGGCGCCGGCGACCTCGGCGGACCAGAGGTCGGTGTACCCCAGCGAGGACAGCTCGGCAATCAGCGGCCGGTGGTCGCGCAGCGGTACCCCGGTCAGTGGAACGGTCAGGCCCCAGCGCATCTCAGATCATCCTCTTCAGCAACGGCAGTGGTGCGAACCGCATCACCCGGGCGAGCGGGCTCCACGGCCACGGCGGTACGTACGCCTTCGCCTTCTCGGCCTCGATCGCGGCGACGATCGCACGGACGCCGGAAACAGTGTCGACGATCAGCGGGGTGTTCGCGACGTGCTCGTTCATCTCGGACCGGATGTAACCGGGGAAGATCGTGCTGACCTTGATCGGCTTGCCGAGCAACTCCATCCGGAGCCCCTCGGCGAGCGACGCCAGCCCGGCCTTGGTCGCGGCGTACGTCGTCACCGTCTTGGGCAGGCCGCGCAGCGCCGAGATGGACGAGATGAAGACGAGGTGGCCCGCGTTCCGGGCTCGGAACAGCTCCATCGCCGCCTCCGCCTGGGCGAGCGCGCCGACGAAGTTGGTCAGCGCGGTCTCGCGGTTGGCGTCGAACCGGCCGGTGCCGAGCGGCGCGCCCTTGCCCAGGCCGGCGTTCACGATCACCCGGTCCAGCTGGCCGAGCTCCACGTCGGCCTTGCGGAACACCTCGAACACCTGGTCGTGATCGGTCACATCGAGCCTGTGGATGACGATCTGTGCCTGTGGATAACGCTCGGTCAGCTCGGTCCGCAGCGCCTCGAGCCGCTCTTCGCGTCGCGCGGTGAGCGCCAGGTTGTGGCCCTTGGCGGCGAACTGCCGGGCCATCTCCGCGCCCAGTCCGGCGCTGGCGCCGGTGATCAGGATGTTCCGTCGCATCGCAGCCCTATCTGTAGGAGATCATCCCGGTACCGTCGAGATGCCCGTGTTCGTTGTGACTGACCACGGTCAGTCCACTCAGTCCGGCCAGCACCTTGGTGATCGCGGTGTTGATCGTCAACGGACTCAGTTTCAGCCACAGCCCGTCGCCGCCGTCGGTCAGTATCCGGCTCACCACCGACGTGATCGGCCCGCCGGACGTGAACACCACCGCCGTCTCGCCCTTGCCGAGGCTTCCCGCTGTCCGTCGTACCGCGGCCTCGACGCGGTCCGCGAACGCCTGGAAGGTCTCGGTGTAGCCGTCGCCCTCGCGCATCCAGCGCTCCGTCGCCGCGCTGAACATCTCCTGGAACGCGCGGTGCGGATTCCCGGTCCGGGCCAGGTCCGCGAGCATCACCGCCCGGCGCCGGTACGCCGGCTTGTGCGCGAGGATCACCTGCTCGTGGTCGAACTCGTCGAAGCCCACATCCACTTCGGCCCGCCCCTCCAGGCCGGCGGCCGCCAACGCGAGTTGCGCCGTCATCAGCTGCCGCGACATCGACCCGGAGACGACCAGGTCGGGCCGCACACCTCGTGCGGCGAGTGCCTTGCCGAGCAGCACCGCCTGCTGCTCGCCCTGCTCCGAGAGCTTGTCGTAGTCACGCGCCCCGAACGACGCCTGCGCATGCCGAATCAGATAGATGACTGCCATGCTATTTCCTTCCCCGCCCCACCGCCCCGGACAGGCTACGCCTGCCGGATAATCCCGCGGCAGCGCCGCTCGAGCAGGTTTACCGGGAGCCAGAAGCTCTTGAACCGCGGGTTGCGCGTCTGCTTGTGGTGGTAGCGGTAGTAGATCTGCTGCGCGATCACCGCCAGCCGGAACAGCCCGAACACCTCGTAGAACGCCCAGTTCTCCGGCTTGAGTCCCGACCGCTCGGTGTAGTACGCGACGATCTCGTCGCGGCTGATCATGCCGGGCGCGTCCGACGGCTGCAGCCGGAAGCGGCGGAACGCCCAGTCGTCGTCCGCCTGCACCCAATACGCCAGCGCACCCCCCAGATCCATCAGCGGGTCGCCGAGTGTCGCGAGCTCCCAATCGAGTACGCCGACCACGTGCAGCGGATCGTCCGGCGCGAGTACGACGTTGTCGAGCCTGAAGTCGTTGTGGATAACGCAAGTCCGGACGTCGGCCGGCTGGTTCTCCGCAAGCCAGGCCATCACACGCTCGTAGCTGGGCACGTTCCAGGTCTTCGCCTTGCGATAGCGCTCCGACCAACCCGTGACCTGGCGTCCGACGTACCCCTCGCCACGACCGAGGTCGGTCAGGACGGCGGCCTCGGCGTCGACGGCGTGCAGCTCGGCGAGCGTGTCGATCAAGGTGAAACCCAGCTGCCGGGTCTGGGCGGGCGTCAGGTCGACGCCCAGCTCGTGATGGCCCGGGATCGTCCCAATAACACGCTCCATCACGTAGAACTCGGAGCCGATCACCGCGTCGTCGTTGCAATGGGCAACCATCGTCGGAACGTAGCGGAACACCGGCTTCAGCGCGGCCTGGATCCGGTATTCGCGGCCCATGTCGTGGGCGCCTCTGGCCTTCGTCCCGGCCGGCGGGCGGCGCAGGATCAGCTCGTGATCGCCGTACCGCAGGAGATAGGTCAGGTTCGACGCGCCGCCGGAGAACTGTTTCACCTCAGGGAGCCCGGGCGGAAGCTCTGTCTGTTGCCGGAGCCAACCATCGACCGCCGGCACGTCGAAGGCGTCCTCGTCCCGGACCGCCCGCGCGCCATCACCCATCGGCGGCCTCGGCCCGAGCCCGCGCCCGGGCAGCGATCTTGCGCATCTGCCGGTCGTACAGCGGACGGGCGAAGCGCTTGGTGCGCCACGCCAGGAGGGCCGGCCGATCGGGGATGATCAGGAACTGCTTCTTCTTGATCCCCGCGATCACCGCGGCCGCGATGTCGTCGGCCGACCGTGGCGACTTCTCGATCAGCTGGCGCGCGGTCGCGCCCATGGCGGTGTCCGCGCCGCGGATCGAGTCGGCCAGGTTGGTCCGGAAGAACGACGGGCAGACCACCGAGATGGTCACGCCGTACGGATGCAGCTCGTGCGACAGGGTCTCCGAGAGCGCGACAACTCCGGCCTTGACCGTGTTGTACGAGCTCATCATCGGCGGGTGGACGAGCCCCGCCGCTGATGCTGTGTTGACGATGTGGCCGGACCGCTGCCGCTTGAAGAGCGGTGTGAACGCGCGGCAGCCGCGGACCACACCCATCAGGTTGATGTCGACGACGCGATCCCACTCGTCGAGTGACTCGACCTCGATCCGGCCGCCGGTCGCGATCCCGGCGTTGTTCACCAGGATGTCCAGGCCGCACCAGTTCTGCTCGCACCATTCGACCGCCGCGGCCCAGTCCGCCGGACTGCGGACGTCGAGCTGCCGGTACGTCGCCCCGTCGTCGGTGCCGTCGGACGCGACGTCGGTGCTGAGCACTTGGTGGCCGTCGGCAACAAACCGGGCGACCAACGCGGCGCCGAGCCCGCTCGCGCCACCGGTGACGAGGATCCGGCTCACTTCGTCTCCCGCCCTAGGTACGACGCCAGTTCGATTCTGGCGATCACCCCACGATGCACCTCGTCCGGCCCGTCGGCCAGTCGCAACGACCGGGCACTCGTCCACGCCGCCGCGAGCGGGAAGTCCTCGGACAGCCCACCACCGCCGTGCAACTGGATCGCCATGTCGATCACGTCCTGCGCCATCCGCGGGACGGCGACCTTGATCTGGCTCACCTCGCTCAACGCGCCCGCGAGCCCCTTCGTGTCCAGCAGGTACGCCGTCTGCAGCACGAGCAATCGGGCTTGGTTGATCGCGATCCGGGCATCGGCGATGCGCTCACGGTTGCCGCCGAGATTCACGAGTGGCTTGCCGAACGCGGTCCGGCTGGTGCCGCGCTCGATCGCCAGCTCGAGCGCCTTCTCGGCCAGCCCGATCAGTCGCATGCAGTGGTGCACCCGGCCCGGTCCGAGCCGGCCCTGCGCGATCTCGAACGCCTTGCCCGGTCCGACCAGGATGTTCGACGCCGGCACCCGGACCGCGGTGAACGACACCTCGCCGTGGCCGTGCGGCTCGTCGTACCGGCTCATCGTGGGGAGGAGGCGCTCGACCTTCACGCCTGGGGTGTCGCGGGGGACGAGCACCATCGTGTGCCGCGCGTACCGGTGGGCCTCGGGGTCGGTGAGGCCCATGAAGATGAGCAGCTCGCAGTCCGGATGACCGACGCCGGTGCTCCACCATTTGCGGCCGTTGATGAGGACTTCGTCACCGTCGACGATCGCGGTCGCGGCCATGTTGGTGGCATCGGACGACGCGACGTCCGGCTCGGTCATACAGAACGCGGACCGGATCGTGCCGTCGAGCAACGGCTCCAGCCAGCGCTTCTTCTGGTCCGGGCTGCCGTAGCGGAGCAGGACCTCCATGTTGCCGGTGTCCGGTGCGTTGCAGTTGAACACGTACGGCGCGATGAAGGATCGACCGGTGAGTTCGGCGATCGGGGCGTAGTCGAGGTTCGACAGGCCTTCGCCGTACTCCTCGTTGCCCGGCTCGGCGGGCGGAAGGAAGAGGTTCCACAGGCCTTCTTTGCGGGCCTTCGTCTGCAGCTCCTTCATCACGGGCTGCGGCTGCCAGGGGTCGCCGGCCGCCCGGATCGCGGCCTGCAGCCCGGCCTCGACCGGCTCGATCTCGGTCCGGATGAACTCCGCTGCCCGCCCGATCAGCTCAGTCGCGCGGGCGGAAGGTTCGAATCCCATCAAGACTCCTTAGGTCGTCTTGACCGTAGCTCAGCCGCTAAGCAATGCTCAATAGATGGATCACCGACTGTCAGCGGAGGACCGGAAGAAGCAACTGGTCAAGATCGGGCTGATGATGCTGCGCACGCAGCCGATCCACGAGCTGTCGATCGACGCGATCGCGGGCCAGGCCGGGATCTCCCGCGGCCTGCTGTTCCATTACTTCCCGAGCAAGCGCGATTACTACGTCGCCGTGATCTCGGCGGCCGGCCGTCGCCTGCTCCGGGTGACGAAGCCGGACGAGTCCCTGCCGCCGGAGGAGAAGCTCCGGGAGATGCTGATGCAGTTCGTCGCGTTCATCAGCCGGCGGCGGACGGCGTACATCTCCTTCGTCCGCGGAGCCGCCGGCGGCGACGACTACGCCGTCGAGGTCTACGACGAAACCCGCGCCGGGCTGACCAAGCGCATCCTCACCTACATCGGTACGCCGGAGGTCGCCGACGAGCCCGCATCCCCCGAGTACATGCGCGTCCACGCCTGGCTCGCGTACGCCGAAGATCTCGCGATCGAGTGGTCCGGCCTCCCGGAGGACGAGCGCCCGTACTCCGACAAGTTCCTCGTCGACCACGCCATCGAAGCCCTCCACACGCTGCGCAAGTTGTAGGACTTTCGCTCCCGACACCTGACAGCGTCAGGTGAAGACGTTGACTGCGCGGGCTACAACGAGGCCTACGACGGTCAGCGAGATCAGGGACTGCAGGCCCATGGCCATCTTGGCCCAGCGGGCCAGCGGCATCACGTCGGTCGGGCTGAATGCGGTGGATGTGGTCAGCGCCAGGTACAAGTAGTCGACGAATACGGGTCGCCAGCCTGGTCGCGCGACCTCCGGGCTGAGCTGCTGCGTGAAGGCGAGGTCGAGGTACTGCGGCATCCGGTGGGCGCGGTTGGCGGCACCGCCGGCGTCCAGTTCCCAGTACAGCAAGGCGAACGCGAGCAGGTTCGACGACCAGACGATACCGCCGGCAGCGAGCAGCGCCTCGGGTGAGTTCGTGATCGACCCGCCGTGGATCAGCGTCGCGACGAGCCGCACCGTCGCCAGCAGGGCGTCCAGCACCAGCACCGCCACGACCGTGATCGACACACCGCGCAAGAACGACGACCGCTTGTCGATCCGCCCAGGGTCCCGCACGATCAGCACCGCAAGCAGCACGACCTCGACCGCCGGCAGCGTCCACGCCGGCGCCACCCGCATCTCCTTCGGCCGCGCGAGCGTCAACAAGATGGCCACCACCACGGCGGCCAGACTCGGCCACCGAGACTCCCCGCGAACCGGCTGCCCCGGCTCGCCACCGCCACCAGCACTCATGGCACCCCCGCCCACGAGCGTACGCCGGGAGGCCGGCGCGTTACTCGGGCGGCGGGAGGAGCTCCGGGCTGAGGTTGGGGGTGGGCATGTCGGGGTCGAAGGGGAAGAGGGGGCGGAGGACGCCGTGGTGTCCCAGGCGGAGGAGGTCTTGGTCTACACCGCCGGGGGTGAGGGCCAGGAGCCAATCCTTGGCGAGGTTGTAGAGCTCCGGTTCGAGATAGCCGATCTTGACGATCACCAGATCGGTGGCGGCCGGGTCGAGGCCGAGGAGGGTGAAGTCGGCGATGTGGTGGTACGGCTTGCGGCGGGACGTGAGGATCGAGTGCAGGCCGCCGGCCTTGACCACCGCGACCGTCCCGCCGACGGGGTCCTCCGACAGCGAGAACACCGTGCCGGCCAGCTCGACCGGGCCTGCCGGACCGGAATCGACCTTGCCGCCCGCGGAGACCTGGACCGGGTTGCCGACGCCGGCCGCGACACAGGCGGCGACCGCATCGGGGTCGGTGATGCTCGCGTGGATCGCGGTCGCGTTGCCGCTGGTCAGCTCGTCGACCGTGAGCAGTTGGCCGAGAGTCCAGGACACATCGCCGGCACCACCGGCGGTCGGGTTGTCGCCGGAATCGCTGATCAGGAAGGGCCGCGCCGTACTCGCGAGACCGGCGGCCACGCACTCCTCCAACGTGCCCGTCGGCGCGACGAACGCGAAGGCGTCGCGTGCACCCCAGTACGCCTGGGCCAGCTCGGCGGCGCGTTCGGTGATCAGTTGCTGATCGTCGCCCGTGACGACCACGGCCGCGCGGCACCGCGGCTCGTCGGCCCAGGCGTAGCCGACCCAAACCGCGGCGTCGAGTACGCCGGGCTCGTCGGCGATCTCGGCGACCCGCCGGTAGATCGACTTGGCCGGCTCGAGCCGGGTGGAGGTCTTCTCGCCGGGCAATAGCACCGGCACCTGGATCCACGCCTTGCCGGGCTTACCGAGCCCGGACCGGAGCCGCTCGACCAGGTTGCGGGCCGCGCGCTCCCGGCTCTCCATCGCGTCCTCGTGCGGCGCCATCCGGTAGCAGGTGATCAGGTCGACGGCCGTGCCGAGCTCGCGGGAGACGTTCCCGTGCAGGTCCATCGAGGTCGAGACGAGGACGTCGGGCCCGAGCGCGGCCCGGACCCGGGTGCCCAGATCGCCCTCCGCGTCCTGCCGCCCGACCACGCTCATCGCCCCGTGGATGTCGAAGAAGAACCCGTCCAGCTCACCGGCCGACCCGATCTTGTCGATGATCTCGGCGGACAGGTCGTCGTACACCTCCGGCAGGACGGCGCCACCGGGCAGTGAGCGCGCGTGGAGCAGCGGCACCCAGTCGACGCCTTGCGCCCACTCCTTGCCGAGGAAGTCGTACCGCCGCAACAGGTCCTCCCCACGGCGTACGTCGAAATCCGCCAGGCCGGCGCGGTGCGGCGAGAACGTGCTGGACTCGATGGCGATCCCGGCAATGCCGATCCGAAGGTTCATGACTAAAACCTGCCACAATCGAGCCGTTTCGCGCACTCCTACGCCCTGATAGTGGACACTCTCGGCCCGGTGGTCCCGCGGACGATCAGCTTGGTCGCGAGCTCGACGTGCAACGCCTCGACCTCGTGGCGGTCCAGCAGGCGGATCAGCAGACTGACCGCCATCCGGCCCATTTCCTGCAACGGCTGCCGGACCGTCGTGAGTCGAGGTGTGGTCGCGCGGCTCAGGTCGATGTCGTCGAAGCCCGCTATCGATAAATCGGCAGGGACGGACAGTCCGCGTTCGGCGGCCGCCTGCAGCGCACCGATCGCGGTCTTGTCGTTGAACGCGGCCAAGGCGGTGGGGCGGGGATCGAGGTCGAGGAGTTCGGCGGCGGCTCGGTAGCCGTGGGCGATGGTCGGCTCGACGTGTTTCACCAGCGTGGGGTCCGGCAGGATGCCTGCAGCGGCGAGAGCGGCGGAGTGACCGCTCAGCCGGGCGTCCGCGGCGAGCCACTCGCGCGGGCCCGCGATGACGCCGATCCGCGTGTGGCCGAGCGAGGTCAGGTGGGCGGTGACTTGACGGGCGCCGGCGTGGTGAGCGGCGGAGACCGAGGGGATGTCGCGCGGCAGCGTCGTCCGTGGATCGACGACGACGAACGGGAACCGGCGCGCACCGAGCCGGACCAGCTCCGCCCCCGGCTCCGGCGGCAGGATCAGGATCGCGCCGCCGATCTCGCGTTGCGCCGGCAGCCGGGACAACACCTGCTCGTGCTGCGCCGCCTCACCCGCACTGAGGACGACCTGCCGTCCGTGCCGGTCGAGCGTCTCCGCGATCGACGACACGATCAGGCCGAAGTAGTCCGTGAGTACATAAGGGCAGCGCACGTACACGGCGCCGGTGACGGGTTTCGCCGTACCGCCGCGCGGGCTCGGGGCGCGCAGGCCGAGCTCCTCGACCGCGCGCTCGACCAGCAGCCGGGTCTCCGGCGCCACACTGCCCTGCTGGTTGAGCACCCGGGACACCGTCGCGATCGAGACTCCGGTCGCTGCGGCAACCTCGCGGACGGTAGCCCGATCCCTAGGCATTTGTTACATCGCCTTGTTTCACGCTCAGCACTCTAGGCCACCGCTGCCAGATCTTGACAGGGGCAGGAGGGGGGCGTGTCCTGTGGCCGTTTGTTTCATTCGAGGAGCTGCGATGAGAACACAGGCATTCGGCGTCGCCCTGGCCCTGGCCACAGCTTCGCTCACCGGTCCCGCCGCCCAGGCCCATCCCCCGTCGGCCCAGGCCCAGGTCTGGGTCACGACGCCCGACCGGGCGGAGCTGTTGCACGAGCGCGCGCCGGTCACGTTCCAGCGCGGGGCGAGCGACCGTACGACGATCACGGTCGACCCGACGACGTCGTACCAGACGATGGACGGCTTCGGTGCCTCGATCACCGACTCGTCCGCGAACGTGCTCTACCGGCTCAGCCCGGCGGACCGCGAGCAGACGTTGCGCAAACTCTTCGATCCGAAACAGGGCATCGGCGTGAGCTTCCTGCGGCAGCCGGTCGGGTCGTCCGACTTCACCGCTGAGGCCGAGCACTACACGTACGACGACGTACCGGTCGGGCAGACCGACTTCGGGCTGACGCAGTTCAGCATCGCGCACGACCAGCAGCAGGTCCTCCCGTTGCTCCGGCGCGCCAAGCAGCTCAACCCGGCGGTCAAGGTGATGGCTACGCCGTGGAGTCCGCCGGCCTGGATGAAGACCGCCGACTCGCTGGTCGGCGGCCGGCTCAAGGACGACCCCAAGGTGTACGACGCCTACGCCCGCTACCTGGTGAAGTTCGTCCAGGCCTACGCGAAGGCCGGCGTGCCTGTCGACTTCCTCTCCGTGCAGAACGAGCCGCAGAACCGCAAGCCGAGTGCGTACCCGGGCACGGACATGCCCGTGCGCCAAGAGGCAGCGGTGATCGAGGCGCTAGGCCCGCTGCTGCACAAGGCAAGCCCGCGGACGAAGATCCTCGGCTACGACCACAACTGGACCACGCACCCCGGTGACATCGCGTCCACGCCGCCCGGCGAGGACCCCGAGACCGACTATCCCTACAAGCTGCTGCAGACACCGGCGGCCAAGTGGATCGCGGGTACGGCGTACCACTGCTACTCCGGCGATCCGTCCAAGCAGACCGACTTGCACAACGCGTTCCCGTCGAAGGGGATCTGGTTCACCGAGTGCTCTGGGTCGCACGGGCCGACCGACACCCCGCCGCAGATCTTCCGCGGCACGCTGACGTGGCACGCCCGCACCCTGATGCTCGGCACCACGCGCAACTGGGCGAAGTCGGTGGTCAACTGGAACATCGCCCTCGACTCCACCGGCGGCCCGCACCTCGGTGGCTGCGACACCTGCACCGGCCTGGTCACGCTGCAACCGGACGGCACGGTCACGACCGACGCCGAGTACTACACGATCGGGCACCTGTCGAAGTTCGTGAAAGCGGGCGCGGTCCGGATCGGGAGTACGTCGTACGGGACGACCGGGTGGAACGGGCAACTGATGTCCGCCGCCTTCCGGAACCCGGATGGCTCGACTGCGCTCCTCGTCCACAACGAGAACGACGACCCGCGCAGCTTCGCGGTGGCGATCGGCGACAAGTCCTTCGAATACGAGCTGCCCGGTGGTTCGATCGCAACCTTCACCTGGGACCGCATGTCGGCGGACGTGCCGCACCCGGTCTCGCTGGACGGCGCGACGGCGACCGCATCGGTGAACGGCACCGAGGCAGGGCTGGCGATCGACGCCGACGGGTCCACGGTGTGGCAGAGCAAGCAGGCCCAGTCGCCGGGTCAATGGGTGCAGGTGGATCTCGGCAAGGCGAAGACGTTCCGCCAGGTCGCCCTGGACAGCGGCGGGAACGCCAGCGATTACGCCCGGGGCTACGACGTTGCCGTGAGCAACGATGGCGTCCGCTGGCGGACGGTCGCCACCGGCACCTCGACCGCTCAGCTGACCACGGTCGACCTTCGCCCGACGTCCGCGCGCTACCTGCGCATCACCGCGACCGGCACGGCTCCCAACTGGTGGACCCTCGCCGACATCCGCCTCTACCGCTGATCAGGACAACCGGCTTTCGATCCATTGGGTGGTGGTGGCTGCTTGGTTGTTGGTGGCGGCTATGACTTGGAGGCCTACTGGGAGGCCGTCGGTCGGGAGGGGCAGGCTGACGGCCGGGTGCCGGGTCAGGTTGGCGAGGCGGGTGTTCTTGAGGAGTTGGGAGCGGACCGCCTTGCTGCCTTCGGGTGTGTCGACGTCGGTGATCAGCGGTGCGGTGCAGAGGACGGTCGGCATGAGTACGGCGTCGACCTGGCCGAGCACGCCGTTCACCTCAGCGGTGATCGCGGCCGCTTCTGTCCTGGCGGCGTCGTACTCCGCACGGGTGATCTGGGCCGCCTCGCGGAGCCGTTCCTGGACGTCGGGCTGGTACTGCGCAGTGGATCGGCCGGTGTGGTTCGCCACGGCCTCCGGTCCCTGGATCGCGGCGGCGGTCGTGAAGCTGTCCTGCCAGTCGGGCAGCGCGACGTCGACGAGCTCCGCCCCGGCCGCGGCGAGACGAGCAAGCGCGGCCGACCACGCCGCACCGACCTCGGCGGTGAAGTCGAGATACTCCGGGTTCGTCACCACTCCGAGCCGCGTCGGTCGCCCCGCAGCCAGCGGAACGCGGGTGAGAGCCTCGAGCGCGTAAGCGGCGTCGGCAGCAGTCCGCGTCAGGACACCAACGTGGTCGAGGCTCTGGGACAGCGGGAAGACGCGATCCGTCGACAGCGTGCCGTACGACGGCTTGAAGCCGACGACTCCGCACAACGCCGCCGGGATGCGGACCGATCCGGCGGTGTCGGTGCCGATCGCCAACGGAACCACCCCGGCCGCGACCGCGGCACCCGCGCCCGCACTGGAGCCACCGGTCATCCGCGCCGGGTCGTGCGGATTGCGGCACGGCCCGACCCGGTTCGACGTACCTGTGCATCCGTAGGCGAACTCGTGCGTGTAGCTGAGCCCGATGACGATCGCACCGGCCGCCCGCAGCCGGCGCACCACGTCGGCGTCCTGCCGGCCGATCTCGTCCATCGCGGCCGACCCGCAGCGATAAGGCAGCCCGGCCACCTCGACGATCTCCTTGACCAGCACTGGCACGCCGGCGAGCGCCCCGGTCCGGTCGTGGCCCGCCGCCGCCTTCCGCGCACCCTCGACGTCCAGATGGACGACGGCGTTCAGTTCGGCGCTCTCGTCGGCCCGCCGTAGCGCCTCCTCGACCAGTGCGACCGGATCGACCCGGCCGGCCCGAACACCTGTGGCGATCTCTTCCAGGGACTCCATCGGGTCATCACAGCACGCCGAGCGCCGAACCGCCTCTCGCGGTGAGTTGGCGCCGGAGAGAAAACGGAAACAGGAGCGTCATGCTGTGTTGCTACCGTCCGGACGCATGACGGCGGAACTGATCGAGGGAACGGAACTCCGGGCGGTCGCAGGCACCGACCCCGCGCTGCTGGCGCTGACCACCGCCCAGCAGGCCGAACTGGCCGCGATGTACGGCGAGGACCAGCCACTCGTCGCACTGCACCCGGACATCTCGTTCACGCTGCTCCTGCTCGACGGCACCCCGGTCGGCTGCGTCGGCCTGCAACCCGTCTCCCCCGGCCTCGGCGAGATCAAGCGCATGTACGTCGATCCGTCCGCCCGCGGCTGGGGTCTGTCCCGAGCCCTGCTCACGGCCGTCGAGTCAGAGGCCCGCCGCATCGGCCTGACCCGCCTACGCCTGGAGACCGGCACCCGGCAGCACGAGGCCATCGCCCTCTACACGAACCACGGCTACCAGCCGATCGCGCCGTACCCGCCCTTCGAGAACGAGCAGGCCTCGCTCTGCTTCGCGAAGGACCTCTAACGCAGATCCAGGACCAGGTCCTCGCCGTCGCGATGGAAGCCGAGTTTGTTGAGGTAGGGCTTGGACTCGCGCATCCGCGGAGGCGCGAGGACCTGGTGGAAGCCGTGGTCGGTGAAGACGTCACTGCGGCGGTAGACGAACTCGCCGGGAGTGAAGTCGCGGTACTTCGGGAGCACGTAGTCGAGGTCGATCTGGGCGCGGCCGGCGCCGGCGTCGTGGGCCAGGACGACACCGACCGTGCGGTCGCCGTGCTGGACCAGGAACGCATACGGACTCGCATCGACCGTGAAGCCGGGGTTGAAGCGGCTGATGTCCTTCTCGTGCCGGGCGAGCACGTGATCCAGGTAGGCGTCGGAGTCGTCGACCTGGAGCACGGTGTACTCGGCCTCGTCGTGCCGGTGCCCGAGCAGCCGCCACAGGTGCACCACGTTGATCACGGCCAGGACCGCGTTCATGCCGACCATCGGCCAGACGCCGATCGCGAGGTTGAAGCCGACCAGGATCACGCAGCCGATCAGGTTCAGGAGGCGCAACCGCAGGATCCGGGTCTGCAGCAACGACAGCACGACCAGCGCGGACCCGCCCCACCCTATGATGCTCAAGACGTCCACAGCGCGAGGGTAGACCAGAGCACCCGGTGGACTGGTGAGGTCAGACTGGGGGCGTGATCGAGTCGCTGCTGCTCAACGGTGAACCTGTGCGGACCGTCGACCCGGGGTTGCTCAGAGCAATCAGCTACGGGCATTTCACCTCGATGCAGGTGCGTGCCGGCGCGGTGCACGGGCTCGACCTGCACTTCGAGCGTCTCGACCGCAGCGCCCGCGAAGTGTTCGGTCAGCCGCTCCCCGCGGACCGCGTCCACGCCGACCTCTCCGCAGCCCTCGAGCCCGCCGGCTGCGGCGACCTGTCCCTCCGCGTCAACGTCTTCAGCACCACGGAGTTACAGCTACTCATCCGCGTCAGCCCGCCGATCGAGCCCGGCGTACAACCGCCGCGGCTGTTGGCGTTCGAGCACCAGCGTGCCCTTCCGCACCTCAAGCACACCGGCACCTTCGACCTCACGTACTACGGCCGCCAGGCGGAGCTCGCCGGGTACGACGACGCCGTCTTCCACACCACCTCCGGCGAGATCTCCGAGGCGTCGATCTGGAACATCTGCTTCGCCCGCGGCACCACGATCGTGTTCCCGTCCGCCCCGGTCCTCCCCGGAATCCGCCAGCAAACTCTCCAACGCGGCCTCGCCACCTTCGACACGACCCCGGTCCGCCTGACCGACCTCCCGTCGTACGACGCTGCCTACCTGACCAACTCGATAGACCCGGCCCTCCCGGTCGCGTCGATCACGGCCGGCGCGGACACGACGTCGTACGCACCGCATCCGGAGTCGGCGGAGCTCATCGCGACCGCCTACGCCACACAGCCGGCCCAGGAGATCTAGCCGCGCTCGGACCACCAGCGTTGGAGTGCTTCGCGGGCTTGGTCCTCGCCGAGGGGGCCCTGGTCGAGGCGGAGGTTCATCAGGAACTTGTAGGCCTCGCCGACCTCGCGGCCCGGTGGGATGCCGAGGATCTCCATGATCTGGTTGCCGTCGAGGTCGGGGCGCAGCGCGTCGAGTTCCTCCTGCTCGCGGAGCCGGTCGATCCGCTCCTCGAGATCGTCGTACGCGGCCCGCAGCATCTCTGCCTTGCGCTTGTTGCGCGTTGTGCAGTCGGCTCGGGTGAGGACGTGCAGCCGCTCGAGCTGGTCGCCGGCGTCGCGGACATAGCGCCGTACGGCGGAATCGGTCCACTCGCCGTCGCCGTACCCGTGGAAGCGGAGGTGGAGCTCGATCAGCTTGCTGACCTGGTCGATCTGCTCGTTGCTGAACCGCAGCGCCTTCATCCGCTTCCGGGCGAGCTTCGCGCCGACCACATCGTGGTGATGGAAGGTCACTTTGCCCGCGTCCTCGAACCGCCGGGTCCTCGGTTTGCCGATGTCGTGGATCAATGCAGCGAACCGAACGACGAAATCCGGCGTCGGAACAGATAGACGGGATTCCAGATCGATGGCCTGATCGAGGACGGTGAGCGAGTGCTGGTACACGTCTTTGTGCCGGTGGTGCTCGTCTCGCTCCAGCTTGAGCGCGGGCAGCTCGGGCAGCACATGGTCGGCCAGCCCGGTGGTCACCAGCAGGTCGAGGCCGATCCGCGGGTGGTCGGCGCAGATCAGCTTGATCAGCTCGTCGCGGACCCGTTCGGCCGACACGATCGTGATCCGGTCGGCCATCGCGGTCATCGCGGCCACCACCGCCGGGTCGGGCGTGAAGCCGAGCTGCGCGGCGAACCGGGCCGCCCGCATCATCCGCAGCGGGTCGTCGGAGAACGAGTCCTCCGGGGTGCCGGGGGTCCGGATCCGCTGGTTCGCGACGTCCGCGATCCCGCCGTACGGATCCACGAACTCGTGCGACGGCAGCCGGACCGCCATCGCGTTCATCGCGAAGTCGCGCCGGGCCAGGTCGCCCTCGAGGCTGTCGCCGTACGACACCTCCGGCTTGCGCGACGTGGGATCGTAGGACTCCGACCTGTAGGTCGTGATCTCCAGAACCCACTCACCCTTACGACAGCCGATGGTGCCGAACGCCTTGCCGATGTCCCAGACGTGGTCCGCCCAGCCGGCCAGCAACCGCTCCACGACGTCCGGGTGGGCTGACGTGGCGAAGTCCAGATCCTTGCTCCCCCGGCCGAGCAGAATATCCCGGACGGGACCGCCCACCAAGGCGATCTCGTGGCCGGCCCGGTCGAATCGGGACCCGAGTTCGTCCACCACCGGCGCGATCTCCAGGAGCGCCTGGACGCCTCGCCGCTGGACGGCGGACAACGATCCGGCGGAGGCTGACTGGTCGGCAAAGGGTGACACGGGGAACTAGGTTACGGTGACGGCGTGTTCAGACGGCGACTGAGGCTCTCCGCGGCGGCGGGTGCGGGCCTGCTGATCGCTGCGACGGCAGCGACTCTCGGCACCCCGCCGACCGTCGCGGCGCCTGTCGACGACCCGGTCGTCCAGGTCACCATCG
The DNA here is from genome assembly GCF_054073265.1 of Kribbella sp. CWNU-51. Classification (NCBI taxonomy): domain Bacteria; kingdom Bacillati; phylum Actinomycetota; class Actinomycetes; order Propionibacteriales; family Kribbellaceae; genus Kribbella; species Kribbella sp. CWNU-51. The sequence continues at coordinate 929,631 of NZ_JBSXMZ010000007.1, forward strand.
ACTCCTTCGGACCGGTCGCCCCGAAGCCCGGCGACGACGTGCTGATCAAGGGCACCGTCCGCAACACCAGCACCGAGACGCTCGACGCACCGCAGGCGCTGGCCTGTATCGACCGCACCCACCGCCTGTCCACGGCCGCCGAGATCGCCGGCGTCTCCGCGGAGCAGGACGTCGCGATGAACGACCGGAGCAGCTGCAGCCGGATGACGACGCCGGACACCGGCGTGTTCCAGCAGTACGACGCCCCGCTGGCACCGAACGCATCGCTGCAGTTCAGCCTCAAGGTCCCGTGGAACGAGTGGCGCATCAGCCACCAGACCGGGGTCTATGTGGTCGGCGTCGTCGTCCGCGGTACGCCGCAGGGTCAGGAGCGGCTCACTGTCGGTCGCGCCCGCACTCTGATGCCGGTGATCGGTGAGCAGCCGCTGACCCGCGCGGTGAACACCGCACTGATCATCCCGTTGCAGCACCGGCCGACCCAGCTCGGGGGCAAGCGCTTCACCAACGAGTCGCTGGCCGAGTCGATGGCGCCGACCGGCCGGCTCGGCCGGCTGCTGGCCCTCGGCAACCAGCGCAGGGTCACCTGGCTGGTGGACCCCGCCACGCTCGACGAGGCCCGCAGGATCGTCAAGGACGGGTACGACGTCGGCGACGGCGGCAAGCCCACCCCCGGTGCCGGCCGGGTCGTCGTGGACGCCTGGCTGAAAGCGTTCGACACCAGCCGGGCCCGCGGAAACCAGGTCGTCCTGCTCCCGTACGGCGATCCGGACATCGCCGGCCTGCTGGACGCCGGCGACCCGCTCAAGGAGCTGGTCTACGACGCGCGGAGAACCACCGAGAGGTTCAGCCTCCCGCCCGGCTTCACAAACGGTCTCTGGCTGGAGGGCGGCGCCGCCGCCAGCCGCTACCTCGCGGCCGCCTCTCAGGGCTTCGCCGGAGCGTCCGACGACGACCTGAACCTGGTCGGTAGCGGCTCCTGGCCGGCCGTCGAGCGCGCCGGTCTGACGGCCACCTCGCCGGTCTACGACATTCGAACGCCGGAAGGCCCGCGGGACACGGTGCGCACCGTGGTGGCCGACTCCGCGCTGACGGCGGGCGGTCCGGATCCGGACACCGGCGAGAACCCGATCCAGGTCCGGCAGCGGTTCGCGGCCGAGACCGCGCTGATCGCCGCCAGTGGCAAGGGCAGCGCTTCGGTGGTCGCCGTACCGCCCCGTGGCTGGGACTCCACCGGTCGCGCCACCGCCGCCCTGGCCGGAGACCTGGCGCTGCCGTGGATCAACGCCACCAGCGTCGGGCAGGTCGTGGCGGGCACACCGAGACCGCCGGTGATCAAGGCCCCGGCCGCGCCGCGGTCCAACGCGATCATGAGCGCCGACCAGCTGGACGGCGTCAAGCAGCTCGACCAGGCCACCACCACGTTCAAGGACCTGCTGACCAACCCCGTCGAGGACCTGCCGGAGGCCATGCCGCAGGCGTTGCTCCGCTCGGCGTCGATCAGCTGGCGCGGATTCCCGGACGAGGCCAAGCGCTTCGCCGCGATCGAGCTCGGCTCGGTGAACCTGCAGCTGTCGAAGGTGCACCTGGTCAACAACGCGGTGAACGGCGAGCGCAGGGAGATCAAGGTCAACCTCGCCGGCAGCAAGGGCACCTTCCCGCTGACCATCACGAACGACACCGACTGGTCCGTCCGGGTCGGCATCGTGGTCTCCCCGACGAACCGGACCGACCTGCGGATCGAACCGCAGCAGACCAGGATCCTGGCGCCGAAGCAGAAGTTCACCCCCCGGATCAACGCGAGCGCCGAGCAGAACGGCCTGATCCGGGCCGGCGCCCAGGTGATCACCGCCTCCGGCCGCCCGGTCGGCAAGTCCCAGGAGCTGCTGATCCAGGCCAGCCAGTACGGCAGCGTCGGCTGGATCCTGGTCGGTGCGGCCTGCGCACTGCTCTTCGGTACGTCGTTCGTCCGCATCTACCGGCGGATCCGCACCGAACGCCGGCACCCGTCACCGGCTCCGTCGTCGGAGGCGGCGGTGGACGAGCAGGCCACCCCGGACGCCTTGCACCCCGAGCCGCTCGACCCGCCGGCCACCGACGCCCCAGCCGGTGGGTCCCTGAAAGAAGGAGTCGGTTCGAAGGATGGCTGACCGCACCCTGCGCTCCGCGGGGGTGATGGCAGCCGGAACGGTGCTGTCACGCCTGCTCGGATTCGTCCGGATCGCCCTGCTCGCGGCCGCGATCGGCACCGCGCTGCGCGGCGACATCTTCACCGCCGCGAACACCATCCCGAACAGCCTCTACATCCTGCTGGCCGGCGGTGTCTTCAACACCGTGCTGGTCCCGCAACTGGTCCGCGCGATCAAGAACCACGACGACGGCGGCCAGGACTTCACCAACCGGCTGCTGACCTTCGGCTTCGTCGTCCTGGCGGTGGTGACGGTCGGGTGCGTGCTGCTGGCACCTGCGATCGCCGGGCTGTACATGCCGGAAGAGCTGAAGGACCCGTCCCGCGCGCCCGAGCGGGAAGCGATGGTGATGTTCGTCCGGCTCTGCCTGCCGCAGATCTTCTTCTACGGCGCGTTCGTGCTCGTCGGCCAGGTGCTGAACGCACGGCGCCGGTTCGGCCCGATGATGTGGGCGCCGATCGCGAACAACGTCGTCGCCTGCGCCTCGATCGTCATCTTCCTGATGATCTACCGGACCGGCGATCCGCCGGCCACCTTCAGCCACGGCGAGGAGCTGCTGCTCGGACTCGGGCACACGTTCGGCATCGCCGTACAGCTGCTGGTGCTGCTGCCGTACCTGCGGGCGAGCGGGCACACTTACCGGGCGAAGTTCGGTCTGCGCAGCACCGGGCTCGGTCACACTGCCCGATTGGGCATCTGGACAGTTCTTTTCGTCGTGGTGAACCAGGTGACCCTGGTGGTTGTCACCCGGCTCGCGATCGCAGGTAGCGCGTCGCACGACCCGGGTGCCAAGGCCGGTCTGTTCGCGTACAGCACCGCGATGCTGATCATCCTGGTGCCGCACGGCATCGTCACGGTGTCGCTGGCGACGGCCGCGCTGCCGCAAATGTCCGCGCTCGCGGCCGACGGCGACGTGACCGAGGTCGAGCGGCTGTCGGCCCGATCGATCCGGCAGACGCTGGCCATCGTCGTCCCGGCGGCGGCCGCGATGATCGCGTTCGCGTACCCGATCGTCACGGTGATCGCCGGCTACGGCTCCGGCAAGAACAACCTGACGCTGATGTCGTACACGCTGGTGACGCTGGCGCTGGGGATCGTCCCGTTCACGATCCAGTACTTCCAGCTCCGCACCTTCTACGCCTTCGAAGACACCCGGACGCCGTTCTTCCTGCAATGCGTGATCGCGGCGACGAACATCGCGGCGGCCCTGATCGGGGTCCGGGTGCTGCTGGACCCGCAGCACCTCCGGTTCAGCGGTGTGGTCCTGGGTGCGGCGTTCGCGCTCGCCTACCTGGTCGCCGTGCTGATGTCCCGGCCGGTGCTGCGGCGGAAGGTGCCGCGCGTTCCGGGTGCCGGGATCGGGCTGCCGCTGCTCGCGATGGTGATCGCCGCCGTGCTCGGCGTCGCCGCCGGCCGCATCGCGCTCTGGCTGCTCGGCCTGGCCGTCGACTGGTCCGGACCGATCGGCGCGATCCTCCAACTGGCCGTCGCGGCCGCCGTGATGCTGCCGGTGTACGCCGGGGTGGCGAGGGTGCTCCGCATCCACGAAGTGAACGACGTGGTGGCCGTGGTCACACGGAAACTGCCCGGCCGCCGCTGAACCGGGGCGCTTGTGCACTCGTGCACCACTTGTCGGGTCAGGGGGGCACTAGCATGGGGGCTGCTAACGGACTCCCGCCGACAGGGTCCGGAGTGGCAGACGCAGGCCGACCAGTGCATCGAGGAGGGCGAGAGACACCGTGTCGAACCAGACCGTCAGTCCTGGTGCCCTGCTCGCCGGCCGCTACCGGATCGCCGAGTTACTGGCGGAGATCGACGGTGCGCGGGTGTGGCGGGCAGTGGACGAGGTACTCAGCCGGGCCGTCGTCGTGGACGTCCTGCCGGTCGGCGATCCCAGGACCAACCTGCTCTTCGACGCCGCCCGGCGGGCCGCCGCGGCGGCCGACCCGCGCTTCCTCCGCGTGCTCGACTGTGACATGCACGACGGCGTCACGTACTGCGTTCGCGAGTGGGCCGGCGGCCGGCCCCTCGAGCGGATGCTCGGCACCGGCCCGCTGACCGGGCAGCAAGCGGGCTGGCTGGCCCGCGAGGTCTCCGAAGCGCTCGAGAACCTGCACCGCACCGGCCACGCGCATGGCTCCATCAGCCCCTCGACCGTCGTGGTCACGGACGCGGGCGCGATCAAGGTCGTCGGCCTCGCCACCGAGGCGGCGCTGCGGTCGTCCGGCCCTGGTTCGCCCGAGCAGGACGTGCACGCGCTCGGTGAGCTGCTGTTCGCCTCGCTCACCGGTCGCTGGCCCGGCCCGGCGCCGGCCTGGGGCCTGCAGCCCGCGCCGGTCGAGCACGGCCGGCTGCTCAGTCCCCGCCAGGTGCGAGCGGGCGTGCCGCGCTCGCTGGACGACATCTGCGACCGGCTGCTGAGCAACCCGCCACGTCACCACGCCCCGCTGATCACCAGCGCCGCCGGCCTGTCCGCGGCACTGTCCGGCGTCGTCGGCAGCTCACACGAGCCGCCGAACCAGATGGACGAGACCGTCCAGGTCGCCCGGCAGAACGGCAGCATCGACGACGCCACCCAGGTCGTCCCCGAGACGCCGCCGCCGGCGCTCGACCCGACCCCACCGGCCTACGAGTCGGACAACGGGCACCAGCAGCACTCGGCGTACGCGACCGCGCCCGAGACCCGGCCGATCCGGCGCCAGCCGCCGCCCCCGTCGAACGGGAACGGCCGGCGCCGCGCCGACGAGCCGAAGCCGAAGGGCTCCTGGGGTGGCCGGATCCTGATCCTGCTCGCCGTCCTGGCGCTGCTGTCGGTGGTCGCGATGGCGCAGTTCCTGCTCAAGGGCGCGATGAACAACGACCAGGGCAGCGGCGACAGCAACAACAAGACGACCAACGCGCCGCAGACCAGCACGACGCCGTCGGCGACGGGCGGGGCGGCCAAGATCGTGAAGGCCAAGGACTTCGACCCGCTGCCGGACGGCAACGGCAGCGAACACCCGGACGACGTGGGCAACACCTACGACGGCAAGGCGAGCACGACCTGGACCACCCAGTCGTACAGCCGGCCGAACCTCGGTGGCCAGAAGCCGGGCGTCGGCATCATCTACGACCTGGGTGCTCCGACCGCGGTGTCCAAGGTGGAGGTCGCGCTCGAGGGCGACGGCTCCAGCGTGCAGCTGATGATCCCGAAGGACGACACCAGCACGTCGCCGGGCGCGGTCAGCGGGTGGAAGCCGGTCGCCACCGAAGAGGACCAGCCCGAGGGTACGGTGACTCTTACCCCCTCGGCGCCGACCGAGACGCAGTACGTTCTGGTCTGGCTGACCAAGCTGCCGAAGGAAGACGGCGGCAAGTACCGGGGCACGATCTCGGAGGTCACAATCCAGAAATGACGGCTCACCTGGACTCGGGTTCCACGCCGCCGCCCCGGTCGGACGTACCTCGGATCGGCGCGGCCGAGCCTGCCACGCACGCTGGGCCGACGAGCTACGACCAGCTCGACGACCACGAGCTGCTGCGGCTGCACGTGGCCGGCAATCCGGACTCGTTCGGGTTCCTGGTCAAGCGGCACCGGGACCGGATGTGGGCCGTCGCGATCCGCACCCTCGGCGAGCCCGAGGAGGCCGCGGACGCACTGCAGGACGCGTTCATCTCGGCGTTCCGCCGGGCCGACTCGTTCCGCGGTGACGCGAAGGTGACCACCTGGCTGCACCGGATCGTCGTGAACGCGTGCCTCGACCGGATCCGCCGGCGCCAGGTGCGGGCCGCCGACCCGCTGCCGGAGGACGAGGACCGCGCCGCCGAGCTGGCCGGACCGGCCGAGGACGACCCGGCCGAGGTCCGCGAACGCCGGCTGGATGTGCTGAACGCGCTGAAGCAGATCAACTCCGACCAGCGCAGCGCCCTCGTTCTCGTTGACATGGAGGGCTACTCGATCGAGGAGGCGGCGGCGATCCTCGGCTGCGCCCCCGGCACGGTGAAGTCCCGCTGTGCCCGTGGCCGGGCCCGACTGCTTCCGCTGCTCAAGCAATGGCAGACGACCCGGGCCGGCGCCCACGACGTGCCGGAGAAAACCGCCGCGGAAACGGTGGGAACCGAATGAGTGGGTACTCCGTCGAAGCGAAGTCGCCTACCTGCGACTCAGCCTCCATGCCTCTACCCGGAGCACTCTGATGATCACACCGCGTTCCTCCCATGAGGGGGCGAGTTCCCGATGACCGATTCCGGTCTTCCGACCAGTGAGCACCTCGAGCACCTGGACACGGACACCATCGCCGACTTGATCGAGAATCTGCTGCCCGCACCCGAGGCGCATCGCGCTCGTGAACACGTGAAGGCTTGTCCGGACTGCCAGCAGACGTACGACGCTCTGGTCCAGCTGTCCGAGGATCTTGCCGACGAGGGCCGGGAGGACATCCCGATGCCGACCGACGTCGCCGAGCACCTGGACGCGGTCATCGTCTCGGAGTCCGTGCTGCGGGCGTCAACCGTCGGTGTGCACTCGCTGGCGCAGATCCGCGAGCAGCCCCGCCGGCACCTGCCGAAGCTGCTGGGCGCTGCCGCGGCCGTCGTGCTGGTAGCGGCGATCGGCGTCGGTGTGGTGATCACCACCAAGGACCAGGCCGGCGACAACGCCGCCAACACCAACCCGACCGCACTGCCGAGCGGCGTTCCGACGATGAGCACGAGCGACATCGGCCCGAGGGCCCAGCACTGGCTGGAGAGCAGCAACGAGCCCGTGTTGCACGGTTCGGCGACCGAGCTGGCCTGCGCCCGGGTGTTCGCGTCCGGCCGGCCGAACCCGCAACTCCAGCTCGTCCAGCCCGCCAAGGTCGACGGCAGGAGCGCGGTTCTGATCGGTTTGCCGGGCGGATCGGCGCGCGACATCCAGGTCTTCGCGGTCACCGGATGTAGCAATCCGGGCGGTGTCGCCAGCTCGTTCTACGACACCACGGTGACACTGCGCAATCGCTGAGACCGCAATGCGGTGCCACGGCCTCGTGATGGGTACCGTGGGAATGGTCGGCCTCTAGGATCCGTTGAGTACGACGTACCAGAAGTCTCGACGACACGAGGAACGCCTGCATGAGCGACTCCACAGTCCGCAACGTCATCATTGTCGGCTCCGGCCCCGCCGGTTACACGGCCGCCGTGTACGCCGCGCGCGCCCGGCTCGAACCGTTGGTGTTCGAGGGCTCGGTGACCGCGGGTGGCGCGTTGATGAACACCACCGAGGTCGAGAACTTCCCCGGTTTCGCCGAGGGCATCATGGGCCCGGCGCTGATGGACGAGATGCGCACCCAGGCTGAGCGCTTCGGCGCCGAGCTGGTGCCGGACGACATCGTGGCCGTGGACCTGACCGGCGACATCAAGGTCGTCACCGACTCGGCGGGCATCCAGCACCGGGCGAACACGGTGATCCTGGCGATGGGCTCCGGCTACCGCAAGCTCGGCCTGCCCGACGAGGACCGGATGTCCGGCCATGGCGTGTCCTGGTGTGCGACCTGTGACGGGTTCTTCTTCCGCGAGCAGGAGATCGCCGTCGTCGGTGGTGGCGACTCGGCCATCGAGGAGGCCACATTCCTGACCCGGTTCGCCAAGAAGGTCACGCTGGTGCACCGCCGCGACGAGCTGCGCGCCTCGAAGATCATGGCCGACCGCGCGTTCGCGAACGACAAGATCGAGTTCGCCTGGAACTCCGAGGTCGCCGCGATCCACGGTGAGGACAAGCTGACCGGCGTCACCTTGCGGGACACCGTGACCGGTGACACCCGGGAGCTGCCGGTGACCGGCCTGTTCATCGCGATCGGGCACGACCCGCGCTCCGAGCTGGTGAAGGGTCAGGTGCGCCTGGACGAGGAGGGCTACGTCCTCGTCAAGGAAGGCAGCACCGAGACCAACCTGCCGGGCGTGTTCGCCGCCGGCGACCTGGTGGACCACACCTACCGGCAGGCGATCACCGCGGCCGGCACCGGCTGTGCGGCCGCCCTGGACGCCGAGCGCTTCCTGGCCACTCTCGAGGACGCCGAGACGGCTGCGGCCGCTGCGGCCAGTCAGCCTGTCTCCGTCTGAACCTCACAACCACTGAAGGAGTTACGCCCGTGGGCGAGAAGATGAACGCCGTCACCGACGCCGAGTTCGACCAGACCGTACTGAAGAGCGACAAGCCGGTGCTGGTCGACTTCTGGGCCGAGTGGTGCGGGCCGTGCCGCCAGGTCTCCCCGATCCTGGAGGAGCTGGCGCAGGACCACAGTGACAAGCTCACGTTCCTGAAGATGAACGTGGACGAGAACCCGGTCACCCCGAGCAACTACCGCGTCACCGGTATCCCTACCATCAACGTCTACGTGAACGGTGAGCTCGCCAAGTCCATCGTCGGCGCCAAGCCGAAGGCCGCGCTGCTGAAGGAACTGGCAGACTTCACGGCCTGATCCGTACGACACCTCCGACCGCCACGGCAAGGAGCCATTCATGGAAGCCCCCCACGGCGTGTACAGGATCGGCGACAGCGGTGAGGCTGTCGCCGAGATCGTCGGCAAGCTCCAGCGGCTCGGGCTGCTGGCCGGCGGTCACGACGTCTACGACGAAGCGACCGCGCACGCTGTCCGGGGGTTCCAGCAGCAACGCGGGCTGATGATCGACGGGATCGTCGGCCCGCAGACGTACCGGGCGATCGACGACGCGCGCTGGCGGCTGGGCGACCGGCTGCTGACCTACGTGCCGTCGCACCCGTTGACCGGTGACGACGTGCTCGCGTTGCAGGCGAAGCTGCAGGAGCTCGGGTTCGCGGTCGCCCGGATCGACGGGATCTTCGGCGCGGACACCCAGCGCGCGGTGACCGACTTCCAGCGGAACATGGGCCTGCCGGGCGACGGCACCTGCGGCCCGTCGACGTTCAAGGCGCTGCAGCGGATCCGGCCGATGGCGACCGGTGGCCGGCCGGACGCCCTGCGCGCCTCCGAGGCCGTTCGCGCCGCGGGACCGCGGCTGTCCGGGAAGACCGTGGTGATCGATCCCGGCCACGGTGGTTTCGACCACGGCTGGGAGGGCTTCGGCCTGCGCGAGTCCGACGTCGCGTACGACCTCGCCGCCCGGATCGAGGGTCGCCTGGGTGCGACCGGCGTACGCGCGTATTTGTCGCGCGGGCGTGATCAGGGGCCGGACGAGCTGGCCCGGGCCGCGTTCGCGAACGAGACGGACGCGAACCTGTGTGTCTCGCTGCACACCGACGGGTCGATGAACCCGGAGGCCCAGGGCGTCGCGACGTACTACTACGGCAATGACCTGCACGGCGCCTCGTCGAGCGTGGGTGAGCAGTTCGCCGGTCTCGTGCAACGCGAGATCGTCGCCCGCACCGACCTGCTGAACTGCCGCACCCACGCCAAGACCTGGGATCTGCTGCGGCGCACCAAGATGCCGGCGGTCCGGCTGGAGATCGGCTACGTCACCAATCCGCACGACTCCGCCCGCCTGGCCGACCCGGCCTTCCGGGACGTCATCGCGGAGGCGATCGTCGTCGCCATCCAGCGCGTGTACCTCCCGCCGGACCAGGACGCCGCCACCGGCATGCTTCGCTTCGGGCAACTGACGGTCTAGTACTCCTTCTCCAGCGCGATCTTCGGGAGCACCTGGTCGAGCCGGCGCGGCAGCCACCAGGCGCGGTTGCCGAACAGGCGCAGTACGGCGGGGACGATGACGCACCGGATCAGTAGCGCGTCCAGCAGGACCGCCGTCGCCAGGCCGAGCCCGAACTGCTTCAGCATCCGGTCTGGGCTGAGCAGGAACGCGCCGAACACCACGATCATGATCGCGGCCGCCGCTGTGATCACACTGCCCGTGGTCGCCAGTCCTTCCCGCACGGCCTCCCGAGCATCCCTGGTACGACGCCACTCCTCATGGATCCGCGAGACGAGGAAGACCTCGTAGTCCATCGACAACCCGAAGACGATCGCGAAGATCATCACCGGCACGAACGCCTCGATCGGACCGGACTGCGCCCCGAACCAGCCCTGCTGGAACACGAGCGTGATCACTCCCAGCGAAGCACCGATGCTGAGCAGGTTGAGCAACGCCGCCTTCAACGGGATCAGGATCGACCGGAACACCGCCATCAGCAGCAGCGCCGACAATCCGACCACCACGAGCACGAAGACAGGCAGCCGCTTGCTCACCGCCGACGCGAAGTCGTCGGCCGCCGCAGTCGCACCACCGACCAGGTACGTCGCTCTGGTCTGCGACTCGAGGGCTGGCAAGGTCTGGTCCCGCAGCCGGTTCACGAGATCGCTGGTCGCGGCGTCCTGCGGTGCCGACTTCGGGAACGCGAGTACGGTCGCGATCTTGCCGTCCGGCGTCAGTTGCGGCGGCGTGACGGCGGCGATGCCCGGATCGGCCGCCAGGGTCTGCCCGAGTCGCTGAGTCGCGGCCTGGTCTCCTTCGGAGACGACCACGAGCGGACCGTTGAAGCCGGGCCCGAAGCCGTCGGCCAGCAGGTCGTACGCCTTCCGGCTCGTCTTGGCCGGGTCGTCCGTACCCGCATCCGCGAACCCGAGCCGCATGTTCAACGCCGGCAGCGACAACGCGATCAGTGCGACCGTCCCGAGCACCAACGGCACCCACGGCCCACGCTGCACCGCGGCCGCCAGCCGCCGCCAGCCGTCACCGGGCGTACGGCGCTTCTTCGCGGCGTGCTTGCGGACACTCCGCTCAATCCGCTTCCCGAACAGCGTCAGCAGCGCCGGCAACAAGCTCACCGCGGCCAGCATCGTCGTCAGCACGGTCAGCGTGACTCCGAGCGCGACGCCTTGCAGCGAACCGAGACCGAGTGCGAGCAGACCGAGCAGCGCGATTACCACCGTGCAGCCGGCGAACATCACCGATCGACCGGCGGTGTCCAGAGAGATCATCGACGCGGTCTCCCGATCGGTGCCGTCCTTGAGCAACTCATGGCGATAGCGCGAGAAGATCAGCAACGCGTAGTCGATGCCCACGCCGAGTCCGACCAGCATCATCACCGGTGCCGTGTAGCTGGGCACGGTGAACAGGTGCGACGCGAGAACCAAGAGGCCGAGCGTGCTGCCGACCGCGAACACCGCGGTCAACAGCGGAAGAGTTGCCGCAAGCAACGACCCGAACAGGAAGACCAGGATCACCAGCGCGGCCAGGAGGCCGGCACCCTCGGAGGCGCCACCCGAACTGTCCGCGGCGGACCGGGCCAGATCACCACCGACCTCGACCTGGAATCCAGTGCGGGCGAAGTCCTGCGCCCGGTGGATGATCGTCCGCACGTCCTCCACCGGCATATCCGCGACGGCAACGTCCAGGCTGACCGTGGAGTACGCCGTCCGGCCGTCCTGCGAGAGTGATCCCGGAGCGGTGAAGGGGTCGGCGACCGAGGCTACGTGCGGGAGGTCCCGGACGACGGCCAGCATCGAGGCGACCCGCGGCTTCTCGGCCACCAGTCCGCCGTCGGCACGCAGGACGACCTGCACCGAGGCCGTCTCCCCCTGTGGCTGGTGCGCACGAAAGATGTCGGTGACCCGCTGGGAGTCGGTGCCGGGAAGCGAGGTGTCGTTCTTGTACCGGTCGCCGACCACGGTCGACGCGGCGGTCACTGCGACGAGGGCGACCACCCAAAGCACCAACGCGAGACCGGCGTGCCGCATCGACCAGCCTGACACCCGGTGCAGCAGGCCGGAGCGTCCACCGTCCTTCCCGGGCAGTCGTAGTACTGGGGTGTCCACGGTCATCGCCGTGCCTCCTCACATGTCGTTATAAGTAGAGTAGCTACATGTCGCCTCCCGACAGTAACAGACATATGAGTAGACTGCCTACATGAAGGCGGATGCGCTGCGCGGACACCTGGACCCGATGATCCTGGCGGTCGTCGAGGACGAGCCCCTGCACGGCTACGCGATCATGGAGGCGCTGCTGGAGCGCAGCGGCGGCGAGCTCGACCTGCCGACCGGGACGCTCTATCCCGCGCTGCGGCGGCTGGAGCGGGCCGGCTACCTGTCCAGCGAGTGGAGCACGGTCGGCGGCCGGAAGCGCCGTACGTATCAGCTCACCAGTGCCGGCACGAAGATGCTTGCCTCAGGCAAGCAGGAGTGGGTGACCTTCCGGGCTGTGGTGGAAGGGGTGCTACGCCCGGGCCAGGCGTAGGACACGGCCGGCCTGGAGGCCGACGGCGAGCAGCGGCAGTACGACGAAACTCCAGACGATGCCGAAGGCTGGTACGTCGGGCGGGTGCGGGCTGGTCGCCGCCATGCCGACTCCGATCGCACTGATGACGACCGCGCTCGCCAAGGCGAACAACGCCGTGACCCGGCTGACATGATCCCGGACGAGCGGGTAGCGCAGCCCGACGCCGGCCGCGATCACTGCCAGGACCGCACCGGCGATCGCCACCATGCCGATGCCCCGGACCAGCGTCTGGAGGAAGTCGTTCAGCACGTTCGGCCGGCTGGGCTCCTGGTTCCAGCTCCAGACACCGTCCTGCCAGACGATCGGCTGCGCGATCAGCACCAGGAACAGCAGCATCGCGGTCCGCCGGCTCTGGCTGACCGCGAGCTCGGCCCGGTACCCCGGCACGACCTCGGAGAGCTCACCGAAGTCGGCCACAGCCTCCCGCTCGGCCTGCTCGCGATCCAGACCGTCGGCCTCGAAGGCCTCGGTCGCATCGGTCAGGTGGTCACGCGCCTCGGCCAGCAGGTCCGTCTTCCGGCGACGCGGGCCGGCGAGCGACTTGCTCAGCGCGGCCAGGTACTCGTCGACCGGCGTGCGGGTGCTTACGCGGCTGGACACGCCTCTCAGTATGGGTCCGCCAGGATCCGATCACGTCCGGGGTCCCACTGAATCTCCCCTGACGTTGGCCTGCCCGGCCGCCTTCCGGCGATGCTGCAGGATGAAGAATCCGATGTAGGAGATCACGACGATCGTGAAGCCGATCTTCTCGACGGTCGGCGTCGCGCCCTCCGGCCACAGCTTCCCGTCCAGGTAGTGCTCGATATAGCCGGCCGGGTACGGCGTCTCTCCCCCGCGGCGACGGAAATACTTCTCGGTCGCGGTGACCGGGCAACCGAAGTCGACCAGCACGATGACGATGTTCCACACAACGATGGCCAGGTGCGCCCAGATCACCTTGGGCCAGCGCCAGGCGAGGAAGCCGCCGATCAGGAAGAACACCAGCAGGGCGCCGTGCACCACCATCACGACGTCGGCGAGGAAGCGCCAGATCATGATGGCCCTGCCGTCAGGTGGCCGAGTCGCGGGTGAGGCCGTCCCGGACCGTGACCGGCGCGGGCGGTGAGTGCTCGGGCCGGATCGCGCCCATCAGCCGCTCCACCGCGGCCTCCATCTCACTGCGCCAGGTGATCGCCGAGCGCAGGTCGAGCCGGAGCCGGGGATTGCGCGGATGCTCGCGGACGACGCCGAACCCGACCGCTTGGAGGAACTCGGTCGGCCAGACGCAGCCCGGCCCGTCCCACCGGGAGTCGCCGAACGCCTCGACGGCCCGGAATCCGCGCTTGAGCACGTCCTTCGCGACCGCCTGGACGAGGATCTTCCCCAGCCCGAGCCCCAGGTAGCGCGGCTGGATCCGGCCGGTCGCGAGGACGACGGCATCCGGACTGACCGGCGCGGTCGGGAACGCCTGGATCCTCGGCAGGTACGCCGCCGGCGCGTACACCGCGAACCCGGCCGGCCCGTCGTCGACGTACAGCACGACACCCGCCGTACCCCAGTCGAGCAGGAGCTGGGAGAGCCAGGCCTCCTTCTCCAGGCCGGTGTCGCCGTTGCGGTCGGCCTGCCGGGCGGCGACCGGGTCGAGCTCCCAGAACACACAGTCACGGCACGCCATCGGTAGCTCGTCGAGATTGGCGAGCGTGAGCGGTTCGAGCCGTCGAGCCATCAGCGCGTCCGATCCGCGGTGCATCGCGTCCGGTCGGCCGGCGTGCTGGTTGTTACGTTCGTCACGGTCGGTATCACTTTACGACTCATCGAGTGGCCGGCTCCGGCGCCGGAGTCCGTGCGTCAGGTGTCACCGCCGCCTCCGGAGCGACGTACCGCTGTTGCACCTTCGCGGCGGGTTGCCGCCTGAACAGTTCGCCCGCGAACCCGGCCAGCACGCCCAGCAGCAGTCCACCGAGTGCCACGCCGGCTGTCTTGCTCACGCTCATCCGATCCGCCTTCCGGTTCCACCTCTCAGGCCGCACCGCCCCGCGTCACCGGCTGCGACCGTCTCAGCAGCCAGATCGCGGCATGGTCGAACCTGCCCCTATAAGGCATGGTAGTGAGACGTCCCGCCGATCCACAGCCCGGACCCAACTCGGGTCGGTCGACGTAACCTGGTGACTTCCCCCTCGATTCACCGTTGGAGTGGCCCCCGTGAGTACTGACGTGCCCGATGTCCGGCAGACCCGCCTCGACAACTACGTCGACCGGTACGCGGCACGGACCAAGGGCATGACCGCATCGGAGATCAGGGCGCTCTTCTCCGTCGCCAGCCGGCCTGAGGTGGTCTCCCTCGCGGGCGGCATGCCGAACATCGGCGGCCTGCCGCTGGACGTGGTCGGCAGCGCAGTCCGGGACCTGGCGATCGACAACGGCGCCACCGCGATGCAGTACGGCTCTGGTCAGGGTGATCCGGGCCTCCGCGACCAGATCTGCGACGTGATGCGGCTCGAGGGGATCGACGCCCATCCGGACGATGTGGTGATCACGGTCGGCAGCCAGCAGGCGGTCGATCTGGTGACACGGGTGTTCTGCGATCCGGGCGACGTGGTGATCTGCGAGGCTCCGTCGTACGTCGGTGCCCTTGGGGTGTTCCGCGCGTACCAGTGCGAGGTCGTCCATGTGGCGATGGACGACGACGGTGTCGTGCCCGAGGCGCTGGAGCAGGCGATCACCGCGGTGCGGGCGGCCGGCAAGCGGATCAAGTTCTTCTACACGATCCCGAACTTCCACAACCCGGCCGGGGTCTCGCTGTCCGAGGAGCGCCGGCGGCGAGTGCTGGAGATCTGTCAGCGTGCGGATCTGCTGGTGCTGGAGGACAACCCGTACGGCCTGCTCGGCTTCGACGGTGAGCCGCAGCGTGCGTTGCGGGCCGACGACCGCGAGGGTGTCATCTACCTCGGCTCGTTCTCGAAGACGTTCGCGCCGGGCTTCCGGGTCGGCTGGGCGGTTGCGCCGCACGCCGTCCGCGAAAAGCTTGTGCTGGCACAGGAATCGGCGACCCTGTGCCCGCCGGTGTTCAGCCAGCTGGCGATCTCGTCGTACCTGACCCGGCACGACTGGCTCGGGCAGGTGAAGCAGTTCCGGGAGATGTACCGGGAGCGCCGCGACGCGATGCTGGCCGCCCTGACCGAAAAGATGCCTGCGGCAACGACCTGGACCAGGCCGGGCGGCGGGTTCTATGTCTGGCTCACCCTGCCGGACGGCCTGGACGCGAAGGCGATGCTGCCGCGGGCGGTCACCGCCCGGGTCGCGTACGTGCCCGGGACCGCCTTCTTCGCCGACGGTTTCGGCTCCCAGTGCATGCGGTTGTCGTACTGTCATCCGACGCCCGCGCGGATCACCGAAGGGGTCGGCCGGCTGGCCGCGGTGATCCACGAGGAGCTCGAACTGCGGGAGACGTTCGGCCCGCTGACACCGGGTCCGGGGCGGGACTACGACGCCCCTGGGCCGGAGCTTAGCTAGGGGTCCTGCGCAAAGGTTGCGCAATGGATCTGCGGGCGCCCGGCGGGTACCTGAGACGGTCGCGGTACCGTTCCAGTGGGCCTCGGGACCGGCGACCGTGCCGGAGTCGCCCACGAGTGATCGGGATATTTGTGATGAGTGATCTGGGTCGAGTGCTGGTACTGGCAGGCGGACTGTCACACGAGCGGGATGTCTCGCTCCGGTCCGGCCGGCGGGTTGCCGACGCCCTGCGCAGTGTGGGTGTCGAGGTCGAGCAGCGTGACGTCGACGCCAATCTGGTCGAACGACTCCGCGAAGATCCGCCGGACGCGGTCTTCCCGGTCCTGCACGGCGTCACCGGCGAGGACGGCGCGCTCCGCCAGGTCCTCGACCTGTACGGCGTTCCGTACGTCGGAGCCGACGCGGCCGCGTGCCGGACGGCCTTCGACAAGCCAGTGGCCTCCACGATGGTCGGGACGGCCGGACTGAACACGCCGGCCTCGGTGGTGCTCGGGCATGAAACGTTCCGCGAGCTCGGTGCCGCCTCGCTGATGGAGGCGATCGTCAAGCAGATCGACCTGCCGCTGGTGGTGAAGCCGGCCCGCGGCGGTTCGGCGCTCGGGGTGACGATCGTGCGGTCGGCCGAGGAGCTGCCGTCGGCGATGGTGAACTGCTACGCGTACGGACCGGTGGCGTTGATCGAGCAGTACATCGACGGGACCGAGGTGGCCGTGACCGTGGTCGACACCGGGGATGGGCCGAAGGCCCTGCCGGCGGTGGAGATCCGGCCGGACTCCGGGTTCTACGACTACGAGGCGCGGTACACGGCCGGCGCGACGCAGTTCGTCGTACCGGCTCGGTTGGATGCCTCGGTGGCGGACGCGTGTGCGTCCGCGGCTGTCGCGGCCCATCAGGCGCTCGGGCTGCGGGATCTGTCCCGGTCCGACCTGGTGGTCGATGCCGCCGGTGTGCCGTGGTTCCTCGAGGTGAACGTGGCGCCGGGGATGACGGAGACCTCGCTGGTGCCGCTCGCCGCCGAGGCCGCGGGGATCGAGCTGGGCGTGCTGTGCCGCGACCTGCTGGCTGCCGCCGCGGCACGTTGAGGTCTTGATGGCTGAGCGACCGCTGTGGCGGACGATCCTGACGCCGCGGTGGTCCGGGCTGCTCCTGCTCGCGTTGGCGATCGCCGCGGTGATGTCGGCAATGGGCGTCTGGCAGCTGGACGTGTACCGGTCGAAGACCGACGCCGCGACGGCCAAGCGGGCTGATGCCGCGCCGGTTGCGATGCAGTCGCTGTTCTCGCTCGATGACGGTCTGCCGTCGAAGGCTGTCGGCCGCCGCGTCACGGTGAACGGGACATGGGCGCCGGCCGCCGACCAGCTCTTCATCACCGATCGCCGCCAGGGCTCGGCAGACGGCTTCTGGGTGGTGACTCCGCTGATGGTCTCGTCCGCCGGCTCCTCCTCCGGCTCCGGCTCGGCTGCCGGTGCGGTGATGGTGGTCCGCGGCTGGGTGCCGGCCGTGTCCGATCCGGCCGCCGCTCCGCCGTCCGGTCCTGTTTCGCTCACGGGCACTGTGACGGCCTCCGAGGCGGAGGACTCTTCGGACGACGCTGCCAAGGGACGCGTGCTGTCATCGCTCCGGATCCCCACGATCGTGCACCTTGTCGACTATCGGGTGTACGACGCGTTCGTGATCCAGTCGTCGGTCGACTCAGGCGTCGTACCTTCACCGGCGCCGGCCGTCGTACAACCACCTGCGCCGCCGACGGACCACGCCGGACTGCGGAACATCGCGTATGCCTTCCAGTGGTGGGTTTTCGCGGCCTTCACGTTGTGGATGTGGTGGCGGATGGTGCTGGACGCGCGTCGGACCCCTGACGAGCCGGATCCCGATTCCACTGCGTCGGAGTCCGGGGACGACCAGGCCGGGGAGCCTGTGGAGCCAAGCGGTACCGTTTCAGCGTGACTTCCTCAGCCGATCCCGCCACTTCCGCCAGCCCGCAGCCGCTGACCCCGGCCGTCCGGGGTGCCCTCATCCGGTACCGCGTGATCGCGTACGTCGTCGGTGTGATGCTGCTGCTGCTTGTGTTCGTCGCGATGCCGCTGAAGTACTTCGCCGACAAGCAGGGCGCGATGGACGTGATCGGTCCGCTCCATGGGTTCCTGTTCATGGTCTACCTGGTCGGCACGTTCGACCTGTATCGCCGGGTCCGCTGGTCGTTCCCCCGCCTCGTGATGACGGCCCTGGCCGGCACCATCCCGTTCCTCTCGTTCTACGCGGAGCGGAAGACCACGCACGAACTGGTCGGCCGGTAATCCCCTTGGAGGCTCGGCCCTTCTGACCTAGCTTCAGGTCCGTGCCCAGCCTCCACGACATCACGCAGTCGAACCGCGCCAGCTGGAACCAGATCCACCACGCCCGCCCCGGCGAGCCCGCGGCGTTCTTCTCCTCCGGAGGCTCCGCTCTCGAGGCCGACGAGATCGCCGCGGCCGGAGATGTTGCCGGCCGGCAGGTGCTCCAGCTCGCCTGCTCCTGCGGCGATCAAGCCCTGTCCTGGGCCTTGCTGGGCGCCAAGGTCACCGGCGTCGACATCTCCGAGGTCGCGGTCTCGATGGCCGCGACAAGGCCGCTGCCACCGGTCTCGCGGTCGACTTCCGCCAAGCGGACATGTTCGACCTCCCAGCCGAGCTGACCGGCTTCGATCTCATCTACTTGAGCTGGGGCGCCATCTGCTGGGTCCTTGACCTGGCCGTCTTCGCGCACCTCGTCGCCGACCGGCTGGCTCCTGGCGGGTCGGTCCTGCTCGCGGACCATCACCCGATCTGGGAAGTCCTCGCCGTCCGCGGCCGGAGCCAGCTGGACGTCACTGCCGACTACTTCGGCCGCTCCACACCCCGCGCCACCATCGACAACGCCAAGCTCCCCACCGGCGCTCGCGACAACCCGACCGCCCCTGGCTTCACCGCGTTCATCTGGCCGCCGAACGACATCATCACCAGCCTCATGTCGGCCGGGCTCCACCTCGCCGCTTTCCGCGAGTCCCCCGCCCCCGACATGTACCCCGGCCTCGGCCTCGCCGCGGCCCAGCTCCCCGCCACCTACCTCATCAAAGCCACGCGCAATGTTTCACATGAAACATCGCCGCGAGTCACCAAGTAACTTTGTCGACAAATCCCGCCTGGTCCTGGGGCGCGACCCCTGGGATTCCTCTGTCAGCGCGATCCTAAGCGCCGTGGCTGTCCTGCTTGTTGGGGTCCATCAGCGTGACGATGCGTTCGAGGTCATCGAGGGAGGCGAACTCGACGGTGATCTTCCCCTTGGTCTTGCCGAGGTCGACCTTGACGCGGGTTTCGAAGCGGTCGGAGAGACGATCGGCCAGGTCGACGAGGCGTGGGGCGACCGGCTTGTTGCGGCGGCGCTGCGCCGGCGTCGGGTCATCGCCGTTCATGTCGCCCAGGGCAACGATCTCTTCGACCGTGCGCACCGAGAGGCCCTCGGCAACGATCCGCTGGGCCAGTCGCTCGATCGCGTCGCCGCTCGGAAGGCCGAGCAGGGCGCGGGCGTGACCGGCGGACAGCACGCCGGCCGCCACGCGGCGCTGGACCGACGCCGGGAGCTTCAGCAGCCGCAATGTGTTGGAGATCTGCGGACGAGACCGACCGATGCGGGTGGCGAGCACCTCCTGGGTGCAGCCGAAGTCGTCGAGCATCTGCTGGTACGCCGCGGCCTCTTCGAGCGGGTTCAGCTGACTGCGGTGCAGGTTCTCCAGCAACGCGTCCCTGAGCATCACGTCGTCCTGGGTGTCACGGACGATCGCGGGGATCGTGGTGAGGCCGGCCTGCTGCGTCGCCCGCCAGCGACGCTCGCCCATCACCAGTTCGTACTTGTCCTTCTCGAGCCGCCGGACGACGATCGGCTGCAGCAGCCCGATCTCCTTGACCGAGTGGACCAGCTCCTCCATCGCGTCCTCGTCGAAGACGCTGCGCGGCTGCTTCGGGTTCGGAGTGATCTTGTCGACGTCGATCTCCGCGAACTCAGCCCCCGGTACGGCGGCCAACTCGGGAGTCGACGGTGTCGCGATCGGCGGCGCTCCCGGGATCGAGTGGGACTTGCTGCCGAGCGTCGTACTGGTGCCGGGAGCCGGGTTGCTGGGGATCAGCGCACCTAGTCCGCGTCCGAGTCGGGTGTTCATCGCGCTCCCTCGAGTTCGACATCCTGCTGAGCTACTGCTGACCTGCCGCACCTGCCACCGTCCGCCGCGGGCGCTCGTTTCACGTGAAACGGTGCCACAGCGATCAAGCGAATCAGGAGTTGTTCCGCATCGCGATCTCGCGGGACGCCTCGAGGTACGAGAGGGCTCCGGCGGACGCCGGGTCGTAGGCGAGCACGGTCTGGCCGTGGCTCGGCGCCTCCGAGATCCGCACCGACCGCGGTACCGCGGTCCGCAGTACGGCGTCCTGGAAATGGCCACGGACCTCGGCGGCGACTTCACCGGCCAGCTTGGTGCGGGCGTCGTACATGGTGAGCAGGATGGTGGAGACGTCGAGCCCGGGGTTCAGGTGCGACTTCACCATGTCGATGTGCCGGAGGAGCTGGGACAGACCTTCGAGCGCGTAGTACTCGCTCTGGATCGGGACCAGGACCTCGCGGGCGGCGGTCAGTGCGTTCACGGTCAGGAGGCCGAGTGACGGCGGGCAGTCGATGAAGACGTAGTCGTACTTCTCCCCCGCGGCCTCGGTCTCGGCCAGGTGCGTGTCGAGGACCCGCTTCAGCCGGCTCTCCCGGGCCACGATGCTGACGAGCTCGATCTCGGCACCGGCCAGGTCGATCGTCGCCGGGATCACCATGATGCCCGGGTGCTCGGCGCACGGCTGGAGCAGCTTGCTCAACGGCTCGTTCTCGATGATCGCCTCGTAGACACCCGGGGTTCCCTCCGAGTGGTCGATCCCGAGGGCGGTCGAGGCGTTGCCCTGGGGGTCGAGGTCGATCACCAGGATCCGGGCGCCGTACAGCGCGAGGCCGGCGGCGACGTTCACGGTGGTGGTTGTCTTGCCGACGCCGCCCTTCTGGTTGGCGACGACGAAGACTCGGGTTTCAGCGGGCAGCGGGAACTCGCGGCCCATCGTGCGTCCTTCATTCACCAGCAGGGTCCGTTCGGTGGCGGCGGCGATCGGAGTCTCGAGAAGTCGTCGCTGAAGCTCGTCCGACGTGGCCCGCGCGGCGATCTGTGCGGCAGTCATAGCGCCCATTCCGATAGGTGCGGGACTTGGCCCGAAGAGGATGTCAGTAGGGGTCGGGGCAGGTCTGCCCCCAGCTTCGTCCACAGGCCTCTGTGGACGAATTCCCGTGTGCGAGGGCAGTTTCGTGCGGTCGTCATCCACAGGCCGTGGAGACTCCGCGAAGTCCTGGTCGGCGTCCACCAGTGACGCCGTTTCCCGTCCGGGACCATCATCTCCCAACTCCCCCGTTTCACGTGAAACGGGGTCAGCTGCCGGAGCAACGTCGAGGCCGGCTGCGGCGACTGCCCGCAGTGCCGAGCTGTCGATCGCCCTGCGGTCCTCGACCGACCCGCTCATCGCAAGCGACTCGGAGACTGGCGCAGGCAGATCGATTGTGGCCCGCACGGCCCCAACCATCGGAGCCGAAGCGACCGGCGCGGGGACCGAGGCAACAGACGTGCGGTCCGAGGCCGGCGCGGCAGCCGGGACCGCCGATGTCGGAACCGGGGCGGCGGGCGTGCCGACCGATGTGGCCGACGCAGCAGCCGGTGTGGCCGCCGAAGCAGCTGGGGCCGCTGAAGTCGGAACCGGTGCGGCGGGCGTGGCGGCCGGTGCGGCGGACGCGGCAGCCGGTGTGGCCGACGCGGCAGCCGAGGCGGCCGGCATCGGATCGGCAGTTGCCGACGTGGGAGCCGAGCCGGCCGGCGCGGGAGCCGCAGGAGCCGGGACGGCTGACGTCGGAGCGCCGGCGGCCGAGGTAGCTGCCGGGGTGGGGGAGGTGGGGACTGGCGGTGCGGGGGCGGGGCGGGTGGCGGCGGGCGGATCTGGAGTGATCAGGCGGACGGCGGAATCCGGATCGGAGGGCCAGCCGATGGCCTGGGATGTTCTCGGTTCACCGGTGCTCTTCTCGGGCCATCCGAGGGCACGACTCACCAACCCGCTCACCTCCCGCGTCTTCCGTGCCGGGATCCCCCTGCAGCACGTCCGGCCACAATACTCACGACAGTCGTCGGCTGGGCCAGTTCATCGACGCCGAGTTGGTGAATGTGCCACAGCTCGGCCCCGAGCGCCGCGAGCTCCCGTTCGGAGGAGTCCAGTTCCTCCTCCGCCGACGATCCCTTCATCGCGAGCATCAGCCCCCCTTCGACACACAGTGGCAGACACCACCGGGCCAGTTTGCCCAAGGGAGCCACGGCTCGCGAAGTCACCACGTCGTACGACGCCGGGGGAAGTTCTTCGGCCCGGGCCCGGACCACGGTCGCGTTGTCGAGCGCGAGTACGTCGACCGTCTCCTGGAGGAAGGTGGTGCGCCGGAGCAAGGGCTCGACGAGCGCAACCTCGAGGTCGGGACGAACCAGCGCGAGGACGATCCCGGGCAGACCCGCGCCGGTGCCGACATCGGCGACCGACGACTCTTCCGGGATCAGGCGCTCGAGGACGGCACAGTTCAGCAGGTGCCGGTCCCACAGCTTCGGAACCTCACGCGGGCCGATCAGCCCACGGACCGTGCCCTGGGTGGCGAGGAGGTCGGCATAGGCCGCAAGCCGAACCGCCGCCCGTGGATACAGTTCCTCCACGAGCGGCGGCGGCGTTTCACGTGAAACGTGCTCGGTCACGAGCCCACGATCACGACGGCTGAACGACGACGCGCCGGCGGGGCTCCTCGCCCTCCGACTCGCTGGTCAGGCCGGCGGCCGCGACGACGTCGTGGACCACCTTGCGCTCGAACGGCGTCATCGGGTCCAGGCGCACCGGGGTCCCGGTCGCCTTGACCTCCTCGACCGCCTTGCGCCCGACCTCTTCCAGTTCGGCCTTCCGGTTCGCCCGGTAGTTCGACACGTCCAGCATCAGCCGGGACCGCTCGCCGGTCTCCCGGTACACCGCCAGCCGGGTCAGCTCCTGCAGCGCCTCCAGGACCTTGCCGTTCTCACCGACGAGGTTGTTCAGCTCCGCGCCGACGATCGACACTGCGGCCCGATCGCCGTCGATGTCCATGTCGATGTCGCCGTCGAGGTCGGCGATGTCCAGCAACTCCTCGAGGTAGTCGGCGGCGATGTCGCTCTCCGCCTCCAGCGCCTTCAGCCGGTCGGCGGCGGTGCTGGTGGTACCGGCGGACTGCTCCGCCGCCTCGCTGTTCTGCATGCCGTCGGTCACGGCCACTCCTTCACAATGTCGAGATCCGCCCCACGGGGACCCAGGTCGTTCACAAGCAGGGAGACGAACCGGCGCACGCCGATCAGCGCGAGCCGCCGGACTTCTTCTGCGCCGCCTTCTTCTGCGCGGCCGACTTGGCCGCGGGCTGGCGCTTCGTAGCCGCACCCTTCTTGGCAGCCGGCTGCTTCTTGGCGGCACCGGCCTGAGTCTTCTTGGTCGCACCCTGCTGAGCGTTCGAGGACGTCTGTCCATTGCTCGGGGCGGTGTCCGCGTCCGACGGCGTCGCCGCGGCTCCACCGGTGGTCACGGGGCCACCCCTGCGGTCGCTGCGGGACTGCCGCTTCGGCTGCTGCCGCTGCGCCGGACGACGATCCTGGACGGCGGTGTCCGTCGTACCCTCGGCGCCCGCCAGGCCCGCGTCGGCCGGGCGGCCGGCGCGCAGGTTGTGCTCGCGCTTGCGGGCCTCCATCGCGTCGTACGCCGGGGTGCCCGGAGCCGGGTTGCGGCGGATCACGTAGAACTGCTGGCCCATCGTCCACACGTTCGACACGAACCAGTAGATGAGCACACCGATCGGGAAGTTGAAGCCACCGATCAGGAAGAAGATCGGGAAGACGTACAGCATGATCTTCTGCATCTGCGCGGCCTGGCCGGTGAGGGCCTCCTTCGGCATGTTCTTGCGCATCAGCTGAAGCTGCGTGGTGAACATCGTCGCCGTCATCAAGATGATCAGCACGATCGCGACGGCCTTGACGTTGTTCGCGCCCGGGCCGCTCGCCTTCAGGAAGCTCTGCGAGATCTCCGCGCCGAAGATCTTCGCGTGCTGCAGCGAGAAGACCAACGGCTGCATGATCGCGCTGTGCGCCTTGCCGTTGGCCGCATAGTCGAGCACCCGGAACAGGGCCAGGAAGATCGGCGACTGCAGCAGCAGCGGCAGGCACGAGGAGAACGGGTTGGTGCCCGTCTCCTTGTACAGCTTCATCATTTCCTGACCGAGCTTCTCCCGGTCATGGCCGTACTTCTTCTGCAGCTCCTTCATCTGCGGCTGCAGCAGCTGCATGTTCCGGCTGGAGCGGATCTGCCGGACGAACAGCGGGATCAGCAGGGTCCGGATCACCACGGTGAGGCCGGCGATGGACAGCGCCCAGGCCCAGCCGCCGTTCGGATCGAGCACCTGGCTCCACAGCCAGTGCCAGCCGACGAGCAGGGCCGACACAGCCCAGTACAGCGGCGTCATGATGGTGTTGAACAGGTCTACGATCCCGTCCCACACCGCGAGCCCGGGGATGGCCAGAAGAGTCACTCATGCACCTCGCTGCACAGGCCCGCCGTCGGCTGACGATCCGGGCTGGTTGGCGGAGATCGAGTCTCCGCGCTGGTCGACATCTGTGGGTGGAACGGGGTCGTAGCCGCCGGGGTTCCACGGGTGGCAGCGGGCGAGTCTCTTCGCCGCCAGCCAGCTACCGCGCACCGCACCGTGGCGCTCGACCGCCTCCAAGGCGTACGCCGAACAACTCGGGTAGAACCTGCACACCTGCCCGTACATCGGGCTGATGATCAGCCGGTACAACTTCAGGAAACCGATGATCCCGCTCTTCACGGGATTGAACCGCATCATGGTGTCAGCAACCGCTTCAGCGCACCGTCGACATCCGCCGCCAGCTCGTCGTACGACGCGGCGCCGGACGACGGGAGTGCGCGGACGACGGTGAGGCTGCCGACCGGCAGCTCGGGGAGCCGGGTGGCCAGGACAGCACGCAGGCGGCGGTGGACCCGGTTCCGCAGAACCGCATTGCCCACCGCCTTGTTCACCACGAATCCAACGCGAGCGGGCTCGGCCGTGGCGTCGTCCGCCCGGCCGTCCCGCACCAGAAGATGGAGCACCACCGCGCGCCGGCCCGCGCGCCGTCCAGAACGAACGGCGCGGCGGAAGTCGTCAGACCGGCGGAGCCGGTTCGACGCGGGCAACACGAGGTGGTCACCGTCGAGAAGGTCGCTCAGGCCGCGAGGCGCTGGCGGCCCTTGCCACGGCGGGCGGCGATGATGGCGCGACCCGCACGGGTGCGCATCCGAAGACGAAAGCCGTGCTTCTTGTGCCGGCGCCGGTTGTTCGGCTGGAACGTCCGCTTGCTCACTGGAATGACTCCGGTTACTCGAGATCACAAAATTGTCGACAAATCCATGGATAGATCTGCCGCTGGTGCAAGTCCTGCACACCACTCAAGAACCAGGTGGTCCAGCAGGGAGCGCAGCACGAAACGGCCGGCTCAACACCGACTGATCCACGGTACGTGGCCGCCTGTGGACAGGTCAAACCAGCCATCCCCAGAGTTGTCCACAGACCTGTGGACAGAATAGTGGGTGGGTGGTTGGTCGAGTGGTCGTCCCAGGATCGTCACTGTCCGATCCGATTCGCCACCGTCAGCGATCACCGACCACGACTACGCTCCGGCGTCTACCCGACACGCCGGAGGTTGCCCCCAATTTGTGCTTCATAGCCTGTGGATGACGGCTTGAAGCAGCCTGGGCGGACTTGTTAGCGTCAGCCCCTCACACCAGATGTCCCACACCCCGCGATCGGTAACCAACCTGCTCCACGCGTCGTTCACAGTTGTGGACAACCGTGTGGACAGTGCGGCGATCGGACTGCGGAAACCAGCAACCGCGCTGAGCCGAACAGCACGACGACTCACCGGCCGCACGGTGTCGGGTCGAATGGTCGCGCCGCCCGGGTCCACCCGGAACGCGCCGGCCACCGCAGCGATGAATCGGGGAGCAACGCGTGGTCGAGGACCATTCCGCCAGTGCGGAAGAGACACCGGCGGAATACACACCGGCGCACTACATCAGGCCCGACCACATCGGGTCGCAGTACCAGGGCGACGGGGGCCAGGACCTCCGACCCGAACCGGCCGCGGACTTCCGCACCGAGGTGACCCCGACCGAATTCCGGTCCGAGCCGCATCCCGCGGACTTCCGCGCCGAATCCACCCCCGGGAACTTCCGCGCCGAGCCTCTCCCCGCCGAGTTCCGCGCCGAGCCTCTCCCCGCCGAGTTCCGCGCCGAGCCCCTACCGACCGATTTCCGGAGTGAGGTCGTCCCGCCGGAGTTCCGGCCCGAGGTCGCCCCGGCCGTCGAGCCCGCGCCGCGGATGGATCCCGGCGACCACCTCAGCCCCTCATTCCCGATCCCGATGCCCGAGCCGCCGCAGTCCGGCTACCGGCCGACGGCTCGTCCGCAGTACGACGGCTACCGCTACCGCTCCGACCTGGAGCGCGCAGCGACAGATCTTCCGACCGGCCCGGTGACCGAGCCCTCCGCAGGTACGGCGTACTTCGGTAGCGCACCCGCGGTCGGCAACCTGGGCTACCCCGACTCGAACAGCAATGCCTGGAGTGGTGAGCGGAACGCCGCTGGGGGTACCGGCAGCGGTGACACAGCAGGGCCGGCGCGGAACGAGGGTGATGCACGTGCGGACGGTGACGGCAGCGGAACTGAGCCTCGGATGCCAGAGACACGGGCGGCCGGGCAACCACCGGCGGAGCCCCGCCGAATCGAGACCTGGCCCATCGAGACCCGGCCCATCGAGACCCAGCCGGTCGAGCAACGACCTGTCGAACCGCGGGCCGTTGAGCCCCGCCGCGTTGAGCCTCGACCCGTCGAGCCACAGCCGGAAGCCGCGGCACCTGTGATGGACCTCGGCGAAGCCTGGGCCCGGGTGCTCGCGGGCCTCCCGCCGAACCAGCGGGCCTGGTTGACGAACTCGCGGCCGGTGACGCTGCACGAGAGTACGGCGATCGTGGCCGTGCCGGACGACTTCACCCGCGGCCAGCTCGAGACCCGGCTGCGACCCGACCTCGAGCGGATCCTGACCGAGAGCTTCGGTCGTGACATCCGGATCGCGGTGACCGTCGACCCGTCGCTCGACCCGGAGCTGCGCGAACCACAGTCACCGCCGCAGCCCGCCGTACGCGAACCGCTGCGGACCGACGGCGCGTTCCAGCCAACGATCCAGTCCGCGCTGACTGACCCGGCCCCGGGAGGGCAGTTCGGTCAGCCGCGGCAGGAGCAGCGCTACGAACAGCCCGCCCGCCAGCACTACGACCAGCCGGCTCAGCAGTCCCAGCAGCCGTTCGGCTCGGTCGCGCCGCTGCCGAACGGCTCAGCTCCGATCCAGCCGGCCACCGAGGCACAGGGTGAAGCCCGGCTGAATCCGAAGTACACCTTCGAGACCTTCGTCATCGGCAGCTCGAACCGGTTCGCGCATGCGGCCGCGGTCGCCGTCGCCGAGGCACCGGGCAAGGCGTACAACCCGCAGCTGATCTACGGCGACTCCGGTCTGGGCAAGACCCACCTGCTGCACGCGATCGGCCACTACGTCCGCAGTCTCTACACCGGCGCGCGGGTCCGGTACGTGTCCAGCGAAGAGTTCACCAACGACTTCATCAACGCGATCCGCGACGACAAGGCGTCCCAGTTCCAGCGCCGGTACCGCGATGTCGACGTCCTGCTGATCGACGACATCCAGTTCCTCGAGGGCAAGATCCAGACCCAGGAGGAGTTCTTCCACACCTTCAACACCCTCCACAACGCGAACAAGCAGATCGTGATCAGCTCCGACCGGGCGCCGAAACGCCTGGAGGCGCTGGAGGATCGGCTGCGGAACCGGTTCGAGTGGGGACTGATCACCGACATCCAGCCGCCCGACCTGGAGACCCGGATCGCGATCCTGCGGAAGAAGGCGGCCACCGAGCGGCTGACGGCGCCGCCGGAGGTGCTGGAGTTCATCGCGTCGAAGGTGCAGACGAACATCCGTGAGCTCGAGGGCGCACTGATCCGCGTCACCGCGTTCGCCAGCCTGAACCGGCAGCCGGTCGATCTGAGTCTGGCCGAGATCGTGCTGAAGGACCTGATTCCCGAAGGCAGCAAGCCCGAAGTGACCGCCAGCATGATCATGGGCCAGACCGCCTCGTACTTCGGTCTGTCGATCGACGACCTCTGCGGATCCAGCCGGAGCCGGGTGCTGGTGACGGCGCGGCAGATCGCGATGTACCTGTGCCGCGAGCTCACCGATCTGTCGCTGCCGAAGATCGGCCAGCAGTTCGGCGGCCGCGACCACACGACCGTGATGCACGCCGAACGAAAGATCCGGCAGCTGATGTCCGAGCGGCGCAGCGTCTTCAATCAGGTCACCGAACTGACCAACCGGATCAAGCACCAGGCCAAGCAGCAATGAGCAACGGTGACCGCGTCGAAGCCACGGACGCCGAGCGCTACAACGCGGTCACCGGAACCACACAGGGTGGGGATACACCTGTGGATAACTGTGGGTATCGCAGTGGACACGTCGGTCTGTGTTGTGGATTCGCTGTGGGGACAGAATCCGTCGTACCCAGCCGTCCTCAGCACGACCGAGATTCGTCCACATGCCGTGCACAGGGCGATTCGGTACCTGACCTGCGAAGTCGGCGCTTTTCCACAGTATCCACCGGTGCTAAGAACCCTATGGAATCTGTAGAGAGTTCCCAGTCCACAAAACGATCGAGCCGCGCTTCCTGGGGAAAACCCCGGTCTCGCGCCGGGTTGAACGACCTGTCAGGCTGTCCTCAACAGCACCTGAACGACGCCGACGCGACCCGCCCGAAGCGCCACGTCACGCCCGATTGGCGCAGAGCACACTTGTCCGTGGCAGGATCTGCCTGGCACACAGCCGAATCAGGAGGCACCCAGCGGTGAAGTTTCGCGTCGAGCGCGACGTACTGGCCGAGTCGGTGGCCTGGGCCGCGCGTAGCTTGCCCAGTCGTCCCAGCGTCCCGATCCTTGCCGGCCTTCTGGTCGAGGCCGAGGACGGGCAGATCACCCTGTCCGGCTTCGACTACGAGACCTCGGTCCGGGTCACCGTGCCTGCTCAGGTGGCCGACTCCGGCAAGTGCCTGATCTCCGGCCGGCTGATGGCCGACATCTCCAAGAGCCTGCCGAACCAGCCCGTGGACATCGCGGTGGACGGCGCCAAGGCCCAAGTGACCTGCGGCAGTTCGCGGTTCACGCTCCAGACACTTCCCACCGAGGAATATCCGGCGCTGCCGGAGCTTCCGGCCGCGAGCGGCACGGTCAAGGCGGACGTCTTCGCCCAGGCGGTCGGCCAGGTGGTGACCGCGGCTGGTCGCGAGGACACCCTGCCGGTGCTGACCGGCGTCCGGGTCGAGATCGAGGGATCCATGATCTCGCTGCTCGCCACCGACCGCTATCGGCTCGCCATCCGCGAGCTCGAGTGGAACCCCCAATCCCCCGACGCGTCCGCGGCCGCGCTGGTGCCGGCCCGGGTGCTGTCCGAGACCGCGAAGGCGATGACCGGATCGGACGTGATCGTCTCGCTCGCCGCGCCCGGTACCGGAGACGGCATCGTCGGCTTCGAGGGCGAGGTGTCCGGCGGCAACCGGCGCGCCACCACCCGGCTGCTGGACGGCGAGTTTCCGAAGGTCCGTGGCATCATCCCGACCGACGCCGCGATCGCGACCCGGGTGCGGATCGACACCGCGACCCTGGTCGAGGCCGTCAAGCGGGTCGCCCTGGTCGCGGAGCGCAACGCGCCGGTCCGGCTGACCTTCGCCGAGGACAGCGTGACGCTCGACGCCGGCAGCGGTGACGAGGCGCAGGCCTCGGAGTCGATCGAGGCGCGGGTCGCCGGCGATCCGGTGACCGTAGGCTTCAATCCGACGTACCTGCTCGACGGGCTGAACGCGATCGGTACGCCGGTCGCGCACCTGGCCTTCACGCAGGCGACGAAGCCGGCCGAACTGACCGGCGTGCGGGACTTCGAGGGCGAACCGATCACCGAGTTCCGGTACGTGCTGATGCCGGTCCGCCTGAACAGCTGAACGCCAACAGAACAAGGGGATTCACGATGGAGCTCGGCCTTGTCGGTCTCGGCAAGATGGGCGGCAACATGCGCCAGCGGATCCGCAACGCCGGCCACACCGTGGTCGGGTTCGATCACAACCCGGACATCTCCGACGCCACCGACCTCGCCGACATGGTCGGCAAGCTCACCGCCCCCGACCAGCCCAAGGTGGTCTGGATCATGGTCCCGGTCAAGGCCATCGATCCGGTGGTCACCGAGCTGGCCGGCCTGCTCTCCCCCGGCGACATCGTGATCGACGGCGGCAACAGCCGCTGGACCGACGACACCCGCCGGGCCGCGCAGCTCGCCGAGAAGGGCATCCGCTTCGTCGACTGCGGTGTGTCCGGCGGCGTCTGGGGCCTGGAGAACGGCTACGCCCTGATGTGCGGCGGCGACAATGACGCCGTGGCGGCCGTGATGCCGATCTTCGAGGCCCTCAAGCCCGAGGGCGAGTTCGGTTTCGTGCACGCCGGCAAGGTCGGCGCCGGGCACTTCACCAAGATGGTCCACAACGGCATCGAGTACGGCATCATGCAGGCGTACGCCGAGGGCTTCGAGCTGCTCGAGGCCGCGGAGATCGTGGACAACGTGCCGGCCGCGTTCGACTCGTGGCGCGAGGGCACCGTGATCCGGTCCTGGCTGCTCGACCTGATGGTGATCGCGCTCAAGGACGACACCCACCTGGACAAGATCCGCGGGTACGCCGACGACTCCGGCGAGGGCCGGTGGACCGTCGAGGCCGCGATCGACAACGCCGTACCGGTGCCGGCCATCGCGGCGGCGCTGTTCGCGCGGTTCGCGTCCCGGCAGGAGGACTCGCCGGCGATGAAGGCGATCGCCGCGATGCGCAACCAGTTCGGCGGCCACGCGGTGAAGGGTGCCGAGGACCCGTCGTACGCGACACCCCCGATCAAGCACTGAGGTGTATGTCACCGCCCTGGGTCTGCTCGACTTCCGGTCCTATCAGCAGGCGGAGGTCCAGCTCACTCCGGGCGTGACGTCCTTCGTCGGGCCGAACGGCCACGGCAAGACCAACCTGGTCGAGGCGATCCACTACACCGCGACACTCGGCTCGCACCGGGTGGCGAACGACGCACCGCTGGTGCGGGCCGGCGCCACCCGCGCGATCGTGCGGACCGAGATCCACAGCCAGTACGACCGCGACGTGGTCGTCGAGCTGGAAATCAATCCTGGGAGGGCAAATCGGGCCCGGGTGAACCGTTCGCCGGTCCCGCGGCCGCGGGACGTGCTCGGATTGCTCCGCACGGTGCTGTTCGCGCCGGAGGATCTGGCGCTCGTGAAGGGCGATCCGTCCGAGCGGCGCCGGTTCCTGGACGAGTTGCTGACCCTGCGGTCGCCGCGGATGGCCGGCGTACGGCAGGACTACGACCGGGTGCTGAAGCAGCGGAACTCGCTGCTGCGGAGCGCGTCGATGGCGCGCCGGCAGAACCGGTCGAGCGCCGCCGAGGGACAGTTGCGCACGCTGGAGGTGTGGGACTCGCACCTGGCCCGGGCCGGCTCGGATCTGCTCGCGACGCGGCTCGAGTTGCTGGAATCCCTGCGCCCGCTGGTTTCCAGCGCGTACGACGCTGTTGCCCGAGGCAAGGGTGATGCGCGGCTGGAGTACAAGTCCTCGGTCGTGCTCGAGCCCGGCGTGACGTCGCGGGAGCAGTTGAGCGAGGTGCTGCTGGCGGCGGTGCGCCAGAAGCGGCCGGACGAGCTCGACCGGGGTGTGTCGCTGGTCGGCCCGCACCGCGACGACGTCGTACTCGGGCTCGGGGACTTGCCTGCGAAGGGGTATGCGAGTCACGGTGAGTCGTGGTCGTTCGCGCTCGCGCTGCGGCTGGCGTCGTACGAACTGCTGAGAGCGGACGGGGGTGAGCCGGTGCTGATCCTGGACGACGTGTTCGCCGAGCTCGACTCGCAGCGACGGGACCGGCTGGCCGAGCTGGTCGCGCCCGCCGAGCAGGTGCTGGTGACCGCGGCAGTCGGCGCGGATGTGCCCGCTGAGCTCAGCGGCGCCCGGTTCGACGTCGGTGACGGGTTCGTTCGCCGTGCCTGAACCCCGGAATTCCTCTGAGAGCGGCTTCGAGAGCGAGCCCGCTCCGGAACCGCCGGGCGAAACCGAGCACGACAAACAGGGACTGGAGCTGGCGAAATCGCTCGCCGGGCGGCTGAAGGCTGCCAACGGCGGGATCAAGCCGGTCAAGCGGACGCGCCGGCGACCGCGTGTCGACGGCGCCCAGATCAGTAGCGCCCGCCCCGACGACCGGGACCCGCAGAAACTGACCAACACCCTTGGCCGGCTGATGCGCGACCAGGGCTGGGAAGTCGACGTCGCCGTCCACGGCGTGATGGCTCGCTGGCCGTCGATCGTCGGCCCCGAGATGGCCGAACACTGCACGCCCGAGTCCTACCAGGACACCGAACTCACCGTGCGTACGTCGTCCACCGCCTGGGCCACCCAGCTCAAGCTGCTCGCCCCCGACCTGGTCCGCCGCCTGAACGCCGAACTCGGCGACGGCACAGTCACCCGCGTCAACGTCCAAGGTCCCCACACCCCCAGTTGGCGCAAAGGCCCCCGCACCATCCGAGGCGGCCGAGGCCCCCGTGACACGTACGGCTGAGCGACCAGCCCCAACTGTGAGACCAACCGGTCAGGCGACCCCGACGGTCCCCTAGGATCGGGCGCGATGCGCACGATCGTCGATGGTTTTCGCGAGATGGTCCACCTGATCGGAGACACCTTCCGGCTCTGGTGGCGGAACCTCCTGCCGTTGGCGACCTGGTTCCTGGCCGGCTATATCGGCTTCAAGGCGTCCACCGAGGGTGCGATCTGGCTGTCCGAGCACTCCCACGGCAGCATCGGCGTCGGGCTCTTCTCAGCCGGTGTGCTGATGCAGATCGCGGCGTACGTCGGCATGATCCGGACCTGTGCGACGTCGCTCTACCGCTGGCGGGACGCGGCCGGCAACCAGGCCGAGGAGACGTCCGACCCGACCCAGCAGGGTCTGCTGGAGTTGCTGGCCGTCACACTGCTTCCGCTGGTCGCGGTGTGGTCGGCCTGGGGCTTCCTGGAAACTCAGGTTTCGGAGCTCAACGTCAGCAACCTGGTCCAGCGCGGACTGCAGCCCGGTTCGGAGTTCTTCCAGCTGTCCGACGGCCGGTGGCACAAGTACCTGCCGGCGATCGTGATCCTGCTGGTGCTGCGCCGGGTGTTCGAAGCGGTCGACGACCGCTGGCCGAGCCGGCCGGTGAAGTTCGCCCAGGTCTGGGCGGAGTCGTTCTTCCTGCTGATCACCGTCGTCGTGACGCCGTTCGCGATCCAGGACGGCAAGGACTGGTTCGAGGTCCGCACCTTCTGGTACTGGTCGCTGGGCTGGTGGGACGGGCTGAAGGACTTCTTCGCCGGCATCCACATCCCGGTCCCCGCCGGTCTCGAGTTCCTCTGGGGCTTCTTCTGGGAGAACCTCTGGCCGTTGTTCAAGCTCGGTGTCGCCGAACCGCTGACCTGGCTGGCCATCACCACCGTCGTCTTCGGCCACCGCGTGCTGTCCAGCGGCGGCGTCTTCCGGGGCACCCGGGTGGAGCGCCGGTTCGGAGATCAGCTCGAGGCCGAGGCGCCGAAGCAGAACCGGATCGTCGCGCTCACCAACAAGGCCCCGAACCTCCTCCTCGGCGGCTTCCGGGAGAAGTTCTACCCGACGCTGAACGCTTTTCGGCTGCTGGTCCGGGTCGGCCCGGTGTTCCTCGGCGTGGTCTGCATGGTCTACACGTTCTGGCTGCTCGGTGACGACTGGCTGTTCTACGGACTGAGCCGGCTGATCGGGGACCACGGTGAGCGCTGGGGCCTGATGAACGCCGAGATCGCCCGGCTGATCGGGGACGTCTTGTTCCAGACACTGCGGATCGCGTTGCTGGCGGCGGCGTTCGACCTCTGCATCTCGGTCGGCATCGAGCGTAAGACCGAGGCCGACGCGGCTGCCAAGGCCAAGGCCGACACCGAGGCAAAGGCCAAGCCCGAGGCCGAGGTCGCCACGGTGTAGAGCCGGCCGCGGGGCCTGGTCAGGGAGTGATGAGGAAGCGACGGTTCTCGTCGTTGAACTCGACCTGGATACCGGTCAGGTGCGGTACGGCGGACGCGGGAACGACGTACACCTGGGCGACCTTGCCGGGTTTGTTGCGCGTCCACGGGTGGTCGGTATCACCGCAGTACGTCGGCAGCGGATAGCCGTAGGGTTGCTGCCCCTCCCAGACGTTGCCGCGATCGTCGCGCAGGTCCGCCTGGCAGTGGAAGCCCTTGTCCTTCATGTAGAGACCGTCGAGCGGCGTCAGTGTCACGGTCGCGACGAGGATCACCGAACCGGCCGGCCCCATCGAGTCGATCTCCTCGCCTTCGTCGTCGACCAGTCGCGTGTACGCCTGCAGCGAGTCCAGCTTCCACTCGACGTGATCGATGGTCACCGGTCCGCCGGCCTTGACGACATCGGTGATCGCACCGTCCTTGTAGACCTGCTCCGGGTCGTCCAGATAGGTCCGCGTCACCATGTACCCACTGGTGGACACCAGAGCCAGCAGCAGCGAGATCTGCGCGGTCACCCGGCCCGCACGGGTGGCGATTCTCATTGGGCCACCCGCTCAACCGAGTTCGGGATCACGTACTGCTCCGCGGCGCCGTCGACGAGCTGCTGGGCGACGGTTTCGCTCGGGACGCCGAGGTCGACGTCGATCGCGTGCGCCAGCACGTTGTAGAACTGGCTCGGCCGGAGCTTCAGCGTGAGTCCCTTCAGATCGACCGGGTTCACCTCGAACACGACGGCGCCCGTCTGCCCGAACCCGGCGGCGGCGAAGTCGATGCCGTTTCCGGTCGTTTCCCCCACTGGCGTGTAGACCGTGCCGCCATCGGCCTGCAGGGTCACGTTCAGAGTGGCCGGATTCTGCGTACCGCGCACCGTGTCCCACTCCAGCGCGACGTACACGCCGTTGGTCTCAATCGGCTTGTCCTCGTCGTCGGCGTTGCTCGGCAGGTACGACTTGGCGAACTTCATCCGGGTCACCTCGATGGTCGAGTCGCCGTACTCGAGCTTCGAGCCGACAGTGCCGTGCTCGATGATCAGGTTGTCCTCGTCGTTGTAGACCTGGTCCGGGACGGCCAGCCGGGTGAGTCCGCCGAGCAGGACGAAGAGGACGCCCACCAGCACGGTGGCCGGGCGATAGAGCTTCACTTGTCCTCCCCGTCGTCGACGACGACCGTCGGCTTGAGCTGGACAACGGCGTCCGCGGTCTCGTTGTGCCAGTACGGCGTGTCATTCGCACCGAGCACGGAGGGGTCCGACTCATAGCGCTCGCCGAGGACTCCGACTTCGATCACGTCCGCGCTGAAGTCGGCGGGGATGTCGAACTGGGTGAAACAACTCTCCGGCGGCAGACCGTAGACCAGCTCCCAGCCGAGGATGCCACGGCAGTCGGCGCCGTTGGAGTGCACCAGGTCCTTGCCGGGGCCGGGGATCAGCCGGAGCAGGTCGCCGTCCACGTTATGGCTCGTGAACTCTTCGGTGTCGACGTTCTTCACGTCGAAGTAGACCTTCAGCTCCGCCTTCGCCTCGTCGTACTTCGTCTTCGGCGTCCGGACGATCTCCGCCTTGGTGAAGTTGTATTCGTACCGGCCGGAGGTCAGCGTCACGGGCGCGGTCAGGGTCGGGACCTTCCGGCCCTGCTTCTCCTTCCAGCCGCCGGTGAAGAAGACGACCACCGCGAGGATGACGACGATCGCGATCGCAATCAGCCATTTGCGCCGGTGCCGGTGAATCACCCGGTCGGCGATCATGGCGTCGATGACGTCGTCGAGACTTTCCACGGCAGCGATCCTAAAGGCCCGTGGGTGCGCGGCGGGCCCCCTCGTCCACCTGGTCGTGAGCGGTCTGGACCGGTCGGCGTCGTCTCGGTCTCCAGACCGTCAGTGGTGAAGACCCCGGAGGCCACTGAGCGGCCGTGAGCGCTTTCAGGCCCCCCATGCGTGAGTGGGGACATGGCGAGGAGGGAGAAAAGACGCCCTGTCCACAGTTTCAGGCGGCTGATGGCCGGTTCTGCTTCGGTCGACAGGTAAGATGGACGGTGTAGAGCAAGCCGCGCCTCTGTCACTACTGTAGGGGGCGGCTTCCACTGTGCACGATGCCTCGCGAACGCGGGGTCCGAGGAGGACAACAGCCGGTGACCGACGAGCCGACCGAGATCGACGCCAACCAGTCCGCCGACCCCATCGGCACCGTCGTACCCGACAGCGGTGAACTCCCCGCGATGCTCGACGCGATCCCGTCGAACGTCGTGGATCGGGAGTACGACGCGAGCGCGATCCAGGTCCTGGAGGGTCTGGACGCGGTCCGGAAGCGACCGGGGATGTACATCGGGTCCACCGGTGAGCGGGGTCTGCACCATCTCGTCACCGAGGTGGTCGACAACGCGGTGGACGAGGCGATGGCCGGGTTCGGCGACCGCATCGTCGTGACCCTGCTGCCCGACGGCGGCGTCCGCGTCGACGACAACGGCCGCGGCATCCCGGTCGACATCGTCGAGTCCGAGGGCAAGCCGGCCGTCACCGTCGTGCTGACCGTGCTGCACGCCGGCGGCAAGTTCGGCGGCGGCGGGTACAAGGTGTCCGGCGGTCTGCACGGCGTCGGCGTGTCCGTCGTGAACGCGCTGTCCAGCCACCTCCGCGTCGACGTGAAGAAGAACGGCAAGCTGTACACCCAGTCCTTCAGCATGGGTGTCCCGGACGCCGACCTCGCCGAGATCGGTACCTCGGACGCGAACGGTACGACGATCACGTTCTGGCCCAGCCCGGACGTCTTCGAGTCCACGACGTACTCCTACGAGACGCTGGCCACCCGGTTCCGCGAGTACGCGTTCCTGAACAAGGGACTCGAGCTGGTGATCCGGGACGAGCGGCCCGACCACATCGACGAGGACGGCAAGCCGCTCCAGCAGTCGTTCCGGTACGACGACGGTCTGGTCGACTACGTGAAGTACCTGACCGGCATCCGCGAGACCGTGCACCGCGACGTCATCTCGTTCGAGGCGGCCACCGCCGAGAACACGATGAGCCTCGAGGTCGCGCTGCAATGGAGCGGTTCGTTCCAGGAGTCGGTGCACACCTTCGCGAACGCGATCAACACCCACGAGGGCGGCACTCACGAAGAAGGCTTCCGGGCCGCGCTCACCTCACTGGTCAACTCGTTCGGCGAGGACCAGGGGATGATCAAGAAGAAGGAGGACCGGCTCACCGGTGACGACATCCGGGAGGGCCTGACCGCGATCATCTCGGTCAAGCTCGCTGAGCCGCAGTTCGAGGGTCAGACGAAGACCAAGCTCGGCAACACCGAGGTGAAGGGCTTCGTCCAGCGGGTCGTGAACGACAAGCTCGGCGCCTGGTTCGAGCAGAACCCGGCCGAGGGCCGCGAGATCATCCGCAAGGCGACCGCCGCGGCGAGTGCCCGGATCGCGGCCCGCAAGGCACGCGACCTGGCCCGCAACCGCAAGGGCCTGCTGGGTGGCGGTGGTCTCCCGGGCAAGCTGGCCGACTGCCAGTCGACCAACCCCGAGGAGTGCGAGGTCTACATCGTCGA
This sequence comes from Kribbella sp. CWNU-51, assembly GCF_054073265.1. Lineage (NCBI taxonomy): Bacteria > Bacillati > Actinomycetota > Actinomycetes > Propionibacteriales > Kribbellaceae > Kribbella > Kribbella sp. CWNU-51. Next base: position 967,390 of record NZ_JBSXMZ010000007.1, read on the forward strand.
GGGTGACTCGGCCGGTGGCTCCGCGAAGGGTGGGCGGGACCCGAAGTTCCAGGCCATCCTGCCGATCCGGGGCAAGATCCTGAACGTCGAGAAGGCCCGGATCGACAAGGTCCTGCAGAACAACGAGGTCCAGGCGATCATCTCCGCGCTCGGCACCGGCATCCACGAGGACTTCGACGAGGACAAGCTCCGGTACCACAAGATCGTGATCATGGCCGACGCCGACGTCGACGGCCAGCACATCCGGACCCTGCTGCTGACGCTGCTGTTCCGGTTCATGCGGCCGCTGATCGAGCGTGGTCATGTGTACGCCGCGCAGCCGCCGCTGTACAAGATCCGCTGGAGCAACCACGCGGACGAGCTCGCCTACACCGACCGGGAGCGCGACGGCCTGCTCGAGGCCGGCGCCGAGGCGGGCCGGAAGCTGCCCAAGGAGAACCCGATCCAGCGCTACAAGGGTCTGGGCGAGATGAACGCGAACGAGCTGTGGGACACGACGATGGACCCGGCCAACCGGGTGCTGCTGCAGATCACCCTGGACGACGCGATCCGCGCCGACGAGACGTTCCAGACGCTGATGGGCGACGACATCGAGGCGCGACGCAGTTTCATCCAGCGCAACGCCAAGGACGTCCGCTTCCTCGACATCTGACGGGCTCGTGGTCCGTTGCCCCGGGCCACGATTCTCTGCGCCACTCACCGACGTACTGACTTGAACGGGACGAGTTTTTCATGACGGAGACCCCCACCTCCCCGGGCCACGACCGGGTCGAGCCCCTCGACCTGCAGACCGAGATGCAGCAGTCGTACCTCGACTATGCGATGGCCGTGATCGTCGGCCGCGCACTGCCCGAGGTCCGCGACGGCCTCAAGCCGGTGCACCGCCGCATCCTCTACGCGATGTACGACGGCGGCTACCGGCCGGACCGTGGTTTCAACAAGTGCTCCCGCATCGTCGGTGATGTGATGGGTCAGTACCACCCGCACGGCGACTCGGCGATCTACGACACCCTGGTCCGGCTGGCGCAGCCGTGGGTGATGCGGGCGCCGCTGATCCAGGGCCAGGGCAACTTCGGTTCCCCGGGCAACGACCCGGCGGCCGCGATGCGGTACACCGAGTGCCGGATGGCGCCGCTGGCGATGGAGATGGTCCGCGACATCGACCAGGACACGGTCGACTTCCGGCCCAACTACGACGGCAAGTCGCAGGAGCCGGTGATCCTGCCGGCCCGCTTCCCGAACCTGCTGGTGAACGGCTCGTCGGGGATCGCGGTCGGCATGGCGACGAACATCCCGCCGCACAACCTGCGCGAGGTCGCCGCCGCGGTCAACTGGGCGCTGGAGCACCCGGACGCGACCCAGGAGGAGCTGCTCGACGCCTGCCTGCAGTACATCAAGGGCCCCGACTTCCCGAACGGTGCACTGATCGTCGGCTACAAGGGCATCGACGACGCCTACCGCACCGGCCGTGGCTCGGTCACGATGCGTGCGGTCGTCGACATCGAGGAGGACGCCAAGGGCCGGACCAGCCTGGTCGTCACCGAGCTGCCGTACATGGTCAACCCAGACAACCTCGCGTTGAAGATCGCCGAGCTGGTGAACACCGGCAAGATGAGCGGGATCGCCGATATCCGCGACGACAGCTCGTCGCGGACCGGGCAGCGGCTGGTCGTCGTGCTGAAGCGGGACGCTCAGCCGCGCGTCGTACTGAACAACCTCTACAAGCACACCCAGCTGCAGGACACCTTCGGGTGCAACATGCTGGCTCTGGTCGACGGCGTACCGCGCACGCTGAGCGTGAACCTCTTCATCAGCCACTGGATCGACCACCAGATCGAGGTCATCCAGCGGCGGACCCGGTTCCGTCTGCGCGAGGCGGAGAAGAACGCGCACATCTACCGCGGCTACGTGAAGGCGCTCGACGCCCTCGACGAGGTGATCGCGCTGATCCGGCGCAGCCCGGACGTGGACGAGGCGCGGACCGGCCTGATGCAGCTGCTCGACATCGACGAGATCCAGGCGCAGGCGATCCTGGACATGCAGCTGCGCCGGCTGGCCGCACTGGAACGGCAGAAGATCATCGAGCGGTTGCAGGAGCTCGAGGCGATCATCGCCGACCTCGAGGACATCCTGGCCAGCCCCGAGCGGCAGCGGTCGATCGTCAAGGACGAGCTCGCCGAGATCGTCGACAGGTACGGCGACGAGCGGCGGACCGAGATCATCGCGGCCGACGGTGACCTGTCCGTCCAGGACCTGGTGCCGGACGAGGACGTCGTCGTCACCATCACCCGCGGCGGGTACGCGAAGCGGACCAAGACCGACCTGTACCGGACGCAGAATCGCGGCGGCAAGGGTGTCCGCGGCGCACAGTTGCGGGCCGAGGACGAGATCAGTCACTTCTTCGCCACCACGAACCACCACTGGATGCTGTTCTTCACCACCAAGGGCCGGGTCTACCGGGCCAAGGTATGGCAGCTGCCCGAGTCCGCCCGGGACGCGAAGGGCTCGCACGTCGCCGGCCTGCTGTCGTTCCAGCCGGACGAGGAGATCGCGCAGGTCCTGACGCTGCGCGACTACGAGCAGGCTGACTACTTGGTGCTCGCGACCAAGCGGGGCCTGGTCAAGAAGACAGCGCTGACCGACTACGACTCGGCCCGGCAGAGCGGCATCATCGCGGTCAACTTCCGCGAGGACGACGACGAGTTGATCGGCGCCGACCTGGCCACCGCCGAGGACGACCTGCTGCTGGTGTCCCGCAAGGGCCAGTCGATCCGCTTCACCGCGAACGACGAGCAGCTCCGCCCGATGGGCCGGGCCACCTCTGGTGTGACCGGGATGAAGTTCCGCTCGGGTGACGAGTTGCTGTCGATGTCGGTGATCCGGGCCGGCGCGGACGAGGACTCCCAGTTCGTCTTCACCGTGACCGACGCCGGGTACGCCAAGCGTTCGCGCGTGTCGGAGTACCGGCAGCAGGGGCGCGGCGGGCTCGGAATCAAGGCAGTGAAGCTGAACGACGAGCGTGGCTCGCTGGTCGGCGCACTCATCGTGGTCGACGAGGACCAGGTCCTGGCGATCAAGGCGAGCGGCCAGGTGGTCCGCAGCCGGGTCGACAGCGTGCCGGTCAAGGGCCGGGACACGATGGGCGTCCGGTTCGCCGGGGTCGGCGAGTCCGACGCGGTCGTCGCGATCGCCCGGAACACCGATCTGACCGTGAACGGCGATCTCATCGGCGAGGAATCCGAAGGCGTCGAAGGGGGTACATCCCTCGAAGATGCCCAGGATGTGGACGGATCGACAACCGAATCCACCCCTGAGAGCGTCCAGAATGATGACGAACGTTCGACGGACGTGGACGGCGCGGCTACCGTCGAAGACGACGATGCCGGCCAGGAGGGGTAACTGATGACCAACCGCGCGAGGCCGACCTGGCCCGATGGTGCGGCGGACAGCTCCAAGAGCCAGCGGGCATCGCAGGCCGGGAAGCCGTCCACTGGACCGGCCACTCCGGCCTCCAACGGTCGTTCCGGTGCCGCGCCCAGCGGCAACGGCCAGCGGCCGGCGGACTTCCGCCAGCAGCCGCGGCCGGGCGCGGCCGGTGCCACACCGGTGCGCCCGCAGCAGCAGCCGGCCCGTCCCGGTACGACGCCGAGCCCGAGCACCCCCGGTCGGCCTGAGCCATGGTCACCCACCCCGGTCCCGCCGCAACCCGGTGCTCCGGCGTCAGCCTCGTCGTACGGACTGACCGGCAGGACCGAGCCGAAGACCGAGTCGTTCGGTGATCGGGTGAGCGCGGCGCGTCAGGCAGTCCTGGACAAGGCGGCCGCGGTGAAGAACGACAAGACGGACAAGACCGAGAGCAGGGTCACGGCGAAGGCCGGGAGAGAACCGAAGCCGTCGAGCCGGCCGCAGACCCGCAAGGCGCGTTTGCGGATGTCCCGGATCGACCCGTGGTCGGTGATGAAGACGGCGTTCCTGCTGTCGATCGCGTTCGGCATCGTGACCTGGGTCGCGGTGTTCATCATCTGGTCCGCGATCGGTGCGGCCGGGGTGTTCGACAACATCAACAACACCGTCCAGGAGGTGCTCGGCACGCCGACGGCCGAGCCGTTCCGGATCGAGAACTACATCAACACCGGCAAGGTGATGGGCTTTACCACGCTGCTGGCGTGTGCGGATGTGCTGATCATTACCGCACTCGCGACGCTCGGATCCTTCCTCTACAACATCGCCGCCACGCTGCTCGGCGGCCTCGAAGTCACGCTGGCGTCGGAGGACTGACACCGGTCGGCCGGGCCTCAGGTGGGCCCGGCCGGAACCGGTTTGGGAGACAGGCACTTGGTGCGGTAATCTCTCCCGGGTTCGACCCCGCATCGCGGGCCTATAGCTCAGACGGTTAGAGCGCTGCCCTGATAAGGCAGAGGTCACTGGTTCAAGTCCAGTTAGGCCCACCACCACGAACCCCGATTCCGAGGAGTCTCCAGTGCTGAGAAAGATCCTGCTGGTGCTGCTGGCCTGCATCGGTGGATACTTCGCCTACAAGAAGACCCAGCAGTCCCGCGCCGAGAAGGACCTCTGGGCCGAGGCAGTCGACCGGGTACCCCCCGGCCACTGACCACCCCCACGGGGGCGTAGCTCAACTGGCAGAGCACTGCCTTTGCAAGGCAGGGGTTAGGGGTTCAAGTCCCCTCGTCTCCACCAAAGCGTTCATGCAGGTCAGAGCGCGATTCCCGGCTGACGCCACCGTTCTCCTTTGCCTCGTCGAGAGGCGGCGTGCCCTAACGAGTCGCCGCCGGCCTGGGGGCGAGCCTCCCGCAGCCGGCCGTTGAGCCGGTCGGCGCTGTGCCGTGAACGAGCCTTCGACACGTGCAGGTAGATCATCGCCGCACGAGGGCTGGCGTGCCCCATCCGCTCCCGCAGGCTCGCACCGTCGTCGGCGGCGAACTGGTTCCCGGTGTGCCTCGCACATCAGTCGACACCGAGCGGGAGGACTGACTGCTCAACGATCAAGGCGCGCCTTCGGCCCGCGGGTGCCGGCGGCGCTACGCACCAGGAATGCTCCGCAGGTCGGCGTTCCTCGTCGGGGGCGTGCCTAGGGGTGGTTGGGTCAACTGTGGGGAAACAAATGTGCTCTGGGTGACGGCAGATTCAGGGGATTGTTGCAACGCCTGATTGTTGGAGGGTGTTGTGATGGGGCGGAAGTTGTCCGAGGTGCG